>ONFO01000009.1 GCA_900317155.1 uncultured Bacteroidales bacterium
CAGCAATCCGCCCTTTCCAACCGCCTGAAGCGGAGCAACGAGGAGCTGCGCGAGCTGAAAGACCAGATCAGGCAGCAAACGGACAACATGAACCCGAAGCAAGAGGCACAAGCCCTATCGTTCAACGACGAACCCATCTGCCATCTCATCATGGAGCGGGTGAACGAAGGAAAGTTCAAATCGAAGATGGACTACACGTTCTATAAGGACTATGCACTGGACAACGACCAACTCTCTGCTTTGCACAAAGCGGCCGACCGTCACTTCAACCAGTTCACCATCCGCTTGGCCAAAGCCTATCCCGCCCTCACCCAAGGTGACCTCGACTATTGCTGCCTCTATCTGCTTGGCCTTTCCGATCTTCACCTTGCAGGCCATCGCCAACGAGTCTGTATCCATTTGATTGGCAAGACGTTAATCAAAAACCCGAACAAATCCGAACATAGTTTTTCTTGACAAAGTATTAGGGGAACACTACTTTTGCATCGTCATCTAAATTTGTAAAGCGATGGATAATGCAACAACATTGGTTCTGATGCTCTGTTTGTTTATTTCGGGAGCATTGTGTTACGCCAATGGTGTGGCCAGAACGGAAAAGGAGAAAAGAGAAGATGGAAAACCTATTGAAGTAATCCAACAGAGAACCTGTTTCTTTCGTTTGGAACACCCTTAAACCAAAGAGCATTTCCTAATAATAACAGAAAATCAGTTCTTGAACTGCATTAATTTGTAATTTTGCCAAAATAGTATTCAATAAAACCGCGTCCGTCATGAAAAAACTGCTTCTCATCATCGCAATTGCACTTGCTGCATTCCATGTCCAAGCCAGTGATATGGACTACTCCCGCGACTCGCTCTTCATGTGCATCACCGGACCCGATGGAGACACGAGCGTTGCCTTCAACTTCCCCACCTTCTTGGAGATGCGAGACAACACGCTGCTGACACGCCTCTTCCTGAAATCACAAGACGGCAGCCAATACATCGGCGACTGGTTCTACAGGCTCTCCCCCCAGGACAACGACGTCATCGATTCCGTCTTCGTGGCCAAGGACGAAGCCTTCGACGGAACCTCTTCGCGCTCCTCGGCGCAGGATGACGGCAAAGGCCATAATTACGACGACGGCTCACGCGTCCTGCTGGCACAGAATCCCAATGGCGACGACTACATCTACGCCTACCTTGTCTATAACTACAAAACGTCAGAGACAAGCCTCCGCATCCGCCATTTCGACGACAACCTGGACTTTGAGGACTTGGGCAACGCCGTCATCGTCCCTCTGGAAAATGCCATTGTCGACAGGCTCTGCACCATCATGCTGGAAGGCGACAACATCGTGCTCATGTACCTGATGGAGGGAGGATGGGACACACCCGTCGTCGCACGCATCGGCCTCGACGGCTCGCTGAGGGATAGGGTGAGCTTTTCACACCTGTTTCACATCAATTTTCCCAGGTTCCATGCCTTGGCCGTCTTCAACGATTCCCCAAGGGAATATGCCCTCATTGACATGAACGCCGCGGGGGGCGGCTACAATTATCATGTGATTGACTCCCTGTTTGCCCAGCAGGAAACCATAGTGATGGAGGAATCCTACGGGGATGTCTATCCGCCTTATCCAAGCGTGTCCTACACGGAAAACTACATCCAGCTCGACATCCTTCCGCTTGACGACGGGTCTTTCCTTGAAGCCAGACAATACGAGCGGCACAACGTAATTAGGAACGGAGCCTGCATCATGAAGTACGACAAGACGACCCATGCCTGCCTCGCGAACGCCCAGTTCGAGTCCACTCCCATCTATACACATGTCCAGTACTACGGCTTTCCCATAGGCCTGGAGCAATCGGCCGACGGCAACCTCTATTTCGCCTACCGCACCAATGCGAATTATTCGACCAACGTGGGATGGATTGGCATTGCGAAGCTGGACACCGACCTGAACATCATCTGGCAGCGGTATTGCCTGGGGACATACTCTGCAACCGGAGGATACCATCATATCCATTGCCGGACGGGCGTGACGAAAGACGGTTTCGTCGTCGGAGGGAGATCCAACAAGGAAGAGCCACCTCACGATTTCTTCTGTTATTTCATCCATGACGATGGCGTCGTAGGCACTCCCGAAGCGGAAGCCTACATCCGTCCCTACCTCTTCTATCCCAACCCCGCCCAAGACCGGCTCCACCTGCAATACTCGCCCGATGTGAAGCCCGCGCAAGTCGAGCTCTACGACATGCAAGGACGCTTGGTGCGCACACAGAGCAAAAAATTGGAAAACGTGGACCTGCAAGGCCTCGCGCCAGGGCAATACCTGATGAAGGTCACCTTGGAGGACGGGAAGACTTATTCGGACAAGGTGGTGAAGGAGTAGGCCCCTATATCTATCAGCTGTAAGATTTACCCTATCCTGCGGGGAGACACATTTCTGGCGGATTTACAATCCTCCCCTGGAACGGGATTACTTCGCTCTTCCTTCGCTCTTCTCTCGCTCTAGGCATACTGTTGGCATAGTCAAGCAAGCTGTTTGAGTATGCCTACACCTTGCCATCTCCTTGCCAACACCTTGCCAAAAGGCTTTGAAAGTCCAAAAAAAAATGGTTCCTCTTTATCCCGAATTTGCGAATTCCCGTTCTCCTATTAAATGAGTATTACAAATATATAGAAATTGACCGTCAATAGATTCCAAAGGGAATGACATAGACGGTCAATTTCTTTTTCATCTAAGTAACTGTTCAAAATTAAACTGCAATATCTTTTGACTTCGGGACGATGACTTGTAACTATGACAATGACCGCTTCAACCAAAGGCTGAAACTTCAGCATCCCCGTGGAAACGGTCATAGTCATTGTCAATGGTCATAGTCAAAAAGTCTCGTAGTCTCGTGTCCAATAGGAAAACTAATTTTGCTCATCTACTTAATTAAAGATTCCTTTCTTTCCACTGCTGGCTGAACGACTTGGAGGCAAACTCAGGCAGGGTTCTATTACCCCAAAGCGACCCCAACAAGCGTTTCATTTCCATCTTTTTGAAAAACATTGGACCATCCATTTTTTTCCGTGACTTGCAGTGCCAAACCATAGCCTTCACCAAGGCATCAAAACGGGCATTCCCTTCTTTTTTTGTCATAGCCAAGTGGCGGTTTTCAATGATTAAGTCATCTATCGGAATCTTCACTGGGCAGATGTCGACGCATTTGCCACACAAGGCACAAGCTGCATTCAGATGATGGTATTCTTCCATGCCTAACATCAAAGGCGTCATCACCGTTCCTACAGGGCCAATGTGTTTTGTGCCATAAGAATATCCACCTATGTTCTTATAAACCGGACAAACGCTTACACAAGCCCCACAATGTATGCACGACATGGCTTTGCGTTGTTTTTCATGAGCGAGTAACTCGGAGCGGTTGTTGTCCAATAAAATCACATACATCTGTCCAGGACCTTTGCCCGTCTTTGTCGGACCGAAAGTGATAGTGTTGCAAGCTGCCATGCTTTGTCCCGAAGAATGCATGGAAAGCAAAGGCAACAACACACTTAAATCGTCGGTATTCTGAATCACTTTAGCTATGCCAGCTACTACAATGTGAACCTTAGCTGTAGAAGTAGACTTCAATATATTGCCTTCGTTTTCTGTCAATACCACACCACCTGTATCAGAAAGCAAGAAGTTAGCACCAGTGATACAAATCGGCACATCTTTCGATTCAATAGCGACCTCATGACGCACAAAGTTAACCATTTGTCTGACCGTGCTGTCAGGTTTCAACTTGAAAGCACCTGTAAGGATGGCATTGTTCTCTTCTTTCGAAAGATGAATGGATGGCATCAAGGGATGATAGGGTTTTTGTTCGCCTTCATGGAGAATAAAACGACCCACTTTCGTCTCCACTACATGAATGTTTTTCCGTTCCAAGAAACCATTGAGTTCTATTTCATCAAGCACTGTCGAATTCGACCGCATGATAGAGTTGGCTTTTTCCTTGCGAATGAGATCGAAAATCATGGTCAAAGCATCGTCGGCATTGCGTGCCCAAAGCACTTTACCTCCGTTTTCAGTGAAATGCGTCTCAAAATCAACCAAAAGTTTTTCCAAACCCAATAGTGACTTGTTGCGAAGGGTGTAGGCACGTTGTTTTTCCAAGTCAAGGTTACGGTAATTCACCTTACCTTTGGCAAAATTGGTCTCAAAACAACCAGTACTATAATTGATTTTCTGCCAGTGTTCTTCATCGAAAGCTGTCTCACAGCCTTGTTGGAATATAGTGTTAGGTTCACTCATCATCTTTTTCATTAGGTTCTATCTTTTCGACTCTTTTGGTATGACGTCCGCCTTCAAATTCAGTGTTTAGAAAAACTTTCACCATCTCCCAAGCCAACTCATTGGGAATAAAACGACCAGGCAAGGCAAGGATATTGGCATCGTTGTGTTGACGAGCAAGTTTGGCCAATTCAACATTCCAACACAAAGCTGCTCTTACATGGTGATGGTGGTTGGCAGTCATCTGGGCACCATTGCCGCTGCCGCAAAGAATGATTCCCAAGGGATATTCTCCATGTTCGATGGCTGAAGCCAAAGGATGAATCATGTCAGGATAGTCGACGCTCTCGTTGCTATAAGTTCCAAAATCTTTGACCATATAACCTGCTTCTTTCAATTTCTCAATCAAAAATTCCTTCATCTCGAAGCCGCCATGGTCGCTTGCTATGGGTATGATGTGTTCCATTTTTCCGCTGTTGATAAATGATGATGCAAAATTACATATTTTCATTACGCGCCACCGTCATATTGCACTATTTCTGAAAGACTTATCCGCTTATAAAAAATCAACATTTTTGAAATAATATACTGAAAATCAATAAAATAATAAGTTATCAACAAGTATTCTGTTGATAACTTTTTGATTGAGGTGCATAAAAATTGAGTCAGTTTTTATGAACAGATTTCAACCTAAAAAAGAGAAAAAAATCAACACTATTTCAAAAAATAGGACTTCATTTTAGTCGTTTTTTTGGTTTTCAACGAATATTCAAAAAGAGATAAATCAGCCTGAAAAATAAATGCTTGATGGTTTCAAAAATGAGCATCTCAAATTGAAAATTAATAATGCAAGAACTTTATTGAAAAGTTTTCAACCAATTCACAGGCTTATTAACATCCCTATCAAACTTCAATTAATTTGAAATTTAATAATTAAAAAATGAAATATTGATAATTGTGATGTTGATAAGTTGGTGAGCATTTTTCAAGAATTGAAAAACGGGTATCTCTAATCCAACGAAAATGTCTAATTTTGACCCGAATTTAATGAGCCAATGAAGCGGATAAAAAGTATTGTTTTTTTGATATTGATGAGTTTGTTTTTCAGTGATGAGGTTTTATCACAGACTGAATATCAGACTTATACCTATCCAAGTGGACAAATTTCGAGCGAAGGGACACTACGTGACGGCAAGCCTGACGGACTTTGGAAGACTTATTACGAAAGTGGTCAACTGAAGTCGATTGGCAGACGCACGAATTTCCTTTTGGACAGCACATGGGTGTTCTTCTCGGAAGCTGGCGACACCACTTTAATAGTAAATTATGTAAAGGACTTGAAAAATGGACCTCGCTTTACCTACGGTAAAGAGGATATTCTTATGGAGCCTTATGTGAATGACGTGAAACAAGGGGTGGGGAGGAGATACGACAAAAAATGGCATTTGATTCAGAATATTACCTATAAGGATGGTTTTGAAGAAGGTATTTCCCCAATCTTTGATACCACTGGCTTGTTGCGTGAAATCATCACTTATCGCAAGGGCTTTGTCATGACCCGCGAAGCCTTGAACCGTTACGACCGTGAAGGTAAAAAGCATGGCTATTGGAAAACATTTTATGAGGATTGGAGTGTGCATACAGAGTGTTATTACCGTCATGGTCTGCGCGACGGGTTTTATAAGGAATACGATGAGAAAGGCAACCTTAAGAAAATCACAAAATATGTGAATGATGTGGAGCAGATCTTGGAAGGTGACCAAAAGCCACTCATCGTGAAGCATGAGTATTATCCCAATGGCAAGGTAAAACGTGAGGCTTCGTTCCGTGACGGCAAAAGAGAGGGTGTTTGGCGTGAGTTTGACGAGGAAGGTAATGTAATCAATTCCCAGACTTATAAAAAGGGCGCATTGGTGGGTGAAGGCATTGTCGGTACAGATGGAAAACGCCGTGGCGAGTATAAGGAGTTTTATCCCGACAGTACATTACGTGCTGAAGGTCTCTTCATCGACGGTGAGCGTTCAGGAGAATGGAAATTTTATTATCAAAATGGTCAGATTCAGGAAGTTGGTAGTTATAAAGAAGGTCAGCCCGATGGATTTTGGACTTGGTATTATGACAATGGCCAAAAACAGATTGAGGAACAGTTCTATAAAGGTCAGCCAAATGGGCCTTACAAAGAGTATGATGCTAAAGGTAATATCATTGTTTCAGGGACCTATTTCGACGGCATGAAAAACGGTAAGTGGACTGAAGAGATTGGAGACATGCGCACCCAAGGCGAGTATCGCAACGACAAGCAAGTAGGGGAATGGATTTCGTATTATGACAATGACAAGATGGCTTTTCGCGGCACTTTCAATGCGGGCTATCCTGATGGTGAACATTTGTTCTATTATGAAAACGGTAGGTTGCGTGAGATACAGAATTATAAGGCAGGCGTCAAACACGGCGATTGGAAGAAATATCTGGATACAGGCGAGTTGTATTTTACCGTCACTTACAATCAAGGCAAGGAAGTGAAATATGATGGCGAGGCCTTGGATGAAAACGATGTTATTAAAGAATGAAAATCATTCATGATTTTTTCTCTAATTCAATTAATAGCTTTCAGTAATAAAATCTCTAATTCTTAAATTCTTGATAATAAATAACCTAAAAACCGGCTCCAAAATAGCCATCGCAGCCCCAGCGCGAATGGTGACACGAGAAGAAATTGCCTTCGGTATTCAGTGGTTGAAAGACATGGGTTTTGTTCCAGTTTACGACGACAGACTCTTCAACCAATATTATATATTCTCTGGTGATGATGACACACGTGCGGCTGTGTTTCAAAAATATCTTGATAATGAGGATATTGATGCAATTTGGATAGCGAGAGGCGGATATGGTAGTATCCGTATCATTGACAAGTTGGACTTCACCCATTTTTTACAACATCCGAAATGGATTATTGGCTTCAGTGATGGTACGGTGTTGCATGGCAAACTGAGCCGTTTGGGCGTTCCCAGTCTTCATGCTGCCATGCCTTTCTATTTTGCCAACAAAACTCCAGAAGCCAAACAGTCTTTATTTGACGCTTTGACTGGCAAGTCTTTGCATTATGAAATTGCTTCAAATCCATTGAACCGCTTGGGAAAAATGGAAGGTAAAATTGTGGGTGGAAATCTGTCGGTTCTGTATGGCATGATAGAATCCGATACTTTTCCCGAATTGGATGGAAAAATCTTGTTCATCGAAGAAGTAGATGAATATATCTACCACATTGACAGGATGATGCACGGACTAAAACGTGCTGGAAAGCTTGAACATTTGAAAGGACTCATCGTTGGCGGCTTGACGCAAATCCACGATAATAGTCATCCCTTTGGACAAACCGCCGAGGAAGTTATTGCTGAGGCTGTTTCTGAATATGAATATCCCGTTTGTTTTGGTTTCCCTGCCGGACATTTTGATGACAATCGACCTTTATTTTTCGGACTGAAGTCAAGAGTGGAAGTTTCTTCCGAAAAATCAGCTTTCCTTTGCAATCCGATTCATCTCGTTCAAGATGTGCTTTAGATTCTCAGGCTTGGTCAAATTAAGCCAATCGCAGAAGGTGATGCCCATGTATTTGGCGGTCTTTTTCCAGTTGCCTTTGTGGTCTTTCTTGAGCGAGAAAATGTAGGAATTACCGCTGCCGAGAAGCACTTCCTTCAGAGCGCAGACCTTATAGACGATTTCATTAAAAAGGCTTTCGCTGGTCACACCCGTCTTGCACTCGATGACAAACAATTTGTTGGCCTTCATGAAGCACACATCCAACTCATTGTTGTGCTTGATGACGCCGTTGGAGATATGCACGCCCATAGCGATGTCGTCGGGTTGCAGCACATTCTTAATCAGCGCGTAGACATATTCCTCAAACCAACCGCCCGTAAGGTATTCTATTTCAAAGTTTTGCAAAGAACCTGGTCTTTCTGGAACGAAACCAATGAAATCCAAGAACTTGCTGAGGTTAGGTATGGCGGTCATATATTCTTTATCAGGTTTTTCGACCTGCGAGATGATGAGGAACTTCCAGTTGCGATATTTCTCGCGTAAGGTACTCATCACTTCATAGTCACCACGACTGAACATATTTTGAGAAAACATAGTGAACAAATGCTGCGAGAAAGCGGTTTCTTTCACCTGTTTGCGCGGTTGGTCCACATCGCTTTGCAGTCCATAAAGGCCAAAATATTCCTTCAACGTCATCCGATGCTTGACGGGGAACACCTCATCATCATCGTCGTAGATGCTGTGGTCAAAGATGGTCTTGACAATGAGATTTTCACGGGTTTGCGTGTAGAAAAACAAGGTGTTGAATTCCTCGAAGACATGCTGCACCGACAAGGTCATGTAACGATTGCCGCCTGCCAAGTTAAGGTAATACTGCTTGTTGGGAATCAGATTACCTTTGATGGTGCGGCAAATGCGTTCATACAAGAACTTGTCCTGATACCGTTTGACGATGATGGTTTTCACAAGCGTTTCATCAATATCCAACGCTTTTATTAACAAAGGAATGCAATTGATTTCTTCCTCGGCGGAGATAAACAGCAGTTCGTCGCCGTCTTCGTAATATTCCTTGGTAAACAGATATGCCGGCAACGGATTGCTTTTGTCTATAATATTTACGATGGTTTTGGACATGGTTTAGTATTATCAGTTAAGTGGCACACCATATTCATATATAGTGTCGCTGGGTATGTCAATTCGTTCGTTCCAATAAATACAGGTTCGACTGCTATCCAATTGTGCCATAGGCCATAAACCAATCTTAGTAGTCAAACTTTTGAAATCTTCAATGGTATCAATGTCATCCTTCACATCGTAACAAACACGAAAGCCATCATCGAAAGTCACCATCAACTTCCAATCATCGTTTAGTTCAAATTGTTTGATTCTTGGTATCATAATGTATTTCGGGCATAGTTTAGTTGTTTATTTGTGCAAAAGTAACAAAAAGTAATGTAATACCTATTTGATTAGTAATTTTTTAACCGACTTATCCGAAGTATTCCTTACTTCAACGAAATAAGCCCCGCTTCCCAAAGATTCAACATTAATAACATTAGTCTGATTATCAATTTTTTGTGATTTCACAATCTGTCCATTGACATTGTAAATCACCAATTCGGAAGGTATGGCGTTTTCAAGCGTAAGAGTGAAACTACCATAAGAAACGGGATTCGGCCACACTTCAAAATCAGTAGTGTTAGACTCACTTACATTATCGTCTTCAAGGAAAGGAATGTAATTGACCAATCCCAAATTTGGGTCGTCGTTCTTATGGGTGATATGGTCTTCAATCTCTTGCTCATCAATTGTACCCCAGTAGTTGCCGACGGCCGTGATGTCGTAGGTGGAGTTGTTGTACAGGTCAAAAATACCATAACTTGCTCCATAATTATAGACATGGCCGTTACCGTGGATTACGTTGTGCCCCCAATCGTCTTCAGTGCCAAGGTCGACATTAGCGGCATTGATGACGGTGATGCCCCAATGGTTGTTTGTTATGACATTATTTCGGATATAAGCCTTGTTATTCTCGTCCATGCCATAAATGCTGATACCGCTGCCGCCGTTCATCGGGTTGGTTTCGAGTTTGTTTTGGTCAAACGTATTTCCAATGATGGTTGAACTGAGATGATAGCCTTGTTGGTTGTAGCCATAGCGATTGTAATAAATGTTGTTGTTTTTCAACAGGATTTTGGTGTCGCCAATTCCCATCAAGTCGGCAATACTGATGCCACCTGCCATATAATCTCCGTCGTTAATGGTACAGTTCACGATACGGATGCTATCTTGAGAACCGGGTCCAAGATTGATATGAGGGTTATTACTCACATTTAAAAAGAATATACAGTCGGTAATTTGAGGAGAGGTTTGCCCATTGGCTGGAGAACTGATGGCCGAACCATTATTATTGTCAAATTCGCAATTCGTGAACACGGGGTCGCAGTTCATGCAATTGACAACAGCACTTTGTTGTTCACAACGGAAAGTATGGAAATGGCAGTCCGTAAAAACAGCCTCGCTTTCAATAATTTGTATGCCGTCCAATTGTGTAATGTTGCATCTTCTAAACACGCACGGGCCGGTGGCATCCTCTAAACGGATACGACCATTCACACCTGAATTGCCAGAGAAAGCCAACCAGTAATAATCATCCGTATTGATGGCGTCTATCGAGCCTTTGATGGTCAGGGTGACATTGTTGCCAAAGTACAAGGAATGGTTGACATCAAGTTTGTCGTTGGCCGAAATGGTGACGTCGTTTTCGATTCTATACTGTTGGTTGCTTTCATTCCACACGACGCAGCCTTCGCTCACTTCTATAAGGTCGTCAATGTTGTAGGTGGTGCCGTTGCCGGGGCTTGTCCATTGGGCGTTCAGCATAGGAATGAATCCGAGAAACAAGGCTAAAATCAAGGTTACTTTTTTCATTTTATTGTGGTTTGGATTATTGGACGCAAAATTAGGAAAAATATAGGAAGATGATTGACAATTTGATTAAAATTGTAGTGGGAACTCCGTAGGAGTGACAGCTTCATAGGCAGGCGGTGTAAACCCCTGCCGAAAAAAACGAATGAATCATTTTGAAACGACAACAAACAGAACCCCGTAGGGGTGACAGGAAAAAAAGATGTGTGTCCAATCCTGCCGCCCCTACGGGGCTTAAAACAATTGCATTGCTTATCGGCGGGGGTTTACTATTGTGCTGTCGCCCCTACGGGGCTATGCATCACTTCCTAATCGCCGCAATGCCAGGCAATTCCTTGCCTTCGATGGCTTCGAGCAAAGCACCGCCGCCAGTGCTGACATAGGAAACTTGGTCGGCGAGGCCGAACTTGTTGATGCAGGCCACTGAGTCGCCGCCGCCGATGAGCGAGAAAGCGCCGTCCTTGGTGGCTGCCGCAATGGCCTCGGCGATGGCCTTTGAACCCACGGCGAAGGTGTCGAACTCAAACACGCCGCAGGGACCGTTCCAAAGGATGGTCTTCGAGCCTTTGATGACGTTGGCGAAGAGTTCGCGGGTCTTCGGGCCGATGTCCATGCCTTCCCAGCCTTCGGGAATGTTCATCGGGTCAACGACTTGTGTGTCGGCATCGTTGGCGAACTTGTTGCCCACTACGCAATCTTCGGCAAGCACAAGCTTGACGCCCTTTTCCTTAGCTTTGGCAAGGATGTCGAGAGCGAGGTCGAGCTTGTCGTCTTCGCAGATGGAGTTGCCAATCTTGCCACCGAGGGCCTTCTTGAAGGTGTAGGTCATGCCACCGCAGAGGATGAGATTGTCAACCTTAGTGAGCAGATTCTCAATGATTTCGATCTTCGTGGAGACTTTCGAGCCACCCATGATGGCGGTGAAAGGATGCTGGATTTCGTTCATCACCTTGTTCACAGCAGCCACTTCCTTGCCCATCAGGTAACCGAACATCTTGTGGTCGGCATCGAAGTAGTCGGCAATGAGAGCGGTTGAAGCATGGGCACGGTGTGCGGTGCCGAAAGCGTCGTTGATGTAGTATTCACCATAACCGGCAAGGGTCTTGGTGAATTCCTTCTGCGAGGCTTTCACGGCCTTCTTGGCTTCGTCGTAGCCTTCTTCACCCTTTTCGATGCCACGCGGTTTGCCTTCCTCTTCGGCATAGAAACGAAGATTTTCGAGAACCAGCACTTCACCAGGTTTCAGAGCGGCTACTTGGTCGGCGGCTTTCATGCAGTCGGTGACAAATTGCACGGGACGACCCAGCAATTCTTCCAAGTGCTTGATAATCGGCTTGATGGAGTATTTCGGGTCGGGGTTTTTCTTCGGGCGACCGAGGTGCGACATCAGCACAACCATGCCTTTGTCGTTCAAGACCTTATTAATGGTAGGAAGAGCGGCACGCATACGGGTGTCGTCGGTGATGTTGAAGTTGTCGTCCAACGGTACATTGAAATCAACGCGGATAACCACGCGCTTGTTTTCGAATTTTACTTGATCGATGTTTGTCATAATGTTAATTGTTTATTGTTGATTGTTTAATTGTTGTTTTTCTTGAAACGGTATTTCTTTTTCTGTTTCTTTTGCCCTATATCCTTGGGAATGACCATGTTAACGGCCTTTGGTAGCACCTCAAAGTCGAAAGGCGAGTTGTTGAGGTTTTCGCCTTCGGTTTCCACTTTCAAGGAATGTGGCGGAATGGAAACGATGTGGATGTTTTTTCCTCTGTAAGTCTTAACCTCATCGATTTTATTGATGAAACTGCCGTCGTAAATGTTCTTCACATTGGCAGCAAACTTGAAGATGGACACTTTCTTGATGACCGTAACGTCGAGCAAACCATCGTTTGGGATGGCATTGGGCATGGTCATCATACCACCTCCGTTGAAGCGCCCATTACCGATGGAAAGGTTGAGGATAGCGTCGTCGAATACAAGTTCATCATCGATGGTGAGTTGGATATGGGTGACTTTGTACGTCAACATACACTTCACCAAACTAATCAAATAACGAATGGTGCCTCCTTTGCCTTGTTGCTTCATCATGTTGGTTGAGTGGCACACCATCTCGTCGAGTCCTGTTCCGGCGGCATTGAGGAAATATCGGATGCGTGTGTTGCCGTCATCATAGTAGGTCAGTTTGCCGATGTCGTGCGCATAAGTGTGCTGCACCTTGATGATTTTGGCCACTTTGTCGTATTCCAAAGGAATATCAAAAGTGCGACGCCAGTCATTACCTGTACCGATAGGCATGGTGGCCATGGTGATTTCGGTGGTGGGCACTGCCTCTTGGGTGAAAATGCCGTTGATGACTTCATTGTTGGTGCCATCACCGCCCACCGAAATAAACTTGCGATAACCTTTCTCAACTATGGCATTACGGACAATTTCAATGGCGTGTCGGGGATATTCGGTCAGCACATCGTCAAACTCAATTCCCTCATTGATAAGCGTTTGCTTAATCAAAGGCCAGTCTTTTTCTGACTTTCCGACAGAGGCCTTCGGGTTGACGACGACCAACCATTTGTTGTTTTCTTCGGTCATTCAACATCAAATTTGGGGTCAAAGATAGGAAATAAAATGATTGATGGTTTTAAAAAATCTTACTTTTGCACTTCCAAAGGAAGAATTATGAAAGATTTTGAAGATATTCGCTCTTATTGTGACGAGGAAATCCCTGCTGCCATGCAGCGCATAGCAAACGATGAGGCTGTTCCAAGCATTTTGAAGTATTTTGATTTTGGAATGAGAGCGGAACAGTTTCGACAGGTTTTGTGCAACATCAAGACAGTCAATGATTTTCAGCTGCAAATAGTCAAGCGGATGGTGGAGAAAATCCAGCAAAAAACCACCGATGGACTGGGTAGTTCGGGTTTGGAGCATTTGGATCTAAGCAGGCCTTATCTCTTCATTTCCAATCATCGCGACATCGTTTTGGATGCCATGTTCATGGATTATATCTTGGCCATACATGACTATCCGCTTTTCAATATTGCATTCGGCAGTAATTTGGTTTTCAATCAGTTGGCGAACGATTTTGCAAAAGCTAACAAGATGTTCCAAATGAAGCGCGGAGGCAACAAGATGGAGTTTTACAATGAATTGGCGCATACTTCCGACTACATTCGTCATTTGTTAGTCGAAAAGCATGAATCCGTTTGGATTGCCCAACGCAACGGACGCACCAAAGACGGAACGGACCAAACCGACCCAGCGGTCATCAAGATGTTAGGTATGAGTCGCCGCGACGACCGTGTAGCTTCTTTGGCCGAGTTGCACATTGTTCCAGTTTCCATCTCTTACGAGTGGGAATCGTGCGACAAGTTGAAAGCCATGGAAATGTATATTTCACGTTTTCAGAAGTATGAGAAAAAGCCAGGTGAAGATTTGAATAGCGTTCTCACGGGTGTGAAGCAGCCCAAGGGAAGGGTTCATTTCCATTTTGGGTCGGAGCTATCGGCAACTGTTTTGGAAAGTTTCGGGACATGCTCTTCGGGGGAATTCTATAAAAAGGTTGCGGAGTGGATGGATCGTCAAATCTGCGGCAACTATGTGCTTTGGCCTAACAATTATATCGCCCATGACCTACGCGACGGTTCTGAAGCCTATTTAAACCATTATACTTTGAAGGAAAAAGACCAGTTTGTGCAACATTTGGCTTGGATTGACGAACGTAAAGATTTAAACCGTGAGTTGCTGAAATCCATCTTTTTAGGCATCTATGCCAACCCTGTTGACAAAAAGAACTTGTAAAATGAAGGAGAAATCCGCTATCTTTGCACGTTTTTTAAGCAAAAGGAATGGGATATCATCTTGAAAAGGAATCACATTGTGCTGTAATAGGTCATGGAAGTATGGCAACAGCCATGATGAAGGTTTTGTCCATGAATGAAACTTCAGTGGATTGGTACATCCACAACCCTGAGGTATTGGAATCGCTCAGTACAGAAGGACATAATTGCCGCTATCTTCCTGATGTTGAGTTTGATATAAGTCGAATTCATCTTTCAGATGACCTAAACGAGGTGGTGCATCGTTCCGATGTTATCTTCCTCATCACGCCGGCCATCTACTTAAAAAACTACCTTTCTGATTTGGAGGTTTCCTTGAAGGACAAATTCATCATTTCCGCCATCAAGGGTATTGTTCCTGAGGATAATCTGTTGGTGACCCACTATCTGAAAAAGCAGTATGGATTATGTGACGAACAATTGGCATTCATGTCGGGTCCCACCCATGCTGAGGAAGTGTCGCATAACCGCCTGACACACCTCACTATCTCATGCAGCAACCTTGACAATGCACGAAGGATTGGCGAAAAAATCAAGACCAATTTCTTGAAATTGAGTTATTCGCAAGAGGTTGAATATCTTGAATTTATTTCTGTGCTGAAAAACATCTATGCCGTTGTTGTGGGCATGGCTTTTGGTTTGGGCTATGGCGACAATTTCATAGCTGTTTTGGTGGCCAATTGCGCTAAGGAGATGCATCAGGTATTGGATGTCACGTTCAGCGCCAGCAATGTGGACAAGATCCCCTCCAGTTTCATGGGCGACTTGTTGGTTTCGTGCTATTCCATCCATGGCCGCAACCGTCGTTTGGGTGTGTTGATTGGCCGTGGCAATTCGGTGAAGTCGTCATTGAACGAGATGACCATGGTGGCAGAAGGGTATTTTGCCTCAGATTATTTCCAATACCTTACCCCTGAACAACGTCAACAGATGCCCATTGCCGAGTTGGCCTATCAGGTCATGCACAAAGGCCTTTTGGCACGCAAGGCAATGAAGAAAATCGAAGGTATTTTGTTGTAAACAAGAGGGTTAATTTGAAAGCAGGAAATATAGCACAGCTATAGCTCCAACACCCATCAAGATGGCCAATAGCACCCTCCATGCTGACACTGGCGACTTGCCGCCTACCTTTCCCGTCTGTCCGTTTACGGCAAACTGATACACTTTGCCCTCGTATTTGAACGAAGAAATCCAAGCGGGGACGAGGAGATATTTGTAGGTGATGTTGCTATAAAGTGTCGAGAACTTTAAGGAACTGGTACGATCGGCATTCCAACGTCTGCGGATATAAGAGGAAATGTCGTTATGCAAATGGAACTGAATCGTACTTTGTGCCGATGTCCAGCCCTCTTTTAAGCCGATGGAATAGCGTTCGGCGATGAATCCAGCTATCACGTGTGGAGTATAGGGTACGAGCTTCGAGAAATCGAAAGACCCGCACGCCTTGACGCCTGAATCTTGATAGTGTTTGGAGGCCATCACCAGAACATCGTCGAATGATTTCTGAAACACACCGTTGACGTGTTTCCAGTCGGTCTTGGTGCTGGTTTTGCCATCTTTGTCCGTAACCTTTTTGTCGAAGCCAGCTTGAGCGATGAAGTTGGAAGTAGTTTGTGCATCGAAGGTCCAGTAGGGGAGATAGACACCTTGGATGGACTCGGGACGGGCGCTTTTTTTGGCTTTCGAAGGCGCAAACCATTTCTTCTGGAGCCAATTCGTGAAATGTTCGCTGGCTTGTTCCTTGGTAACCGCAAAGGGACACACAGAGCCCGGGGCGATGGTGTTCTCATTGGCGGCGGGCATCACGTTGGTGGAACCGCAGAAAGGACAAACAGCGGCGGTTTCAAGAGCGTCGTAGATACCGACGGCACCGCATTGCTTGCATTGCACCTCTTTCTTCTGTTTGCCCCAGTCGAAGCTCTCGGTGTGCATGGCCGACTCAAAGTCCATCTCGCAAATCTCACACTCGTTTTCAGCCTTCGGAAGCTCGCACGAATAGCCGCAATACTGACAGCGCATCATGCCCGAGGCAGGGTCAAAGACCACGGTGGCACCACAATTGGGGCATTTTTTGTCGGTCTCTTTTACGGTTTCTTCTGAAAGAATCTGCTCTTCTTGGTTTTCGATAGCGTCTGACATAAACAAAAGGGTATAGGCATTATTGATTTGCAAAGATAGGTGTTCTTAATAAAATGAACAAGCAAAACGACGATTTTTGAAGAAAATGCTCTTTTTTATCATGTATTTTTACCCAAGATATAGCTGTCGTTGCATGGCAACCATTATGTTTAAAGAGGTTATTTTTTTTATTTTGCGAGACCAACAAGAATATTTCCTATTTTTGTCCCCAAAGTTAAACAATTAGTGTATGAAAAGAAAAACTCTACTTTTCCTATTCCTGCTTGCATTAATGACCCCGATGGTCGGCTTTGCACAAAGCCTGACAGTGAGCGGTAAGGTCGTTTCAAGCGATGACGGTTACGGTTTGCCTGGTGTCACCATTCAGGTGAAAGGCACTTCTGTTGGCACCGTGACGGACATGGACGGTAATTACTCTTTGAATGCCGATGGCAAGGACGTACTGGTCTTCAGTTTTGTTGGCTACAAGACCAAGGAAGTTGCCATCAAAGGCAAAAACAAAATCGACGTCACCCTTGAAGTTGACTCACAGACGCTTGACGATGTGGTGGTCACAGCTCTCGGTATCAAACGTCAGAAACGCGAATTGGGCTATGCTACCGAAGAAATCGGCGGCGATCTGATTGCCAAGTCAGGCTCAGGTAGTATCATCAGTGCATTGAGCGGTCGCTCGGCAGGTGTGCAGATTATTAACCCTAACGGCGTTGATGGTGGCGCATCACGTATCACCATTCGTGGTAACAACAGCATCTTTGGCGACAACCAACCTCTCATCGTGGTTGATGGTGTTCCGATGACCAACGAAGGCGGTGTTACTTCGTGGAGCGGTGGCCGCGACTGGGGTACAGCGTTGAACAACATCAATCAGGAAGACATCGAAAGCCTCGACATCCTGAAAGGCCCCACGGCAGCGGCCCTTTACGGTTCGCGTGGCGGCAACGGCGTGGTGCTTATCACCACCAAGAAAGGTTCGAAACAACGCGGCCTTGGCATCAGCTATTCTGCTAGTTTCAAGCTCACAACACCTTATTTGTATCGCACAGTGCAGAATAAATTCGGTGGTTGCGGCCCAATCACCTTCCATACGCCGACATTGACGCCCATTGATGGTTTGTTTGACGAGGACGGTAATCAAGTGTATGAATTTCCGTACATTTACAATGTAGACAATGGACCAGCGGGCGAACCCACCAACACCACCTTCGGTTACTACGGCGGTGCCCAGAGCTGGGGTCCTGAGATGAACGGCGAGAGCGTTCTCTGGTGGGACGGTAAAATCCGCAAGTATTCACCTCAGCCCGACAACTTGAAGATGCTCTTCAAGAATGGCCATACGATGAACCACAACATCGCTTTCCAAAATGCTGGCGACTTCGGTAGTGTTCGTGTCTCGTTCACCGACTCGCGCACCGATGCCATCATCGACAACTGTAACCTGCGTCAGACTACCGTCAATGTGGGTACTTTGCTTAATGTGTCGGAGAAAATCAAGGTCGATGTGGCGTTCACCTATTTGGATTATTTCCGCCTCAACTCGCCTGAGATTGGAGAGTCGAACAGCAACTTCAACAAAGGTCTGCTCTACAGCTGGCCCCGTAGCTGGAAAGGCTTTGAAAGCACAACATACGAAAACGAGGATGGCACGATGAACCAGTTTGATGGCTATCCTTACCCTTACATCTACAGCAGCACCTTCTGGACGTTCTACAACAACAACACGACTCTCAACCGCGACAAGATGTACGGCTCTGTCCGCCTGTTGTACGACATCACGCCTTGGTTGGTCGCGAGTGCCAAAGTGGCTCTCGACTGGACCGACGACAACTATATCACCAAACACAAGCCCACCACCATCACTGGCTTGGCAGGGGGCTACTACTCAAAGAGCAAGTCTTCCTCGCTCACCCGCGACATGGACTTCCTGATTACGGCCCACAAGGAAAAAATCTTTGGTTCGAAGTTCAATGTGCGTTTCTCTGCCGGCGGTGAGCAATACTATGGCTATCGCGACGGCATCAACGGCACTTCGGGCACTTGGGCTTATGCCAACCTTTACACGATCTACAACTACTCCAACGCCTCTGAACGCACCTTTGGCGAATCAAGATGGGAGAAGCAAGTCAATTCGGTGTATGGTTTCTTCAACTTGAGCTACAGCGATTGGCTGTTTTTGGATGTAACGGGTCGTAACGACTGGTCATCAACCTTGCCTCTCAACAACAACTCCTATTTCTATCCATCCGCAACTTTGAGTTTTGTCCCGACCTCGGCCTTCAAGAACTGGAACTGGGGTCCTGTCAATTACCTGAAACTGAGAGGTTCGTGGGCACAGACCGCCAGCGACACCGAACCCTACCAGCTGACCTATACTTACAACACCAGCTCATTCGGACACCAGCTCTCGGCCGTTCTGCCAACTACCGTTCCGCCTTTGGAATTGAAACCCCAACGTCAGCGCAGCTATGAACTCGGCTTCGACCTCGGCTTAGGTGCCCGATTCAATTTAGACTTCACCTATTATGATATCTACAGTTGGGACCAAATCCTTTCCTCGCCGCTTGCTCCCTCTTCGGGTGCCAGCAACGTGACCATTAATACGGGTGTGGTGACCAACAAGGGTATCGAGGCCATCATGACCTACGACATCGCTCAAGGCAAAGACTATGGCATTCAGGTGGGATTGAACCTCGCTCGCAACAAAAACAAGATTGTGGATTTGGCGGGTGCCAACATGTACACGCTTTCCGAGATTTGGGGCTCAAATGGTCCCGCGGTCGCGGTAGAAGAAGGCGACGAGTATGGCACCATCTACGGATGGGACTATGTCTATGAATACACCATGCCCAACGGCACGCAAATAGGACCTTTCTACGATGCCAACGGCAAGCCATTGCCTTTGCTCAATGAGACGGGTACCACCTATTTGAAGACCGACAACCGTGTGCCGATTGGCAACTGCGCCCCCTTGGTAACGGGTGGTATAAACTTGAGAGCTTCCTATAAGAATTGGTCGCTTTATGCCTTGATTGATGCCAAGTTGGGTGGCCAAATCTATTGCGCCTCCTACGTGGTGGCCATGCAGACCGGACAAAGCCTAGAGACGCTCTATGAACGTGAAGGCAACGGCTTGCCTTATTATGAGAACGGTGAGTTGCTTGGCAATTATGGTGTCATCCTGCCAGGCTACTGCATCAATACCGAGACGGGCGAAGCCCACCAAAACGAGAATGTGGTGCATTACCTTTACAAATACATGCCAAACTATGGAGGTTGGGGCAACATCATCAGCACCCCGGGCATCGTGAACAACACTTGGATCAAGATGCGCGAACTCTCGTTAACCTACGACTTCCCGCGCAAGTTGCTTGACAAGCAGAACCTCTTCAAGCAGGCCTCCATCTCTCTGGTAGGTCGCGACCTGTTCTACATCTACAAGACCTTGCCCGACAACATCAACCCCGAAGGCACCCAAGGCTCGGGCAACGCCCAGGGTCTCGAGTACGCCTCCTATCCCGGCACGCGTTCCTTCTTGATTAACCTTAAAGTCAGTTTGTAATATGAAAAGATATATCATCATAGTGTGTGCAGCTCTTGCTTTAGCCTCCTGCACCAAGAAATTCGAAGAGATGAACCAAGACCCGTTCTCGCCGACGGGAACGACCGTTGAAGCCTTGTTTAACGGCGTGGTGAGTTCCTTGCAACAGAGCATGAACGAACAGTTCTATCTGCAAAATGAAATCTGGTATCCCGAAACCGAACTCGGCGCTTTGACTTCCGAGGCTTGGGGTAACTCACAGATTGGAACTGCGAACGTATGGTCGGACTATTATCTGATGTTGTCCAACATACGTGAGTTGGAAAAACGCTTCGATGATTATGACGAGGAGCAGGGTGACGATGCCGTTTGCGACAAAGTGCGCGCCCAGCTCAATGTGCTGAAGGCCTATCAGACCTTTAAAGTCACGGATATCTTCGGCGACATGCCCTATACTCAGGCAGGTCGCATCTGGGAAAACGCCTCTTCGCAGGCCACGATGAAGCCCGAATGGGACACCCAGGAGAGCATCTACAAATCGCTGCTGGAAGATTTGGTGTGGTCGCGCGATGTGATGCGTGCCGACTCTGTAACCACAGCAAGTGGCAACGAATATTACAAGTTGCCTTACGATGTGTTGCTCAACAACGACTACACCCTTTGGGCAGAGTTTGCCAACTCGCTCATTTTGCGCCATGGCCTGCGTATGTACGAAAAGGATCCTGATTTTGCCACCCCATTGTTGATTGAGGCTTACAACTTCCTCTATTCAAAAATGAGTACTTCAGGTGGTGTAGCTACAGGAGGTGGTATCTGCTTGTGGCCTAGTGTGTTGGGTACCAACTGGGATATCAACTGGTCGTTCCGCGAGCACAAAAACCTTCGCATGGGCGAGACGGTTTGGAGCTGTATCTCCTCGACCGACGACATGGACGGTAGCGGCATCTTCGACTATCGCACCTTCCTCTTCTTCGACACGAACCATAAGACAGACAGTTTCCCCGACGGAGCTTGGCGACCTTATCCCCAAATCCGTACCCTTGAAACCCCCACGGAGGGTGGCTCACCCTACGCACAATCGCGCGATGGCAGTTACACATTCAAGGGTCCCTCGTGTCTGTTTTCTCCGTTCAACTATTACCTGACAAGAGACGAGAAATATGTGCCCCAGATCCTCGTCACCTACGCTGATGTGTTGTTTATGAAAGCCGAGATAGAGGTGAGAAACATTGGAGGCATCACGCCGCCGCTGAATGCCGACGAGTCCATCCGTTCAGGAGTCTATCAATCGTTCCTCTTCTGGACCCACATGCCACAGCAGACCAGCCGTTGGACCTATTTCTATCCGCAATATACCAACTATATTGGAAACCTTGATATCTGGGCTTGGAGCAACAATATGGCTGCCAACGTGATGAACTATGCCGTTTGGATGAATCCCGAATACGACGGAAGTCAGGAGTTCTACCTGAAGATGATCTACCAGCAGCGTTGGCTCAACCTCTTCCGTCAGCCTTGGGAAGCCTGGGCTTTGGCACGCCGCACCATGGCGACGCCCACCACCACCAACCATGCCAAGCTGACTTCGTTCCGTATGGAATATCCCCAGAAGGAAATCGAATACAACTACGAGAACTACACCAAACAACTTGCGCGAATGTCGCATGGCGACACGAGGCAGACCAAGGTGTGGTGGAACGATTAAACAAGTTTAATTAAAGATTTAAAACTTAATATTATGAAAAAACTATCACTAATCCTTATGCTTTTGGCTTTCTCCTTTGGGATGAACGCCCAAGTCGAAAAGATCTTCGACTTCAACAATTATGAAGAAGGATCCATCCTTAACGGTCAGGATGGATGGTATGTTCGTGTGCATAGCGCGGGCAATGGTAGCATGGGTCCCATGTATACCGATTACCTTGGTCAATTCTGGGGCACCACACCGGTAACCCCCACTGCTGACGAAACCATCGGCGTGTTTTCGCACGCTTCGGGTACGGGCTTTGGCGACATCGCCACCCACGACATTACCCAATATGGCTTCGACTTCTCTTCAGGCGGTATCATCGAGATTGAATGCGACCAGTTGCGCGAATGGTGGGGCACCTTGTTCGGCATCGGTTACGACGGCAATGGCGATGGCTCGGTACTTCCTCCTGTCAAGGCGGCTCCCGGTCACGCCCTCTATGAACCTATCACTCCCGACCCCAACAGCACCTCTCCTGACGGCGGTGTTTACATGCTCCTCACCGGAAGCGACACCGATCCGCTCTTCATTAAGGGCATCGTTTTGCCTAACAACACGCCAGCCTGCAATTTCCCCGTCCCCGTTCCGGAAAAGGATTGGGTTCGTTGGAAGGTCTCCATCGACCTTGACGCCAACGACGGTGCTGGTGCTGTCACCCTTTATGGGATGTATAGCAATGTGCCCAACGGCGAGTGGGAAGCTGTGCCGGAATGCCAAGGCATCAATATTGGCTTGACCCCAGGCAGTGGCGACAAATTCGACCCTGCAACCTGGCACCATATCTTCATGCTCAACAGCGGTTGGTGCGGTTTCGACAATCTTATCATACGTCATTTCCCTGGTGGACTGGCTGCCCAGTTCCTTGATTTTGCTGAAATCTCAGACCAGTTGGTCTACAGCGACCCCATCACCTTACAGGCTACTGCCACCTCGGGACTTCCTGTGTCCTTTGAAGTGATACAAGGCCCTGCCACCTTGGAAGGCAACATCCTGACCCTTACGGGTGAAGAAGGCACCGTGAAAGTGCGTGCCTCCCAGCCCGGCGACGGCACACAATGGCAACCCGCCCCTGCGGTGACCCGTACTTTCTATGTGGTCGACCCGGAGAATTACACTCCCGAAATCACCATCCGTCGTCCCTACGAAGGCACTAAGGTGTATATGCCCGACTTCGAGAATCCCGTTATGGTGGTGCTGAGTGCCTACATCGAGCATGGTAACGTGCTCAAGTTTGAAGAGGTGAAATGCAACGTCGACGGACAAGAACTGTACTTGAAGACCGACTACCCCGACAACCCTGACAACGGCTATTGGTACACCACTTGGACGCCTTCGGGCGAAGGTTCCTACAACATGACCGTGTCCATCACCCAAACGGGTGGCAAGGTCACTACGGCCTCCAACAACTTCGATGTGACCACCAACTATGATGATATCGTGGTCTCCGCCCTCAACGGCGAGATGGTGGTGAATACAACGGAGTTTCATGCCTTCGGGGAATATCCCTTCCCAACCCATGTCAACGCCTTCAATGCCATCAATTTGCATTATCTGCACAACTGCGTGAACGGCAATTGCAACACCTACGACCACCAGAGCTACCTCCGTGTGAAGAACTACCGTGGCGAATGGGTGGAGCTCTGCCGTTACATCACTCCGTTTGGCGTGGAATGCGTCGACGACCTCGATGTGACCGATTTCACCAGCGTGCTGCAAGGACTCGTTGAATTTGAATACTATAGCGAACAATACCAAACAGGCGACGGCTACAACCCGACCGCCATCTTTGAATACGCCAAAGGCACACCGGAATATCCTTATGTGGACATGCAGGAACTTTGGTATGGCAACTATTCGTTCGGCGATTACGAAAATCTCTGCCCCGTCCCGATGCGCACGGTGGATTTCAATCCTTGTGTCGAAAAGGCCAAACTGCAACTCACGACCTCTGGACACAACTGGAGTGACACAGGTAACGGCGCCTACAACACTGGCAATGCCGCCGAATTCTACGAAGCCACTCACAACATCAATATCAATGGTGCCACCATTTACACGCAGCACCTTTGGGAAAACTGCACGCCTAACCCTGCTGGTTGCCAGCCGCAAAACGGTACTTGGACCTATCCACGTGCCGGTTGGTGCCCAGGTAGCATGACGATGGTGTGGGACTACAGCCTCGACGAATATCTCCCCGATGGCAAGGCAGACGTGCTCTACGAATTTGACCCGACCTACGTCGACCAATGCCACCCCAACTATCCCGACTGCGTGAGTGGCCAGAACAGCTGCCCCGACTGTAACAATTCCAGCAACCCGATTTTGAAGGTCTCGGGTAAGTTGGTGACCTACAGCCACAACACCGACATCCTGACGGAGGTTCCGGAGTTGCCTGATGTGGATGCAGAACCGTTCCAAGTGAGCATCACCCCCAATCCTGCAAGAGGCCAAATGACCATCACCACGGATTATGACAAAGGCAGCGCCAGTGTCCTCATCATCAACCCACAAGGTGCCAAGGTGCGTGGCTTCAGCGTGAAGGGCTCGGCCACCGTCGACGTGAGCGACCTGCCTGCTGGCATCTACTTTGTCCATGTCATCGGTGGCAAGGTGGTGACGAGGAAGGTTGTCATCCAAAAGTAAAAACGATAAATCAAGTAGAAGCACAGCAAATAAATTCATATTTTTGCAAGCTTAATCGGATGCGCTTTGCGTCACTGCGAGGCACGAATCTTAAATCTTTGAATTTTAAATCTTAAATCAAATACAATGGAGAAAAAAGACTTACTGAAAGACGTTGTCGAACATATCGACATCAAGAAGTACGACTCGACTGAACTCATCAATGCCATGCGTAAGATGTCGTTCACCTCGCGCGACACCGCTCGCGCCGCCGACATCCTCTGCCAGATGATTGCGGAGAAGGACTGCACCAACATCCTCACCATCGCTGGTTCCACTTCGGCTGCTGGCTGCATGCAGGTGTATGTGGAGATGGTTCGCAACAAGATGGTTGACGCTGTGGTCAGCACGGGTGCAAGCATCATTGACATGGACCTCTTCGAAGCCCTCGGCTACAAGCATTACATCGGCACGAAAGAGAACGTCATTCCCGACACCAAGCTGCGTGAGCTTTATATCGACCGCATCTATGATACCTTCATCGACGAAGAAGAGCTGCAGGCCTGCGACCAAGCCACCTGCGACGTGGCCGACACCCTGGAGTGCCGTCCCTACAGCAGCCGCGAGTTCCTCTATGAGGTCGGCAAATGGCTGGCCAACGGTCACGGCGTGAAGAAAGAGAGCCTCATCCAGACCTGCTACGAATGCGGCGTGCCGATTTTCTGCCCCGCCTTCAGCGACAGCTCTGCTGGCTTCGGCATCGGCAAGCATCAGTGGCTCCGCAAGAAAGCCGGCAAGCCTTATGTCAGCATCGACTCGGTGGCCGACTTCCTTGAGCTGACCGAAATCAAGATGAACAGCCCACAATCAGGCCTCTTTATGGTTGGTGGCGGCACACCCAAGAACTTCGCACAAGACACCGTCGTCTGCGCCGAAATCCTGGGTCACGAAGTGCCCATGCACAAATATGCCATCCAGATCACCGTGGCCGACGTGCGCGACGGCGCCTGCTCGTCGTCGACGCTGCTCGAGGCTGGTTCATGGGGCAAGGTGAGCGAAGAGCTCCAACAGATGGTCTACGCCGAAGGCACCACCGTCATCCCCGCCATCGTCAGCTATGCCTACCACAACGCACCGTGGCGCGAGCGCGAGTATAAGAACTGGCAGAAGTTGTATCATTAATAACTATGGCTTATGGCTCATGGCCTATGGCTGACCCACTGATGGGAAAAGCCATAAGCCATGGGCCATAGTCATAGGCCATTAGCCAAAAAATATGGACATCAGCCTTTTCCTTGAGCCCGTCGCTGAAAAGTGTTTCAGTGCGGCCTACCGTCCAGGTAAAAAGACCTTGGGCGAGAGCATCGGCATCTACCGTAACGAGGAGACATTCCCCGACCTCGAAGGTGTGGATTTGGCCATCATCGGCGTCAAGGAGGAACGCGGTGCGGTCGACAACAAAGGCTGCGCCGATGGCGTGGACTACATCCGGAAAGCCCTTTACCCGCTTTTCAACCATTGGCCCCAACTTCATATCATCGACTTGGGCGACATCAAGATTGGGAAAGAACTCAACGACACTTATTATGCCGTGAGTCAGGTGCTTACCGAGCTGATGAAGAACAAGGTTGTGCCCATCATCATCGGGGCGGGTCAAGACCTTACCTATACGATGTACCAAGTGTATGAGCCCACGGGCAAGCTCATCAACATTGCTGCCGTCGACCCCATGTTCGACATTGGCAACGACAAAGAAGCCCTCAACTCGCATTCCTATCTCAGCCATATCATCCTACACCAGCCCAATTTCCTGTTCAACTTCACCAACATCGGATATCAGTCGTATTATGTTGACATAGAAAATATTGAGTTGATGAAACAGCTGCTCTTCGATGCCTATCGTTTGGGCAACATCAAGCAAAACATCGAACTGACCGAGCCGCTCATCCGCAATGCCAATCTCTTAAGTTTCGATGTGTCGGCCATCCGTGCCGCCGACGCACCAGGCGTGAAAAACGCCTCGCCCAATGGCTTCAACGGCGAAGAGGCCTGCCGCATGACCCGCTATGCCGGACTGAGTTACAAGCTCTCATCCATCGGTTTCTTCGAATACAACCCGCATTACGACATTAACTCGCGCACGGCCAACCTCATCGCTGAGATGATTTGGTACTTCATCGAAGGCTTTGCCAACCGTCAGGACGATGTGCCTACATTGGAAAGCACTGATTTCAAGCGTTATAATGTGCAAATAGGCGACAGTCAAGATGTGGTTTTCCTCTGCCACAAAATCACGGGCAAATGGTGGATGGACATGTCGTTCCTGCAAAAGGCCGACCAACGCTATGAGCGGCACCACTTCATCCCTTGCTCGAAGGAAGACTACGACCAAGCCATGCGCAACGAGCTGCCCGACAAGTGGTGGCAGTTTTATCAGAAGTTGATGTGATTTTTTGGGATTCGCTTCGCGAAGAAATACGCAGTATTCAACGAAGTTAAATCTAATCAAAATCTTCTATTTAAGAAATCTATCAAAAAACTGATTTTGAAAGATTGTGATTTGATTTTTGAAAAATTTCTTGCCGTGGGCAATCCCAAATTAGTATCTTTGCCGCAAATTTTTCGAACTATGAAAAAAGTACTATCTATTTTCACTCTTTTACTCTTGATGGCCGCCACTATGCAGGCCCAAGAAAAGAAACCCGATTGGATGAGATGGCACTATCTCTCCGAAGAGGAAATGTATGACAAGTCCCGTGGCATGAACTTCGTCGAGACCGACCCGCCAACGGGAGAGCCGCGTTTCGTGGCCGAGTTTGAGCCCATGCAAGGCGTGATGATCCGCTACCCCTTGGGCATCCCGACCAGCCTTGTGGCTCAGTTGTCGAACAACTGCATGGTATATTGTATCGTCAGCAATTCGCAACAGAACAGCGCCCAATACGACTTCCAAAATGCAGGCGTCAACATGGACAATGTCACCTTTGTGAATGCCCCTTCAGATTCCTATTGGGTGCGCGACTACGGTCCGTGGTACATCTTCGAAGACCGCAACCCTGCCATCGTCGACAACATCTACAACCGTCCGCGTCCCAACGACGACAACATGTCGCAAGTGTTCGCCAATTTTTGGCAGATTCCAATGTACGGCATGAGACTGGAACACACTGGTGGCAACATGATGGAAGACGGTCGCGGCCACGGCGTGAGCGACGACCTTGTGTTTCAAGAGAACTTGCAGGACTACGGAATTGATGAAGCCACTGTCCGCGACAAAATGCGCGACTATCTGGGCATCGATCCTTATCATGTCACCATCGACCCGCAAGGCGACTACATTGCCCACGTGGACTGCTGGGGCAAGTACCTTGCTCCCGACAAGATCTTGATTGCGCAACTGCCAGAGAGTAATCCCCGCTATCAGTATTACGAACAGGTGGCCGAATACTTTGAGACCACCAACTGCTGCTGGGGTTATCCCTATCGTGTTTACCGCGTCTTTGAACCCGGAGGCTACACCTTGGCTCCCTATACCAATAGCCTCATCTTGAACAAGACTGTTTATGTTCCGTTGGGCACCAACAATACATACAACAACGATGCCTTGGCTGTCTATCAGGAAGCCATGCCAGGCTATGAAATCGTTGGCGTGACTAATAATGGGTACACTGGTTGGGAGAACACCGATGCCCTGCACTGCCGCACCCGTGGCGTGATGGACTTCCACATGCTCTTCGTCGACCACCGCGACGTGCTCTTCGGCGAACAAGAATGGCAAGACTCCATCCCTGTGGTGAGCAAATTCATCGCCTACAGCGGTGCGAACTTGAAGCAAGATTCGCTCCTTGTTTATTATAGCATCGACGGTGGTGCCTACCAAACTGCTCACATGACCGCAACAGGCAACCCTGACGAGTATGTTGGTTATATCAAGGGTTACCAAGGCGAATCGGAGATTGACTACTATGTGTTTGGTGCCGACGAATCGGGACACCGCTACACGCAGCCTGTCTTCGCCGACCTCGACCCGCACCATTTCACTATGGAGGCGCATGAACCTCCTACCCCGCAGGGCGAATTGGTGATTACGCCGGATACACTGTGGTTCACCCAAATGGGACAGGAAAGACAGTTTAATATCATCAACGAAACAAACGAAGCAGTCACTATCATTGATGTGGTGCCCGAAGCACCTAGTTTCAATCTTTGGGACAACACCTTCCCGTACACTCTGCAACCTGGGGAAACGCTGATGGTTACCATAAATTTCCAATCCGCTCCTGGTAAAGACACCTACATTCCCTACGAGATTCTGGTTCAGACCACATTGGGCGATAGAATTGTGATGGGCATGGTGCTGAACACCTCACTTGACAGTGGTTTTGTGATTGTGGGTGCGCCCGTTTTGGAATTCAACGAGCCAGACAGCCTCCCTCAACAAGTGTGTATGCAAAATCGTTTCTTTGGTAGCCAAATTCCGGTCAAGGTGCTGGCTGTCACAGAAAACGAAACGAACTATTTGCGCTTGGAGCCCCATGGTACCTTGCCCTATACGGTAGAACCAGCGGATTATTTCTACCTTGATGTGTATGTCAATGCCTTGGCGAAAGGCTATGTAGTCACTACTTTTACGGTTCAGACCGATCAAAATGACTGCACTTATAGTGTCGCTATCAACGAAGACATCTTAACGGTCACCGAACTCTCCGCCGAGACCAAACTCTATCCCAACCCGACCACAGGCCAATTCACCGTGGAAGGCGCGAATGTGGCACGGGTGGAGGTGTATAACCTTGTCGGGCAAAAGGTGCACGAAGCCGAAGGCAAGACCGTCAGCATCGATGCCACCAACTGGAACAAGGGCATCTATCTCGTCAACATCATTGAGGAGAAGGGTGCCATGGTGACCAAGAAATTGGTGGTGAGATGATATAGAGATTAACGAGTGGTGTCTTTACAGAGAAAACCTGTAGCATGATCAAATGCTACAGGTTTTTTTCTAATCATTTGGATTTTTGAAAAACGTTGGTTATTTTTGCCGCATAAACCTAA
This sequence comes from uncultured Bacteroidales bacterium, assembly GCA_900317155.1. Taxonomy (GTDB): domain Bacteria; phylum Bacteroidota; class Bacteroidia; order Bacteroidales; family F082; genus Limimorpha. The sequence goes on from ONFO01000009.1 coordinate 29,662, forward strand.
AATAGTCTATTATGAAAAAGTCCATTCTCTTTATCTTGTTTTTCTGTTTGCCATTTTTAACGGTTGCGCAGAATAATGGAAACAGGGACAATCCTTATTGGACTGAGATAGTGACCGAGCAGCCCGAAGGATATACCGTGTTGGAAAACGGCGATGTTGAAATCTCATCTGCCGAAGGGCTGGCTTGGCTTATTTCCGTGGTGAATGGGTTGAACGGATGTGTGGCCGACGATTTTGAAGGACGAAAAGTGGATTTGTTGAGAGACGTTGACCTTTCAGGAGCAGACTGGGTTCCCATAGGCGATATATTCTCTGATTCCACTCTTGTTTTCAAAGGCCAGTTTGATGGCAAAGGACATACTATAAAAAATCTTTACATCAAAGACTTGTCTTGGGATTATTTGAGCTTGTTTGGATATCTTAATCACGCAGAAATACACAATATATTTCTTGACCAAGGATTGATATGTGGGAGGTCGTATTGCGGTGGTATTGCAGGAAGGTGCGATAATGGCTCTCTTATCGATAATTGCGTTGTCAACCTTGAAGTAGCGGGAAATTGCTATACGGGTGGCATAACAGGACGCAACAAAGATTCCATGATAAGAAACTGCTGTTACATCTACTTTAGATTTGAACCTGGAGGCTTTTACGGTGGCGGTATTGCAGGCTGGAACGAGGCCGAAGGGCAAGACGCTGTTATCGAAAACTGCTATTATGATTCTCAAATTATCGGGTCATTCAACACCTGCTGGGCTGGAGGCATCGTCGGATACAATGTCGTTACAGAAGGTGAGGGTGCCGCCTTGGTGAAGAATTGCTATGCTGCTTTGCATGGACGGGATTGGTATGAAGAAGGTGGTATTGTAGGATGGAATCTGAACGGTACGGTCACGAACAGTTATTATTGCGTAATTTACAACTACATTAGCGATGTGCCAGTAATTGGATACGGTGACATGAACTATTCGGATTGTTCTATTTTTGAATATCAAGAAGGTATGGAATCAATACTTGAGCATCCTGTTTCAGTTGGGGAATATCAGACCGACAACCTTCTTGATGCGTTAAACCTGTGGCTGACAATTCAAAGCCCGACAATATGGTATCAGGAATGGTGCGAAAGAGAGTCTCTACCGTTTTTCTGCGACCAATTGGATGAAACAGAAGAACAAATGATTCAGTTGGATGGCATAACGGTTTCTCCCAACCCCTCAAGTGGACTTGTTCAAATCAATGGCATTGATGTAGCTGAAGTGACGGTCTACAACATATTAGGCCAAATAGTGAAGACCGAGCGAAGCACCAACGAAATCGATTTGGAAGGCTTGCCGCAAGGGATTTACACTTTGCGCATTGCGGATGAGCGCGGTTTCGTTGTGACAAAGAAGGTAATAAAAAAGTAAGTTGTTTTTGTCGTAAAAACTGAAAATTAACTATAAATCTATACATTATGAAAAAACACATCTTTATTATTTTGCTTTTCTGCTTGCCGTTTATGGCGGTTGGGCAGGATAAGGATTTCCTGCGTGAGTATCCGCTGCCGAATTGGACCGACACCATCATGTCGCAACCGGAAGGCTATGTGGCGGACGCCGAAGGCAATGTGGAAATATCCTCTTCAGATGGCTTGGTCTGGCTCATCTCCACCGTGAATGGATTGAATGGTTGTGAGCCTGACGACTTCGACGGACGCACGGTGAAACTGACCGACGATATCGATTTCGGCGAAACTGGGCTACAATATAATTTTAGTCCTATAGGTACACGCGACACCCCTTTTTGTGGCACCTTTGACGGCAACTGCCATAAAATCCAACACCTTCGTCAGCGCTATTCACGCTTTGAGCCTCCTTACCATCACTATTTTGACATAGGTGTTTTCGGATACATCCATCATGCCGAGGTGAAGAACGCGACGTTAGACCCAACATGCCAAATATTCTCAACGGCTAATGATGACGGTTATTTCCGAGGAGAAATGGTCGGATTTGCCGACTCACTCTCCATTGTAGAAAACTGCCATTTCAATAATACAGGAGTCCATACCTTTGGAGGCGGTTTGGTTGGCCTTAACCGTAACTCAACCGTGAGGAATTGCTCATGCGGAGGACATAATAACGGCTTGGGGTCACCCGAAGAAGGTGCTGGGGTGGTGGCAACCAACCGTTCCGAGGGAGGCTATGCCGATGCCATAGTTGAGAATTGCTATTTTTGTGGAAGCCTTGACCCTTCTTTCAGCACATGGTATGTTGGTGGTCTTGTATGTTATAATGAAACTGCTGTCAACAACAATGGCTATAAGGCCATCATTAGGAACTGCCATAGCACTCCGACGAGCGATTTTTGGTCTTACAAAGAATATGGTAGCTTTGCGGCAATCAGTTCCGAAGGAAGTAGCATTAGTAATTGCTATACTGACTTTACAAAGGTAAGCTTTCCCCTCATGGTTGGTCTTAATCAAGGCGAGTTGAATGATTGTTCTTCATACACCATTATTGATGAGGTGGCTACTTTTTCAGCCCCTGTTAATGTCTACGGCAATACTACAGAATACCTGCTTGACGCACTCAATTTGTGGATTGTTGAACAAGAGAATCCAGGGGTATATAGAAGTTGGACGATGGACTCAAACAACATTCCAGTATTTGACGAATATTATATTGGCATTCCTGAAATCAAGACATCAGAAGAAGTGATTCTCTATCCCAACCCCACCACAAGCCAGTTCACCGTGGAAGGCGCCAATGTGGCACGGGTGGAGGTGTATAACCTCGTCGGGCAAAAGGTGCACGAAGCCGAAGGCAAGACCGTCAGCATCGATGCCACCAACTGGAACAAGGGCATCTATCTCGTCAACATCATTGAGGAGAAAGGTGCCGTGGTGACCAAGAAATTGGTGGTGAGATAAACCTTGTAGGGACACGATTAATCGCGTCTTATTGAAAAACCAAAGAATCCCTGAATCCGTTTCGGGGATTCTTATTATTTTTGCCCCAAGAAGTAAGAAACTACAGATTGAACAGATGAAACAGATTATTGACATCGTAATTTGTGGGGCATAAATGCCCAATTAGTACAGATTCTTACTAGCGTTAGTCATCTGTATAAATAGGACGCTTGCGTCCTCGAAATTTTATCTTTCTATCTGTGACATCTGTCAAATCTGTAGTTAAACAAGATCGAATCTATTAGTATCAACGATGAAAAAAGTATTTCCAATTCTTATCTGTTGTATGTTAGCCTTGACTTCGTGCCAGAAGAAGAACGCCCCACTGTTTCGCGGCGACTACAGCTTCAAGACCTCGGGCAGTGTCACCTTGGATGAAATCAACGCCGAAGACGAACCTGCCTCCTTTACCGTCAATCTGCCCAACGAAATTGGACAATTGGAAATTAAAGATTTGGACAACGGCAAGGACAGCGTTCTTGTGGTGATGAACACCATGGGCGGCGAGGTCGTGGTCACCCATGCCCTTTGCCAAGACAACAAAATCTTCCTCCGCGACTTCAAGAAAAACACGTTGCTCTTCACTGGTGACTCACTCACACTGAAGAACGAACTGCGCGTGCAGGCCTCGGGACAGATGTATGAGGACAATACGCTCATCCTCAACATGACATACGAGGGTGAAGCCGAGACTAACGAGCGCAGTTTCAAGATTTATGGCGATGACATCCGCATGGCGGCCACAAGAAACAATTAGTGTATGAATAAACTAAGGGACGATGGCTTCTGACTATGACTATGACCACTTCACCCAAGGCACGAGATGGTCATAGTCATGGTCATTGGCCATAGTCGGAAAAAGAACAATAAACCGAAAAATGAAAATTAAACGTATATTATGGCTCCTTCCTCTCTTGTTGGTCGGCTGCGGCGAAACCGACCCACAGCAACTCAAGGAGAAGCTCATCGGTGGTCCTGCCGAAGAGCGCGCCATCACAGTGGGTGTGCAGCGCATCGACACGGTGGGCGGCTTGGTGCGCAACAGCTACCCTGGCTACCTTGAAGAAGGCAACACGGTTGACATCAGCTTCAAATATGGCGGCACATTGCAGTCGCTCAATGTGAAAGAGGGTAGCATGGTGCGCAAAGGACAAGTGCTGGCGCGTGTGTCCTCCCCGCAGATGGAGAGCACCCGACGCTCGGCACAAGCCACCCTTGAGCAGGCCCAAGATGCCTACGACCGCCTGAAAAAGGTGCATGACAACGGCAGCCTGCCCGAGATCAAATGGCGCGAGATGGTGGCCAACCTTGAGAAAGCCCAAGCCGCCCTCGACTTGGCCAACGCCATGCTTGCCGACAACACCGTCACGGCCCCCTTCGACGGCACCGTCACCAACTTGAGCGCCGTGAAAGGTGAGAGCATCACGCCGCTGAAGCCCATCATGCGCATCATCAGCACCAAAGGCTTGGTGGTGAAAATCAGCGTGCCGGAGAACGAAATCGCCAAGGTGCAAATCGGCGATGAGGCACAAATCCTCATCCCTGCCCTCGACAACCGCCGCTGCAAAGGCCATATTCTCGAAAAGAACATGACTTCATCGTTGCTCACGCATAGCTATCCTGTGAAAGTGCTCATCGATGAAAAAGACGAGGCTTTCACCCCGGGCATGATTGCTAAAGTGGTGCTGAGTGCAGATGTCGACAATGGCATCGTTGTCCCAGCCAATGCGGTCTTGATCAATAACGATGGCAAGTTCGTGTGGGTGGCGAAAGACGGTCGCGCAACGCGACAAACCATCACCATCTCGGGCTATTCGGGCACGGGTGTGGTGGTGAGCGAAGGCTTGCATAGTGGCGACATCGTTATCGTGGAAGGGTATCAGAAGGTTAGCGAAGGGATGAAGGTGGAATGTGGAATGCAGAATGATGAATGATGAATGTGTTTGGCTTCTTGCCGTTAGCCATTAGCTGTTCGCCATTAGCTTATTGGCTACCAAGCTAAAAGCTAATGGCTAAAAGCCAACAAAGTAAAAAAATGACAATGAATAAGTTGAAGGAAAGAGGTATCATCAGCGGCAGCATACTGCGCCAGAAGATTGTATGGGCAGTCGTGGCGGTCATCGTGGCCTTTGGTATCTATGCCCTCGTCGACATGAAGAAGGACGAGTTTCCTGCTTTCACTATTCGATTAGGCATCGTGGCAGGTGTGTACCCTGGCGCCAACTCCGAGGAGGTGGAAGCCCAGCTCACCAAGCCCTTGGAACAGCTGCTGTTTGAAATGCCCGAGGTGGACCGCAAGAATACCTATTCCGTCACCAAAGAGGGGATGTGCTACATCTACACCAGCCTCGACGAGTCAGTGAAGGACAAGGACATCGCATGGTCGAAGATTCGACATAAGATCAACGAATCCAAGGCTTTGAACTTCCCTGCGGGCGTGTTGGCCATCGCGGTCATCGACGACTTCGGCAACACCTCTTCGCTGCTCATCGCCATGGAGTCGGCCGACAAGACCTACCGCGAGATGCACGACTACACCGACGACCTCACCCACCGCCTGCGCGCCATTCCCGAGATGGGCAACGTGCGTGTGATGGGCGAACAAAACGAGGAGATAGCCGTCATTATCGACAAGGAAAAACTCTCGTTCTACGGCATCAGCCCCAACACCCTGATGTTGCATTATGCCTCGCAAGGTCTGCTGACCACCACCGGCACCATGCAGGGCGACGACTTTGACCAACCGCTACACATCGAGAATCCCATGGTCAGCGAGCAGGAACTCGAAGAGCAGATCATCTATTCCGATGCGGCTGGCAACACCATCCGCCTGCGCGATGTGGCCACCGTTGAACGCCGCATGGCCGAGTCGTCCAAAGTGGTCAACTTCAATGGCAACGATGCCTTGATCATCAGCGTGGAGATGCGCAAGGGTTACAACATCGTAGCCTTTGGAAGGGAAGTGGAGAAGGTGCTTTCCGAGTTCAAGGCCACCTTGCCCGACAGCGTGAAACTTTACCGTATCACCGACCAACCCAAGGTTGTGCAGAAGTCTGTCAGCTCGTTCCTACGCGACCTGCTCATCTCCATGATTGTCGTCATCGTAGTCATGCTGTTGCTGTTCCCCTTCCGCACGGCCCTCATCGCCAGCTCGGGACTGCCCATCTGCACCGCTTTCAGCATCGGTATGATGTATCTCTTTGGAATTGAGTTGAATACCGTCACTTTGGCAGCACTCATCGTCGTGCTCGGCATGATTGTGGACGACTCCATCATCAATATCGACGGCTATATCGACAAGTTGAGCCAAGGCTACAAGCCCTTTGATGCTGCCGTGAGTAGCGCCCGTGAGCTTTTCATGCCTATGTTCATCGCCACGGCCGCCATTGCCTGCATGTTTTTCCCTATGACGCGCATCATTACAGGTCCTCTGGGCGAATTTGTGCAGCTCTTCCCTTGGACCGTGGCCTTCTCGCTGATGGCTTCTTTGGCCTACGCCATGCTTGTCATCCCTGGATTGGAGATCATGTTCATCAAGCCGGAAGACAAGCCGCGGCACAATGGCTTCGTGAGGGCACAGATGCGGTTTTTCGGTTTCCTGCAACGCATCTACGACAAGATGCAGAGCCACTGCTTCAAGCATCCGTTGTTTACCATCGGCATGGGTATCGGCTCTATCGTCCTGGGCGTGCTGATGTTCTTGGCCTTGCATGTGCAAATGATGCCTATGGCTGAGCGCGACTGCTTCGCCGTCGAGATTCGTCTGCCCGAGGGCAGCAGCCTTGAAGCCACAACGAAGGTCAGCGACTCATTACAACACTTGATGTTGGCCGACAAGCGCGTCACCTCCGTGACGGCCTTCATCGGTGAGAGTGCACCACGTTTCCATGTGACCTACTCACCCAGCATACCCGCATCCAACCTCTCGCAACTCATCGTCAACACCACCTCGAAACAGACTACCGAAGCTTTGCTGAAAGAATGGGACGACAAGTATTCCTATTATTTCCCTGAAGCCTATGTGCGTTTCCGTCAACTGGATTATCAAGCCGTTTCAACGCCTGTCGAGGTTTATGTTTATGGCGATGACTACAGCAAGACCGCTCCTGTAGCGCAGCAAATCAAGGACTATATGCTCACCCTTGACAAGGAGTTGCGTTGGGTACACACCGATTACGATGAACAACTGTCATCAGTGAAGGTGACCATGAAACCTGAGGAATGCGCCCGTTTGGGGCTCACCAAAGGCTTCCTCTCGCTGGATTTGGCCAGTAGCCTCAACGGTCAGCCTTTGACCACCATCTGGGAAGGCAGTCGAGGCATCCCCGTGCGATTGTATTCCCAGCAAAACTACGACCCCAACAACTACGAGTCCGTCCAAAACCAGCTGATTCCGACCATGGTGCCTGGCACCAATGTGCCGCTCCGTCAGGTGGCCGACATCAGTCCCGAATGGCATCCTGCGCAATTGGTGCGTCGCAATGGCAAGAACGCCATCACCGTGGCTGCCGACATGAAGTTCTGGAGGCCGCAGACCGTGAGTATGAAGAAGATACAGCAGTACATCAATAAGGAAATCACTCCCAACCTGCCTGAAGGCGTGAGCATTGAATACGGCGGACTTTCATCGCTCAACACCAGTGTCATCCCGCAGCTACTTTGGAGCTTGATTGCTGCCATTTTGGTGCTTTTGGTATTCTTGGTGGCCTATTTCAAGAAGTTGAATTTGGCCATTCTTACCTTGGGTTCCAGCACCCTGTGTATGTTTGGTGCCTTCTTTGGCGAGTGGCTCTTTGGCCTCGACTTCGGTATGACTTCCTTGTTGGGTATCGTCAGCTTGATTGGTATCATCATGCGAAACGGCATCGTCATGTACGAATATGCCGAGACGCTCCGCACCGACGAAGGCTTGCCCACCAAGGAAGCCGCCATGAAAGCTGGTAGCCGCCGTATGAGGCCCATCTTCCTCACCTCGGCCACCACTGCCTTGGGCGTGCTGCCTATGATTATCTCCCGCAACCCGCTTTGGATGCCTATGGGCGTGGTCATCTGTTTCGGTGTGGTGCTCTCGATGGTCATCATTCTGGCCGTGATGCCGGTGATGTATTGGCAAATTTTTAAAAAGAGTTAATTGTATGTCACAAAACCTACAAAACAATCAAAACCAAAAGACATCAGTTGGAAAGCAGCCAACTGGCGCTTTCCTGCGGCAACCCGGTTGGGTATGCCGCACCAGTCCAAAACTGTTTTGTGGGTTTTGCAAGTTTTGTGAGAAAATAGCTTTTATGAAAAATGCAATAGTTTTTGTCTGTTCATTACTGCTGATGTCCCCTCTGTTTGCCCAACAGAAACTTTCCGTGCAGGACTGCATCGCGATGGCCTTGGAGAACAACATCGAACTGAAAAACAGCCAGTTGGAAATCGACAAGGCGAGGGCAACGAAAAACGAAGCCCGCGCCGAATATTTTCCCACCGTGTCAGCACAAGCCGTGGCTTTCGATGCTTTGAACCCGATGCTTACCTTCGGCATTGAGGACATCGATAATGCCCAGTTGAGGCAGCTCCTATATACCCTCTATGCCGAATATGGCGCAAATATGGGCTTGGACAAGGAGTATTCCTTCGTGCAAAACGGCGTGATGCTCAACGCGATGGCGACTGAACCGATTTATGCCGGAGGGCGCATCCGCAATGGCAACAAACTCGCCAAATTGGGCATAGATGCCGCAGAGACCCAGACAAAAGTGAAAGAAGACGAGGTGCGCCTACAAACCGAGACGCTCTATTGGCAAATCGTAGCCTTGCAAGAGAAGCTGGCCACATTGGACCAACTCGACCGACTTTTGGACACCTTGGACAAAGACCTTACGGGAGCCATCGAAGCGGGCTTAGCCATGCCTACCGATCAGTTTAAGCTGAAGGTAAAACAGAACGAAAGCCAACTCAACCGCAAGAAAGTCACGGACGGCATCACCTTGCTCAAGATGGCCTTGGCACAAACCATCGGTGCCGATTGGCAAGAAATGGAACTTGTAGATACTTTGGGATTGGAGACCAACCCCACGACAATGTTCAAGAATGTAGCAGAAGCCGTGGCTTTGCGCAACGAAAGCCACCTCCTCCAACTCTCGATAGAAGCCGAAAAGCTGAAAAAGAAAATGACCCTCGGTGAGGCTTTGCCTTCACTATTGGTGGGCGGCAGTGTGAACTATCATACCGTTATGGAGAACACCAAGCCCAACGCCATGGTTTTCGCCATGCTTCAAGTGCCCATCACTGACTGGCACAAGACTTCGTATAAGCTAAAGAAACACGACCTCGATGCTGAGATGGCCGAAAACACCCGCCGCGACCTCACCGAGAAAATGGAGATGCAGACCAATCAGGCATGGTTCAACCTTGAGCAGAGTTGGTTGCGCATCACCATGGCTCAAACTGCCCTCAGTGATGCAGAAGCTAACTTGAAAATCACGCAAGACTATTACGATGCCGGTTTGGTCGCCCTTTCGGACGTGCTCGAAGCCCAAACCCTACTCAAGCAAAGCCGAGACGAACTCACCGACAGCCGCGTGGAGTATCGGATTAATTTGGTGACTTATCAGCAACTTACAAATCATAGATAATACTTTGATAAGGCAATTTTGCACGATTTTTGTATTTTTGTCCCCTGATTCAAAACTCATTCCAATGAAGAAACTCCTATTTTTAGTCCTTTTCATGGCCTCGGCCATCCTCGGACAGGCCCAAGTGAGCAAGATGCTCGGCCAGTGGAACACTTTTGACGACAAGACGGGCGATATGCGCTCGTGCGTCAACATCACGGAAAAAAACGGCACCTATTATTGTGAAGTCATCATGCTTTACGAGAAAGACGCCAGCGGAAAGTACAAGGTGATGCAACCGCCATACGCAAAAGAATACGAAGGCGTGGTGGGCACCCAACTTTTCATCGACATGAAGCAAGACGATGACGTCCTCAGAGGGGAAGTCTATGACCCCGAAAGCCAAAAGACGTATTACGGCAAGGTGAGCTACAAAGCCAAGACCGACGAACTCATCCTGCGCGGCTCCTTGGATAGGGCCGGATGGCTGGGACGCTCGCAAACCTGGAAACGCAAGAAATAAGTTTTTCTCACGCAGAATTCGCAGAATCATATGAAACGCAAAGCGACACTTCCTTTCTCACGCAGAAATCGCAGAATTGTTTGACATTAGGTTTGCGTCCGGTAGGTTCTGCGCTTTCTGCGTATTCTGCGTGAAATATTTATACATCAAATTTGAATTCGGCATCAAACCAGCCGGTGTCTTCCTTTAAGAGGTCATATTCTTCGCCCGTTTGGTGGTCAACCACATGCACGGTGCCTTTGATGTCGTCGTAGGTGAAGGTAAACTGTGAGTTTACGTCGTCTTTGGGTACGTCCATTTTAGGTGTTATCTATATTTTGAGGCTGCAAAACTAATCAATTTTTCTTTTTGGAAACAAATCTGCCACAAATCTATTACAAATTGTAATGTCCATTCTGCCGCTTCGCGTCATTGCGAATGGAGTGAAGCAATCCAGAGAAAGAGCTTGTTGTCTAGACTGCTTTGTGCCTCGCAGTGACGCAAAGTTCTGCAAAACGATTTACGACAAGATTTATGTTAGATTTGTTTCTATTATCACAAACCTAATCTTTCATTCAATTTCTTCGTCTGCTCCTCAAATCCTTTCTTGCCCAAGAGTGCGAACATATTCTTCTTGTATGCCTCAACGCCGGGTTGGTCAAACGGGTTGACATCCAGCATGTAGCCGCTGACGGCGCAAGCCATCTCGAAGAAATAAATCAGCTCGCCGAGGACCTTTTCGGAGACTTCGGGGATGACAATACGCAGGTTCGGCACGCCACCGTCTTCGTGGGCCAACACAGTGCCGAGTTCAGCCTTGTGGTTCACCTCGCTGATGCGCTTGCCAGCGATGTAGTTCAGTTGGTCGAGGTCTTCGTTCTCCATCGGGATGCGGAGCTCGTGATTCGAGTTCTCGACCGAAATCACCGTCTCGAAGAGGTTGCGCAGACCGTCCTGGATGTATTGTCCCATCGAGTGGAGGTCGGTGCTGAAGGTGACCGAAGCGGGGAAGATGCCCTTGTGCTGCTTGCCGTGGCTCTCGCCGTAGAGTTGCTTCCACCATTCGCTGAAGTAAACCAGACGCGGCTCGTAGTTCACCATAATCTCGTTGGTCAGACCTTGTGCATAAAGGGCTTGGCGCACCACGGCATATTGCGTGACAGGGTTCTCAAGGGTCGGGTTGGCCTTGCATTGCTTTTCCATTTCGACGGCACCCTTCACCAAAGCGCGGATGTCGATGCCCGCCATAGCGATGGGCAACAGACCAACAGGAGTGAGCACCGAGAAACGACCACCCACATCGTCGGGGACGATATAGGTCTTGTAGCCTTTCACGTTGGCCAGTTGTTTGAGGGCACCACGGGCTTTGTCGGTGATAGCGATGATGCGCGAGGCGGCTTCCTTTTCGCCATACTTATTAATAATGTGCTGCTTCAAAATGCGGAAGGCGATGGCGGGTTCCGTCGTCGTGCCCGATTTGGAGATAACGGCCAGTGAGTAGTCTTTCTTGTCGAGGATGGCCATCAGGTCGTGCAGGTAGTCCTCACTCATGTTGTGTCCGGCATAGACAATAAGAGGTTTCTCGCCAGTGAGCGGTGCAAAGTGATTTTGCAAGGCTTCGATGACGGCACGGGCTCCGAGATAGGAGCCTCCGATGCCGATGACGACAAAAATCTCCGACTTCTTGCGCAAGTCGGCAGCAGTCTTTTCGATGTCGGCCAGCAGTCTCTCATCGATTTCGGATGGCAGGTTCACCCAGCCGAGAAAGTCGTTTCCAGCGCCAGTCTTTTTGTAAATGGTTTCGTAAATTGCTGGTATTCTTGATTCTAATGATTTTTCTAAAGCCTTATCCAAAAAAGGCGTAACGTGACTAAGGTCGATTTTCATGATTTTTGTTTTTATTGATGATGCTGCGAAGATATGAAAAAAAAGGACATAAATAAAAAAGACTGTTCATGCAACAATTTTTTTTGAGTTTTTTCGTTTTTATTTTGTTGGAATTCTTATTTTTGCAACACCTTTTCAAACTAAAAGAGTACACTATATTTCAACTCGCTTAAACAAGTAACTATTTTTCTATTCAATTTTGTTTTTATGTCACAAATTAAAGTTTTATTAGCCGAAGATGACAAGAATTTGGGAATGATTCTCAAAGCTTTTCTTGACTCTAAAGGTCTTTTCACCACATTGTGTTCAAATGGTCAGGAAGCCTTGAACAGCTTCAATACTTATGAATACGACCTTTGCTTGTTTGATGTAATGATGCCTGTGATGGATGGTTTCACATTGGCCAAGCAGATCAAAATGAACAACCCTTCCATGCCGATCGTTTTTCTTACGGCAAAAAAAGAGCAGGATGATATTTTGGAAGGTTTCCGCATAGGTGCCGACGACTACATCACAAAGCCTTTTAGTATGGATGAGCTGCTGGCCCGTCTTAATGCGATTCACCGCAGATGCACTTATGTGCAAGCCAAACCCTCCGTTTATCAGTTGGGTAGTTTCACCTTCGATTCGCCGCGCCATATTCTCACCAAAGGCGACGAGACCAAGAAACTGACCTCAAAAGAAGCAGACCTTTTGTTGTTGTTGTGTGAAAACATGGGCAACACACTGGAACGCTCCAATGCCTTAATGCAGATTTGGGAGGAGGACACTTACCTCAATGCGCGCTCAATGGATGTTTACATTACCAAATTGCGCAAGTATTTTAAGGACGACCCGAACGTCGACATCCAGAATGTGCATGGCGTAGGATTCAAGTTGGTGGTGAAGTAAAGACGTAGAGCAAAATACAATTCTGAAGGTTTTTTTTGTCGGATTGTCAATCCGACAAAATAGGTATCGGATGAAAACAACTTAAACGCAGGGAAGGGCTTCTCTGCGTTTTTTTATTGAGGCAATGGCTGGGCTTCTGGGAGTTGCACTGTAGTATCGCAAACAAAATCCCAAATCACATCTGGCGGGATGTTGTAGGTGGTATTGCCCAACACGGCAAGGAAACGGTTTTTGTGCACATCGCGTATGATGGCACTGCGGTAGCCCTTCCACCAACCATAGTGGAAATAAGCACCAGGATGTTCTTTGGTCATACGCCAGCCGAAGCCATAGTTCTCGTTGTTTTTCCACTCGGGTGAACTGGGCTTGAAAGCCTCGGCTTGCAGACTGTCGGGTAACAGCTGGTTGGCGTCCAAGGCCTGATTGAACTTCCAAAGGTCTTCCACCGTCGAGAACATGATCTTGTCGCCCATCACACCGTTCAGGTAGTCGTTTTGGGCTTTCACGGGACCTTTCTTGTAGATGTCGTGACCGTGCGCCTTAACGGGCATATAAAACGAGACCACAGTATCATAGCGCATCGAATAGATGTAGGAATTCGTCATGCCAAGCGGCTCAAAGATGTTCTCTTTCATGAAGTCCTCGAAATGCTTGCCACTTGCCCTTTCAACCACCGAAGCCAGCAGCGCATAGTTGATGTTGTTGTAGAAATACGCTGCACCTGGCTGGCCATAGGGTTTAGGCGTTTTCAAGACCAGCAATTTAATCAACGCTTCGTTGGAAAAAGGTTTTTTACGGTCGGGCCAATACGCATCAGCCATTGAGTCGTAACGCGGCAAACCTGAGCGGTGGGTGAGGAGCATCCTTATCGTGACCCCTTCATAAGGCAGCTCGGGGATGAATTTCCTGACATCGTCGTCGTAATCCAGTTTGCCTTGGGCTTTCAACAGCATGATGGCTTCGGCGGTGAACATTTTGGAATCCGAAGAGAGCTGGAAGGCATCATCGATGCGCAACGAGTCTTTTTGTCGTTTGCTCAGGTCACGCCAACCGAATGTGTTTTCGTAGACAATCTCACCTTGTTCGGCATACAGCACAACGCCGTTCAAGCCAGCACGACTCATGTTGCTGAACACATTGTCGGCCATTTTGGCGCGCTTATCCACGATTTCCTTGTTCAGATTGAAGAAAAGGCTGTCGGTGTTAATGACGACATCTTTATGATGGCTGCACCTTCTTCCACAGAAGAAAAGAGAAACCGTCAGAATTAGGAAAACCAATATGAGTAGTGCCTTGCGATTCATTTTCGAGGTGCAAAAATATGGAAAAACAAGCATAAATATGCGTTTTTAGTGCCAAAACGAAAATAATTACCGTCTAATTCGTTAATTATTACTACTTTTGCAGCCTCATTTAAACACCATAATTTTATTTCATGTCACAATTTACAGATTTTGGATTGAATCCCGCTCTGCTGAGGGCTATTAAGGAGCTGGGGTTCGAGAATCCTATGCCCATCCAGGAAAAGACGATACCTGTGCTCCTGGAGAAAGATGTTGACTTCGTGGGCCTTGCACAGACGGGAACGGGTAAGACTGCCGCATTCGGCTTGCCCTTGTTGAACAAAATCGACGAGACGCAACGTTGCGTCCAAGCGTTGATTCTTTGTCCGACGCGTGAGCTTTGTATGCAGATTACCAGAGACTTGCGCAACTATGCCAAGTACATTCCAGAAATCCTGATTGTGCCCGTCTATGGCGGCGCCAGCATCGAGCTCCAGTTTAAAGACTTAGCCAAGAAACCGCAGATTATCGTGGCCACGCCCGGCCGTCTGCGCGATATGATCCGCCGCAACCGCGTCGACTTCAGCAACGTGAAGACGATGATCCTCGACGAGGCCGACGAAATGCTCAACATGGGCTTCCAAGAGGAAGTCGACGACATCCTCGAGTACATGCCCAAGGAAGGTCGCCACACCATGCTGTTCTCGGCCACCATGCCGAAGGAGGTGGAGGCCATCCTCAACAAGTACATGACCGACCCCGTGAAGGTGGCCGTTGGCGAACGCAACAGCGGCACTGTCAACGTCGACCACATCTACTACATGATGGCCGCCAAGGACCGTTACGCGGTGCTAAAGCGCATCATCGACTACACGCCTTCCATCTACGGCATCATCTTCTGCCGCACCAAGTTGGAGACCCAGGAGATTGCCGACAACCTCATTCAGGACGGTTACAACGCCGCCGCATTGCATGGCGACCTCTCGCAAGGCATGCGCGACAACGTGATGGACCACTTCCGCAAACGCAGCCTGCAGCTGCTAGTGGCTACCGACGTGGCCGCCCGTGGCATCGACGTGAAGGAATTGACGCATATCATCAACTACAACCTGCCTGACGACATTGAGACCTATGTGCACCGCAGTGGCCGTACAGGTCGCGCCGACAAGCGTGGCATCTGCATCAGCCTCATCAACTTGCGCGAGAAGAGCAAGATCAAGCAGATTGAGAAGATCGTAGGCCGTCCTTTCGAAAAGGCCATGATTCCCACGGGTAAGGAGGTGTGCGAGAAACAGCTCTTCAACCATATCGACCGTATCGAGCATGTCAACATCAATAGTGAGGAAATCGACGACTATCTGCCTGTCGTGTTCCGCAAGCTGGATTGGATGAGCCGCGAGGAACTCATCACCCGCATGGTCGCGCTCAACTTCAACCGTTTCCTTGAGTACTACAAGGATGCCGTCGACCTCAATGTCAACGAAAAAGACGAGAAGAAAGACCGCAAGGAGCTCAAGAAAGAACGTGAACTGCGTGACGAGACCATGAAACGCCTCTACTTCGGTATGGGCAAGAACGACCACATCCTGCCACAGAAGATCATCGGCAAAATCAACGACGTCACCCATTCGAAGAACATCCCTATTGGCCGCATCGACCTCTTTGGCGACTATTCCTACGTCGACGTGGAAGAGAGCTTCGTCCCGATGATTCTCGACTGCTTTGCCGACCCGCACAACAACCCGCGTGGTATCGTGGTTGAGGTGGCTAAGGAACAGCCCGAGCGCAAGAAGAGCAGCGAGAAGAAAGAACGCAAGGAACGTCGCGACCGCGACGACCGCAAGCGTGACGATTTCCGCGAGAAGCGTGAAAAGCACGACGACGACTTCTTCGAGAAAAAATCGAAAAAGAAAAAGAAGGACTTCGACGACGACAAACCCTTCTACAAGTCGGAGCGCTCACGCGACGGTCGCGAATGGCTCGACCCTGACTGGAGAGAGCATCTCGACGACATCGACATCTTCATCGACGATGACGACCGTCCGAGCCGCAAGCAGCGCAACGCTGAGCGTGGCTTTGGTGCCAAGAAGAGCAGCGGTAGTTCTTCAAAAAGCAGCTCATCGAGAGGTGGCAGTTCAAGAGGCGGTTCGTCGAGAGGCGGTTCATCAAGGACTTCATCGAGAGACTCAGGCCGTGGTCGCCGTGGCGCCAGCCGTTATGATGACAACGATTACTACTCGCCTCGTCGCCGTGGCGGAGGCCGCAGGAGATGATTGTTTTGGGATTCGCTTCGCGAAGAAATCTATCAAAAATCATAATAAAATCCATTGAAAATCAAAGATATAGATTATAAATGATTTTAAAAACAAATTTTTGAGAGATTTCTTGCCGTAGGCAATCCAAATCATACAACACCTATGACTACACTTAAATCATGGATTAGAGCAGCCCGTTCGAGGACGGTGCTGCTCTCTTTTTCAGGAGTGCTGCTAGGAGGTTTTTTGGCCTTTGACCAGCTAAGGTCCCTGAGCCCGTCGAAGGGTCAGCCCTGTCTTGTCGTAGTTTTTGCTGCCCTTACAGCCATCCTGCTCCAGATCCTCTCCAACCTCGCCAACGACTACGGCGACTTCAAGAAAGGCACCGACGGCGCCAAGCGTGTTGGCCCTCAGCGCGAGATGCAGAGCGGCGCCATCACCGAACAGGAAATGAAACGCGGATTGGCCATCACTGCGGCTTTATGCCTGATTTTTGGAGCCTTATTGATTTTTGTTTTCGCCAAACTGACTTGGCAAGAACTGGCTGTTTTCGCGGCATTGGGCATAGGGGCAGTATTGGCGGCTTTGTTCTACACATTGGGCAAGCGTCCCTACGGTTATCGTGGCTTGGGCGATTTGTACTGCTTCCTCTTTTTCGGCTGGGCAGCCGTGGCGGGAACCTTTTATTTGGCCACAAAATCGCTCGATTTCAGTGTCTTGTTGCCCGCCTCGGCCATGGGCTTTCTCTCCAATGCAGTGCTCAACATCAACAACATGCGCGACTATGAGAACGACAAGGCCTCGGGCAAGAATAGCCTTGTGGTGAAGTTAGGCCTGAAAAAGGCTTTCATTTACCATTGCCTGCTCATCGTTGGGGCTTTCGTCTGCCTCGCTGTTTATCTCGTTTTGCACCATGCCGCATGGTATCCCTACCTGTTTGTGGTGTTGTTTCTTTTCTATTTGAAGGATCTCATTGCCATCAAAACGACGAAGCCCGAGCTGCTCGACCCGTTTTTGGGCAGGCAGGTGAAGCATAGTTTTTTGCTGGTGGTGGTTTACGGGATATTGATGCTCATTTGATTTCTGCATTATAATAAGTAGATGAGCAAAATTAGTTTTCCTATTGGACACGAGACTACGAGACTTTATGACTATGACCATTGACAATGACTATGAACGTTTCCATGGGGATGCTGAAGTTTCAGCCCTTGGTTGAAGCGGTCATAGTCATAAGTCATCGTCCCGAAGCCAAAGTATTTTGCAGTTTATTTTTGAACAGTTACTAAAATGATGAAAAAAAACTCGAATACCAACATTTTCAATGCGAAATACTTGCGCGGTAACATATAATACATTATAGTTTGCCATCAAAACCAGCTTGTGATGAGAAACCGAGCTGCATATTACGGGGATTGCAAATCCCCACCCGAAGAACGGTTAACATCTCCGAAACCACCCATATCATTTTCCCACGACACCCATATCTCATACATACGACACCCATATCTCCCAGCTGTGAGATATACCCTATCCTGCGGGGAGATATGGGGTTCAAGTTAGGTTGGGGCTTTTTGCGGCGCAAAATAAGGCAAAACTGACACATAGGTTGTTTGTCGGAAACGTGTTTTTTATCGAAAAAGACAAATTATCAAATAATGTTTGTCAAATATACCTTCAAAAGTAGATATTTTTTCCCAATAGGGCTTTTCATCCAAAATTGTTCTTATTTTTGCACCGTAAAATCTAATCTAATTATCTAAACATTAAAATTTTAACACTATGAAGAAAACCTTACTTTTTGCCTTCGCAATGCTTTTTGCAACGGCAATGATGGCACAAAACCGCGCGGTTTTGCTGCAGGAATCTTTCAATGGCTCAACCATGCCCGCGGGATGGTCCATTAATGGACAACCGAGCAACTGGTCGGTTTCGGCCACCAACAACGCTGGAGGAGAACCCAATGAAATGCACCTCACGTGGAGCCCTCAATTCAATGGCATGACGCGACTCGTCTCTCCCGCCGTCGATTTGACTGGTATCAGCAGTGTCGTTTTCTCGTTTAAGCATGCCCTTGACAATTACTCAGGTAGCAACACCATCGGCGTGGCCACGTCATCTGATGGTGGCTCCACTTGGAACCAAGGTTGGAGCCAAGGCTACAGCACCAGCAATTCGTGGTCGGTGAGTCAGGAAATCAGCACTCCCGATATGGGTCAAGCCAGTGTGCAATTCTGCATCTTCTTCAACGGCAGCAGCTACAACATCAACGATTGGTTCTTTGATGACATCGTGGTCTTCACGCTCGAGGATCTCGACCTCGGCGCTTCAGCTGCTACACTTCCCAGTTTCATCGGTAGCGGCGAGACTTCATTCGGCATGACGGTCTTCAGCTTTGGTACCACCACCGTAACCTCTGTTGAAGCCACCTACGAAGTGGAAGGCATGGAGCCTGTCACCGAGACCTTTACGGTCAATGTTCCCTCACTCGGCACCGCGACCTTGAACTTCACGACTCCAACCCTGTTGACTCCCGGAAGCTACATCGTCAACTACAGCATCAACTTGGTCAATGGCCAACCCGATGATGACCCGAGCAACAATACGCTCTCGAAAACCGTTAGCGTGGCTATTGGCTCTGCTGAACGCAAGCCTATGATTGAGCACTTCTCCTCATCGACCTGCGGTCCGTGCGTGCAACCTAACACTCTGATGCACAACTTCTGCAACAACAACGAAGGCCGTTACACCTACACCAAATACCAGATGAACTGGCCCGGAAACGGTGACCCCTACTACACTGATGAAGGCGGTGTGCGTCGTGACTACTATAGCGTGAATGCTGTTCCTATGGCTTTCCTTGATGCTGAGTCGTTGAACTTCAATGGTGTACAAAACCAATTCAACCAACATGCAGAGATTCCAGCTTTCATGGACATCAAAGGCTCGTTCTCGGTTGAAGGCAACAACATTACGGTCTTGGCTGACATTATGCCTTACATTGATGCCAATGCCCGTATCTACATCTCTGTGAACGAGAAGGAAACCCACGGTAATGTGGGAAGCAACGGCGAAACTGTGTTCCACCACATTTTCATGAAGATGTTGCCCGATGCTCAAGGTACTACGGTTGATTTTGTTACCGGCGAACTGCAACATTTGGAATTCACGCAAGACATGTCGGGAACCCATGTCGAGGAAATGAGCGACCTCGAAGTCTCCATCTGGGTACAGAACTATAGCACACAAGAAATCTTCAACAGCCGTTATGCCTACGAATACACCGATGTGCATCCTTATCCCGTCGAGAATCTGACATTGACCGAAATGAATAGAGGAACATTGGTGGCTTCGTGGGATGCCCCTGCCAATGGCAATCCTATCGGATATGATGTGTATGTCAACAATGTTTTGGTGGCCGAAAACACTACCGAAACCGAGTATTCGTTTGAAGGTGAATCTGGTGTGTTCTATGTCGCAGGTGTGGTTGCCAAGTATGCTGGCGACATGAGTTCGGTTAAAGTTCTTGCCTCTGTGTCAAGCAATTTGCAAGACATGGGATTGGTTATCAATGGTGCTGCCGAAGTCATGCTGGATGTGGAGCATCCTTCTGTTGAAGTTGCTGTGACCAATGCCAACTACAACACCGAGAATCCCATCGAGATTCAGTTGGTTGAAGAGGTCGAGAATCCAACTGGTGTGCCGTATTTGTACATCACAACCAATGAATTGCCTTACACGCTGAATTTTGGTGAAAACTTGATAATAAAGTTGGAACCCAACACGGAAGATTTGAACAGAAGTGTTGCCAGCGCGGTTGTCAAGGTGGAATCGAATGCTGGAACCGTGGAGTTCTTGGTGGAAATCGACGGCGAACTGCTGAGCGTCACCGAGCTTTCATCGACGGCCAAAGTCTATCCTAACCCCGCCAACGGCCAAGTGCACATCGAGAGTGCCAACGGCATCGAGAGCGTGATGGTTTACAACATGATGGGTGTTTTGGTGGAGACCATTCCTGCCAACAGCATGATGCTCAACGTGGACCTGAGCCAATACAGCAACGGCACGTATTTCTTCAACATCCGCCAGAGCGACGGCACGGTCAGCAACCAACGTGTGATTGTGAGACATTGATAGGAGCCAACGCTTCCAAGCGTTGGTTATATGCTGGTTGTGACACTATGAAGTGTCACCTCCTGATAACACGAAAGGAACCTCGAATTCGAGGTTCCTTTCTTTTTTGGAGCCAACGCTTCCAAGCGTTGGTTTAGTGTTGCTGCGACACTTGGAAGTGTCGTCTCCTTAGTCGCCCAACGTGGCCACCATGACGGCCTTGATGGTGTGCATGCGGTTCTCGGCCTCGTCGAAGACAATGCTGTTCTCGCTTTCGAATACGTCTTCGGTGACCTCGATACCGTTCAAGCCGAACTTCTCATAAACGTCGCGGCCGGCCTTGGTCTCCAGATTGTGATACGAAGGAAGGCAGTGCATAAACTTGCACTTGGGGTTGCCTGTCTTTTTCATCAGGTCTGCATTGACCTGATAGGGCATCAGCATATCGATGCGCTCTTTCCACACGTTGTCGGGTTCGCCCATCGATACCCAGATGTCAGTGTAGATGAAGTCAAGATCCTTCACGCCTTTCTCCACATCGTCGGTGACGGTAAGCTTGGCACCGGTTTCCTTGGCGATTTCCTGGCACTTCTTGACCAGATCTTTGGCCGGCTGCAGTTTCTTGGGGGCGATAATGCGGATGTCCATACCCATCTTCACACCACCGACCATCAGGCTGTTGCCCATATTATAGCGGGCATCGCCGATATAAGCGAACTTCACCTGGTTGAGGGGCTTGTCGGTATGCTCCTGAATGGTGAGGAAGTCGGCCAGAATCTGAGTGGGGTGAGCTTCGGCGGTAAGACCGTTCCATACGGGAACACCGGCATATTTGGCCAGTTCCTCGACAGTGGCCTGGTCGAAGCCACGGTACTCGATGCCGTCGAACATGCGACCCAGCACGCGGGCGGTGTCAGCCATCGATTCCTTGATGCCGATCTGTGAGCCAGTGGGGCCGAGATAGGTGACGTGGGCACCTTGGTCCTTGGCGCCAACCTCGAAGGCGCAGCGGGTGCGGGTCGAGGTCTTTTCGAAGATGAGGGCAATGTTCTTGCCCGTCAGTTTGGGTTGTTCGGTGCCTGCATACTTGGCGGCCTTGAGGTCGGCAGCAAGTTTCAGTAAGAACTTAATCTCTTCCGGAGTGAAGTCCAACAACTTCAGGAAGTTTCTGTTTCTTAAGTTAAAAGCCATACTTTATGATTTAAAGATTTAAAATTTAAAAATTCAAAGATTTCTGCCGCTTCGCGTCATTGCGAGGAACGAAGCAATCTATATTCAAATTCGCTGCAAAATTACTCATTTTCTTATCTCATCCAACCTTCAACACGATAAATCTTTTCCAACAGTTTGGTTTCTTCTTCTGTTCTCGCATTTTTGTGCCATACTTCGATACGAGCCGCATAATAATCTCCCCAATCGCCTTCGTATATTGTGAAACTTTGTTTGTCTGCAATCATACCAAATTCCGTATGACCAATCACTTTTACAGTAGATGCTTTTCGCAATCTCGATGTAGACAATTCAATGTTTTCTGTTACCTCAAAACAACGCAGAAATACATCGCCATCAGGTAATTCTGGGTAGTAAAAACTGTATTGATACAAACCTCCTTGAAAATCGTTCCAAACTTGTAAACACTCTTTTTCTGAAAAACCATCAATGATTAAGTCAACAGGAGCAATTTCCTTTAGAGGAATCTCGTATTCCATTCCTTCAGGTATGGGATGTTCTTTGCCGAAAGGGTCTGGTTGCGAACTACTTATTATTAGATAAATGAAAGAAATAATATAAAATGCAATAAAACAAACTATACAACCTATCGCTGAACCTACAGATTGCCACCATTCTTTTTTGCAAAGGCAATAAATTAGGATGATTCCTTGAATAACCAATAATACTATAAACACAATAAATAACGCGGAAGTCAATCCCCAAAGGTTATGGTTGGCAGAAGGTATTATCAACAAAGCACAAACAAGATTAACTATAGGAAAAATCCACCAAAACTTCACGAAAAAGTTTCTTTTTTTACATTCTTGTTTAAGGCAATTCTCGTTTGCATTTTCCATTTTTCGTATTCCAATAGTTATTATGGCAACGAATAATAAATCAGATTATTGTTTTCAGTATCTTTGCGCCATGATTATCCTCGACAATGTAGTCGTCACCGACGAATTCCTGAATGCCCAGTTCTGTTGCTGCCTGCCGCGCTGCAAAGGCTGGTGCTGTGTGGCTGGCGATGCTGGCGCACCTCTCGAAGCCTCTGAAATAGAGCAGATTGAAGACAACTTAGAAGCCATCAAGCCGTATATGCGCCCTGAAGGCATCAAAGTCGTAGAAGACAACGATGTCTACGATTATGACGAGACGGGCGAACTCGTCACGCCTTTGGTGAACGGCGAGGAATGCGCCTTCGTTTATTTCCACGAGAACGGCACGGCCCTCTGCGCCATCGAAAAAGCCTACCTCGAAGGCAAATGTGACTTCTGGAAACCCATTTCGTGCCATCTCTATCCCATTCGCTTGGTCGAGAAGGACGGTTTCACACACATTCTCTACCACGAATGGAGCGTTTGCGTACCTGCCAAGCGCAAGGGCGAACACGAAGGTATCCCGCTGTGGAAGTTCCTCAAAGCCCCGATGATTCGGAAGTTTGGGGAGGATTGGTATATGCGGCTAGAGAAAATGATTCTGAAAGAATGAATTATTGGGCCGTTTTTGCCCAGGCCACAAACGGAGGATTGGGATAATCGGTCTTGCTGTATTCCAAGGGTTGTCCATCACTGATGCGGAGCACCTTGCCACCTGCGGCGCGAAGGATGGCGTCAGCGGCGGCGGTGTCCCATTCCTTAGTCTTGCTGTAACAGACGTAGACATCGGCTGAGCCTTCGGCCAGACGGGCGAATTTGAGGCTGCTACCTTGCGAGTCAATGACCAAGTCGGGGTGGGAGGGACGCAATACCTTATTAATATATTCATCCACCTCTGGCGTGCGGTGCGAACGGCTGACTAAAACCGTGAAAGGACGTTCTTTATGAATGCTGAATGCTGAATTATGAATGCTGAATGATTCATTCTGCATTCCGCATTCCGCATTCTGCATTCCACATTCTGCATTCCACATTCTATCCAATACCGGAGCATAGATAACACCCATAACGGGTTGCTTATCGTCAATCAGCGCGATGTTCACCGTGAACTCGCCGTTGCGGTTCACAAACTCGACCGTGCCGTCCAACGGGTCGACGAGCCAATAACGCTTGAATTGTGAGCGGTCGGGCGGCAAGTCTTCCTCGCTGACGAAGGGTATTCCTGTCGGTTTCAGCATTTCCTTGATGATATTGCTGGCGCGCAAATCGGCCTGGGTTACAGGCGAGTCGTCGTCCTTGATATAGACTTCGAAGGGCTGTGCATACACCTCCATGATGGCCTTCCCGGCTTCAAGTGCTGCGTGTTGGGCTAATTCCAATAGTTGTTCCATGGTGCAAAAATAGTGTTTTTTTGACTATGGCCGACTATGGCCTAAGCTTATATCCCATGGTTCGCTTCAGCAAAAGTCACGAAATCCACATTTTAGGTGAAGCGAGCCATTGGCTATTAATATAAGCTATGATCAATTTTATAGTATTGTAAATCAAGAATATAAGAAAAAACTTCTAAAAAAATTAGCTTTGTCAACTTTTATTCCACTAATTTTGCACGCGAAAACGAGGGGTCACAGATGCATCCCTTTAGCATAAAAATGAGACTATGGCAAAGAATTTAGTTATTGTGGAGTCACCGGCCAAAGCCAAGACCATCGAAGGTT
Organism: uncultured Bacteroidales bacterium; assembly: GCA_900317155.1. Taxonomy (GTDB): domain Bacteria; phylum Bacteroidota; class Bacteroidia; order Bacteroidales; family F082; genus Limimorpha. The sequence continues at coordinate 53,950 of ONFO01000009.1, forward strand.
TTTTGGGCAAAGAATATACGGTGAAGTCAAGTTACGGACACGTGCGCGACTTGAACAAGAATACTTTGAGTGTTGATATTGAACATGACTTCGAACCTGAATACGAGATTTCTGACGACAAGAAAGCCTTGGTGGCTGAGTTGAGAAAACTTTCGAAAGCCTCGGATACCGTATGGCTTGCATCTGATGAGGACCGCGAGGGAGAATCCATCTCGTGGCATCTCTATGAGGCTTTGGAATTGAAGAAGAAAGACACTAAACGTATCGTCTTCCACGAAATCACCAAGACCGCCATCCTCAACGCCATCGAGAACCCACGCGACATCGACATGGATCTTGTGGCTGCACAACAGGCGCGTCGTGTGCTTGACCGTCTTGTAGGTTATGAGCTGTCGCCCTTGTTGTGGAAAAAAGTGAAGCCGGCCCTCTCAGCCGGTCGTGTGCAGTCGGTGGCTGTGCGCCTCATCGTTGAGCGCGAAGAAGAAATCAAGAACTTCGTGCAGACCAGTGCCTACCGCATCACTGCCCAGTTTACGTTCCAGAAAGACGGACAGGAATACAATCTCTTTGCTGAGTTGCCACATCGTTTTGATACAGAGGAAGAAACGCGTAATTTCTTGGAACAATGCGTCAACGCAGGCTATAAGGTGGATTCCATCGAGAAGAAACCTGCCACACGTTATCCCGCACCGCCTTTCACCACGTCCACCTTGCAACAGGAGGCTGCTAGAAAACTTGGCTTCTCGGTGGCCAACACGATGCGTATTGCCCAACAGCTTTACGAATCAGGTAAGATTACCTATATGCGTACCGACTCCGTCAACCTCAGTAGCCTCGCCTTGGGTATGGCCAAAAAGGAAATCATGGAAAACTATGGCGCCGAATATGTGAAGACCCGCCAATACCACACCAAGACCAAAGGTGCACAAGAGGCTCACGAAGCCATTCGCCCGACCTACTTGAACCAACATACCATCAAAGGCACTGCCGACGAACGCAAACTTTATGAGCTGATTTGGAAACGTACCATCGCCTCGCAAATGGCTGATGCTCAAATGGAACGCACCAATGTGAACATCGGCATCTCAACTAACGACAAGCAATTTGTTGCTACTGGCGAAGTCATCCTCTTCGACGGTTTCCTGAAGGTCTACATGGAAAGCTTCGACGACGACCGTGCAGAAGACACTGCCGCCATCCTCCCACCCATCGAAGTCGGTACCTCATTGGATTTGGAGAAGATGGAAGCCCAACAACGCTACACCCGTCACCCCTTGCGCTACACCGAGGCCAGCCTCGTGAAGAAGATGGAAGAACTGGGCATCGGACGTCCTTCCACTTATGCACCCACCATCTCCACCATCCAAAAACGCGAGTATGTGACCAAAGGCGACGTGAAGGGCGAACCTCAGAATTATCAAATCATCACGCTGAAAAACAATAAGATTTCGGATAAGATGGGCAAGGAAAACTACGGTGCCGAAAAAGGCAAACTGCTGCCCACCGACATCGGCATCCTGGTGAACAAGTTCTTGACCCAATATTTTGAGAGCATCATCGACTACAACTTCACTGCCAACGTGGAGAAGGAATTCGACAAGATTGCCGAAGGCGAATGCGAATGGAATACCATGATCAAGGAGTTCTACAAGAACTTCCATCAACAAGTCGTCTCCACCACGGAAAACTCAGGCAAATTCAGCGGCGAGAAACTCCTTGGTGTTGACCCCGCTACGGGTAAGAATGTCTATGTGAAAGTCGGACGTTTCGGTCCAGTGGCACAGATTGGCGACACGGAATCGGAGGAGAAACCCCGTTTTGCAGGTTTGAAGAAAGACATGAGCATCGAGAATGTCACCTTGGAAGAAGTGTTGAAGCTCTTCGACTTCCCACGTATTCTCGGTGAGTTTGAAGGCAAGGAAATCACTGTAGCCGTGGGTCGTTTCGGCCCCTACATCCGTCACGACAACAAGTTCTACAGCCTTGCCAAGACCGACAACCCTGCTTTGGTGGAATACGACCGCGCTGTTGAAATCATCAATGAGAAACGTCAGAAGGATTTGAACAACATCATCCTCACCTTTGACCAAGACCCCGACATGCGCGTGCTGAATGGCCGCTTCGGACCTTATATCACTTACAAGAAGAACAACTACAAGATTCCGAAAGGCACTGAACCCTCCTCTTTGACCTACGAAGCCTGCCTGGCCATCATGGAAGACCCTAAAAATGCACCAAAGAAGAAGGTGGCGAAGAAAAAGTAAGAACTAAATCCGTACCTTTGCCGCCCGAATAATCAAGCATTATAAAAGAAATCGAGATATGAAAGTTGCAACACTATTAGGCGAACGTTTCAAGAAAGCACCGGCCGACTGCGTTTTCGACAGTCAGGCGCTGATGGTGCGTGGTGGATATATCAAGTCGGTAGGAACAGGTTTGTTTTCCTTCTTCATGCCGGCCAAACGCATCGCAAAGAAAATCGAGAATATCATCCGTGAGGAGATGGACCGCATTGACGGACAGGAAGTGATGTTTCCCGTCGTGATGCCGGGCACATTGTGGCAGGAGTCAGGGCGTTACAACAGCATCGGCTCGGAGCTGCTCCGTTTCAAGGACCGTAACGGCATCGATATGGTATTAGGCATGACCCACGAAGAAGCCGCTGTGCAGCTGGCCCGCGATGCCGCGAAGAGTTACACGCAGTACCCTTTCATGATCTACCAAATCCAGACCAAGTTCCGCGATGAACCCCGTTCACGTGGTGGCCTCATCCGTACCCGTGAGTTCACGATGAAGGACGCCTATAGCTTCCACACCTCGCAAGAGGACTTGGAGCAATACTACGCCAAAGCTTATCATGCCTACGACCGCATCTTCGCCCGTGCTGGCGTGCCGCAAGTCGTGGCCGTCAAGTCCGACTCGGGCATGATGGGTGGCCGCATTTCGCATGAGTTCATGCTGCTCACCGACATTGGTGAGGACACCATCGTCATCTGCCCCGAATGCGGTTATCGCTCCAATAGCGAAGCTGCGGACTGCATCGTCCACAACGAGGAATACCCGATCGAGCCTTTGGAAGAGGTCTACACCCCCGACCAGAAGACCATTGAGGATGTGTGCAACTATCTGCATAAGTCGCCGCTGCAATCCTGCAAGGCTGTGCTCTATCAGCGTAACATGGATGACTCGTTGGTCATCGTCTTCTTGCGAGGTGATCTCGAGGTGAACGAGACAAAGCTCCGCAACTTGCTTTGCGCCGAGGTGCATGCCGCTACCGTCACCCCTGAAATGGGTATTTGCCCTGGTTTCATTGGGCCTAAGGGTCTGCCTGAAGGCATCACCGTGGTCTACGATGAGTCGCTGAAGACCTTGAACAGCTTCGTGGCGGGTGCCAACAAGGAGAACTACCACTACAAGGGCATGAACATGGCCCGCGACCTCGGCGAGGTGAAGTACGACAGCGTGGCCAAGGCCACCGCCGGCGGCATCTGCCCCGTGTGCGGCAAGCACAGCATCACCATCAGCCGTGGCATCGAGGTGGGCAACATCTTCCAACTCGGCACGAAATATACCGAGTCGATGAACATGCAGTACCTCGACAGCGACAACACGCTGAAATACCCCATCATGGGCTGCTACGGCATTGGCGTGGGTCGTTTGATTGCCTCGGTCTGCGAAGTAAGCCATGATGACTATGGCCCCATTTGGCCCATCACTATCGCTCCTTGGCAGGTGCAGGTGTGTGCTCTGCGCATCGCCGACGAAAACGTTCGCCGCGTGGCCGACAAGCTCTACGAAGACCTGAAGAAGGCCGGTGTGGAGGTCATTTATGACGACCGCAACATCAGCGCTGGTGTGATGTTCTCCGATGCCGACCTGCTGGGTGTGCCGCTGCGCATCGTGGTCAGCCCGAAGACGCTGGAGCGCAATGCCATCGAGTTCGCCAGCCGCGACAAGAGCTTCAAGGCCGACCTCAATCCCGACAATGTCGTCGCCGAGGTAAAGGCCAAGATTGCTGAAATGATTGCGGCTTTGACGCCTGAGGATTGACAATCGGCTCATTATTCACAAAAAATCGGCTCAAATACACACTGTTTTGAGCCGATTTTTTGTTTGTTGTGAACTGATTATACCTTTTCATACAGCCATCGTCGCAGCAAAAAAGCACAAAAATAAGGAAAAGTATAAAACTTTCCATTAAAGCCTATATTCTTGTTACATAGTTTGATGCCGTATTTTATGTCGGGATAGGAGGTGCTGTCTATCAGTGTGTTCAGCGAGATGGTGGCACCGTCTTTGGCTTTCACTTCTACGGGAATTAAGCTGTTTGTGTCGCGTAGGAAGAAATCCATCTCAAGTTGGGAGTTCTCCTTTCTATAATAGTAAATGGAATAATTGGATTTTGTAAGCGCTTCAGCTACTATGTGTTCATAAACAGCACCTTTATAAACGCCAAGATTCTTGTTTTGTCTGAGATCTCGGGCTGATTCTTCGTCCAAACTGGCCATCAACAGACCATTGTCATGGAAGTAAATCTTGTATTTGGTTTCATCGTAATTGCCTTTCAGTGGTAATTCTGGAAAGTTCAGACAATGGCAAACATTCACAATGCCAGCGTCAGCAAGCCATTCCACACAACCCACATATTCGCGACTACGAGCATGGGCTGCCACTTTTGTAATTTGGAATTTTTTGTTTTCCTTGGCCAAGAAGAACGGAATATGGTGATACACATTCTTGATTTTCGCCTTGTCAAAACCTTGTGCATACTTAGTTATATCTTCCTCATAATCAAACAGAAGCTGTTGCTGCATTTCCACAATGCCCACATAGGTTCCCGTTTCAATGAAGTGACTTACTATAGCGGGCATCCCTCCCACTACGGCATATTCGAGGAAAAGACCGTTCATAACATTCATTTCAATCGATGAAAAGGGAGTCAAGGTCGAAAGATGACGAAACAACTCGTCAATTTGCTCATTTTTATAGCCTTTTGCCCAAAGAAATTCTTCAAAATCCAGAGAATACATAGTATAGTCTGATTTATAGCCCACGCTGTTTGAAGTGATTTCCTTGTAGTTCAAGCCCATCATTGAGCCAGAGCAAATGACATCAAAACGATGGTCTTCCAAAAAGAATTTCAAGCATGTGACACAATCTGTAAACTCCTGTATTTCATCGAAAAAAATAAGTGTATCATTTTCAATAAATTGAAATGCAGGATTAAAAAAGGAGATTTGCCGAATCACTGTATCAACTGAGAAACCTTGGGCGAAGATGCCCTTGAATTCTGGATGTGTGACAAAATTAATTTCGACAAACGATTGATATGTTTTCCCCAATTGGCGTACCGAATAGGTTTTCCCTACCTGACGGGCGCCTCGTACAATCAAAGGCTTGCGATTGGAATCCCGTTTCCACGAATGTAAATAAAGGTCTATCTTACGCTTCATCATGGCTGTTTTCACATTTTCTGGATAAAATTATCACCAGAAATATACATTTCATGTTTTTTTGCTGTAGAGATGCCTATATACATCTCTATAAATAAAGAGCATAAAAAACCTCCGAGAGCCTTACTCTGCCGGATTTTTTTCTACCTCTGTGACTTTCTTGTTCTTCCGGAACCACTCCGTGATGTCCTTCACACGACCGTCGGCCAAGCGTTTCATCATGCGTTGGTTGGTGGTGGCGCTGTCCAAGGCGCCCAATTCAGCCACGTAACGTCCTAACTTGATGTAGTCGAAATGGTCGGTGGAGACGTCTTGTGGCAGGTCGTTCTTGCCAGAATACCAAGCCACTTTGACCCCATAGTCTTTTTTTACTTGGCGGGCCAGTTGTGCCACTGACTCAGGCTCGTTGTCGCCACCCATAAAACACACGCAGGTGATGCCTGTCTTGTATTGTTCCACAAGACGATACAATTCCTTGGTGTCTAATGGGTTGCCTTTGTTTTCCCACAAATACTTGCTGTGGCAACCAGGACATTGGTTGGGACAGTTTGAGATATTAATGGCAAGAGTCACTTCTTCAGGAACTTCCTGAAAGACGATATCAAAATTAGCATACTTTAACATCTGTCCATCTCCATTTTTCCATAGTGACGGCGGGCGGCTTCTTGTTGGCGAGGCTCGCTGAAATTGCTGACGCGTTTCAAGTAACCGATGATGCGGGTCAGGTAGTCAATGTTGTGGCTGTGGCACTCGGGACATTCCTTCAGGAAGCGCTTGTCGATGTGGCCGCAGTCGTTGCAAATTGTGTTAGGAATATTGAATGTGAAGTAGTTGCAGCCTTCGCGGGCAGCTACACGGAGCAACTGACGGTACTGATCCTTGGTGAGGTGTTCCTCAAGGTTGCAGTGCAAGGCCGAACCACCGGTGAGGTGCTTGATGTACTTCTCACCGTGGAGACGGAACTTGTCCAAGACGTTGGTATTCGGGTCTTCCACGATGTAGAAATAGCTGTTGTAGCAGTCGCGGTGCACCTCGTAGCCGTCCTCCTTGTCCCACTTGGCGTGTTTCACGCCTACGTTCTCGGCGGGAATCATCTCGCAGTTGAACATCAGGCCGTCTTTCTTCGAGTAGTATTTCTTGTTGTAACGCTCGATGAGGCCCAGCACATCCTGCACAAACTTCTCGTAATCAGGATTGTCCGAAATCTTGATTTTCAGGAATTCGGCAGCTTCCACAAGGCCGTTCACGCCGATGGTGAGGTATTGGCGACCGAGGTTGATGTAGCCTGCATCAAAGAGCGGCAGCATGCCTTTCTTCTGCAACTCCTTCAGGTTTTCGTTGTAGCAAATCTGCACCTTATGGCAGAGGTCGACGATTTCCTCAAGGAAGGTAAGGTAATGCATGTTGTTGCGGGCGGCATATTGGATGCAACGGTTCAGGTTGATGGTCAGCACGCTCTTCGAGCCCGTGCTTACGCCACCGGCGCCAAGAGTGTAGCTGAAGCCATTGTCTTGGATTTCGTTGCGCAAACGGCAGCACGACGACAGCGAGTCGGCGTTGTCGCTGAGGTAAGTGAAGAACGAGTGGCCTTCGGCATACATCTCGGCGGTGAAGTCGCCCCATTCCTTGTCGATGACGTCGCCATCTTTCGAGAGCAGAGCCATCGTCTCCACAGGGAAGGTGAGCACGCTTCTCAGACGCTCGGCGTTGAACCATTTCATGAAACGTTTTTGCAGCCAGCTGAGCGATTCCCAGTCGGGTTTCGTGCCGTCGGGGAAATAGAAATTGCCAAACAGCGACTCGAAATAATAACGGTCATAGTAGGCAATGTTCCAGAACACCGACTGGTAGTTTCTTGCTCCCGCAGGTTGGTTCAGGGAATATACGATTTGCTGGAAGCAGTCGGTGATGACCTTGTCGATGGTGCGGGGTTTCAATGAGAAGTCGACCACCTCGTCGGCGCGCTTGTAGTAGTCTGGGCCGTAGTCCTTGGCGATGAAGTAGTTCATGTACATCAGGAACTCAGGCGTGGCACAGGCACCCGACAATTGCGACGAGACCATGAACACCATATTAATAAAGCCGCCACAGAAGGAACGCAGCTTGGTAGGGGCGGTTGAGTTGCCGCCGATGGAAGCCGTGCCTTCGTTGAGCCAGGGATACATAGTGATGGAGGCGCAGTAGTTGGCCAAACTGGTTTCGTCGTTCTTGTAGATGAAGTGGTTGTTGAGCAAATAGAGATAACGATCGGCAAGTTCCTTGCCAAACACTTCCTTGATACGGTCGGTCAGCAGGCGACGGTTGATGCGGATGAAGCTCGACTTGGGCAGCTCGCCGATGAGCGTGGCGATGTTTTTCTTCTCCACGTTGGCATTGGCGTCATACTTCGAGCCAGTTGCGGCGTTCGAGGCGTTGACGTAGTTGCTCAGGAAATCGATTTTTTCGCGAATCTCACGGTCTTCAGTGTGTTTCTGGCGGTACAGGATGTAGTTTTTGGCCACAGTGTAATACTGCTCCGCCATTAAGGCAGTCTCCACCTGGTTCTGGATTTCCTCGACGGTGATGCCGTTGGTCACGCGGACGCGGCTCAAGATGCCGTTGAGGTCCTCATCGGTGGCATAGAAGCCCGAGGCGAGAAAGGCCTTGCTGATGGCGACTTTGATTTTTTCAAGAGAGAAGGCTTCCAGCTTGCCATCTCTTTTGGTGATATACAATCCTCCGTTGCTCATAAGTGCTCGTTTTCTGTTTGTTGCATCAATACTGATGCCTAATATAGTTGCGTTTTCAATTGTTCGGCACGTTTCCCTTATCCCGAGGGAGGGCATGCTTCCATTTCCAAGGCAGGTCTTCTGACTTACTCCCTTCCGAACGGCCTTCCCGTCCTCATGGTCGGACAGTGGCATGGGGTGCTCGGCATGTTTCAGAGCTCACAGCTACGGGTATAGTCCCTGATTTTCACGGGGTTCCCTTTTCATCTTTTCCCAAGAACCTTGTTTTGCAAAGGTATAGTATTTTGGTTTCACCGACCAAATTAATTCTTGAAAATTTTGTCAACAAAATTATCAACATGCTAATTGGGTGATTTATTTATCTTTGCAAAAAATTTCAGAATCGTTATGCCAAAAAAGAAAAAAATTGAGAATAAACTGAGCACTTTTACAAGTGTCATCCTCGGCATTTTTGCCGACCAACCCTTTCGCCCGAAGAACTACAAGCAAGTCTGCAAAATCATGGGCATCAAGGACCAAGCAGGGAAGGATGTGGTGTATAATTTGCTTATTGACCTGAAAAATAAAGGGTTGCTAAAGGAAGAACGGCCTTATAGTTATGTCATGAGTCCTGAAGGCATGGCACAGTTCGGGCCTAAGACAAAGTATGTGGAAGGTAAGGTGGAGATGAAATCGACGGGCAAGGCCTACGTGGTGCGCGACGACGGCGAAGGCGAGGATATCTTTATCGCCGCCCAAGACACCTACAAGGCGTTGCATGGCGACCGCGTGCGCGTGGCCATGTTCCCGAAACGAAACAACAGCAAACCCGAAGGCGAGATTGTGGAGGTGCTGGAACGTAAGCATACCGAGTTTGTTGGCGTCCTCACCATTTCGCACGGCTATGTCTTCGTTCGTCCCGATGTGGACTGGATGCCGGTCGATATCTTCATCCCGCGAGGCGACCTCCGTGGCGCTAAAGACGGTATGAAGGTGATCGTCCATCTGGTGGATTGGCCTGATGGCTCGGGCAACCCCTTCGGCGAGATTGTGCGCGTACTCGGCAAACCTGGTGAGAACGACGTGGAGATGGAATCCATTCTGGCAGCTCATGACTATCCAATCGAGTTTCCTGAAGAGGTTGAAAAAGAAGCGGATAGAATCCCTGTCACCATCAGCAAGGACGAAATCAAGCGCCGCCGCGACTTTCGCAAAACGTTCACCATCACCATCGACCCTGCCGATGCCAAGGACTTCGACGACGCCATCAGCTTGCAGAAAATGGCGAACGGACATTGGGAGGTGGGTGTCCACATCGCCGATGTGTCGCATTATGTGCAGAAAGGTTCTGCCATCGACCGCGAGGCGTTGGATAGAGGCACTTCAGTTTACCTCGTCGACCGCACCATCCCCATGCTTCCCGAGAAACTCTGCAACAATGTGTGCTCACTCCGCCCCGATGAGGAGAAACTGTCTTTCTCTGTCGTTTTCGAGATGGACGATGAGGCCAACATCTACGACAAATGGATTGGCAAGACCATCATCAAGTCGTGTCGCCGCTACACCTACGAAGAAGTACAGACCATGATCGAAGGCGGAGAAGGTGACTATAAAGCCGAAATATTGACTTTCAACAGTTTGGCGACCAAACTTCGCGAGAAGCGAATGGAAGCAGGCAGCATCAACTTCCATTCCGAAGAGGTGAAGTTCATCCTTGACGAGAACAAAAAACCCATCGATACCTACGTGCGTGTGCAGAACGAGTCGCATGAATTAATCGAAGACTTCATGCTCTTGGCCAACCGCACCGTGGCCGAGACCTTCGGCAAACCGGAAAGCAAATGGAGCAATTACACTTTTGTCTACCGTGTCCACGACGAGCCTAACCCCGAGAAACTCAACAAATTCATGTTGCTTATCTCGCGCTTGGGCTATTCCATGAACCTCAGCAACCGCACAACCTTGGTGAATTCCTATAATAAACTGTTTGAGGACGTGGAAGGCAAGGGCGAGAAAAACCTCATCCAGACCGTCGCTCTGCGCACCATGGCCAAGGCCATCTACAGCACCGACAACATTGGTCACTATGGCTTGGCTTTCGACTACTACACCCATTTCACTTCGCCCATCCGCCGTTACCCCGACCTGATGGTGCACCGATTAATTGAAAGGTATCTCATAGAAGGACAAGGCTCGGTCAACAAGAAGGAATATGAGGACATGTGTGCGCATTCGAGCGAGATGGAGAAACAAGCCGAGGAAATGGAACGCCAGTCCATCAAATACAAGCAAGCTGAATACCTGCAAGATAAGATTGGACAGGTGTTTGAGGGCTTGGTCTCAGGCGTGAGCAAATGGGGCCTCTTTGTTGAGCTGAAAGGCAACAAATGCGAGGGTTTGGTGCGCTACGAAGACCTTCCTGGCGACTACTATTACCTCGACGACGACAACTTCCGCGTCATCGGGCAAGAGACGGGTCGCGTCATCCAACTGGGTGATGAGGTGCGCATCCGCGTGAAAGCCGTTGACCTCTTCAAGCATAAGATGGACTTCGAGTTGCTGGCCGACACGCTCCCATCGAAGAAGTCGAAACAGAAAAAACGCCTGTATTAAACAAAAATACGTACTTTTGCACGCTTAAACAAAGGTAAACGCTATGAAAAAGAGAATCAATTTATTAAAAGTATCACTTTTCCTTTTTGCTTTGATGAGCCTTGCAAGCTGCAACAAGAAAGAGGAGATGACTGTTTTGGTGAATAGTCTTTGGTTTCCCGAAGAAGCCTGTGTGCAAGAACTGGCCATCACTGCCAACTGCAAATGGTCCATCACTATTGACGATGATGCTGATTGGTATACGATAGATCCCATGTCGGGCCGAAACAATAAGGTGCTATCCATAACCGTAAAAGCATTAGGCGATGCGGAACAAAGAACCTCCTCTTTTACCATCACCTCCGACAAGGGGAATATTCAATTGAAGGTGCGTGTCTCCCAAAACACGGATGAGCCGGCCGAATTAAGAAGCATTGAGAATATGGTTTTCGGTGTGGCCACTTTCACGCATTGGAATGTCGATTATTTCGGTGAAGTGATTGAAGAGACTTACAAACGATATGAATTCAATCCGAACGACACGTCGGTGGGCTATCAGATGTTTTTCTTGGAAGATTCCATCGGCATACAGAAAGACAACCACTCTGACAGCACGGTGTTCTATCAGTTTAAGTACTTTTACGACCCCGATGCTCGTATCATCCATCTCGATTTTGTTGTAGAAGGCGATACGACTGAGATATACGACGCTCCCGTACTTGTGGCAACAGAAGAACTGTTCCGTTTCCAACATGAGTACAAGCCCATGCGTTGGGAACTAGCCGACATGCGGAAGATAGGAACGATTCTCCCCCAAGAAAAAACCAGAATAGCAAAAGCCACCAAGAAGAGAAAACCAACAGGTGGCGTGTTCCAGTATTGACGGTTGGAGGGTGTGGTAGGTCTTTGTGGCTTTAATAAAAAATCCAATATGAAAAAAGAAGTCAGTTTTTCGAAGGTCTTGTTGCTTATCTTTATAGCACTCAGTTTGGTAGGATGCAAGAAGGAGAAAATCACCCTTTCCGAATATGAGTTTTGGTTTCCAGGTGAGGCTTGTGTACAAAACATTCAGGTCACAGCCAACTGCGACTGGACTATCAGCATCGACGATGGTGCCGACTGGTACTCCATCAAAAAAAGCATCGATACGACCGTGTATTCGGCAGATGGAAGTTCGACATATTTCATTATTAACAACACGGCTCAGACAATATCTTCAGGACAAGGAAGCATGACACTTGCTATTGTTGTGGAACCCATGGAAAACCAACTTGAAAGATCTTCCTCGTTCACCATCACCTCCGACAAGGGGAATGTCCAATTGAAGGTGCGTGTCTCCCAAAACACGGATGATTCAGTCGAATTGAGAAGCATTGAAAATATGGTTTTCGGTGTGGCCACTTTCACGCATTGGAATGTCGATTATTTCGGTGAAGTGATTGAAGAGACTTACAAACGATATGAATTTAATCCGAACGACACGTCAGTGGGCTATCAAATGTTTTTCTTGGAAGATTCCATTGGCATACAAAAAGACAACCACGAGGACAGCACGGTGTACTATCAGTTCAAGTACTTTTATGACCCCGATGCTCGTATCATCCATCTCGATTTTGTTGTAGAAGGCGATACGGCTGAGATATACGATGCTCCTGTACTTGTGGCCACGGAGGAGCTGTTCCGTTTCCAGCATGAATACAAGCCTATGCGTTGGGAACTCGCAGACATGCGGAAGATAGGAACGATTCTTCCCCAGGAAAAAACCAGAATAACAAAAGCCATCAAGAAGAGAAAACCAACGGGTGGCGTGTTTCAGTTTTGAGTAAATTACCAGCTTGAATGGGGAAGCATCTCCTAAGATATATTTCAGCGTTCGGCATAGGTGTTTACCTTGTTGCTCTCATTACCATTAGTTTGGTTTTCAAGGATCATGCCTTGTCCACCAAATGGATGATTTGGGGCATCAGTGAGGTGTTGTTTTTCTTTGTACTTACTTTCGTTTTCTATCCCCAATGGAAAAACGACGACCCCAAGCAGTTTTGGCGCAAGGTGTTTTGGGTGGCATTTGCATTAAGGGTGGCTTATGTCATATTTTCCTATTATTATTATTGTTTCCAAATAGGAAATCCCTTTGAGAAGCCGGGCGACGAGGCTGGCTATTACAACAGGAGTGTGTTTCTTGCGGAATCTGTTCGGGAAGGGAACCTAAGATTTGTCTTTGACTATCTAAGCCATTATTCGATGGGATTTTCTGATCGGGGTTACTTGATATGGCTGACTTTAATCCATACTCTTTTCGGTCCCAACCTTTTAATAGACAGATTCCTTAAAGCCTTGATGAGTGCATATCTCTGTATCGTTGTTTACAAGCTGAGTTCCAGAACTTTTGGTGAGCGCACTGGCAGGTTGGCTGCTGTAATGTGTGTCTTTATGCCCATCCTGATACAGCTAACGGGGACCCACATCAAGGAACTGGAGTTGATTTTTCTATCCATCCTCGCCCTTGAACGGATGGATTATCTGATCCGCAGTAAGAAATACACCGTTTGGAACATTCTGTTTCCCATTTTGCTGACAGGACTCACTTTCGGCTTCCGAACTGTCGTAGGCATGTGTTTGATTTTTGCTTTTTTGGTCTTTATCATACTGTCGCCCAAGGAATTGGTGAACAAGAGAGGTAAAATCGTCACCTTGTCAGCTACTGGAGTCATTTTGCTGTTGTTTTTGTTTACGGCCATTGGAAGCGAGATGGAAATCTATTACAGGCTGAATTTCAGTGGCTCCGACTATCTTTCCAAGAAGTATGGGTCGATGGGAATGGAATACCACGAGTTAGCTCAGAGCAAATACCTGTTTCCGGGAGCTTTTGTCTTGCCTTTACCCCCCATGGTAAAAGAAGCGCCTGTTCACAATAAAAGATGGAACGGAAGCATCTATGTCAAGAGTTTTCTGGGCTTTTTTGCCATGTTGTCTATTGTGGTAGCCTTCCGACAAAAGAAATGGCGCGACTTTTCGCTGATTGGTGCCTACGAATTGGCGTATTTAGGTATCGTCATGTCGACCTTCACGGCCAACTCCGAACGTTATCATGAACCTGCCATTCCGTTGATTTTGGTGATGGCCGCTTATGCGATGACGCATTTGAGGCGAAGGGACATGAAATACTTTTATGCTTACTGCGTTGTGCTATTGGTAGCTATTTTTGCATGGAATTGGTTGAAACTGGCTGCACGAGGATTGGTTTGAAAAGGAGGAAACTATGGGAATAAAACTGCTTCGACATATTTCTATCATAGGCATTGGGGTCTATCTTTTGGCCTTGATCACCATCAGTTTGGTTTTCAATGACTATGCCTTGCAGTTGAAATGGGTGCTGTGGGGCATGAGCGAGGTGCTGTTTTTCTTTGTGTTGACCACCCTGTTTTATCCTCGTTGGAAAAACGACGACCCCAAGCGTTTTCAGCGCAAGGTGTTTTGGACGGCTTTTGGGATCCGTGCCTTATATGCTTTCTTGATTTGCTATTACTATTATTATCAGACGGGCAAGGCCTTTGAATACAACGTTGCCGATGGTATTTGGTATCACCGCACGGGCGTGCATTTGTCAAGGGCCGTCAGGCAGGGCTACATCCGCTACGTTTTTCAATATTTGCGGGCCTATACGATGGGCTTTTCCGATCAAGGTTATACGCTTTGGCTGACATTAATCTATACGATTTTCGGTCCAAGTTTGTTGACGCCAAGGCTCTTCAAGGCTTTGATGAGTGCCTATCTGTGTATCGTGGTTTACAAATTGGGAACGCGGACTTTTGGGGAGCGTACTGGCAAATTGGCTGCTGTGATGTGTGCCTTCATGCCTATTTTGGTTCAGATTTGCGGCCTCCACACAAAAGAAATGGAGATGATTTTCCTATCCCTCCTCGCCCTCGAACGCATGGATTATCTGATTCGCAGCAAGAAATACACTGCTTGGAACATCGCTTTCCCAATTTTGCTGACAGGCTTGACCTTCGGTTTCCGCACCATCGTTGGCATGTGCCTGATTTTTGCTTTTTTGGTTTTCATCATGCTGTCACCCAATGAATTGGTGGGAAAAAAAGGTAAAATCATTTCCGTATCAGCGATAGTGCTTGTGTTTTTCGTTTTCCTGTTGACAGGGATTGGTAATGAGATGAGGATTATTTATAGGTTGAGATTCGTCGATTTGAATGTAAAGACTGAAAAATACGAGGCTTTAGGTTTCAAACATGCCGAGTTGGCGCATAGCAAATACTTGGCTCCCGGGGCTTTTGTGCTTCCATTGGCGCCTATGGTGGAAGAATCGCCCGAACACAATAAGATGATTCACGGCAGCAGCTATGTGAAGAATTTCCTCGCTTTCTTTGCCATGTTGTCCATTGTGGTGGCTTTCAGACAAAAGAAATGGCGCGATTTCTCCCTGATTGGTGCGTATGAACTCTCTTATTTGGCCATTATCATGCTCTCGTTTGCCGCCAACATGGAACGGTATCATCAACCAGCCATACCCTTATTGGTATTAATGGCCGCCTACGCCATGACACATTTGCGCCGTAAGGACTTGATACTCTTCTATGTGTATTGCGGTTTGCTTTATGTTGCCTTATTTGTCTGGAATTGGCTTAAACTGTCGGCAAGAGGCTTGGTGTAATTTTTTTTGAGGAAAAACCTTGCGTTTCAATAAAAAGATGTATCTTTGCAGCCGCAAATCGTAAGATTGAAGTTAAAAGGGTACCTTGCCCGAGTGGTTAGGGATCGGTCTGCAAAACCGGGGACGGCGGTTCGAGTCCGCCAGGTACCTCATCAAGCCTGCTGAAGTTCAGCGGGCTTTTTTATTGGCTTATCGCAGAATAGACATAAACAAAAAAAGAGTCCCAAAACAGGAACTCTTTTGCCTTGAGCCACATGTCGGACTCGAACCAACGACCTACGCATTACGAATGCGTTGCTCTACCAACTGAGCTAAAGTGGCTTCTCAAATGCGGCTGCAAAAATAGGAATAATTTTGAAACTAGGGTAAAAAACACGAAAAAACTTTTTTACTCAAAAACACAATATATAAACTAATATTTTAGTTATATATTCAAAAATATCTGTATATTGTAACGTAAAACCCTACAACAATGAAATCAAGAATCCAATTATTGATTTGCTTAGCAATAAGTTGCGCTTTTTTCTCTTGCTCAACCCGACCTATCGCAAAACCCTCTTATCTGAGTTATTACACCGAGGAAGAATTTCAGGAAATGTATGAAAAAGCCCGTGCGGAAGAAAGGGCCTATCTGCAAAAACTGGAAAACAGCGACCCCGATTCTGTTATATTGCTCAATCTTGATTTCACTTATTTGGATACTGTCCCTGACTTATCCAAATATAATAAGGTGAGGATCGCCACTTTTTCCGGTATCGAAGCGAATAAGGTGGACAAGTCCTTGTTTTTGTCCGACAGTTTGGAGATTGTCACCCTCAACGGATGCAGTTTTCGCAACATCGACTTTCCTGAGGACAACCACATCGAACGCCTGAACCTGACGAACTGCCAGTTGACACACATTCCAACGAGCGTCCGTCGTTGCAAACATTTGAAAGATCTCAATCTGGAGGGCAACCAAATTCGTCATATCCCAAGATGGATTATGGAACTCGATAGTTTGGAGGAAATCAGCTTGAATTTCAACCAGTTGAGACTAAACAAAGCGGATATCCGCCACCTTACCCAAGTTAAACGAATCCTTTTGGGCGGCAACGGCATCGAAAAACTGCCCAAGAACATCGGTCGACTGCAATGCGAAAGCATGAATATGGCGAAAAATAAGCTCCATAGCTTGCCCAAGTCGTTTGCCAACCTGAATCAATTGAAAGTTTTGGTGTTCTATGAAAATGATTTCGAAGAAATACCAGACGTGTTGGTCGATTTCAAAAATCTGAGGCATTTGGATTTTTATAAAAACCATATCAAGGAAATCCCAGATTTTGTGGGAAATATGGAGAACATGCAGCAGCTTTTCCTGTCGTTCAACCAAATCGAGGAGATTCCCGACACCTTACGCAACCTGAAACGGCTGAAGTATTTCTATATCCATCACAACGAACTGCACTTCCTGCCCGAATGGATTACCGAAATGGATTCCATTGAGCGTTTTGGGATAGGTTTCAACCACCTGCTGAATCTTCCCGATGTGTCGAAGATGAAATCGCTGAAAGACTTCGACTGCGAACATAACCTGCTGGAACGCTTCCCTTGGGAACTCTTGGAAAAACCTGACATGGAGATGATCAATGCACGCAACAACGATTTCAACCTGTCCGACGAAGAAAAAATGCGACTCATTAAAGCAAGCAAAACTATCAATCTAGCCTATTGAAAATCATGATATTATCTTACATAATCGACTTATTGAGATTCCCTTGCAGGGAATGGAGTTCATTCGTTATTCTACACGCGGCGGCTTGTGGAGTTTACTAACAGTCAACTTGTTCATGCCGCCGCATAATAAACAATATCTCAACTCCATTCCCGAAGGGAATCTGATGGAAAAACAACGACTTACATTTTTTTACTCAATAATACAATAAAATAACTAAAAAAATAGTTGTACAATCAAAATATTCTGTATATTTGCAGCGTTAAACCTATAGAAACGGAGGACAAAATGGCAAGAAAGAAAGAAAATATCGAAGATAACTCCATTAGAATGAAGGAGTTGACCAAAGCGGAAGAACAAGTGATGCAGGTCATTTGGAACATCGGTCAGGGCTTTGCCAATGAGATTATGGCAGCTTATCCTGAGCCCAAGCCGGCCTACAACACGGTGCTTTCCATCATCAAGATTTTGGAAAACAAAGGTTTTGTGAAGCATGAGACCTTCTGCCGCGCCCATCGCTACAGTGCCGTCATCAGTAAGGAGGAATACTCACATCGTTACTTAGGCAGCGTGGTGGAACGCTACTTCAACAATTCGTATCTCGACCTTGTCTCGGCCTTTGCCAGAAAGGAGAATTTCAGCGTCGAGGAACTGGAAGAAATGAGAAAAACCATCGACGAGGCCATTGCCTCAGAAAGGAAATAAGCCATGAATGCACAAGAATTAATCATCGGTCATCTGCTGCCTATCGCAGCCACCATTGCCGTCCTTTGGTTGGTGTATCGACTGTTGTTCCGCAACAGCAACCGACTGTATTTCAACCGTTTCTTCCTGATTACGAGCATGCTGTTGGCTTTGGCCATGCCTATGCTCGGTCTGCTCTCAGGGATGGAAGTGCCGCAGATGGCAATCTTGAAACAAAACATGTTCAATGGCATGATGTTGAGCGAAGTCATTGTCACGCACGATGGCCAGCCCATGTTGCCTGAAGTGATAGTGACCACCAATACCACGCCTTCACGTTTCAGCGTGTGGCAGGTTATGGGTGGAATCTATCTAATAGGTGTTGGCGTGATGACACTGTTGTTCCTCATCAAGTTGGGGAGACTCGTGGTGCTCATCATCCGCTCGCCCAAGCGCAAGATGAGTAGCTGCACGGCAGTGTTTACGGGGCGCGAACAAGGCTCGTTCTCCTTCTTCTGTTATGCTTTCTTCCCCAACGAAAACGTGGACCCCGACATCATGCGGCACGAGATGAGCCACATTGCCCACCACCATTCGTGGGACATCCTCTTCGCCGAGGTGATGATGATCCTGCAATGGTTCAATCCATTCATCTATCTGTATAAGAAGGAGTTGCAGAGCCTTCATGAATACCAAGCCGACCGCGACGTGGTGGCCACTGGCGTTGACAAAAAGAATTATATGATGCTGATCCTGCAGCAGTGCACGGCTGTCGACTTCAGCGGAATGAGTAATAACTTCAGTTTAATCCTTACTAAAAAACGTATCAAGATGATTACAAGAAATGAAAAGGCCAAGGGCCTCTGGTGGAGGCTCTTGGCAACATTGCCGGTGCTGGCTATCCTGATGATTGCCAACACGAAAGTGACGGCACAAGAAAAGAAAGCAGTCGATAAACCCATTACGGTTGAAACGGGTCGGTTCGAAATCTTTGATGATGACGGTGCTCCCATGCAATTGAAAGATACTGTCTTTTATGCTGTTGACGGTTCCTATGTCAAGTTCGAGACTTCGGATAGTTTCCAACCTGAGTCAGGAGAGCCTTGCAAAAAACTCACCGTCACCTCTTACGATGCTGACGGAAACCAGCGAAACAATTTCTTCATCACTGAAACAGAAAGAAGAGGCGATACGTCTACCTACACCATCGAGCCGTTCACCCTCTCTGGAAATCTTTTTGAACAACTGTTTGACTTAGCAACAAGTTATGAAGACACTGTTTATCAGATTGTTGAACAAATGCCTCAATATACAGGGGGTGAAGAAGCCATGATGAAGTATGTGGCAGAAAACATCAAATATCCCCAAGCAGCAAAGGATAAGAATATCTCAGGCCGCGTGTTTGTAAGTTTTGTTATCGAAAAAGACGGTAGCGTATCCAATGTGAAAGTTGTGCGCGGCATCGGCGGTGGCTGCGATGAAGAAGCCGCTCGAGTCATCAAAGAGATGCCAAAATGGAAGCCTGGCATGCAAAAAGGAAAACCTGTTC
Source organism: uncultured Bacteroidales bacterium (assembly GCA_900317155.1). Taxonomy (GTDB): domain Bacteria; phylum Bacteroidota; class Bacteroidia; order Bacteroidales; family F082; genus Limimorpha. The sequence continues at coordinate 73,319 of ONFO01000009.1, forward strand.
GCGTCAATTACATGATGCCGATTTTCTTCAAATTGGATGATGGTCAGCCGGCAAAATCCGTAAAAAAGGAGAAAGCAAATAATCCTGACATGACACCCGACAAAAACGGTGTCTATCAAATCGTAGAAGAGATGCCTAAATTTCCGGGGGGAGAAGATGCCTTAATGGACTATGTATCCAAAAATGTCGTTTATCCTAAAGAAGCTCAGGAAAAGGGAATCTCAGGCCGTGTGTTTGTCGGCTTTATTGTCGAGAAAGACGGCAGCGTTTCCGATGTGAAAGTACTGCGCGGTATCGGAGGTGGTTGCGATGAAGAAGCCGTTCGTGTCATCAGTGGTTTGCCGAAATGGAAACCTGGCAAACAAGAAGGCAAACCTGTAAGGGTAAGTTATCAAATGCCTATCAATTTCAAACTGCAATAAACATTTTTTGGTTTTGTAGGGCTGTCGTACCACGGCAGCCGCGGAGTGGCATTCGGGCCGAATGCGAGCCAGCGGCAGCCACGATGTGACAGCCCTACAAACGTTTTTATCAATAATGGCGCGTAGGTACAAAGCGGCGACAAGTTCATAAAGTTCAGCGGATTCTGCGTGAGGAAATCAATAATTCAGCCCAAAAGCCCAAAGTGGAACCACATTGCCGTAGCCGTATTCGATATCATCCTTCACCACATAGCCTTCCTTGGCCTCTGCAATCTGTCTTTTGCCTTTGCTTAAAATTGCACTATATGAGTGCAAATTTTTCAAAAAAATGCACTATATGAGTGCAAAAAATCACGAAAAATGCACTATTTGAGTGCAAATTCATTCCAAAATCAACTGTTCCCACTTGATCTTCGGCACTAACAGCATATTTCGTCGTTGTGTTTATCGGCGAATGAAACTAATTAAGCGAATTTCTAGATTGCTTCGCTACGCTCGCAATGATGCGAAGCGTGTCGGCGCAAAGCAGCGACAAATTCATATAGTTCTGCGAGTTCTGCGTGAGGAAATTCACTCCAAAATCAACTGTTCCCACCGAATCTTCGGCACAAACTGCACGTCGTTTTCGTCACGGTAATAGGCCAGTTTGTCTCCAGCATCCACAGGCTGCAATTTGATGGTTTCCTTGCCTTTGCCTATGGCCAAAATCAAAAGTGGATCGTATGGTAAATTGAAAGCTTCAGTAACCTTCGCCTTGTTGAAAGCACCAATCATAATGCCGTTCAAGCCCATTTCGGTGGCTTTTAGTAACATGCTCTGCGCCGCAATGCCCAAGTCGATGTCAACAAACTTGTTTTCAGGTATCATACTGCAAATGATGATGAATGCCTCAGGCTCAGTGCTAGGGTAGGGGAGATGCAGTTCGGGTAAAAGCCCTCCCAGTTTCATGTTTTGCGTGATGTTTTCTGCTCCCGTTTCCTTGGTCACCAGCTTGAAGCGAAGCACCTGTTGGTTTTTCGCTGAGGCGATTTTCGTATTCACCGCCACAATACGTTCCAGCATGTCGCGCTTTACCACAAAGCTTTGGTCATAGCCGCGATAACTGCGGTTTTTCTCCATTAAAGATTCCAATGAAGTGTGTTTCACTACGGTCTTCTTGGCACCCTTGCCAAAGACCTCTTCATAACGTTTTTCTAAGTATCCGTCGGCCATATTGTTGTTGATTGTTTATCGTTGAATTGTTGAATTGTTGGGTGGATTTCCTATGGTTGCTTCATAAATAAATTGAATTTCACAAATATGATGAAGCTGCCATTAGCCATAGTCCCCAAACGCGAAATTAGAGAAAAAAACGACACAATTGCCCCTTTTTCCCTATTTTTGCGCCATGAAAAAGCGGTTGTTGCAAATCGGCTCCTTTTTGATGGCCCTTGCTGTGCTGTTCGTCTCGATCGGATGGGAAGTGAAGTTCCATTATTGCACCGAAGACCACCAGCTGACGGGCAGCTTTGGTACGGTGGCAGACCATTGTCTGCATTGCCTCGACCATGAACATGAGCACGAAGAAACCGAAGCATACCTTTGGCAATTGGAAGGACTCCAATTCAATGCCAAATGCTGCTGCGACGATTTCGACAGCAAGATCCAATTCACCGACAACTTTGTTTTTTCACCCGACAAACACTTGATTGTCAGCCTACAATCTTTTATCTTACCCCGTTTTGACTTGACGGAGATGTGTGCCCGAGTGAGCACAGTCTTCAATAACCATTCTCCGCGAAAGACGCTCTTGTTTCTTTCTGGGCGAGAACGGATTGTGTATTTTTCTTCGCTGAAGCTTAATCCTTTGGTTTTCTGAGATAATAAGAGATTCCCCTTTCGGGGAATGGAGTTAAGCATTATTTATCATGCGGCGGTTGATAATGCAACAATTAGGTAACAAGTTCTTTCCGCCGCATTTAATAAAACGAATAGTTCTCCATTCCCGAAGGAAACTCCACTTCGAACCCAATCTTTGAATTTTGAATCTTAAATCTTAAATCCAATGAAAACCAAACAACTCACCCTAATCACTCTATTATTACTCGCCTTCGTCACGGGCGCATTTGCCCAAGGCTTCATCGAAGGCACCGTATATGAAGAAGCCGAAAATGGTCAACGCACACCGCTGCCTGGCGTGAACGTATATTGGAAAATCGTCAACGAAGGCACCGTGACCGATGCCAACGGACACTACAAAATCCCGCTGCACGAGCGCATCGGTTGCCTCGTGTTCAGCTGCATCAGCTATGAAAACGACACGGTTCACCACATGGTGGAGCCTGCGCATTACGATCATGTCTTCAAGGCCATCCACATGCTCAACGAGGTGGAAGTCGCGGCGCGACAGAAAGCCTCATACATCAACCCCATCAAAGCGATGGCTGTACAAGAAATCACCTCCGAAAACCTGAAACGTGCAGCTTGCTGCACCCTCGCGGGCAGTTTCGAGAACAACGCTTCAGTTGATGTTGCCTATAGCGATGCAGTGACAGGCGCCAAACAAATCCAACTGCTCGGCTTGAGTGGCATCTACACCCAAATGATGACAGAAATCATTCCCAATTTCCGTGGTCTGGCCTCGACTTTCGGCTTGAACTATGTGCCAGGCACTTGGATGAACGGCATTCAAGTCTCCAAAGGAACTTCTTCTGTAAGAAACGGTTATGAGTCCATCACGGGACAAATCAATGTGGACTACAAGGAGCCTCTGCCCTATAAGAGCGAGAAGGTGTTTTTCAATTTGTACGCCAATTCCATGTTGATGACCGATTTCAATTTCAACGGTCGTGTCAAGGTGGGAAAAAACGACGGCATCATGCTTTTCGGCCATGTGAGCCATAACCACATGAAAATGGACGACAACAAGGATTCGTTCCTTGACGAACCGATGACCACGCAATACAATGTCTTTTTGCGCTATAACCATCCCCATACTGGGCATTTCGGCTGCAAGTTGGGTATCAAGGCTTTGAAAGAAACCCGCCTCGGCGGACAGATGGACTTCGACCCGAAGCATCGTCTCGATGATGGCTACAACCTATACGGCATCGGCATCAATACCGAACGCTACGAGGCTTTTGCCAAGGGTGGCTACCACTTCGATCGCAAAGACACCAGTCTCGGAATGCAGCATCAAGTAACCTACCACAAGGTGAACTCCTATTACGGCCTCACCGACTACAACGCCAACCAACTTTCCTATTATGGCAACCTGTTGTTCGACTCCTATCTCTTCAATGACCATCACACTTATTCTGTAGGTGCCAGCTATACCTATGACAAATACGACGAACATCTGGAAGACAGTACTTTACAACGCGTGGAACAAGTCCCAGGTGCCTTTGTTGAATATGCTTTCAACGACGACCACCATTGGAATATCATTGCAGGCTTCCGTGCTGACTACAACACCTACTATAAAAAGATGCTCTACACGCCCCGCTTACATGTGCGCTTCAAGACCCATGATGACTTTGCACTGCGCCTTTCGGCAGGCAAGGGCTATCGTTCGCCTAATGTCTTAGCAGAAAATTCCACCATGCTGGCCTCATCGCGAGTCATCCGTTTTCTGAATACACCTAAGATGGAAGACGCTTGGAATTATGGCATTAATTTGACCAAAGACTTCCATATTGGCTGGCGCGAACTCATCCTTCAAGCCGACTTCTACCGCACCGATTTCGTCAACCAAATCGTCCTCGACCGCGATGCCGATGCACATGAAGTTCGCATCTACAATCTCAACGGCAAGTCTTACTCCAACAGTGCCCAAATTGAGGCCAACTGCGAGATTTTCAAGGACTTCGACCTGACCTTAGCCTTCCGCTACAACGATGTGAAGATGACCATTAACGATACCTTGCGTGAAAAGCCTTTCGTCAATCGCTATAAGGGTCTGGTGACGATGTCGTATGCACCCGGCACTTGGCAGTTCGACTTCACGACGCAGTTCAACGGTGACAGCCGCGTCCCCAATCTGAATGGTAATGCCACCGCTGTTACCCATGGTCAAAACATCGAACGTTCACCGTTCTATGTTATCATGAATGTACAGATCATGAAAAAGCTAGGTGAACATTGGGAGGTTTATATCGGTGGAGAGAACCTGACCAACTACAAGCAAAAATACCCCATCATCTCGGCTGAAAACCCAATGAGCGAAGACTTTGATGCTTCGATGGTTTGGGGACCGCTGTCAGGTGTTCGCGCTTATGTAGGTGTGAGATTCCAGATCAAGTGATTGAGAAAAATTTTCTACTTTTGCAACCCGAAACTATTTTTCAAAATGAGAAAATCCCTTTTGATATTTGCCGCCTCGCTCATGCTGGCTTCATGTGGTCAGAACGACAACAAGGAACTAGGACAAACGCAGCCTGAGCAGGAGAAAAAAAACATCCCCATGGGTGTGCCCGTCGCCCCCACGCCTCAGATTCCACCCTCCAATCCCGGCCTGACCTTTGAAACCAATCCCAGCGAATCCAATGGACCTGTCCTTCAGCTGGAAGAAGGCAAGCCCCTCGATTTCAGTCAACTCTCGGGTGCGGGTGTGCACAAGTCGATAGGCGACCAAGTGGCTGCACAGATAGATTCCATCCGTTACAAAGCCGAACATGGCGATGCCAAGTTCCAGTATGCCTATGGCGTTTGCTACGAAAAAGGTTGGGGTGTGGAACAGGATGAAAAGGAGGCTTTGGCTTGGTTCAGGAAAGCTGCGGCACAGGAAAACGGTCCCGCCTACAACTCTATCGGCAACTACTACCGCATGGGTACCGTGGTGACCGCTGATGCCAAGCAAGCTTTTGAGTGGTACCAAAAAGGAGCGCAAGCCAAAGATGCCCAAGCCATGCTCAACCTCGGCAACTGTTATTTTTACGGCATGGGCACAGCCAAAAATGAGAAGACGGCTGTCAAGTGGTGGAAAGACGCTGCTGATGCCGGAAATTTGTACGCCATCTCGCAAATGGGTGATTGTTATTATTACGGCATAGGTACAGAGAAAGACTTGACTAAGGCTGTGGAATACCTTACCCAAGCTGCTGACCATAACATCGCCAACGCCCAATACCGTCTCGGCATCCTGTATTATACAGGCAACGGGGTGAAGCAAGACCAGGCCTACACCAAGCTTCTCATGCAAAAAGCCCGCGACGGCGGCATGAAAGAAGCGCAGGATTTCTTGGAGAAGAACTTCGGGAAATAAACGAAAATGCCGCCAAAAAGCGGCATTTTTTCGTTTAAAACATAGTCGTAATTATTACGCTAGATTTATGTAAGATTTGCTTCCTTTACATTACGCCTTCACCAAAGCCGCAGCGCCAAGGATGGCCGCGTCGTTGTCGGGCAACTCGGAAACGCGAACGTCAACGCTGCCGTCGTAAACGAAGCACAAATGTTTCTTGAACGACTCACGAGCGGGTTTCAGCAACACTTCGCCGGCCTTCACCGGACCGCCCATCAGGAAGATGGCTTCGGGACCGCTGAAGGCCACGGCATTGGCCATGGCGATGCCCAGCCAATATCCCGTCTTTTCAAAGACCTTGATGGCCAAAGGGTCGCCATATTTGGCAGCATCACCCACCATCTTGCTCGTCAGCTCCTCGGGTGGCACTTGTGATAGTGCGCCGACATAATCGGGGGTGCCTTGTATCATCTCGAGTGCGGTGCGGCGGATGCCCGTAGCGGAGGTATAGGTCTCCAGACAGCCTTTGCGTCCGCAGCCACAAGGACGGCCTTCGGGGATGAGGATGGCGTGGCCGAGTTCACCAGCGCCGCCCGTCTTGCCATGTACCAGCTTGCCGTCAACGACAATGCCGCTACCCACACCCGTGCCGAGGGTGAACATCACGAAATGCTTCATACCTTTGGCACCGCCGTAGACGAGTTCGCCGTAAGCTGCGGCGTTGGCGTCGTTGGAGACGACGACAGGCACGTCGATATGCGAGTGGAATGCCGAGCCAAGATTGACGATACCCTTGAAGTTGAGGTTGGTGGCGTTCTCGATGCAGCCCGTATAGTAGTTGCCTGCCGGTGCCGCAATGCCGATGCCTTCGATGGTGTCAACATGGTTTTCAGCCATTAAGTATTTGATTTGTTCGCAGATGTCCGCCACATAAAGGGAGGCATCGAAATATTTGTTGGTGGGAAGATTTTTCTTGGTCATGCAGCGGCCGTCGTCGCGCACCAGTCCAATGTCAGTGTTGGTGCCGCCTATGTCGATTCCTATGGAATAAGTGTTCATTTTTGTAAGTGTTTTTTGATGGTGCTAAAATACAGTATTTCGTGTTATGGGAAAGAAAAAAAACTATCTTTGCAAAAAAATAATCTGTACGCTTTGTCATTTTGGCAAGGTAGAAACACTTTAAATAACGCATTATTAACAAATTAAATCCTAAATCACATGAAAAAGTTCTTTACAATTCTAGCGTTAATGCTATTCATGGCATCATTCAATGTAAACGCCCAGGAAAGGGATGAGTTTTGGTTGGAATACGATAACGGCGAATTTTTGACGGATATCGGACTTCTGAGCGGCGAACCCATCTACTGGGGCAACATGTTCACACCAAGTCAACTAGCCAGTTTTAATGGCTATCAGTTGACTCAAGTCAAGATATGGGACCACACCCCATATAATGGTTATCTGATTATCTATCAAGATAATAGCACGACAGGTCCTCTTGACATGGTTTACACGCAACAATACAGTGTTGCAGGAACAAACGATTGGACGGAAATCAAACTCGATACGCCTGTCGTTTTGGATGTGACGAAGAACCTATGGATTACCTTTAACAACACGGACGGCCAATTCACCATCCCAGCTGCCGACGATTGTGGCGATGCCAACAGCCGTTGGATTTCGGAAGATGGCCGCGAATGGTCCGATGCTTCTACCGTTGGCATGCCTCCTTTCACTTGGTTGATTCGTGGTTTGATTTCAAACGACGGTGTCTCGGTGGTTGAACTTGGTGCAGAAAACGCTCAGATTCATCCGAATCCTGCAACAAGCGTTCTGAATGTCTCGGCAAATAATATTCTGAATGTCAGTATCTTCGATTTGACTGGCAGAGAAGTTGGCCGTCATGAAGCCATGGGCAATGAGGTGGCTATTGATGTTGCCGGATATCAGTCGGGTCTGTATCTGGTTCGCATCGAAACCGAAGCAGGCATCATCGTGAAGAAAGTCGCAATTCAATAAGTAACAAGATGAAAAAGCTTTTTTTACTTGTCTTACCCTTGTTTTTCTCCATGGTTTTGCAAGGCCAAAACAGGGCTTTGTTGCTTAGCGAATCATTTGACGGCAGCAGCATCCCTTCAGGATGGTCCATTGCTGACATGGGACAAAACAACTGGTCGATCAGCGAGACGCGTAATGCCGGTGGCGAGAAGAACGAGTTGATGCTTCAACACAACCCGACTTTTATCGGGACAAGTCGTTTTGTCTCACCCGCCATCGACTTGACTGGGAAAAGCAATGTTGTTGTTTCTTTCAAGCATTATCTCGACAACTATTCTGGTTCGCATACCCTAGGCATCGCCACGACTTCCGATGGAGGCGCTACTTGGAACGACGCATGGTCGGAGACCTATAATGCCGATGGCAAGTATGAAGTCCGCCAACTTGTCGAGACTTCCGACATTGGACAAGCCAGTGTGCAGTTTTGCATCTATTACAGCGGCAACTGCTTGAACATCGATTATTGGTATTTTGATGATATTGTCATTTACAATCTCGAAGACACCGATGGCGATTTGGATGCGATAGAAGTGCCCGATTTGGTGACAGTCGGATACAACTCTGTATCTTTTAGGCTCATCAACAAGGGAAGCAATGTCATCACCTCTCTTGAGGCATCATATCAGTTTGAGGGACACGAATGGGTTACCGAGACTTTCGAGACCAACATGGAACCCCTTGCTGCCGAAACCTTCTCTTTCGCCACCCCGACTTTCCTTGAAGCTGACAATTATCTGTTGACTGTCAATTTGTTGAAAGTCAACGGAGCGACTGATGACGACCCCGAAAACAACGACCTTTCGAAGACCGTTTCGGTGAACATCGGCCTGACGGAGCGCATCCCCATGATTGAGCATTTCTCGGCTTCAACATGCGGTCCGTGTGTCAATGTCAACAACCTGATGCTTCAGTTCACGCAAAATAACCCCGGCAAGTTCACCTATACGAAATATCCAGAGAATTTTCCTGGTAACGGCGACCCATATTATTATCCGGAGGTGGGCGTGAGAGACAATTATTACAACGTGCCTTGGGTACCCTATGTCCTGCTTGACGGTGTGCCTCAAGACGGAGCCTTGACACAAGAGGCTTTTGATGCTGAACTCGAAAAGCAGGCACTGGCCGAAATCAGAGGCGCTTTCGATGTCGAAGGCAATCACATCATTGTCACGGCCGACCTGATGGCCTACGCCAAGCTTGAAAACGTCGTTGCCTATGTGACGGTGAACGAAAAGACCACTATGGGAAATGTTGGCACCAACGGCGAGACCTCATTCCATCACATTCTCATGAAGATGTTGCCCAACGCCAGTGGAAACACACTCACCATCAATGCGGGCGAATATGAGCGCTTGGAATTCGATGTTGACCTGTCTTCAACCTATGTCGAAGAGATGAACGACCTCGAAGTAGCGGTGTGGCTGCAACAATACAACACGAAAGATGTGTATAACAGCCATTTCCTGTATGAGTACACGACCCATCCTTATCCCGTTGAGAATTTGCTGCTTTCAGCAAATGGAAACACGGTAACCGCCACATGGGAAGCTCCCGTTGCAGGCAGTCCAACGGGCTATAATGTGATGGTCAATGGCGAATTGGTCGTCGAAAACCAACCAGCCTTGACCTATACCTTCATTCCGATTGAAAACGACTACAATATCGTTGAAGTTTGTGCCGTCTATGAAGGTGAGAAGACCTCGGTGAAAGCTGTCTCGGGTCTGTTAATTTCTCAGTCGGTCAACGAACATGTCATCCAAGCTGTCAGATTGTATCCCAACCCGTCAGATGGTATCGTGTTTGTCGCATCTGATGCCGATTTGCAAGCCATCAAGCTTTACGACATCGCAGGCCGTTTGGTTCGTCACATGACGCTCTGTGGTACTACTACAGAATTGGATGTCAAAGATTTAGACGGTGGAATCTATTTCTTACAAGCAATTTGTTCAGACGGAAACACCACGACCCAAAAATTAGTCGTGACGCATTGACGAAGGATAATTGTTCATAATAATAAGCGTGCGATAATCTTATCGTACGCTTTTTTTGTCCCTGAAGAGAAAAAGTTTTACTTTTGTACCTCAATTCTTGTATCATGAAGAAATCAGCTTTTTTATCCATCTTATGCTTATCCCTATTGGTCGCTTGCAGCAAGTCAGACCGTGATCTCACTACCACTTTCGAGAAGTCAAACTATTTGGAGACAGATAGTTATGATGGGACTATAGCCTATGCTAAACTACTTGACAAGCAGTTCAAGGAAGTGCATTACCAAAGCATCGGGCAGACTGCACAAGGCCGCGATGTACCCTTGCTCATCGTTGACGAGAACGGCTACACCAGCCCGAAGAAGATTCGTCGGAGCGGAAAAAACATCATCTTGGTCGAGTCGTGCATCCATCCTGGCGAGCCCAACGGCAAGGACGCTATGTTTATGCTCATCCGTAACATGTTGACGGGAAGGGAATTCAAAAACTATTTGGACGAGTTCTCTTTCCTTTTCATTCCTGTGCTGAGCCCTGACGGGCTGGCCAACTTCTCGCCTTACAACCGCATCAACCAAAACGGTCCGAAACAGATGGGCTGGCGCGTGAATGCCCAAGGCCTGAACCTCAACCGCGACTTCACCAAACTTGATTCGCCCGAACTGCGGGCCTTCACCACCTTGTTTAACCAGTGGCAACCCGACCTGTTTTTCGATACCCATGCCACCGATGGTGCCGATTACCAATATGTAACCACCTATTCCGTGGAGAATTTCGGCAATTACGACCCTTCGATTACCGCTTGGTTGAGCAACGAATGGGAGCCAAAAATCGGCCCGGCCATGATGAGCCACAACATGCCTGTCACACGCTACATCGAGTTCCATCCTTGGGGCGACCCGACGGCATCGCTTTATGACGAGAGTTTCTCCGCCATGTTTTCGGAAGCCTACACTACTGCCCGCAACTGTCCCGGCATCTTGCTTGAGACCCACATGCTGAAACCTTACAAGGACCGCGTGTTTTCCACCTATTACATGATTGCAGAAACACTGAAAATCATCAGCGAAAACAAAGACAGTTTCCAAAATGCCCTCACTCAAGCCAAGAAAAACGACTTGACCCTCAAGGAGATTCCCATCAATATGCAGCCGCAGTTGAACGACACGATTTGGGAAAACTTCTTGGGCTACCATTTCGACACGGTGCAGAGCGACATCACGGGCAGTTGGTATTATGCCTATGATGCAACGCGCCCCGAAACACGTAAAACCCGCAGAATTCTTTCCTCCCGCCCCGAGAAGTTTTTGTCGGTGCCCAAGGAATACATTATTCCAGCACAATATGGCGAAGTCATCGACATCGTCAAAGCGCATGGCTTCGAGATGAATCTCCTGAAGAGCGAGAAGACGTTGACCGTCAACACTTACCGTTTCAGTAATGTGTCGTTTGTGCCCACGCCTTCCGAAGGACGTTGTCGTGTGGCCCATGCCGATGCTGAGGAAATCACCAAGGATGTCACCTTCCCGAAAGGCTCAGCCGTCATAAAGACCTCGCAAAACGGGGTGCGACTGCTGATGAACCTGTTGGAACCTGAAATGCAAGGCTCGTTGTTTGAATGGGGTTTCTTCAACCATGTGTTGCAGCGTGTCGAGTATTTCGAAGTCTACAAGATGGAGCCGATGGCCAAGGCCATGCTCGCCGCCGATCCTTTCCTTAAAGAACAGTTCGACGCTTGGAGAGCCTCCTTCCCGAAGGACAAACAACCCTCGCAATATGCCATACTGAACTGGTTCTATGAACGTTCACCCTATTGCGACAAGAACTATTTAGTGTATCCTGTGGGGATGGTGAGATAATAACCCATAAAACACTGTTTTACATCAAATTACACATTAATGAGAACCTTACGAACCTTCCTTGCCATTTCCATCCCTTGCGGAACCGAGTTTCCAGCCATGGTGGAAAGACTGAAGAAAAACCTCCAGCATGAGAAGTATATCAACTATGTGAAGACCAACCAGATCCATCTGACTTTGAAGTTTTTGGGCAGTACCCCTGAAGAAGACATTCCCGCTATTGTTGAGAGCTGTCAAAAGGTGGCCAAAAAGCATCAACCTTTCACCATGGACTTCGACCGCACGGGGCTCTTCGGCAGCAACCGTGTGCCACGTGTGCTTTGGCTCGGCATGAACGATCAGCCCAAGGCCCTGTTCGACCTTGAGGCCGACCTTCTCGATGCTTTTGATGACTTGGGCTATCTCCGCGACCGTCAGAACTTTGTGCCGCATCTTACCGTATGCCGCATAAAGCAACTGGTTGACAAGCAGTTTTTTATGCAGATTTATGACAGCATTGAGCAGAAGCCCTATCTTCATGCCGATGTGAAGGAACTGGTTTACTTCCAGAGTTTCCTTCAGCCTTCGGGACCTTTTTATAAGGTTCTCAAGAAAATACCCTTGGGTTGATTTGGCGCTAAAATTGTCTTAAAAACGCCCCATGCAATTAAAAAAAGCACTACTTTTGCAATTTATTAGACAGTTGCGAGTTATTTACAAAAACGAATCTTTGAATTTTGAATCTTTGAATTTTTAAATCTCTAAATATGAAATCGAAAATCACAACCGTCATGATGGTTCTTCTGGCCGTTTTCATCACGCTGGGAGGCACCACCAGTTGCAAGAGCAAGAAACGCCTCGCCCGCGAAGCTGCCGAGGCTGAGTACAAATCAAAAGTTGAACAAGCCGTGAAGGACCTGAACGCCATCCTCGACGATGAGACCCTCTGGAGCCTCGAAGAGAAGGAAGCCCGCGTGCAGACCATCAAGGACTGGAACCTGCAAAACGCCGAAGTCGACGACCTGCTCTTCCAAGTGGAGAAAAAACTCGCCCGCGAGCGTGCCCAAAAAGAAGAAGAGGAGCGTAACAAGCAGGAGGTGCAAGCCGCCAATGTCACCCTTGAACAGAATTTCAATAGCATCGCCCGTGCTGGCAGCGTCATGCAGGCCAACCGTATCATCGACGAAACCCTGAGCGCTTTTGAGTCGCCCAATGTGCCTGTGCTCATCATCATCAAGCAGAATGCTGGTTTCAACGACTATGACCGTCCGACGACCATTGAAAAATACCTCAATTACGTGAAGGACCAGAAGAAGGCCACTGAAAAGGTGCACGACGTCAAATACAACGCCAACGGAAAAATTAACGAACTTGAACTGATTAAGAAATGAAAAAGATCATTGCCACATTAGTGATTGCCTTGTGCGTTGTGGGTAGCGCCATGGCACAGGACGAACTGAGTTTCGAACGCAAGCAAGCCATCGACAGCCTTGCCTTGGAGAAGGTGAGAGACCTGAGCAAATACATCAAAATCGTCGGCACGAAAGACACGCCTTTCAGCGAGGCCAACCGCGTCATCGACCGTGCAGAGGAGCTTTTCATGAGCGATGCCGAAATTGGTGTCTCCTCACTGGGTTCCAATCAAATCACCTACTATCGCGTCCGCAAGTATATGGAGCACCTGATGCGCCTCAACTACGACCGCGTCGAAATCGAATGGTACAACATCGAGTATGTCAGCGACTTGCAGCGTCAACCCGATGGCACATACGTGGGTGTCATCACTATCTTCCAGTCTTTCCGTGGCTATGACAAAGAAGGCAACCTGGCCTATAAGGACACGACCAAGAAAGACATCACGGTCTATGTGAAACGTAAGGAAACACAAATCGGCGGCCGCACCATCGGTTTCTGGGATGTGCTGCTTGGCGACATGCGCGTCAAAGAAACGACGAATAGATAATTTGACTATGACTGATGACCATGACCATGACCACTTTTACTGTGGTACTGGTCATGGTCATTGTCGGTAGTCATAGTGAATAATGAGAACAACAATCCAAAATATCACGCTTCTTGCCGTTTTGCTTCTGCTGACAGGCAACGCATTCGCCCAAACCATAGGCGATTTTAAGATGGACGAAACCGAACTCTACGCCATGACCAAACAGATGGGTCAGTTCATGCGCAGGTTCAATTACGAGGAAGACCAGTTCGGTTTCAAGCTCAATCCCAAAGACCCCAATTACCGAAGCAATGAGATGCGCCGAAAATCCTTACCTGTCCTCTTCGACCAAGAGAAATATGGCAAGGAGACCGACTTGCAACGCTATTTCATCGAGGATGTCACAAAAGGCGATTCAACCTATATGACATTTCTTGGAGGAAATTGGTTCTCAGAGGTTTCATGCACTTTCAAATACAACGGCAAGCTGGTCAATGTGATGCTTTTCCTGGCCGTTGAGAAGGAGGGCTTGGGTTCAAAATGGGTGCTTACCAATGTCTATTTCTCCGAATTTAACAAACTGTTTCCTAACGGCGAGTTGGCTGAAAAGGAAAAACATTTTTTGCATCCCATGAGTCACGAGCTCGATTTCATGAACATCTATAAGGCTTTTCAACATCCAGAAGTCATTGAATATTACGCTTCCAAGGAGTATTATCCCGATTATCTGACGCTGTTTTTCTACGAAATCAAGAACGGCAGGCTTGTGTTTCAGCAAGTCGATTCAGTCAAATTCCATGTCCTGCAAATCAAGGACTGGTATTTTGAAGTATCGTGGTTCAACCGCTCGGGGATGAACTCGGGCTGGCTTATGTCGAACGTCGTTTATATGCCGGAAAAGGAAAAAACCAATCTCATCAAATTCTATCAACCATGAAAAAGATAGCTATTCTCTCCATATTATTGCTCGGTCTTGCCTTTAGTGGTCAGGCGCAGAAACTGTCGAAAGACGAAATCGCCAAATATGAAAACGAAATCAAGACCATGGTTTCGTATCTGGAAGAAACGATGAACTTCTTGGGTGACAGCACCTCCACCGCGTTGGAAAAGGAGATTGTCTTCACCGAGAGTTGGAGCAAAATCTTTATTGACGACAAAGTCCAGATCGAAGACGACCTTGACGTAAACCGCAAATCCCCCATCAATAAGGATGTGCAGGCCTATCTGAAAGACATCGACTTTTTCTTCAAATGGGCCAATTTCAAGTTCGATTTGCAAAGCATCGCTAACGGCACAAGAGATGACGGCAGTATCTTTTTCAAGGCCACCTTGTCGCGGCAGCTGACCGCCAAGACCATCAACGACGAATCGGTTGACAACGTCAAGACCCGCTTTGTTGAAATCAACCTCGACCGCCAAAAAAGCAGCCTCAAGATTGCCAGCATCTATACCGCGAAAATCAATGAAAAAGAGGCGCTTCGTAACTGGTGGAACAGCCTGTCGCAAAACTGGAAAACACGTCTCGGTAGCGATATCAAGCTCTACGACAGCATCCCTATGGAAACCGTTGGCATGATCACTTCGGCCGATTTTATGGGTTCCTATCCCGTTGTCGATACCATTACGGGTAACATCGACTTGCGCGACAAGGTTTTCAAAGACGACATGAAGGAACTTGATGCCAAGCTGAAGCAGGTCACGCAAAGACAGCGTGTCGACATTTCGGGCATCCGCGAAATCATCAACTTGGATCCGCTCAGCGAATTGTCGGACCTCACTTGGCTCGACATTTCAGGCACTTCCATTGAGGATCTTTCTCCCATACGCAACCTGAACAAATTGGAGGTGTTGCGAGTCAATTCCACTTTGATAAACGACCTTTCGGCACTGAAATACAATACCACACTGAAAGAACTTGAAGCGGCCAACACCACCATCGACGACCTTTCGGTACTGACCACCCTGAGAAACCTCGAAAAACTGAACCTCGCCAATACCCAAGTCAATCGACTTACTCAGTTGAAGAGTTGTCCGAATCTCATCTCGCTGAATTTGAGCGGCACCAATATCTCCAATGTCGGCATTTTGCACGATTTGGCCAAATTGAAGTCCTTGGATATCAGCAACACTTCGGTCCGCGACTTGGCGCCCATTGCCGGTTTGAAGGACTTGCAAAGCCTCAACATCTCAGGCTCTGCCATTACCCACCTCCAAGCTCTCAGCGAGACGGAGAATCTGCGCGAGTTGTATTGCAGCAACACGTCAATCAGCGACTTGACGCCTTTGGGTAAAAACCGTCGTTTGAGCAAGATTTACTGCGACCATTCCGGTATCCATGATGCCGAGGCCATAGCCTTCTCAAAGACCAATCCTTTTGCTTTGGTCATCTACGACACCGAAGCATTGAAGACATGGTGGCGCGAGCTTCCTATCTTCTGGAAGGCTGTATTTTCAAAACAGATACAACTTGATTCGGAACCCACCACCGAGCAACTGCATCAAATCATCAACATGCAGGAACTCGACCTCTCGGGGAATACCTTCATGCAAAACCTGTTACCTGTCAGCCGTTTGACCAATCTGCGTTCGCTTAACATCGCCAATACCGAAATCAATTTCCTGCATCCTATCCAGGGACTGACCAACTTGGAGTCGCTCACCATCGAACACACTTACATCAGTGACCTCAAGCCATTGCAGGACATGACGAGTCTGCGGTTCCTCAACATCATGAACACACCCGTCGCCGACCTTACGGCCTTGGTTAACGATAATAACATCGAAGTGATTCTGGCCGACAGCACCATCATCGGCCACAGTCAAGTGGTCGCCTTGAAACAAAGCCAGAGACAGGTTACCGTAGTGTATCAAACCGAGCAACTGCAAGCGTGGTGGGAAAGCATTGACGAAAACTGGCAAGCCATATTGTTAGAGCATGTGGGCTGCCAAAACGGAACCCCAACCCCCATTGAGCTTCAAAAAATAATTGATTTGAGGGAAATAGAGATTACGTCAGAGACTCCCATTACCTCCATTGACCCACTTACGGATTTCATGTGGCTTGAAAGGCTGACCATCAACAACCAAAACGTAAGCGACTTAATGCCATTGGCCAATAAAGCGTATCTGTTGGAGCTCAATGTGCAGAACAACCCTGTAAGTAGCTTGTCGCCCATCGAAAGCAGTGTTTTGCTTGAACTCCTCAACATTGAGAATACCCAAATCAAAGACCTTGGGCCCTTGTCGAAGATGAACAATTTGGTGACATTGAACGCCAGCGGCACACCTATAAAGTCACTCAAACCCCTTTCGGGCTTGCAAAAGTTGGAGAATCTGTTTGTCAACAACACCAATGTGCGCAGCATCTCACCCGTTGAAAACATGCCGTCGTTGAAGCAGTTGAAGGTTTACAACACCAAGGTGAAGAAACACGCCGTTGAACAGTTGCAGGAAAAACGGCTGGATTTGAACATTATTTATTATTGATAGAAAGTTTTTTTTATCTTTGCTCCGTCAAATAATAAAAGAATGCCTGAAATTAGCAGATTTCTTGGAATCATCATAACGATGAACTTTTCGGATCACAATCCACCTCATTTTCATGTGAGATACAATGAGTATGAGGCTTCTATAAGGATTAAGGACTTCGGTTTGATGATTGGTGATTTGCCGCCTAAAACATTCGGTCTTGTTGCTGAATGGGCTAAACTACACCAAGAGGAATTAATGCAATGTTGGGAAGAAGCTAAAAAAGGCAATCTTATCAAAGTCAAGCCACTGTAATATGAATTATGATTTAAAGGACATCGAATATCAGCATGATTACGTCTATAAAGTAACTTTTGAAGACGGAACATCGGGGCTTGTTGACTTTGCTGATGTAATCAATTCCACAAAACCATACAGTGTTTTGATGAACTTGAATTTGTTCAAAAAAGCATACATACATCCCGAATTAAAAACGCTCACTTGGGCCGATGATTTGGATTATGACCCAATTATACTTTATTACAAAGCGAATAACATCCCATTCCCTACATCATGGGGCGAAGTCAGCTAAATTTTAAATTTTAAATTTTGAATTTTAAATCTTAAATACAATATTATGGAAATCAGAAAATTAGAACAAATGTTCGAGGTTTTGCGCAGCAAACCCAAAAAACGCCTTGTGGCTGCTTATGCCAATGATGATCACACAATTTGTGCAGTGAACGCTGCCGTTATGGAAGGTCTCATCGAAGCTACCCTTCTTGGTGATGAAAACATCATCAAAGAAGTGTGCAAATCCGAGAACATCGACCCCAACAACTTCAAAATCATCCATGAACCCGTTGATACAAAAGCCGCTGCCATGGCTTGCGACCTTATCAATGCTGGTGAAGCCGACATCCTGATGAAGGGTTTGCTCCCCACCGATAAGTACATGCGTGCCATCCTCAACAAGGAACGTGGCCTTTGCCCGCCCAACGTGACCTTGGCTCACGTCGCCGTCATCGAGAACCCCAACTACCACAAGTTGATGGTGGCTTCCGACTGCGCTATCATCCCGCTGCCCGACCTCAAACAGAAGCAACAGCTGCTTAAATATGTGACCTCCGTTGCCAGCAAGTTGGGCGTCAGCTGCCCGAAAGTCGCCATGGTGACCGCTACCGAGCAGATGAGTGCCGGCATCCCCGCCTGCGTCGATGCCGCCATCATCGCCAAGATGGCTGAACGTGGCCAGATCAAAGGCTGCATGGTGGAAGGTCCCATCAGCCTCGACCTCGCCTTGGATGCCGAGACCGCTGCCATCAAGGGCATGAAGAACCCCGTGGCCGGCGATGCCGACTGCCTCGTGTTCCCCAACCTCGAAGCCTCCAACGTGTTCTACAAGTGCTGCACCAAGTTCGACAAGAGCGAAGTGGGTGCCATGCTCATGGGTGCCAAGGTGCCTTGCGTGCTCAGCTCACGCGGCGACACCTCGAAGACGAAGCTCTATTCCATCGCTTTGGCCGCTATGATGGCATAAACAATTCAAAAAACATAATATTATGGCATACAAAATCTTAACGATAAATCCAGGTTCCACCTCGACCAAGATCGCCGTGTTCGAAGGTGAGGAACAAGTCTTCAAGAAGAACCTCAAGCACAGCGCTGAGGAAGTCGCGAAATACGAACACATCTCCGACCAGAAGCCCTTCCGCACCGAAGCCATCAAGCGCGAGCTGAAAGAAGCTGGTATCGACTTGAGCGAAATGGCTTGCGTCGTGGGTCGTGGTGGTTTGCTCCGTCCGCTCGTCTCGGGTGTCTACGAAGTGAACGATCTCATGATTAAGGACTCCAACCTTGGTGGCTTGATTGCTAACGATATCGCCAAGGAAATTGGCGTGAAGGCTTACATCGCTGACCCTGTCGTGGTTGACGAGATGGACGAGGTGGCTCGTTATTCAGGTCACCCGCTGTTCCCACGCATCTCCATCTTCCATGCCTTGAACCAAAAGATCATTGCTCGCCAATTGGCCAAGGATCTCGGTCGCAAGTATGAGGACATGAACATCATCGCCATCCACCTCGGTGGTGGCATTTCGGTCAGTGCCCACAAGAAAGGTCGCGTCGTGGATACCAACAACGCCTTGAACGGCGACGGTCCCTTCACGCCCGAACGTGCTGGCTCGTTGCCTGCCGGCTTCCTTGTCGATGCCTGCTTCAGTGGCAAATATACCAAGAAGGAAATCGGTCAGATGCTGAAGGGCAAAGGCGGCTTTGTCGCTTACCTCGGCACCAACGATGCACTCGAAGTGGAGAACGCCGTGAAGGCTGGCAACAAGGAATGGGAGAAGGTCTACAAAGCCATGGCTTATCAAGTGGCCAAGGAAGTCGGTGGTCTCGCAGCCTCGGCTTTCAGCATGGATGTTGACGCCATCTTCCTCACGGGAGGCATGGCCTACGACAAGGGCTTCTGCGCTTTGGTGAAATCCCATGTTGAGAAAATCGCTCCCGTGTATGTCTATCCTGGCGAGGACGAGATGAAGGCCTTGGCTCTCAATGGCCTGATGGTCCTCAACGGCGAGACGGATGTGAAAACCTATAAAGAATAATTAATAATTATAGTAATTGTAGGGCTGTCGTACCACGGCAGCCGCAGGATGAATTTATCTGCGGCTGCCACGGTGTGACAGCCCTACAAGCATTAATTCTCCCCCAGCTCTGGCGGATTTGCAATCCGCCAGCATCGAATATCAGCATTTGTAATGCGAGACGCTTGTACAGCAACAAATTTTCCATTATCTTTGCTCCAAAAATCAGCATGTTATGGGAAGACGTGATACATATTTCGGGGATTGCAAATCCGCTGGGACGGGGTAAAAAAGAGACGGTCACCATGTTGTGGCCGTCTCTTTTTTTTGGAAACTCAACAATGTTTAATCCTCTTTTTCCAATGTTATAAAACCTGCCAAAGTAAATATCTCAGTTATCTCAGCCATGGTGTTATTATATTTTTCAAAACGTTCTTTCAAATCCTTCGGCAAGACATCTTTCAATTCGTCAGAAGACCTGTCAAAACTTTTTAGAACCGAAATTTCATTTCCATAAATGCTATCTAAATGTTGTTCTATTGCTTTTTTCCCGTCTTCTTCAGATTTATACGAGTCGATACCAAAATTAGTTCTTATCCAATCTTCTAAGGCTTTATTCTTCTCTTCATCAGAAGCATCTGAAGTGATGCCAAGAGTGGTGTTTTTCCAATTTTCCTTTTTTTCCATTGCTTTTTGTAGCTCCTCGTCAGAAGCATCTGAGGCAACACCAAGGATATTGCGTATTTTTTCTTCTATCACATTTTCTTCAACACTTTCCACATGGTTGTTCATCAAATATGACGAAAAATATAACAAACTAAAGTCAGTAAATGTTTTAGCAAATTGTTCCCCTTTTACTAAAACAGTCGAAAATAATTCGCCAGCTTTTTGTGATTCCATTTGGTCAAAGGCTTCCTTCTTTTCGGAAAGAAAATCTTGGGTTTCTTGTGATAGTTTCAAGTTGGAATAGCCTGCCTTAAAATCGTCGAACTTCTGTTTGAAGCTCTGGAAAAAGGTAACGAAACCATCCCAGTTGTCAATAGCGTTTAATTCCGTTTCGGCTTGGGCGTATAATTCATTGGCCTTGTTCATCATATCTTTTTCCTTATTGCCACAGGAAGCCATGATGAAACCTATGATTACAACCGAAACAATCATTGTCAATTTTTTCATGATACTTTGTTTTTAGTGATATTAATAATAAAGTTGTTTAATGGCTGCAAAAATAGAAATAATAATAAAATATCAAATACAACAGCATCAATTCCCTGCACAAGCCGCCGTGGCCGCGCTAATCACAATCCCAGAAACATTTTCCAATTGGTGGGCACACGATTCCAAAGTGGCGCCTGTAGTGAGCACGTCGTCGACGAGGAGGACGTGCTTTCCAATTAATTCGTCCGCAAACCGCACCTCAAAGATGTCTTTCACGTTCTTGAAACGTTCCTCGGCTGTTTTGTGGGTCTGCGTCTCGGTATAGATGCCTCTTACGAGGTATTTGTCGCCGATAGGGATGCCTGTCACTTCATGGATGCCTTGGGCAATCATCAGGCTCTGATTGTAGCCGCGTTGCTTCTCGCGCTTGGGATGCAATGGTACAGGAATCAAATAG
Organism: uncultured Bacteroidales bacterium; assembly: GCA_900317155.1. GTDB lineage: Bacteria > Bacteroidota > Bacteroidia > Bacteroidales > F082 > Limimorpha. The sequence continues at coordinate 94,456 of ONFO01000009.1, forward strand.
TCAATGCCTTGAAACAAAGGTGCGTCTTTGATGGTTTCACCTAATTGTTGGCCAAGAAAAATACCTGCTTCCTTGTTGCCTTTGTATTTCAGCTCGTGGATGAGGTGTTGCACCTTGCCCGACTTGGCGAAAAAGAAACAAGATGTCACAGCATGAAACTTGACCCTTCCATAGAAACTTTGAGCCAATGGGTTCTCGGGGTTCAATTCATAGCCTGTCTTTGGCAATAAGTAGCGGCATTTCAGACATACAGTCTCCTCATCCTTGAGCAATGGTTCGCCGCAGGCCGCACATACACGCGGATAGAATAGGTTGATAATGCTATCGAGCCAGTCACGGAAGGTCATGATGGAATGTTTTATTGTCCAAAACGGATGTATTTTTTCCTTGGAACCATTGGCTTGATTTTACCTACTCTGTTTACTGTGTCAAGTTCATTTTTGTTTCTGGTGGTTTCGGCAGCTTCATCGAGTTCATACAATTTATAATCGATGGCGAAGTCCAAGGAGTCGGGAAGGAGTTCGTCGGTGCGACCTTGTTCGCGCAACACTTCATTATACATGCGCCTGTTGCTGAGTAGTTTAGCTTGTCGGCGGGCTGAAGCGTTGTATTTATCGTACAGGTATTGTATCGGGCTTGCAGTGACAGTGACCATGCCTTTGCCAGCTGGGGTACGGCTCAGCCAGAGTTCGTCAAGGTCTTCATAAAGTCGTGCAATCTCGCCAGGCATCTTGACGCTTGGCATAGTAATCAGTATTTCCTTGAAAGTCTCATAGTTGCTGAATGGCAGTACGGTGACCTCTCTCAAAGTGATGACCTCTGGAAGAAGACGGATAACGAGCGTGTCGGAGCTAGTGAGGGTTGAATCGATGGCAATCAACCGCCTTGAATAGCCCACACAACTCACCCAAAGCGTGTCGGTTTGCCTTGCTTGGATGTGAAACTTGCCCTGTTGGTTAGTGATTGTGCCGCAATGTGCCATCTTGCTGATAACATGAGTGTTGCGTATAGGACGCAAGCTGTCGGCAGTGACTACATAACCATAGAAATCTATGCGCTTGTGTTCCTTTTCATCAGTTTGGGCATAGGTGACACAATAAAAAAAAAGTATTGCCAATATGAGAAGTTGACGTTTCACTCAAATAAAAACAGGTTATTATGGTATAATTAACGTTGGGTTGGTAGTTTTATTTTTGAAATACACAAGTATTACTCTCCTAATACTCTTTCAATTTCTTTCAGAAGCGCTTCGCCTTCAAGGTTACGGGCGACAATCATACCGTCCTTGATAAGGGCATTCTGAGGGATGAAAGCGATGGCATAAAGAGCGCCTGCGGCATTGCCCCAACCTTGAAGATCGGATACGTGAGTCCACGTAAGACCGTCTTTTTCGATGGCGGCAAGCCAGGCTTCCTTGTTGGTGTCGAATGACACGCCAAGGATGTCAAAACCTTGGTCATGATATTTCTGATATGCAGCCACCACATTGGGGTTTTCCTTACGGCAGTCGGGGCACCACGAAGCCCAGAAGTCGATGAGCAAGAGTTTGCCTTGGGCAAGTTGGCTGAGCGTTATGGGGTTACCTTCTGCATCGTTTTGCGTGAAGTCAATCATCGGTTGACCAGCTTGTACACGTTCCTGTTTCTCTACATATTCCTCAGCCAGTTTAAGGTTGGCGTTATTGAGCGTGCTGTCAGCATGGTGGATGTTGTCAATCATCGTGCGCAATTCGCAGGAACCAAAAGCCCATTTGTAGCGGTACATCACATAATGGGCCACAGGGTCGGTGGGGTTTTCCCAAACGTAGTCGAAGCAATGCATCTTCAATATCTCGTCCTTATCGGCTTGACTCATGGTGGTGTCAGCCTCCAGCTTGGCCTCAAGGTCGTTGTAGCTATTTGTGAAAGCATCAAGTCGGGCTTGCGATTCAGAGCCTTTCACCAAGATGGCATTGGGATTCTGAGCATCTCCTTCTAATGTGACGTCCACATTATCGGTAAAGAAAGAGAAAGGCCGGCGCCAGCCTTGTAGCATGATGCCATACATCTCGTTGTCGTCGCAGACAGGTGTGTTGAACACGGCGTCCCAGTTCTCAATGACGGCTGAATCAAGTACTTGTCCGTCTTTTTGCAGGTAGATAGTCTTGCCATTGGCATTAGCGAGGTTCACATTGACCTTAAAGGTCTTGGTCTCTGGCTTTGGTGTGCAAGCGAAAAGCCCAAGAGCAAGTGCAGCTAATAGTATGAGTTTTGTTTTCATAGTGTAAGTATTTAATTCAGAATTCAGAATGTAGAATTATCATTATTTCGATATTCATCATTCTGCATTCTTAATTCTACATTCTTAATTCACCATTCATCATTACTTTAGGATTTCAGCCAATTTTGCCTCCAAGTCTTCGCCTCTCAACCCTTTAGCCACCATGGTGCCGTTCTGGTCGAAGAGGAAGTTGGACGGAATATAATAAATCATGTAAAGTTCGCTGGCTTTGTTCTCGCTGTCGCGCACCTGCGTCCAAGGCAGTTGGTCTTCTTCAACAGCTTTCAACCAGTCTTCTTCGTCTTGGTCGACACTGACACCGATGACGTCAAAGCCGAGTTCGTGGAACTGCTCGTAGGCTGCTTTTACGACAGGGTTCTCGTGACGGCAGGGACCGCACCACGAAGCCCAGAAATCGACCAAAGTGAGCTTGTTTTGACTAATCTTCTCCGAGAGGGTGACATTTTCACCGTCTTTGGTTTGCAGGGTGAAGTCGATGAAAGGCTGTCCCACTTCGAGGCGTTCCTGCTTGGCGATGTAGTCGTTGAGGTGGTCGCGGTAGATGGATTCGGTAGTGAAACCAGCCATCAGTTCTTTCAATTGATCAATGGGATATTCTTGCTTCACACCATCAAGGATGTAATGGGTGACGAAGCTCTCCGGATGAGACTTGATGTATTCGTCGCGGAAGTTGTCTTGTTGCTCCATTAAAGCGGTGCCTACTTTATTGAGCGAATCCATCATGATGGAGTCGTTGTTGGAGAAGGCTTGTTGCATGACGGCATAGAGCTCTTTAATTTGAACCTCGAAAGCATCTAATTGATCGTTGTAGGCATCCAATTCAGCTTGCGTCTCTGAAGCCATTATTTCCACGGCTTGAGGGTTGTTCATGTCGCCCACGAAGGTGACATCCTTGTTGTCGGCAAAGAAAGGCATTGAGCCTCGTTTTCCTTTGATTTTCAACGCATAAAGCACTTGAGGATTGTCGATGGGAGCAGTCAGTACAGCTTGGTCGTTGGCAATGACGGCCGAGTCGATAATGACAGGGACGTTTTCGACATACTTTTGAAGATAAACGGTTTTTTCGTTACCATTGGTCAAGCTGACATTGACCTTGAAGTCTTTCGCTTTGTTGTTGCAGGCGCACAAACCGAGTGCAAATGCTAATAGAAATAGTACATTTTTTTTCATTGTTAATCAGGTGTTTATATAATTATCATTCTCTTCTTTTTTCGGTTTTAAAGATGAATAGGATCATCATGATGAGGAAAATGGAAACGGGAACACTCAGCAGGATGCGCAACATGACTTGACCAAGGAGCCGGAAACTGAATGACTCAAGAAAAAACAGTGCTAAATGATGGATAAATACCATACAGAGTGCATAACGGAAAAACCAAATGCCACCTAATTGGCCAAGGTTGGGCTCTGTGATGTTCTCGAATTTTTGGTTGCCCGAAACAAGCTTGATGATGGACGGTCGGCAGAATGCCATCAACGTGGTGGCTCCGGCATGAAGTCCAAGTGTGCCCGTGAACAAATCGACAGTCAGGCCTAAGGCAAAACCTAAAACCAAGAGTTGCCATTTTGGCGTGCTGAAGGGTAGCAACATAATGAAAATCATGTAGATATAAGGATGTACATAGCCACCTAGACGAATGTGGTTGATGACCAGTACCTGAAGGAGTACGAGCACAACGAAACGAATGATTTGGAGCGCTGTTTTATTCATTTTGTTTGAATTTGGCTTTGAGCGAGTCGAGCTCGGGTTTGTGCAGGTTTTTGATTACATAGACGTGTCTTAAAGTGGCGAAGTCGGTGGCAAACCGAATCTTGGCTTTGTTCAATGCATCAACGGCAGTAGGGTAAAATTCTTCAATTGTACCCACCATGAGGTCTTCCGGGAAGATATAGGAATGAGAACTGGTGAGAATGGTGTCGCCTGTGTTCAAGACGATGTGAGTGGGGATGTCTTCCACCATACCATAACGGTAGTTGTTGGTTCCCCATTTCAAACTGGCAAGTTCTTGGCTCTCTTTGATGCGCACACCGACCAACGATTTGCTGTGCAACAGGCTCATAATGGAGGCATAATGTCGACTCACATCGGTCACAACACCCACGATGCCCTCGGAAGAAATCACGCTCATATCACGTTCAATGCCATCTACCGCACCTTTATTAATAATGATATAGTTGTTGGCTTGGTTGATGCTATTGTTGACAACTTGTGCAGGGATGTATTTGTACAACGTATCTCCTTCGCTGATGTTGTAAGTGCAGGTAGAAGTGTCATACATGATCGACAACTTTTGTCTTAGCATGGCGTTTTCTTCGGCCAATTGTTCGTTGGTGCTGTTGAGGCTGAAATAATAGCCTATTTCACTGTTCCATTCGTAAATTTTGCCTACGACATCATTCGTGGTGTTCACCATGCGGTTGCGATGAAAACGCTGGCTGTTGGCAAGCAATAGGATAGAAATCACCTCGAGCAGGATGAACAAGATGACGAAGTGATGCTTGATGATAAAACGCCGCAGGTTGTACATAGATGTTTTAATGCTGAGTGCAGAATGTTGAATGCAGAATGAAGAGAAACTAGTCGTTGCATTGCAACATTCTTCATCCTGCATTCATAATTCAGCATTTATTTGATCAGGAATGTAAAGCGGTCGAAGTTCTTCAAGGCGATGCCTGTACCACGGGCCACGGCACGGAGCGGGTCTTCAGCCACATGGATGGGCAGCTTGGTCTTGGCATTGAGACGTCTGTCCAAACCACGCAGCAAGGCACCACCTCCAGTGAGGTAGATACCCGTGCGGTAGATATCAGCCGACAATTCGGGCGGAGTTTGCTCCAAAGCATTCAACACAGCCGTTTCAATCTTCATGATGCTCTTGTCCAAGCAGTGGGCGATTTCAGCGTAGTTCACTTTGATCTCTTTTGGGATACCCGTCAGCATGTCGCGGCCTTGAACGGCGTAGTCATCGGGCGGGTTGTCAAGCTGCGGGATGGCGGCACCGACTTCAATCTTGATGCGCTCGGCGGTGCGCTCACCCACAATGATGTTATGTTGCTTACGCATGTATTCTTCAATGTCGGCGGTAAAGTCGTCGCCCGCGATGCGGATGGACTTGTTGTTGACGATGCCACCCAAAGCGATGACTGCGATTTCGGAGGTACCGCCACCGATGTCGATAATCATGTTACCTGTTGGCTCAAGCACGTCGATACCGATACCGATTGCAGCAGCCATAGGCTCGTGAATCAGACGGACTTCCTTTGCTCCGGCCTGTTCAGCCGAGTCCTTTACGGCGCGTTCCTCCACCTCGGTGATGCCCGAAGGGATGCAGATGACCATCTTCAGGCTGGGTGGGAACAAGGTGTTCTTGAAATTGATCATCTTAATCATCTCGCGCATCATGTATTCGGCCGCTTGGAAGTCAGCGATGACACCATCGCGCAACGGGCGGATGGTCTTGATGTTCTCGTGTGTCTTACCATGCATCATCATGGCGCGTTTGCCGACGGCGATGATTTTCTTCGTGTCACGCTGCAAGGCCACGATGGAGGGCTCGTCAACGACTACTTTGTCGTTGTATATGATAATCGTATTGGCCGTACCGAGGTCAATGGCGATTTCTTTGTTTAGGAATGAAAATGCTCCCATAATCTTCAGTTGTTAGTTGTCAGTTGTTGTCTATTTATCTTCAGTTAATTAATGTCAATGTCTAAAATGTCTATATCCGGTAAACACCATGCTGATGCCGTTTTCGTTGCAGCAGTCGATGGATTCTTGGTCGCGAACCGAACCTCCAGGTTGCACAATGGCAGTGATACCCGCTTCGTGGGCCAGCTCGACGCAATCTTTGAAGGGGAAGAAAGCATCGGAGGCTAACACGGCACCCTTCAGGTCAAAGTCGAATGAACGGGCCTTCTCGATGGCTTGGCGCAAGGCATCCACACGTGAGGTCTGCCCAATGCCTGAAGCAAAGAGTTGCTTGCCTTTGGCAAGGACGATGGCATTACTACGGCTGTGCTTCACAATCTTGTTGGCGAAAATCATGTCTTCCACCTCGTCGGCCATAGGTGCCTTGGTGGTGATGACCTTGAAGTCGTCAGCGGTCTCGGTATGAAGGTCGCGGTCTTGAACGAGGTAGCCATTCAAGGCAGTTTTCACCGTTTGAGGCTTATATTGGTCAGCTTTCAGGCGCAACACCACGCGGTTCTTTTTTGAGAAGAGTAGGTCAAGGACACCGTTTTCGTAATCAGGAGCCACGATGACTTCGATAAAGAGCTTGTTGATCTCCTCAGCGGCTTCAAGGTCGATGGGGCGATTGCAGACCAGCACGCCACCAAAGGCCGAAACGGGGTCACCAGCCAAAGCAGCGAGATAAGCCTCTTTCACAGTTTTGCGGCATGCGATGCCACAAGGGTTGTTGTGCTTGAGGATGGCGAAGGTAGGCTCGTCGAACTCGCGGATGAGGTTCAACCCTGCATCCAGGTCGAGCAAGTTGTTGTACGACAGCTCTTTGCCGTGCAGTTTCTCAAACATTGCATCCAAGTCGCCGTAGAAGGTGCCTTTCTGGTGTGGATTCTCACCGTAACGCAAAGTAGTGCCTTCTTCTTCAGTAACGCGCAGAGGCTTGTTGTCGTCGTCTTTCACAAACCAGTTCATGATGGTGCTGTCATAATGTGAGCTTACGCCAAAAGCGTAGGCGGCAAAACGGCGGCGGTCTTCAATGGAGGTTTCACCCTGCTGGTCTTTCAGCAGTTGGATGAGTTCTCCATAATATTTCTGCGAGGGTACGATGAGCACCTCGTTGAAGTTCTTGGCTCCGGCACGGATGAGTGAGATGCCCCCGATGTCGATTTTCTCTATAATGGCAGACGGGTCTTCGGTCTTGGCCACGGTTTCCTCAAAGGGATAGAGGTCGACGATGACAAGGTCAAAAGGCGGGATGTCGTATTCCTGCATTTCCTTTAAATCCGACTCAAGTTGGGTGCGACCCAAGATGCCGCCAAACACTTTGGGATGCAAAGTCTTCACGCGACCGCCTAAGATGGACGGATAACCTGTGAGTGATTCGACGGTCTTCACCGTGGGGTCGAGCGGCTTGATGAAGTCATAGGTGCCTCCAGTGGAGTAGATTTGTACGCCATTTTGCTTCAACAAGTCGACGATGGTATCAATGCCAGTTTTATAAAATACTGATATTAAAGCAGTTCTAATCTTTTTCAAGGGTGTAAAATTTTGCTGATTTTAAACTGCAAGATTACGAAAAAACTGAAAGCAGCGCAACAGTTGAAAAGCATTTTTTTAGGATATTTATCAACAGGTTTCAAGATGCCGTTATCGCTTCGAAAAGGTTGATTAAAAAAATGAAATTTTCAAAATAAAACAGAAATTATTTGCTTGAAATGTTTTTATTTGTAATTTTGCTGCGTCATGTATCATATAGTTTACAAAGATGAAAAGTAGATTTCTTTTGTTTTGCTTGCTTCTTGCTGGGTTTTTCTCTTCCTGCTCGACCGACATCGACCTTTATGCCGAATATAAACAGATGCCAGTCATTTATGGACTGCTTGATGCCAATGCCGACACCAATTTCATCAAAATCACCCGTGCTTTCTATGTTCAGGGCGATGCGTATCAGGTGGCACTCAACCCCGATTCGAGCAACTATCCTGGCAAATTGGACGTACGTCTCATCGAATTTTGCAACGGGGATTCTATTCGCGAAATCATCCTCGACACCATCACCGTCCACAATAAGAAACAAGGTGTTTTTTATGCGCCTTCTCAGAAGTTGTATTACACCACCGAGCCTTTGTGCATGAACAGTATTAAAGACAAATATAGGTATCGCCTTCGTGTTGTTTTGCCCGATCGGGTGTTGGTCGCCAATGCCGATATGGTGGGTAATACCGGCTTCGACATCCAGAGTCTGGCCGTGAATTTCTCGAAAGAGTATTTCGATGCGATCCCAAGGCATTTTCTGTTCCATCCTGCTATCAATGGGGCTTTTTACGATGTTGTCCTCACTTTCACGTTCAAAGAGCAACGTACGCCCGACGGCGACTCCGTACCACGCACCATGCGCTGGCCTGTCGCCACTTACACAGAAAGCGAATTGCTGAACAATATGGACGGTGATGCTGTTATGTTTTTTTACAGGCCGGAGACTTTTTATGCAAAACTCTCTGAATTCATCGGAGGCGATACCGCAGTTGTCGGCTTGAAGCGTTTCATCAGCGACTATCCTGTTGAGGTAATCATATATGCTGGAGGTGATAATCTGCGTCAATATGTTTACAACAACAACGATGCTAATGGCTTTACTGCAGGCGACAACGAGTTTTCACTTATCGATGGCGGTTATGGAGTGTTTTCTTCGCGTATGACGTTAAGACGTGCCGTAAAGTTAGGTGGAGAAACGGTACCTGAGCTGGTGGAAATGTCAAATTGGGGTTTCAAGTTTATTGGAGGAGGGGAAGAATGAGCGAATTGTCACATTTTGGCGGTTGATGTCGTAAAATAATGCGCTGAATTTGAGCGAAATATAATTATACTGATTTTTATTTTCATTTTTCATCCGAAGGAATCGGAAAATATCTTATCTTTACCGATTCAAAATTACGTGGATGGAAACGAAGTGGATTTTAAACCAACAAGTTGACAAACAACAAGTTGCTGAGATTGTCAAGGTGCTCAATATTGATGAGAACCTTGCCACTTTGCTTGTCCAACGCGGAATTACCAACTATGAAGAGGCCAAAACTTTCTTCCGCCCTTCTCTTTCGCAACTTCACGATCCTTTCCTCATGAAGGACATGGATAAGGCTGTCGACCGCGTGTTGCAAGCCATCAACAATAATGAGAAATTATTGGTTTATGGTGATTACGACGTGGATGGAACGACGGCTGTGGCAGTGGTGTATACCTATCTCAAGCCTTTCTTCAAGAAAAAGAAAATCGAGTTCTACATCCCTGACCGCTACGAAGAGGGTTATGGCATTTCTTTCAAAGGCATTGATTATGCAGCTGAAAACGGCTTCAAGTTGGTCATTGCCTTAGACTGCGGTATCAAGGCCAATGAACGTATCGACTATGCTAACGAACGTGGCGTCGACTTCATCATTTGCGACCATCACCGTGCCAGCGATGTCATCCCGAATGCCGTGGCCGTGCTTGACGCCAAACGCCCCGATTGTACCTATCCTTACGATGAATTGTCAGGCTGCGGCGTGGGTTTCAAATTGATTACAGCCCTTTCCATGAAGGGTTTGGGTACCATTGAACAGGTTTACCAACTCATCGACCTTTTGGCGGTGAGCATTGCTGCCGACATCGTGCCTATCACGGGCGAAAATCGTGTATTGGCTTATTTTGGCCTGAAGCAGCTCAATAAGAATCCCCGTCCGGGTATAGAAGCCATTCTGCAACATGCCAATATCTATCGTCGCGATGAAGACCAGATTGACGATGAAGAGAATGTGTTGACCAGAGAGCTGACCATTAGTGACTTGGTTTTCCTTATCGGACCTCGCATCAACGCTGCAGGGCGTATCGCCAAGGCTTCTGATTCAGTACGTCTGCTTATCGCCGATAAGAAGGAACATGCCGAGAAATTGGCTGCTTCCATCAACGACCTGAACGACGAGCGTCGTGAGTTCGACAACCGCATCACAGAAGAAGCTTTAGGAATGATAGCCGATGATGCAGAACTCCGTGATGCCAAGAGCACCGTAATATTCAACGCAAAATGGCATCGTGGTGTTATCGGTATCGTGGCTTCCCGTCTCACGGATTATTATTATCGTCCCACTATCGTTTTGACTCGTGCCAACGGTCTCGTTACCGGATCGGCGCGTTCCATCAGGAGCTTCGATATCTATGACGCCATCGACCATTGTTCCGATTTGTTGGAGCATTTTGGGGGTCATAAATATGCGGCGGGTCTGTCGATGAAGCCAGAGAACCTTCCCGAGTTTCGTCGTCGATTTGAGGCATACGTCAGCGAACATCTTATAGATGAGGATTTTGTACCTGAGCTTGAGGTGGATTTGAAAATCAACTTCAGCGACATCACAGCTAAGTTCATGCGCATTCTTAACCAGTTTGCACCTTTTGGTCCGGGCAATATGGCTCCCGTGTTTTGGACAGACAACGTCATCGATGCGGGCGGGTCGCGACCTGTGGGTGGCCATCGTCATCTGAAACTCACCGTATCGCAGGTGGGGGATGCCGAATTGGGCGTGGCACCTTTCTCGGGCATCGCTTTCCAGAAAGGCGACCTCTTCGACCGTATCCACGACGGCGAGCCTTTCAGCATTTGCTACCACTTGGAATACAACACCTGGCAAGGCAAAACCAACTTGCAGCTTAATGTGAAAGACATTAAGTTTGCTGAGGAGTTGTAATTTAAAAATCAAAGTTTTACGGTTCTTCCAATGTTCCAGCGGATTTGCAATCCGCTGGCTGTGAGTATAAGGATTTGCAATCCGATAACTTTAAGTTTATTAAATATTTACATTGTAGTTTATAATTGTACGGATTGCAAATCCAACTAAACTAAGAATCATCACAACAGACAGATTTTACCTATGCAGAAAACCTGCAAGGTTAGACCGTTATTTTGTAGAAAAATTTCAACCACCATGAAAATTCTGTTTATTATCGGCGTGTTATTTTATGTATTATCCGAGTGTGGAAATTCTCTCTTTGGCAAGGGAGGCAAAAGTGGCAAATTCTAATCAATGTAGTGTTAAAAGACAAAATATCCGTATTTTTGTCACCAACAAAGACACATTGAAATGCCAGTAGATCGACAAGTCTTGATTCGTTATAGAGTGTTGAACCGCTGTTTCAGGAACGTGCATCGTGAGTATGATATTGCGGCGTTGCTTGATGCGGTTAACCGCGAATTGGAAAAGCATGATTGCCAGCCCATAAGCGAAAGAACGCTTCGGGCCGACATTCAACGCTTGCAAGAGCCACCTTATAATATTGAACTTGACGAGTCCTTGAAAAGCGGCAAACGCCGACTCTACAGGTATTCCGACATTTCGTTTTCTTTGCCGATGGTGACGCTTGACAATGAGGAAAAAGAAATGCTAAAGAAAACAATCGGAATGTTGTCACAGTACGACGACATTCCACAATATCAATGGATGCTGACTCTTCTCTCACAAATTGAGAACGGTAATGGCTGGGATGGCGACAAACGATTTGTCGAGTTTCAAAACAATGCTGACTTGGTGGGTATCGGGCATTTTCAAGCCTTATTGGGTGCCATCATCAATAAGCAGCCACTGAGCATTTCGTACAAGCCATTCGGCAAGCCCGAACGGAGCATGAACATACATCCATATTACCTTAAGCAATACAACGACAGGTGGTTTCTCGTGGCACAAACGGAAGGTTTCGACGACCTTTCAGTATTGGCCATTGACAGGATTGATTCCATAAAAACGCTGCACATTCCATTCATTGAATCCAATGTGGATATGGAAGACTATTTCGTGGATTCGGTTGGTGTAACCGTGTTTCTCGACCGTCACATTGAGGAAGTCAGGCTGCGTGTTAATGCAAAACGGTATCCTTACTTGGCCACAAAGCCCATTCATTGGTCGCAGACCGAACTGAAAGATGAGACAACCGAGGAATACAAGGTGGTAAGGTTAAAAGTACGAATTAACAATGAATTGGAAAGTGCAATTCTCAGTTTCGGCGACGATGTTGAAGTGCTTGCACCTGAAAGCCTTCGGCTAAAAATTGGCGAGAAAATTGAAAGATTAGTGAGAAAATACAAGTATGAAGAAAAGTTGCAGAGTTAGGCGATAGTTTTGCGGCATAAAAATAAGCATTCAGTACTAACCTAAAAAATCGTTTCGTTATGGCAGAGAACAGTTTGCAGAACCAGAAGAATGAAGTTTCGTTTGTTTTGAGCGAGAAGGCCAAGGCTATCATTGAGAAATTTGAAAAACAGATAGAGAACCGTTCTGAAAACGATAAAAATGAGTTGAGGATTGATTTGCTGATGCTGTTGCTGAGGCGGCTTCATCCAGAAGTGCTTTCCGCTGATGCCAAAGGGCTTTTTGCTGAGATCTATTGCCTAAACAATAAAACTACAGATAAGAATACTGGTTTTTTGATGCATTGTTTTTCGGAGAATGAATTGAATAATCTTAGCAATGATTTCAATTCCATTTGGAGCTATTATTGTTCAATGTTTTCTATTGAAGGAATACCCACTATCGATGATTATCAAGAATTATTATTATGTGAAAGTTTAATGCCTGATGGAAAACGGAGACTCGTTGTAACTTTTTCTTTCTTTACCTTAATTAAAAAATTAAAAGAATTAGATATTGATTTAGAGGTGCTTAAGAGTCAAATAAAGGAAAACCAAATTCAATTCAAAGCACTTGAAACTGTGTTGGCTGAATTGGAAATACGCTTGAACACTTTATCTTTAGGGCTATTGTTTGATAGAATCGTTATTCCTCGTCTCCAAACGATTTCTAATTCAGACTTTAATTCTTTTGTGGAATTCATTGAAGATTTTGTTAAGGATGAGGGGAGTATGTTCTTTTTAGGTAGTCCAACCGAAATAAACAAGTTAGATTACCAGCAATTCCATAAGTGGGCAGTTGACAACAAGTTCCTTCATGGTGTGATAGAAATGGATGATTTACCTTCTTATGATGCTAACAGACAGATTCTGGTGTTAAGTAAACAACCAACAGATTCGATTTTCTTTGCCTGGATCGATGGTCCGATGGATGGAGAAGGGCCAAGCATAGAAGAAATTGCAAGAGTCTTATCAGAAAAAAATCCTGACTATTACAAGGAAGTTTCGTTGGAAGATTTTAAAGCCCACAACGGCAACTATTATACATTTGCCAAACGCCAATTTGTGCCTTCAATAATTGCAAATGAAGGCGAAACCGTTGTGAGATTGGGTGATTTGGTAGACTTGTATGAATCGGAAGTAGAGGAAGATATTTCTTGTTACTTTTTGAACAGACCTTATTATTTCATAAATGATTATTATGGTAACATAGAGGCTGTAGAAATGCCTCAGGCTCGAAGGGTTCCAAATGACAAATTCTTTTTGTTTAGGTGGGATGAGTTCGCTTATGAGTTTTCCTGTGCATATCAAAGTGTAGATTATGATGGTCTGCTCATTGATGGTGATTCTTCTACTGGCGTTGGGTATCCTTATGATAATTATACTCATGACCCGATTATTTGCACTTACCCCAATTCAATTGTTTTTAAATTAAAGGAAGCCCCTGTTGAACCAATTGACCCGTATTATTTGGCGAAGTTGTTGTATTCATCAAGAGAAGTCTATGCCCAACTGGAATGCTATAAACTTCCATTTAGTGACTGCATTTTGGAAAAAGACGATTTTTTGTCTATTTTGGTTGCAATACCGACAATGGAAGAGCAACAGCGCATTCTCAATATGGACAGACAAAAAGCCCTTGCCGACTCAAAAGAAGAAATCAAGAAGAATTTCGAATCATACAGGCATGATATTCGAATGAAGAAACACGCTTTGGCGCAAAGGCTTACCGTAATGAATAATTGGTGGAAAACCTTACTTATGGCACGGAAAGATGGTAATGGCATAATTGATGATGAAGCGGTAGTCGGACGGTTGCATCCTGTCGCAGTTAAGAATATCTATACACAAATCGGCCACGAAATGAACATGTTGTTCAAACAAGTGAACTCGTTTAACATGGACGATACGATGAAGGTGGATGTTTTTGATGCCAAGGATTTCATTCAGCAGTATGTGAACCATCACGACCCAATGTTTGAGTACCAATGTGAATTGCCCGAAAAAGCGGCCAATATTCGTTTTCCCAAAGAAGCATTTCGAATCATTTTGGATAATATTTCTTCCAATGCTTGTTCTCATGGTTTCAAGGGGAGAGAGAAGGAGAAAAACATTATTCGGATATTAGCGGAAATAAAAGGCCAGGATTTAATCATTCGTATAGACAATAACGGCAGACCTATGCCCGTTGGAATGACAGCCGAAAAAGTTTTCACTTACGGTGATACTACAGAGGAAGGGTCTGACGAGCATGGCGGTTTGGGAGGCTACCTGATTAAAGACATGATGACAAAATTTGGTGGTGAGGTAGAATTGGAATTGAACGCAGAAGCCGATTTCCCCGTGGCTTATAAATTGGTTTTCAGAGATGTGAACATTTACAAATGACAAAAACATGAGCGAGAAGGTATTTTACAAAGTCCTTTTGGTTGACGACAATAAGACTTTGGGAACATCACTTCAGCCTTTAGCTGAGCAGTATTGTTTGGACTTGCAACAATGCGAATGTTGGGAAGATGCCAAGCAGGTACTCTCCAACAAGAACGATTTTCTTGAATGGGATGCCATTATACTTGATGCAAGATGTGTGGACAGAAAAGGAAGTCCAGCAGACTTGCATTTTCTCCAAATTGCGCTTACTGATTTTAATGGGCTTTGTGAACGCTTTAACTCAGAGATTCCTTGGTATGTTTTAACCGCTGGAGGCAAAGAGGACTTTAATTTCGTTATGGAAGGTATAAAACGCATTCCACGAGACGAAAAGGGTTTGGGCAAGATGCTCTATTTCAAAGACAAGCCTCGTGATGAAAATGGCAAAGACGATGTTGATTATTTATTTGAAAACATACAGAGAGCAGCACCACTTAGAACAAGAAATAAAATCAAGCATCAATATTCCACTTTGTTTGAGGTAATGAAATCCTGTCAATTTGAGTCTGAAAGCGAGGATATTATGATAAGTGTTCTTTCCGCCCTGCATTTCCCTGAAGAAAACAAAGGCTTTGACCCTGTTCTGTATTATAACAGACTCAGGCAAATGGTAGAATATCTTTTCAGGGCAGCGAATAAAATTGGGTTGCTTCCAGATTATTTCATTGAAGGAGGAAAGGTTAACCTTCAAGGTTCAAGTCTATATTTGGCCGGTGAAGCTTTCACTCCAAGCAAAGATTCAACAATACTTACAATCCGTTACGGTGAAAAAGGCGAGAGCGTTTTCCATAAAAACATAGCAAGTATTGTCAAAAACGTTCTAAGCGTTACTAGTCATCATTCTCACACGATAGAAATTGACAAAGAAGATGAAGAAGAATTATCGGCTTATTACTTAGAAACTTGCTCTCCTTACCTGTTGTTTGGCTATGCTCTCCAACTATGCGAGGTCATTATTTGGTTCGGCAATTATGCCAAGAGCCATAATGACAGGGAAGCCAATTTGGCGAAATGCAAAGTGGTGAAAAAAGAAACTGAATCCATATTGGAACAAAAGCCAGTAATTGAAAAATATGAGGGCAAGACTTTCCTGTTGGAACAAGACGAAAAAGGAAATCTTCATTGTGGATATTGTTTGGTGTCATATAAACAAAACCAAGACAAAATTGGCAACATGGTCTTGTTGAAGGAAGTAGAAGAGAATAAGAACAGCGGTGAATTGAAAAAAAAGTATCCTTATTTTGCCTCAAAAGTTGAACAGGTTGAATAAGTATGGTTTTGTTTTGTATGTTTTAAACATTCATCACCATGAACAAGTTAGAAGAACTCTACAGCGCCTTGAACTCTTTGAAGAAGTTCAATTTACCCATTGAAGACAAGTTATTGAAAGCCGTTGATGAATTAGAGGAAGAGATTATCAAAACAGAAGTTTTGCCTTCTATCACCAAAGACATAGAGCCTCGTTTAAGACAAATCAAAAGAAAGTTGGTGTTAGTGGTTGATTACGACCCAGATGATGTTTTGAGCGTAAAGCTGTCCCGTAAAGTCAATATTTCCAAACTCATTGAAGGCAAGAACATTAATGAGAACTCTATTGAAGTTTCCTCTCAAAAAGAGATTCACCGAAATCTTTCCGACAGATCCGAGTCCAAAGGTTTAGTTGTTACATATCAAGACGGAACCAAGGTCTGTGAACGGACGGCAATTGACACTTTTATTAAAGTACTCAGACATATTGGATTAAGCCAGATTAAAAATATCGGCATTATGCATAGTGGGTATAATTTGGTGGATACAAGAAAACATCCAGAAACAACAAAAGCAAAATGGCAGCATAAAGTGGATGGTTATTATGTCTTTTGTGTTCTTTCTAATAGGCAAAAAGTGGCCGACCTAAGAAAGATTTCCGACTATTTCAATCTTGGAATGGATGTAAGGTTTGTCGAATAAGTTTTACTTGGTTTTTAATTCTTCGGTTCCAGCGGATTTGCAATCCGCTGGTTGTGAGTATAAGGATTTCCAATCCGAAAAAAAGCTCTTAACTAATACAAAAATCCCAGCATCCAAAGAGGCAGTTTTGCACCAACGGGCGATTCAATGTCGTCGGCAAAGATGTAGGAATTAGGCAAATCCGCATATATGTTGGTTAAAGGCAACAATATATTACTGTTTTACCACTTTCCTATAGGCTGATTTTCCATCGGCCATTAGTAGTTTAATCAAATACATCCCCGAAGGCAAATCGCTCATATCCAACTCAAAGTTAGGACTTGAAGGCGAAGTTTCCTGCATAACATTGCCCGTCAAACCAATGACTTGGCAGTGAATGGCGTATTCCGACAAGGCAATGTGAATCTTGCCCGAAGTAGGGTTGGGATAAAGGGCAATGTTTTGGTTTTCAAAGAATTTGTCAATCTTCGTCAAATCATCGCCAATGCCCCAGTTTTCAGGTAGGCTGTTGTCGGAATCAAGGTCTTTCAGTTCGAGATAAGGCCCGTCGCCGTCGGCTTCCATGGGCCAAGGCAGGCTGTCGGAGTAATGCACTTGGTCAATAATGTTGCCCCAAGCATCGGATAAGACGAGTTTTTCCGATTTGTTGGAAAGTTTGCGAGTGTATTGCCCGAAAGGTGTTGTGTTGTAATACTCCGTGAACATCAATGAATCAGAGCAAAGCACAATAGCCTGTCGGCCAGCGAGATGCGTTCCTACAGGGAACTGATAAGAAATGCCCAGTTCGCGGAAATAAATGCCCGTCAAATCTACTTCCTCGTCGCCGTTATTGGTGATTTCGATGAACTCAAGCAGATTGCCGTCGATATTCCACCAGTCCATAGGGTGGTAGTGGATTTTGGAGATGACCAAAGGCGGAAGGTCGATGTCGGAACAGCCATCGTAGAAGCCTATGTTTTGGTTCAACCAGTCGGTGCGCAGTTGGAGCCAGTTTTTCATATTATTGACAAACTGCGCGTGTTGGTTCATTTGGTTCCAGCGTTGGTTATCGCGGGGGATGGCTTCAGTAATCAATGCGTCGATTTCGTCAATGCGAGCACATACGAAATCGTAATTCAAGGGTTGTCCTGGCTCGGTCAGCTCAAACCAGCGCTTGGCAAAATAGCAACGGAAGAGGTTGGTATCGAATAAGTCTTTCCAAAACTTCGGGCCGGTATTGTCCTCGTTATTGAACTGCCACACATTGTACTTGCTGCGGTTGCCAAACGCATCGTAACCGAAAGCGAGGTTGTAGTCCCAAACGGGACCCGCACGCAGTTTGCCCATTCTGTCTTTATGGAAGAAAGTGCTGAGCGAATAGACGTCCACGTTAGAGGTAAATTCCGCAATCATCATGAAATCGACAAAAGACGGAATGTCGATGACCGAAGGGATGCCCGATGCAGTAGAAGTATCATATTGGTTGGCCACTGAGGCAAGGTTAGTAAACACGCTTTGGATGTAGTTGTTCTGCGCATTGGTGATGTCAGAGGGCTTGGGATAATGGTGGATAAAGTCGGTGTTGTTGCCCCATCCCCACCAACCACCACCATAGCCTTGCATCGTCCATGCCACAGGGTCGCCGCCAGTGGTTTTGTCAGCCTTGGTGATGTAGCCTCCCGTCACTTCAGGATAGTTGTTGCAAGTCTCGTCCATCGTTTCGATGTTGACGCGGTTTTTGTCGGGTTTGATTTTCTCCATGAAGGCATAAAGTCCTTTGTAGTCGCCGTTGATTATCACCTCACAATATACGCTTCTTGAGGCATATTGCCCGAGAAGGTTCGAAAGTTCGTAGGCCAACACATCGCGCATACCTGTTTGGTCGAAAGCCAAGGAGTTGAGCACCCAGTCGTTCTCGGCAGGCATTCCCAAGATACTGACGTTTCTGTTGTTGATGCCATCGTCCTCACGAGTTTCTACGGCGTAAGGCTTCTTGTTGAGCATGGTCTGTGATGAGCTACCGCGCATTTCGATGCCAATGCGCCCGTCGTAGTTGAGGAATTCAGGGTTGTTGATGTCGGTCATATAATTGCGCGAGCCGTCTTGATGCCAGATGATTTTCATCGTGCCCAATACTTTTGGTTCATCAGGGATATTGACGCCACCATCCGTCTCGATGACCACGATGGGCAGGTTGCTGTCGGTGAAGTTTTGTGCCATGACCGCCCATGAAAACAAAACCAATAATAATGCTATGATGCTCTTCTTTAAAGTCATACCTATTTCCAGAATTGCCACCATTTCTTTTGTCGGCCTTCCACCACACGGGCATAGCGGTTGCTCGATCTTCTCATTTTCGAGAAGCTGGTCACCGTACCTGCCGAAGGGCCTCTCAAGGTGGTGACGGACGACCTAGAAGCAATAAAGCCATTTTCGTCGGTGTCGTCCATGCCTCCATATTTGTTCTTTTTCGAGGCATAGATAATGACATTGTCGATATACCAGCTCGTGATGCATGCTCCACGTCCAGTGAAATAAAGGCAAAATTGAGGTTCTTTGCTAGGCCATTCCTCCATGTCGAAGGTAAGTAGATATTGGCTCTGCACAATGCTGCCCACCAAAGTGTCTTCCCAAATGCTTTCCCAGTCTTCGCCGTTTTGCGAGATGCCGATCCCGATTTGCGCGTTAATTTCACCTTGGGTGGCTTCGAGGGCGTGGTTGAACTGGAAATTGATGAAATCGTATTTCCCTAGCTCGACGATAGGGGTAACCAGTCGGGTGGTGCCTTCAAAATTGATGTCGGGATACATCTGCATTTCATTCGGTTTGCATCCCGCAAAAGTGGTATTGGAGATGTACCAAACCACCCAGTCGTCACCTTTCGCATCCCAGCCTTCTTCAAGCCAAGGGTTGAAAAAACCCTCGCACAGCACTACGTCACCCTGCTGTGCAAAGAGGGGAAAGGTGAGCAATACGACGAGGAATGTGAGTAAACGATGCTTCATCAATAGTGTATTTGGCCACAAAAGTATTAAAATTTCGGAAGTTATGCACTTTTTGTCGTATTTTTGCCCTTTGGAAATTTATAAGTCGGCATTTTGGCAGGCTCAATGACCTCAGGTCCCTGAGCTTGTCGAAGGGTCCGCTGTAAAAAGTAAACACTATGCCAGCAAAAGAAAAAACTGCCTTTTTCTGTAAGGAATGTGGAAATGAATCACCGAAATGGTTTGGAAAATGCCCCGCTTGCGGCGCGTGGAACACTTGTGTGGAAGAGACCATCGTCACGGGAAAAGAATCGAAATCGGTGAAGAAAAGCGTCGGTCTGGAGATGGACAAAAGCCTGCCAATGCCTATTAATGAAATCGGCAACGCCAAGGAACAACGTATCATTTTGCCCTACGAGGAACTCAATCGTGTGCTCGGTGGAGGTTTGGTACTTGGCTCCTTGACCCTCGTAGGCGGCGAACCTGGCATCGGCAAGTCGACCTTGCTCTTGCAGACAGCCTTGCAACTCGCTGGGAGAAAGATACTTTACATCTCCGGCGAGGAGAGCCAGACCCAAATCAAGATGCGGGCCGAGCGTATCGGCATCCACAACACCGACTGCCTCATCCTCACCGAAACCAATACGCAAGAGATCTTGAAGCACTTCAAGAATGTGCAGCCCGACATCGTGATTGTCGACTCCATCCAGACGCTCGAATCGCCATACGTGGACGCCACGGCGGGCAGTCTTTCGCAGATCCGTGAGACGGCCGCCGAAATGAACAAAATCGCCAAGGCTTATCAGGTGCCAGTGTTCCTCATCGGCCATATCACCAAGGATGGCAGCATCGCCGGACCGAAAATCTTGGAGCATATCGTTGACACCGTCTTGCAGTTTGAGGGCGACCGTCACTATGGTTTCCGCATCCTACGCACCATCAAGAACCGCTTTGGCTCGGCCTCTGAGTTGGGCATTTTCGAAATGAACGCCACGGGCCTCCGCGAAGTGACCAACCCCAGCGAAATCCTGCTCTCGCAACGCGACGAGGAAGTGAGCGGCATCGCCATCGCCGCCACGATGGAAGGGCAAAGACCTATGCTCATCGAAACGCAGGCCTTGGTGAGCAGTGCAGCCTACGGCACTCCACAACGCTCCGCCACGGGTTTCGACATCCGCAGGATGAATATGCTCCTGGCTGTGTTGGAGAAACGCGCAGGTTTCCGCCTTTCAATAAAAGATGTATTCTTAAACATCGCGGGCGGTCTTCATGTAGATGACCCTGCCATTGATTTGGCTGTCATCGCCGCGATATTGTCCTCTAATGCCGATATTCCTATTCCCTCGCGTTATGCCTTTGCCGCCGAGGTAGGCCTTTCGGGCGAAATCCGCGCCGTCACCCGCATCGAAGCCCGCATTGCTGAAGCCGATAAGTTGGGCTTTGAGAAGATTTTTGTCTCAAAATACAACGCCAAAGGCCTGGATACCAAGCGGTTTAAGATACAGATTGTGCCTGTAGCTTCGGTGTATGAGTTGGGGAGTGAGTTGTTTGGGTAGGGTAAGGGAAACAAATCTTACATAAATCATTCGTAAATCTTGGGTTCTAGCGGATTTGCAATCCGCTGGACTTGAATATAAGGATTTGTAATCCGAAAACTATGAAGTGAAACTGTGCGGATTACAAATCTGCAAGTTCATTACAGTCGGATTGTAAATCCGACCGAATGGGTAAACTTTCATTCTTCTAGATTTGCATCAAACCGAACAGGGACTATGTATTCGGCGTCCTTTTCCATGCGACCACCTTTCCAATATTCCAGATTCCAAAGCGCCATGACCGCTTCATCATCAAGAGATTTAAATCCAGAGCTTTTTTCCAATTTCACTTTGGCGATTTTGCCGTTTCGGCTCTTCACCTTGAAACGCACATAAGGTGTCTTGCATTCAAAGTCGATTGGGTTTGTATGGTTTCCGATTAAAACAGCCTCTTCTTCAAGCAACTTTTCAAGACTGAAATTCTGTGCTATTGTGATGGGCCAAGCTGGTTCATATGTACAAGAGACTCTCATCATATACAATATATCCACCTTTTCTCCTTGATACTCTGCTGCCTCGGATGGATTGCTAATCAAATGGGCATATTCGAGAACTTTTTCATCCAACCCATAACCCAATCCTTTGTATATTTTATAATCAGTTAATTTGCAATCTTTTGTTATACGGAAAGTGAGGAGTACATTTCCTTGAATATGGTTCTTTTTTGCTTCTTTAGGATAATCTAAAACTGGACTAATACGCGTGTAATAAAATAGGGATGCGTAATCCAATTGAAAATCCTTGGGCATCACATCAGGCCGAACGAAGTTGCAACTATCCAAGTTTTCGGCAAAGACAATCATATCTTCCATTTCTTGCGCTTTGACCGCAAAACTAATGATAAAACCGAAAAGCAATGTAAATAATATCTTTTTCATAAAGTAAAGTGTTATTAATTATTACAGCACCGCCGCCGCATTCCGAATCTTCGCCATCCATCGGATGACATCCTTGTCTTTTCGAGCCATCTGAAGATTGTATTTGGTCTGGATGCGCATCAGCAACTCGGCGGGCAGGCCGAGAGCCGCCTCAAAGAGCAAGGCCGTATTGGTGGTAAGAGGACGGTGGGCATTGAGCAGTTCGTTGAGCACGGAATAAGACATTCCCACATTTTGGGCAAACTCGCGCTGCGAAATGCCACGGTCTTCCAACTCGTCTTTGATAATCTCCCCAGGGTGTGTAAATCTGAAAGGAGTCAGATTATTGGCAATCATTTCGTCTTTAATTCCGTCAATGTGTATCATAGTTTTTTCAATCATAATGGTTTGACAACTCAATAATATTGCAGATGGTGGCTACAGTTTCATTTCCTTCCGTTTGTTCCGTAAACTCAACGCGGTATTTCTTGTTCACTCTAACAGAGGACAGTCCATCTTTATCTCCCGACAAGTGCTCATAATGAAGTCCGTCAATCAAAGCAAGCACATTGACATTCTCCGCTTCCACCATAATATCTATCACCTTGACATATCTCCTTATCACATCGGGTTGAAAACGGTGCTTTTTGTCAGGCGACGTACCCGTGGTGTACAGCTCTTTTAAGTATTCCTTGTCGAAAGTTACTTTCATATCGTCTGCAAAGGTAAACCAAATCTTTGAATATTCGCAAAATAAGTGATATTTTTATATAAAATTCTGATTAATAACTAAAAAAATCAGATTAACACATACAAACAAACAGAAGAATTGTTACTTTTGCGGCAAAGAAATTAAATGGACCAAGAAAAAATCATATTAGGTATAGACCCGGGCACAATGGTCATGGGCTACGGCGTTATCCGTGAGCAGGGCAAGCAGTTGGAACTGCTCACGATGGGGGTCATTAACTTGAAGAAACTGGAAAACCAGGCACTCAAGCTGAAGAAGATCTTCGAACGTGTGCTGGAAATCATCAATGAGTACCATCCTGACGAGTTGGCCATTGAGGCACCGTTTTTTGGGAAGAATGTGCAGTCGATGCTGAAATTAGGGCGTGCTCAAGGCGTGGCCATGGCTGCTGCGCTCTACCGCGACATTCCCATTTTTGAGTACTCGCCCAAGACCATTAAACAGACTATCACGGGCAACGGTAACGCCTCGAAGGAACAGGTGGCCAAAATGGTGCATTTCATCTTGAAGACCGACGAAGACCCAAAGTTTTTCGATGCCACCGATGCCGTAGCCGCTGCTGTGTGCCATTCCATCTCGAAAGGTAAGGATGTGAACTACACCAAGCACACCACCGAGAAAGCCAAAGCACATCGTCGGCCCGATTGGAGCCAGTTCATCGCCGAGAATCCAGACCGTGTGAAATTATGACATACTGAAAAATGGAATAATATTTGTAATACAACGGAATAATAACCTAAAAAACGATTTGATATGATTATCACCATCATCTGCATCACTATTTTAGCATACGCCATTGCAGGCAAAGACATCAATAAGCAATTGGATAAACTGAAAAACGTTGATTGGAAAGCCAAATCGGCAGACGTGTTCGGAAAAATCAGCGTGTATGCCAAAAAGGCAGGTCGTGTCGCAACCAAGCCACTGCTACAACTTTACTATGTGTTGACCATGGGCGAGACCACAACACTCGAGAAGGCTCTTATCGTAGGTGCCATCTTGTATACTATCATGCCATTCAGCTTGATTTCTTTCAAGGCGCACAAGATCCTTGGCATGCTCGACGAAGGTCTAGCCGTGCTTTATGTGGTGAAGAAAGTGCAACATAAGATTACGCCCGAAATCAACGCTAAAGTGGATGAGACTTTGAATGCTTGGTTTGGTGCAGAAAGAACTGCACAAACTGCTGAGTCAGCTGAGTAATTTGTAAACTCATAAAATCGCCCATCTATGTCATTCCAGCGCCGGAAAGTGCGGTGGGATGGAATCTATAGATGGGCGATTTTGTTGTGACCTAATTATAGTTCCGAAGACAGATGGTATTTCCCGCTGCCATAGGTCTTCACCTCATAGCCATCGGCAGTAGGTAGACAAATCTCAGCCGTGGTATTGGCAGGAATGACAATGTCCCATTCAAATCGGTTGCCTTCGCGTTTCCAATTGCTTTCGATGCGACCTGAGACGGAGTTGTAGGCGCAATTCACAAAGTCCAGTCCTTCAATGGGATAAGGCTTGAGTTGTATCTTGCTGTAGCCTGGCTCAAGGGCACGGATGCCACCGAGGTATTCGTATTCCCAGAGGATGAGGTCGCCGAGTAACATCACGTGGTTGCCCGAATTCATGGCGGGGTCGGCGGTGTTGCCGTTCCAGAGTTCCCAGATGGTGGTGGCACCGTTGCGAATCATGTAGCCCCAACTCGGATAGGTGTCGTTGGAGGCAATCTTGAGGGCGAGGTCGCCACGGCCGTATTCCGTCAGGCAGCGCATCAGCTGCTGGATGCCGATGACACCCGTCGACACATGACCGCCACATTCGTTCATTGTCTTGTAGACGATGCTTTCCAAAACCTTGTTTTCCAATCCTTTGGGTACCATGCCGAACCACAAAGGCAGGATATTAGCCGTGACTGTGTTGTTGGCGTAAACGCCCGTCACGCGGTTGAAATACTTGTCGTTGAAGGCGATGGTGGTGGTGGTGATTTCTTGGTTGAAGAAGTCTACATCCTCAGTGAAGCCCAAAAACTCGGCAAACTTGGCCATCTTGCCGCAGAGGTAGCAATAGAATGGTGTTGAAAGCACCGTCGCATCGGTGATGCGGGTTGCATCATTGGAGTGAATGAGTTCGAGCGACTCGGGGGGCATGCACCAATCACCGTAGGTATCGCGAGGCATAAGGCCAGCACGCATGTAGTCGTTCTTCATGTGGAGCATCCATTTCTTCCATGCCGCATAATGTCGGCGGATGGGTTCAGTGTCACCGAAGCGGGTATAAAGCATATCTGTCACGGTGACCATGGCACCGGGCCAGGTCATATTGTCGGTGTAGCCGCGCCAGTAGGGCGGGACGATGTTAGGCAACGAGCCGTTGTCCCATTGGCAGTCGTCGCCATCGGAGAGCCACTTGGCGTAGAGCTGGTGGTTGTCGAAGATGTACGACTCGCCGAAGTTGCCCGTGGTGCGGTCGCCCGTCCAGCCCAAACGCTCGTCGCGTTGCGGGCAGTCGGTGGGCATGGAGCGGTAGTTGCCACGGATGCCCCAGTAGGCGTTGTGGTACACCGCGTTGATGATTTCGTTGGAGGTCTCAAACGAGCCTGTTACTGGCATCTCGTCGTAGATGACCCAGCCCTCGAAGTCGTCCAAATTGGGCGTCTCACGCAGGCCGGAGATTTCAACGTATCGGAAGCCGTGGTAGACGAACATCGGGTGCCAGAGTATTGTTGATTGTTGATTGTTGAATTGTTGAATTGTTGAACTGGCTACGATGTATTTGTCGGTGTTTTCCGAGCTGCGGAGGTTGGCGGTATAAAGTAAGCTATCGGGAGTCAAAAGTTCGGCGAAGCGTAGGGTGATGATGTCGCCAGGTTGTTGTCCGCGCGCTTTCATGTCGATAAAGCCGACCATGTTTTGGCCCATGTCGAGGTACCATTTGTCGCCTTTCTGGAATAGACTGACAGGTTTCAGCTTTTCCATCACGGTGATGTTTGGGTTAGGCTGGGCGGAAAGTTGACCTTCGGGGGCTTCTACGAGTTCGGCTTGAAGCCAAGAGGAGGCATCGTAGCCAGCGGTGTTCCAATCGCCGAGGTCAAAGTTTTCGTCGTAGGTCTCGCCGTCCCATTCATTGGCGGTACGGATAGGGCCACGGTTGGTGATTTTCCAGGTTTCATCGCTGACGATGGTCTCTTTTTGGCCGCCTTTGTAGGTCACTTCGAGTTGCAGCAGCAGGCGCGGTGTGCCGAAGCCAAACACATGGTTTGTGCCATCCCAGTTAGGGTTGGCTTCGTTGTAGCGGATGCTCGTGTAGCGACCGCCTTCGAGGATGACGCCGATGGCGTTGTCGCCGCTGTTGAGCATCTCTGTGACATCGTAGGTGTTGAAATACACGCGCTTCGAGTACCAGGAAAGCGTAGGCTTCAGCAGTTCATCGGGCGCTATTTCGCTGCCGTTGAGGTAAGCGCTGTAGACACCCATTCCGCTGACATAAAGCCGAGCTTCTTTAATGTCGCTGTTAAGGGCAAATTCCTTTCGGAGATAACGGGCTGCCAAGCGAGTTTTACCCACCAGCACATCGTCTTCAAACTCATGACCAATCCATTTCGCTTGCCAGTCTTCTTGGTTCAACAGGCTGATTTCAAATGATTTGACTTCGCTTTCCACTTTGGCTTTTTTACCTTTTGCGGCAATGGTCGTAATGACTTTCCAATAGGCTTTGTCGCGGCTTTTCAGTTCCTTGCCTGCGTAAGGGATGTAAAGCATTTGATTTGAAGGAATTACGCCTGAATCCCATAGGTCGCCGACACTGTTTTGGGCATTTTCCGCAGTAGTGGCCACAATGATTCGGTAGTTTTGTTGGACTACCTCGTTTTCAGTGGTTTCGTAGTTCCAGCTAAAGCGGGGCTGTGCTGTAGCCAAGGCCTGTTCGTGGAATTGTTGCTCCACGTTGGGATTGATGATGGTGATGTTCAGTCGATCACTGCAAGCAACGAGAAAGATGAGTGCTAAAAGGAATATGGTAATGCGTTTCATATAGTATTATATTTTCTGTAGCCAAAGTCCCATAATCGGGTCTGCTAATTTTACTAGTTTGTTTTCGATGATAATCAAGTCTTTTTCCAACAAGGCTTTTTTGATAACGGCAACATTGGCCGAAGAACCAAGTTTGTAGTCTTGGATTACGTTGGCTGCCGAAAAACCGCTTTGTATACCATCAGAAACGGCTTTGAGGAAATTAATTTGGTAAGCAGTCAGATTTTCGGTTTTGGCTTCAAATAGTTCGCTGCATTGGTCAATTAATTCTTGCAGGGCTTCTGATAGAATTTTGTCTGTAACTTTGGTTTGTGTGCGTTGGAAGACATACCACGAAAGTTGTTGAACATAAGAGGAATTGCTGTCAACATGTTCCACAATCCATATTGCCTGCTTTTTTGTAATTGATTTTTCAGCTTGATGGAATTTTCCTGTAATGTATTTAATCCAATATTCCGTGGGAATACGTTGCAGATAGATAAGATCACCAAATTTGTAAAAAGGTTTGGTACTATCATCAAAAAGAGCCTCCATCATGTGCTTGCGGCTACCAAATAAGCAATAAGAAGTGAGTTCGTGGTGTTGCCAAACGGAGCGCAATTCTGTCTGAAACTGAGCGGAGTTGGGATAATTACCAATTTGTTGGAATTCATCAATGCATACCACTATATGGATTCCTTTTCGGGTAGCGATTTTTTCGGGCAATTGTAGCAGGTCTTCCGTAGGGCGTTCTTTTGAGGAGAGTTGTATCTTGATGGACATTTCACTATTTGGGTCGGGCGAGGTGTTTACTCCGAAACTGAATCGACTAAGGAATGATTTGGCATTTTCGAGCCACTCATCCATTTTATTGGCCGTTTGGGTCAGCACAGCAGAAGCATAACGTTCGCAAAATTCTTCCTCACTTCGGCATTGCTGAACATCAACATAAACTATCTTTAGTTTGTCATTCTCTGCCAATGATTTGGCTTTCTTTACAAGCGAAGTCTTTCCCCACCTCCGTGGCGAAACAATGAATGTGTTTACGCCATATTGAAAATTGGATACGAGTTTGGTCGTCTCGTTTTCTCTGTCAGTGAAAGCGTCTCCACTCACTGTTTTTCCGAATGTGAATAGTGCGTTCATAGAGATTTGTAATTGTTTACTTACTAAGTAACTTCTTACTAATAGATTTATTGTATTGTATGATTGTTTTTTCTCGGTTCAAGTTCAATGTCTATCGTGGCTGTGTCCCAGTTCCACAAGATTTGCAATCCGTTATAGCTATTCTTTATTTGGCTTCCAAACAAACAACCCTACTGTCCTAGCAAGTGTCCGAATTAGTTCCAGCAGGTCTTCGGAAGGCGCGTAAACGGTCATACACATGTCATCGCGACTCAAAGTAATGAGGGCTTCTGATGTACCGATGAGGATGCATAAATGGTCTTGGTTGCCTTTGACAAGGTCGGCAAGCATCTCTGGCTCAGGATTGAAAATGCCTTTGGTGTCGTCGCCAATGAACAAACGCAAATCGTAGTAACAGTACAACTTTAGTAGGATGTTGGAAAAATGCTCACGCAAAACGGCATAGCGTGATGGTTCTAAGTAATACTGCTCCACGGAGAAGAACCTTCCGCCGCCATTCTCCGGCACTTGTTTTGGGAGGAAATCTACCACCCAATAAGGCTTTTCCAGATAGCTCTCTAACATCGGATTATCACTCCGGAATGACGAAAATCTCTGCAGGGACCTCCACATTTTCCTGGAAATCAGTCACCTCATAATAGGTCTCCTGACGTCCGTTTTTCATAATGCTTTTCAACACGATGCCTTGATACACCCAAACGGTGTTGTTGATGACTTTGTTTCTCTTGCCCATCAAGGTCTCATAAGTGAACTTGCGACATGTCCGACCCAAAATCACTTCATCTTCGCCGGTGTCAACGAGTTTGTACTTTTCGATGACGTCTTGGGAAGGATTGATGAAAGTCAGGTCGGGGAGGGGGTTGTCGAAACTCTTGGGTTTGCCAGCCTCGTTATACATCCATGCTTTTTCCTTCTTGGTAACCGTGGTGTTTTCATAAGAACCTAAGGCTCCCATATCGATGGTTTGTACAATGGCTTCGCTATCGCCGTAGTCATCGAAATAGCGTACATCGGGAGTGATGTGTTCATTCAATTTGGAATACTCATGGATGATGCCTGACTTGATTCCATAACGATGGTTGTTGTCTTGGGCGTTGAGGGTCAAAGCGACAACAAGCAAGATTGCAGATAAGATATACCTTTTCATAATGTGTGTTTTTATTTTTAATCCGTTGCAAAAATAATCTTTTTTTAATTTTTCGCCAATCCAAACACATCAGCCAACTCCTTCATCTGCGCTTCGCTCATGCCTTCCGGCTCGAAGCCCATGCTGCGGGCACTCATGTAGATTTGAGCGGCCTTGTTGAGCACATCCACTTGGTCGAAGGCGGACATGATTTCGGTGTCGACGGCAAACACGCCGTGCTTCTCCCACATCACCACGTCGTAGCCTTCGTCAAGGGTATTGAGAGTAGCTTCGCCGAGCGTTACACTCGAAGGCAACAGGTAAGGCACAATGCCCAAGCCTTTTGGACAGAACGCCCGTGTCTCTGGTATCATCGACCAAAGGATTTGAGTCAGCACGTCCTTTTCTAGGAACGGTCGATGATGCGTCATAGCCACTAACTCGATAGGATGGGTGTGGAGCGAGGCTTTGTAGGGTGAGCCTTTGCCAATCAGGTAATTGTGAACGCTGAGATGCGAGGGTAACTCTGAGGTGGGCATCACGAGTTTGTCGGCAACGATTTCGTAATGGGCGCAGTCGTCGAGGATGCGGATGATGGAGCCGTTTTCCATGGGCCAGCGGGCGAGGTCGCGCATACGGCGGTTAGTGCCTTTGCAGAAGAAGTAGCAGCCTTTTAAATTAGGCAATGTCGTACCAATGGCAATTGGGGGTGTAGGACTGTCACACTGTGGCAGCCGTACAAGTTGAGAGTTAAGTTGGTCCGTGACATTAATGACGATATTGCCGCCGTTGCGCTCGGCCCAGCCTTTTTGCCAGAGGTAGCTGGCCACTTCGGCCACTTGCTCAATTTGGTGTTTCAGTTCGGGGTTGTTGTCTATGATGCTTTCCATATTCATTCAATAATTATCGCCATAACGTTCCTTAGTAATTTGTATAAGCGACTTGCCTCGGGTGTTGGGGCAACCGATGATGCCTACAACCAATGAAATCAACAGTAGGCCAATCATGCAGTAAGCTGCCACGGTGAAGCCTTCGCCGTTTTCGCCATAGATGAAAGCGAACACCAGTCCCCATACAGCCGACAGCCCTCTGACGACAAAAAACATCAGTCCTTGTGCGCCAGCGCGGAACTTGGCGGGAAACAGCTCCGAACCCCATAAGGCGTAGAAGATCTGCACCGACATACCGCCTTCGATGCCCCAGAGGATGGTGAACAGCCATAGTCCCGCTGTGCCATTCACGCCGACGGCCACAATGATAACCCAGGCACTGATGGCAAAGAGCAGACCTAAGATATAGATTAGTTTATGACTTGTCCTGTCGATGACCTTGGAGAGCAGGAAGGTGACGAACACGATGATGGCCCATTGGATGCAGTTCATCCAGTTGGCTTGTTCGTTGCTGATGCCACCTGCCGTCTCATAGATATGCGGTTGGAAGAAGCCCAAGACCGAGGCGACGAGGTTCCAGGTGAGGTAGATGACAGCAAGGAAGCAGGCGGTCTTGATAGCGGTTTTGTTGGAGAACAACAATTTGAAAGCGTGCCAAAGACCAGTATCTTCTCCTTTGGCCTTAGCTACCTCTTGGCTGGCTTTCCACTCGGTGCTTTCCTCTAGTTTGCGCTGCAAGTTCCATGCGATGAAGGCCACTAGCAGTAATGAGAAGAAGACGATGCGCGAGCTGAACACGTTGACGGCTTCAATGGGCAGGTCGGCTCCGCCAAAGGTGTGCGCGATGCTTTCCACCCAACCGAACAGATAACCGTCGGGGGCGAAGAACATGCCCAACAGCAGGATGATCATCGGGCCGAAGCCCCACGACATTTGGGAGATACAGATATTACGACCTCGTTTGTCGTTTTCGGAACTTTCGGAG
The DNA here is from genome assembly GCA_900317155.1 of uncultured Bacteroidales bacterium. Classification (GTDB taxonomy): domain Bacteria; phylum Bacteroidota; class Bacteroidia; order Bacteroidales; family F082; genus Limimorpha. The sequence continues at coordinate 125,266 of ONFO01000009.1, forward strand.
ATGTAGGTCCACGAGGCCGGTACACCGATGCCTACTGAGATGCCCGTCACTAAGAATCCCGCCAACAGCATCGGGAAGCTGACGGAGAGCATGATGAGCAGCACGCCCACCATATACACAAGCAGGTTGTAGGTGTAGATGAACTTGCGCCCGTATTTGTCGGCCAAGAAACCGCCGATGATGGCACCGAGAGCGGCACCTAAGCAATTGGCGCTGATGAAGTTGAGCCAGCCGAGATGCACTTCAGTGAGCCCCAGGTATTTCTGCCACAACGTCAGGCCACTGGCTCCGGCGACGATGGCTCCGGCATCCAAGTAGTTGGTCAGCGAGACGGCGATGGTGCTTTTTAGGCTTCCTTTATTCATTGATTAATTGTTTGGTGTTGAATTAACTACGTTGAATCTTCGATTTGTTTAATTGTTGTTTGAGGCGGGTCAAACGCTTCAACAATTAAACAATCAACAATTCAACATCTTTTCATTGTCACTTCTTTTTCATATTGCTGTATTTTGGCGATAAACTCCTCACCGACAGGCACATCATTCTTCAAATTGAAGTAGTCATAGACGGCACCAAAAGGCAGGGATTTCATCTCTTCAAGCAAGGCTAATTTCTCAAAGCCCTGTCCTTTGTCCTCATATTGGCGCAGCAAATCAAGCGGCTCCAACAGGGCTTGCAGCAGGCATTTCTGTGTGGCGCGGGTACCGATAAGGTAGGCACCTATTCTATTAATAGACGCGTCGAAGTAGTCGAGGCCGATATGAGCGCGGTGGAGGGCTTCGGCGCGGACGATTTCCTTAAAGAGGTCGAGGGTTTGGTCGTTCATGAGGGTCACATGGTCGGAGTCCCAGCGGATGGGACGGCTGACGTGCAGCATCAGTTCGGGTACATAGAGAAGCAGTGAGGGAATCATGTCGGAGACGTTCTCGGTAGGTTCGTAATGGCCCGTGTCGAGGGTGTAGATGACCTTACGCGTAGCACAGTAGCCTGCGTAAAAGTCGTGCGAGCCGACGGTGAAACTCTCCAATCCGATGCCGAAGAGTTTGGCCTCAACGCAGGATTTCATGTCGGGCAGGTCTTCGGCCAAGATTTCATCCAACGAGGCAGCCAGCAGCTCACGGTAGCGTTTGCGTTCCACGGTGAGGTCTTTCAGTCCGTCGTGTACCCAGATGTTCATGATACATGGGTCGCCTTGTGCCTTACCCATGGCATCGGCGATGCGGCGACAGCGTTTGGTATGCTCGATCCAGAAGGCGCGGATGGCGGGGTCTGGATTGGCGAGGCTGAGGTCGCCGCTTTTTGGGTGACCGAAGGAGGTGCTGTTGAAGTCGAGCTTCATGCCCACCGACTTGCCCCAGTCGATCCAGCTCTGGAAGTGCTCCACGCTCACTTGATCGCGGTCGACGAACTTGCCTCCGAAGTCGCCGTAGATTTCATGCAGGTTGACGCGTTGCGTTCCTGCGAGCAGCGAGTTGACGAACTCGAGGTCAGCACGCACTTCATCGATAGTGCGAGCGCGACCTGGGTAGTTGCCAGTAGTCTGGATGCCGCCTGAGAGGCTGGCGTTGCTCTCGAAGCCCATCACGTCATCAGTTTGCCAGCAGTGCAGCGAGATGGGGGTCTTCTCGAGGGTGGCGATGGCTTGGTCGGTGTCGATGCCGAGGGCGGCGTAGCGTTCCTTGGCGAGGGTGTAGGCGTTGAGGATGTTTTGTGTGTTCATAGGCGGTGTTGTTAAGAGCAGGGACTCACGTCGCCTGCTTACTGATGTGTCGCCCCTACGGGGCTGGGTTGAAGAGCAGGGGTTATGCTGTGCTCACCGCCTGCTTAATGTCCTGCGCCCCTACGGGGCTGGGTTTGGCGCAAAGATAGTGATTTATAGTGTTTTTCTCGTTATTTCCGTTCAAAAACGGCTTTTTTTGTGTCACTATCGGGTTCTATCACTGTTAGATTGCTGATATTATGGTTGTTAACATCATCCATCACGATGGCAGTGCGGTAGTCTTTCTTCAGTGCGGTCAACTTGATGTTGTTCATGGTCAGACCGTCGACATGTCGGATAAAGAAGCCCCAGGCGGGCAGCTCCATGTGCTGCGAGAACTCGGGATAGGCTTTAGGCATCTCGGGTACTTTGTCCAATTCATCAAGACCGACATGAGCATAATGTGGATCGCCACCACCAGGGAATACAATTTCAATGTTTTCCAAGATGACATTTTTGATCTTGCTGTCTTTCAGTCCGATGATGCCACAAGGCGAGATATTGCGCGGCAGGTCTTCGATGGGACCTTCATATTCGTAGCCTGCATCGGGTTTGGAGGCGGCCACTTCGCAGTAGAGGTTGCGTATGGTGATGCCGTCCATGAAGCTTTGCTTGTCGCGGCGCGCACCGATGTTTAGGTAGATGGCATTGCCAACATTGGTTGCATAGAGCGAGTCGACTAGGATGTTTTCGCAAATGCCGCCGTCGACGCTTTGGATGGTGATAGCGCTGCGGTAGGTGTCATAGACAGTGTTGTTGATGATGCGCACGTTCTTAAATCCTCCTGCACCCATGGTACCAAACTTGATGCCGCTGGCACTACTTCGGACGGTGCAATTGCGCACTTCAATGTTCTGACACAACTTCTTGGCACTATGTGATTTGAGACAGATGGCATCATCGCTGGCGTCGACATAACTATTGGTCAGCACGAAGCCATCGCAGTCCACGATGTCGATTCCGTCATTATTCCAGAAGGCGGTGCTTTGGATGCGTATGTTGTTGACTTTGACATTCTCGCATTGGTCGTACATGGTGACCCAGTTGGCAGCATTACGAAAGGTGACATTGTCGACTTCCACATTTTTGCACTCCCTGAAAATCAGCAGTCGGGGACGGAAGCCTTCACCAACGCGGTCGTTGCTCAGCTTGTCTTTCATGAGTCCTTTGTGTACTAGGTCGGTGCAGTTGTTACCCAACTCGCGTCCTTGCCCCTCAATGACGCCACCGCTGTTATAGACACCAATGAGGCGAATGTTCTCGACGCCTTCGGCCAGGATGAGGCCATGGTCGTTAGTGGCGTTGAGTCGGTCGTAGTCGAAGGGGTTGGTGCTGCCCACGAGCACGGCACCTTCCATCAGTTCGATGGTGACATTGGACTTGAGATGGATGCTACCAGTCAGGTAGCGTCCCACCCAGAAACGCAGGGTGCCGCCGCCTTGCTCAGCGATCCAGTCGATGGCGAATTGGATGCTACGAGTATTCATTGTCACGCCGTCGCTTCGGATGCCGAACTTCGAGGCGTTATAGGTAGGTTTGGGGTCTTGCGCTGTGGCTTGGAGTGCCATGAGCAGGGTGAGGCAGAGGGTTAGGAGGTGTTTTTTCATATTGTGTCTTACTATGTTGTTTTGCTAATGGCAGGGGTTAAAACCGCCTGCTTAATATCCGGCGCCCCTACGGGGTTGGGTTGTGATATAATCTAACTGGCCCAAGTAACCCTTGGGGTTGCAGGGGCTGGTCGCGTCGTGGGTGGTTGACATATATCCATGTTGTTGGGTTCTCCTCTCGGCTGAGGGTCTTGAGGTAGTTGCCCATGGTGGTGGTCACGCGGACTTCAAGGTCGTTTTCTCCGTCTTTGAGGTATTCACCAATGTCGTAGATTCTTCTTCCAAAATATTGGACGCCAGCTGATTGTCCGTTAACGATCATTTCGGAAATGCCTTCCACGAGACCTAGATCCAAGATTGTATAGACGGTGTGCACACCGTCTCTATCACAGTTGATGGTTTTGTGATAGATAATGGTTCCGCAGAAATGTTGGAACTTTTTGCTATCCTTCAGGTCGAACAGGGTGTCGAAATGTGCATTGGTAGTATCATATAAGAGGCTATGGCACAAGGTCACATCCCAGTTGTCTGAGATGTCGGAGGCGGGTAAAGTTTCGATAAAGGTGTGGAGTGGTTGCCAGACTGGGAGGTCGATGGGTTTAGATTTTTCGAACACGACAAGCACCGACTCCACAGGACCCAAGTCAACGGTATAGCTGCCATCCTTTTCAAGGGGCAAGGCATAGCGTTTGCCGGTTTGCAAATCCCAAACTTGGGCTTGACGCTTGTGTGTCAAGGTTTTGCTGAAAGTGATTTTGGTTTGGTGAGCATGGTAGCGATGGCTATTGCACATCAGAATCAATTCGCTACCGTCGTCAGTGGTATAGCGGTTTTGCATAACAAATGGGTCGGGATTCTCGATTTCAAGGTAATGAGGCAATTTTTGGACGTGAAGAAGGCTGTCGTACCAAGGAATGAAGCCCTCTTTCGGAGGCTCTACGAAGACAAATTGTTCCTTGTGCTGCATCACTTTGTCCATAGTGGCTTTCACAAGGGAATCATACTTTTGATGGTTATTTGGTCTGCCCAATGATTGGTAGGGTATGGTGTCGATACAGACAATCTTGCCGCCTGATTCCACAAACTCCAGCAATCGATGAGCAGTTTCGGGATGAAGGCTTTCCACATCAATCAACATCAAAGTGTTGTATTTCCGCTTGTTGAAGCAAAGGTTGCCTCGTTTAATGTTCGATTGGTTGATGATGTTCTCGCTCACATAGTCTACACCGCCACCGCATTTGTTGATGGCCTCCCAAATCAAGGTCTTGTAAGGCGCACGAGTGGTGTTGGGGAAGGGTTCGTTCTGCATCCCGATGGTACTCCACATGTCGTTCTCGGGGTTGAGGATAGCGATGTCGGCGTGGTAGGTGCCATGCTGCAATGCATAGGAAAGTCTGGCCTTGTAATCATTGTAGTATTTGAAAAATGGCCACCAGTTGTTGTTTTCGCTGTAGTAGGCACCATAGCGTACCCAGCCTGGGAAGTTGGCTTCAAGATTAGGTGAATAGTTGAAGCCATGGAATACACTGTGGGTCACGCCCGACATGGCCGATTGGTCACCGCCGATTTTCAGTTGCTCGAGGCTCATATTGAAGACGGTGTAGGTGTTGGTCATTTCCTCGCAGCTGATCGTACGATTGCCGGCGAGATGGGCGGCTGATGACACGAACTTGTTGACCATAGTATAGGCACGCCCACGGCGGTAGTCGGTTTCCGACATTTCTTCGCCAGGTTTGTGTTTCAGCCAGTTGGTGGTCCACGACTCGCCCTCAGGGATGTCGTAGCCCATGGCATTCTCCAAGGGATAGAAGCCGCGACCGTAAGCTTGTGCACGGGCTTTCACTCCTAGTTGGTGGCACCATTCAAGGTAGGTAGCGGTGAAGCGTTCCTGCATCAGTTGCGCTTTGAAGTCTTCGAAGTCGTAGCGCGCGCGTTGGATTTCTTGTTGGAAGGCTTCTGTGACAGGTATTACAAGGTCATAGTTGATTGCGCTGCCCATTGAACCGATTTTGAAGAGGATAAAAGGCAGCCATTCAGTGATGTCATAACCGTAACGCTTTTTGAATTCCTCATCCATGTCAGAGGTCCAGTTGGCACCTTCAAGCTCCATGCTGTCAGTGAATAATGCGCGGATGTTGCCTTTCAGCGGTCCAATCTGCGTCTCGATTTTGTCCGACATGTTGTAAAGGTAACGGTTAACTGCCTCGGTGTTGAAGTGGTCGAGTACGGGACCTGCCGCTCCAGGTGCCCCGTTGATGACTTCAAGGAATCCGATGATTTTCACTAAAGCTGCCAACGTGTATTCCCCTTCTGGGACAACGATGGTGATAAGGGAATCGGCTTGAATGACATCAACATAGTCGTTTGTGCTGGAGACTGGGTTGGGATATAACCGCAACATCATCAGTTCCTTGGTGTTACCCTTGTAAGGCGAGCTCACCTTGGGCATAGCTTTTTCGCAGATGCTGTCGCGGATGATGGTCAAAGTGGTTGGACCAGTCACAGGTTCCGCATAGTTGACCACGATTTGTGCCCGCTCGTCTTCTTCCAGAAACTCGGCACCGAAAGGCCAACCTGAACCCACGAGTAAGTCGCAGTTCATATTCAAGGAGTCGGCTTCATCTAAACAAACCTTTAGCATGTTGATCCACTCTGGACTGAGCCATTGCAGTGAAGGCTTTCCAAGGCTGTCACAATAGGTAGGGAAGGCGATGGGGTTGATTTCCACGCCGCCTATGCCAGCCTCTTTCAAGAGACGCATCTCTCGAACTAACTCGTTGGTTTCCACTTTGTCGCCGTTCCACCACCAGCGCACAAAAGGATGATATTCCGAAGTGGGTTGCTGAAACCCTTGATACAGTTGCTCCGTGGTGAATGTGTCGTGTTTTGTCCCACATTGGCAGAGGACCAACCCGATGAAAAAGAGCAATATGATTTGTAGCAAGCGTTTCATGAGAACATAGTTATGGTATTATGTGTCAGGATAATATGTCTTGACTTGGATGGTCTCTGCAATCATTTTGCGCATCTCCCATCTATCATTAACCAGCTCAGCTGCCTTAGCCTGCACCATTAAGTTGCCTATGGCGGTGGCTTCAGTGGGACCAGCTACCACAGGTATGCCTACTGCATTAGCGGTCCATTGGTTGAGCAGGTCGTTGGCCGAGCCACCACCGATGACATGTAACTTTTCGATTTTAAACGGCGCAACTTCCTGCAACATGTCTAGCACCGCTTTGTAACGCTCGGCGAGGCTGTGGTAGATGCAGCTGAGCATCTCGGCATCGTTGGTGGGAGTGGCGTAGCCTTTGTCAGCCAAAGCAGCCTTGATTTCAGTTTCCATGTCGTCAGGGTTGGCAAAACATGGGTCGTCAGGGTTGATGCGGCCTTTATAGTCTTTAGCCGACTGTGCCATGGCAGCCATCTCGGCATAGCTATAGCCTTTTCCTTGCGCCATCCATTTCTTGCGGCATTGCTCCACAAGCCACATCCCCGTGATGTTCTTCAAGAAGCGTGTGGTGCCTTCGATGCCGCCTTCGTTGGTAAAATTGAGTCGTGCCGACTGTTCAGTGATGATAGGCTCCTTAGTCTCAATGCCCATGAGGCTCCATGTGCCGCTGCTGAGATAGGCGAAATGTTCGTTTTCAGCAGGTATAGCAACAACAGCAGAGGCGGTGTCATGGCCTGCCACAGTGACCACAGGCACTTCGCCCAAACCTGTCTCTTTGGCGATGTTGAAACGCAACTTGCCGACGACTTCTCCTGGTTGCACCCTGTCGGGTATTTGGTCTTCTGTGAGGCCTACAGCGGTCATCAGCGAAGGCTCAAACTGTTGTGTCTTAGGGTCTATCAGTCCCGAGGTGGAGGCGATGGTATATTCACAAACTTTGCCTCGTGTCAGGAAGTAGGCGAGGAGGTCGGGCATGAAGAGAATCTTCTTAGCATGACGGTATGCTACACTGCCTTCTTCGGCTTGGGCAAACATCTGGAAAATGCTATTGAAGTTCATGATTTGGATGCCCGTCAACGCATAAAGCTTTTCATGCGGTATCTTTTTGAAGAACTTTTCGGGAATGCCATCAGTGTAAGGGTCGCGGTAGGCGCGTGGCAAACCTAACAAAGTGCCATCATGGCCGATGCAGCCAAAATCGACACCCCAAGTGTCGATGCCGATGGAATCCAATGGGATATGCCGTTTTCCCAACTCCGTCAGGCACTTGATGAAATGTTCGTAGATGCTATAGACATTCCAATAGTACTTCCCGCCGATTTCAAGAGTCTGGTTGGGGAAGCGGTAGACCTCTTCTATGCGGAAACTACCATCGGCGAAAGTACCTAATATGGCGCGTCCACTGGTGGCACCGCAATCGAAAGCCAGGAAACGATAGGTTTTCATGTTTGATATCAAGAATTTGAGAATGAAGAGAAATACGGAAGTACGATTGGAATTTGAGACAAAATCACGAGTGATTTTTAGAATACCATCACGGCCCCGCCGCCTTTGGCGAGATGCACTTTCACCTTGTTGCCCCACACTTGGGCTTGCTCTGAAACATAGTCTTTGGCCACGCGGTTGGCGTTGGGACCGTCGCGGAAGATGTGTCCCGACTTGGCGCCGAAGTTGGGCAGCACGCCGAGGTCGATTTCGATGTCGCGTTCCTCCCAGTTGGTGATGGCACCCACATACCAGTGGAAGTCCTTGCGGCGGGCGATGACGAGGTATTCGCCCACCTTACCGTCGAGCACCATCGTCTCATCCCAAGTGGTGGGAACGGAAGCGATGAATTGGGTGCATTCGTCTTCCTTCATGTAGTTGCTCGGGCTGTCGCAGAGCATGTTGAAAGGTGACTCAAAGATCACATATTCTGCAAGCTGACGGCAGCGCGTGCCTTGACTCATCGGCTCGGTGTAAATGGCGGCGAAGTTGTTCTTGTTGGCGTTTTTCATCGCGCCTTGGGTGTAGTCGAGAGGACCGGCCAGCATGCGGATGAAGGGGATGGTGACTTCGTTGGTGACAAGGTCGCTCTCGTTGTCCCACTTGGCTTGTTCGAGGCCATACACGCCCTCGTGGTTGAGCACATTGGGATAGGTGCGGTTGAGGCCCGTGGGCTTGTACGCGCCATGGAAGTCGATGAAGAGGTGGTGACGGGCGGCGGTCTCGGCCATGCGGTAGTAGAAGTCGACGATCATCTGGTCGTCGCCGTCCATGAAGTCGACCTTGAAGCCTTTCACGCCCATGTCGGCATAGTGTTGGCAGACGCGCTCCATGTCCTTGTCGATGGCGGCATAGCCTACCCAAAGCACGATGCCCACATTTCGTTCGGCGCCATAGTCCACCAGTTCCTTGATGTCGATTTCGGGCACCACTTTGAAAAGGTCTGCCTTTTTGTTGACGGCCCAACCTTCGTCCAAAATGACATATTCGATGCCGTATTGCGAGGCGAAGTCGATGTAGTACTTATAGGTGTCGTTGTTGATGCCTGCCTTGAAGTCGACGCCATAGATATTCCATGCGTTCCACCAGTCCCAAGCCACCTTGCCAGGCTGGATCCACGAGACATCGCCAATGCGGTTGGGTGAGGCCAAGAGATAGACCAAGTCGTTGTCGGCCAGTTCTTTGTCGTTTTCCGAGATGGCGATGATACGCCAAGGGAAAGCGCGTTTACCCTCCACTTTGGCGATGTAGTTCTCGCGTTCCTTCACAATCCATTGCAGGTTGTTGTGGCCGCCTTGTTCGCGGGTCTTGGGATAGGGTGCGTGGACGGCAGAGAGTCCGTTTTTGCCATTGGCATTGCGCAGATACAAGCCGGGGAAGTCCTCCAAGTCGGCTTCAGTAATGACGACTTTTTTCCCGTCCTTGAGTTCGACCAACAAAGGCAAAAAAGCGAGTTTTTCGGGGTCCATTTGGCTAAGGTTGATGTGGGAGTAGGTGTTCTCAAACGAGTTGTAGAACTGCTGGTTGATGAGTGGACCTTCTTGTCCGGCACGCCTTAAAACATAAGGGATAAAGCCTTGATAATCCTTGTCAAAATTGAAATCTGCAATTTCATTTTCAATGATGATGGGCTTACGGAATTCGGTCTCAAAACGGTAGGCCACACCAGCATCGTAGGCGCGGAAGATGACCTTGTAGTTGCCTTTGAAGGTCAGCGTCAGTTCCTCGTAGACTTCGGGAATTTCGGTTCTTTTGTAAAGTGGGGAGGCTAAGGTCTGGTTGACTGAGCGCGTCTTGGCGCTTTTTACAACGGGAACGGGGTTATGGCCAAACATGGTGCCATCGCCGAGTTGCATGCCGATTGGCGAGGGGGCTAACACACAAGTATTGCCGTGTGTGACGGAATAGGTGAGTGGTTCGCCTATCTCAATGGTGACGGTGATATCTTTGTCGGGCGATTGCAATGTGTATTGCTTTTGGGCGAAGGCGCTCACGCAAAGCATAAGGAGCGCAGAGAGAAGGAGTTTTTTCATGATGGTAAAGTTTTATGCAGGCAAAAATAGAAATTTTTGCAGCACTTCACAAAAAAAGCCACCGAAATCGCTTTCGATGGCTTTAATGATGCCTCTTTATTTGGCACGCAGAATCCGCAGAACTATATGAAACGCGAAGCGACGCGAAGTTTGCCTCTGGCAGGTTCAGCGTATTCTGCGATTTCTGCGTGAGAAATAATTCATCCGGCAGGCTGTAGGTTATAGTTTAATCTCGACGCCAACACTTCGGAACTTGTCCGTCGTGACCCCTGGCTTGTACTCGGGCAGAAGGTTGGTGAAGACCCTCAAACCATGGATGATGCCAAGATGACGGGTGTTGAAACTGAGACCCACCTCCAATTTCCAAGGGTTGAAGATGTTGTCAAGATGGTCTATTGTCCCAGGAAAGAGAACGCCGATACCAAAGGGCTTGGTTGGGTCTTTGCTGGTGACGAGCGCTTCTCCTAATAGGCGACCGCAATACAAGTCCAGAGAGAAGCTTTCGGTCTGCTTTTTACCGAGGTAATAACTAAGTGAAACAGGGATGCCCATGTAAAGGTTATACAGTCGGTTGCGTTGATAATCCCCTTGCCCGTCAACCACTATCAATTCGTTGTTTTCATATTTTACTTGGTGGCATAGCGACTTCCAATTCTCGTTCCATTGAAGCCCTGTGCGCAAGCCCCAACGGTTGCTGAGTTTGAAATAGGTGGTAAAACCGATGTTGACCGACACTGTGTTGTATTGCAAGAAGGGGCTGTTGGGATTTGTTGGTGTGTTGCCTTGTTGTATGCCGAGTCCAATGTCAAGAACAAGCGCGTCATTCCATACCTTTCTACGGTCGGTCGTGACCAGTTCGCCATCCACTTCCTTGGTCTTGATTATCCTCCACTCCCTTTGCATATATGGCCAATCAGAAGTGTTTTCATGTTCACACAGTTTAATTTTGCCTCGCAGGATATTGGTGCCGTATTGAAAATCTCCTTCATAAACATTCATCATGACATTGCCTTCGCCCGAAATGGTATCGATAGTCAGTTGGGCATGGTCCCAAATCTCCATTCCAGGCGAGTTTTCTGGGTTGGGGATGTGATAGTGCCGGACATGAAAGTTTGAATTTTTGGATAGGTTGAGGTTGCTCAAGTCCTTCGGTACTGACGCCACGGATGCAACGACAAAATCCGCTTCAGCCATCGCTCTGTCCAAAAGGCTGATTTGCCCGAAGTTCATGGGGCCTTCAATCTCCACCACGGTGCCTAGGGGCAGCTGGGTGTTCTCAAGGATGGTCAAAGTTTGGTCTTTGACATTGCAGAGCTGAACGTTGTAGGCCCGTGCCGCCAAATCATCTTCGGTGATGATGGCCACGCGGTAGCCGCTGTCGGCCTCGTGGTGAATGAGATGGACATCCCATCCGGAACTGATTTCCAGCTTGTTGATGCGCTGGTTGATGTTTTGCTCGATGGCGACTTCTTCTTGGGCAAAGCCTATCTGTGCAGCCAAAAGAATGGCAATTGATAAAATAATGCGTTTCATGGTTTCCAAGTTTTAATTAAATTTGATTTCCAAGGCCAGCGATCCGTTTTTCATGTTCGGGTCTTGCGGCTGACCGAATAAGGTCCTGTCTTCCATGACAGGTTTGGTGAAGAATTCGGGGTCCTTCTGACATTCGTAGCACACCAGGTTGAGGCTCCGGATGACTCTCCGTTGTGGCTTTTGAACGGCTGAAGGCGTTTCGTTTTCAGTGGGTATGGTATTGGATCCAATATTCGTGGTGTCTTTGGTTTTCGTTGGCTTGACCTCGGCAAGCATGGGCTGTTCAACCACTTCTTCGATGATTTGAGTCTTCGGTTTCTCTTTTTTCATCGGGGCGTTTTGTGGGACGATGGGTGTCTCTTCTGCCAAAAAAGCTTCGTTAGCAACAGGTTGTTCAAAGACGGCATCGTTCACCTCGGTCTTGACGGAATCAAGGTTTTTCGTTTCCTCGACAAGGATTTCCTGTTCCATCTCGGGTTGCTGTTTCGCGTTCGGTTTGACGAGCAGCCAAAGCAGTAGGCAAGCGGCTGCCGCGCCCATGGCCCACCAAAGCGGGGTGAGTGTTCTATGCTTGCGCGGCATTGCAACCGTCTTTTCCTCATCGGCAAGACGGTCAATCAGGTCGCTGAGATCTTGCTGTCGGCGAGCGTTCTTCCCGTGTTCTTCCAGGCTGTCGAGCAGCTGGCGGACTTCCTCGTTCATTTCGTTTTCAGTATTCATCCTTGTTTCTCCTTATATTGTTTTATGGCTTCACGCAACGACTTGTAGGCGCGCGACAGCGTTGCATACACATGGGTGCTGCTCATGCCCGTCGCCTTCTCGATTTCCTCTACGCTGAGACCGTCCTCGTATTTCATCAGAATGGTATCGCGTTGGCGTTGGGGCAGTTGTTCGACGAGTTTTCGGGCCAGTCGGTAGCGTTCCTCGTTATCGTCCTGCGGTGGCTCGGCAAGCATCAGGCTTTCCGTGTCGATAGGTATGGTGGGTCGTTGTTTCCTAAGCAAGTCGATGCTACGCCGTTTCACGATGGTCAGGCTGAGTTTTTCTATGTCCTGGCTTTTTATCGTCGCGCGTTGTTCCCAAAGTGTGATGACGGCTTCTTGAACGGCATCCGCTGCGCTGTCGGCGTCGCCGACGATGCTCTCGGCGGTCCGCTGCAATCGGGGTTGCAGTCGCATGATGTCTCGTTTGAACTCTTCGGTCGTCATTACCTTCGGTCGTTTGCTATTATATCGTGGAAATGGACGGAATCTTACATTTTTTGGAAAAAATACAGCAAACTTCGGAAAAGTGTATATTTTGACCTATAATTTTATCGGAAAAATGTATTTTTTTTATTGCTATTTATACGGAAAAGTGTATTTTTGCAGATGAAAAATTATAGGAAAAGTGTATGTTAAGAAGAAAAGTTCAAACAGAAATCGCTGAATATCTTGATAATGGGTCTGAAAAGATACTGATTCTCGATGGAGCACGACAGATAGGAAAGTCCTATATCATTAGACATGAAGGGAAAAAGCGTTTCAAGAATTACATCGAGATTGATTTGTATGAGGATAAGAAAGGCGACCGGCTTTTTGAAGGTACCCGTAATAAAGAAGACTTTTACCTCCGGCTCAGCACCATTGCCGGCAACCGATTGGGTGAGAAATCAAACACATTGGTGTTTTTGGATGAGATACAGGCCTATCCCGACATGCTCACTCTTTTGAAATTCCTGCGTCAAGATGATAGGTTTACTTATATTGTCAGCGGTTCGCAGTTGGGGATTGCGTTAAACGAGACGCTTTCAAAGCCTGGTGGGAGAATCAAGGTGGTGAAAATGTTTCAGCTTGATTTTGAGGAGTTTCTATGGGCTAACAATGTAGGAGAGGAGTTTATCAATCATGCACGACAGAGTTATATGCAAAGAGTCTCATTGGACGAACCGTTGCATAATCGAATGATGGACTTGTTCAAAAAATATCTATTGGTCGGGGGGTTGCCTGATGCCGTGAACAAGTTCATAGAGACACATAATATTGTCGAAGTGAGATCGGCACAAAAGGATGTCTATGAACTTTACAAGGGCGATGCGAGCCAGTACGACAAAGAACGGAAATTGGTCATTGAGCGCATATATGAGTTGGTGCCCTCCTATCTTGAGAACAAAAAGAAACGGGTTCATTTCAACCAGATAGAGAACAAGAAACAGGCAAGAGCATGGCAGTATCAAGCTGAGTTTGAGTATCTTGTGAAAAGCGGTATCTGCAACGAAGTGAAGGCCGTCTCCAACCCAAGGTTCCCGCTTGTGGAATCGGAGAGCAAGAACCTGCTGAAACTGTATCTGAACGATGTGGGGCTGTTGACGCGGCTTCTTTATCAGTATAGTATTTCCGCCATCATGAATGATGAAAAAAGCGTTAACTTGGGTTCGGTATATGAATCGGTGGTGTGCAGCGAACTTGTTGCACACGGCTTCCCGCTGTTCTATTATGACAGTAAGAAGAAAGGCGAGGTTGAGTTTCTTGTAAATGATTACGACCTGCTTTCGGTGGTTCCTGTCGAGGTGAAGTCGGGGAAGGATTACAACATACATGCCTCGTTGGATGCTTTTGTCTCTACACCGGACTATCACATCAAGCAGGGCTTTGTGTTATCAAACGAACGAGAAGTCACACAAAACGGGAAAGTGACTTACCTTCCCGTTTATTTTGTCATGTTTTTTATTCCCTCAACGCCACCTGAAAAGATGATAGTGTGATTTTTAGTGCAAGCGCTTTCGATGGCTTAGGAGTAACTATGAAGTATGTTTAGAACCGATGCTCATAACCCATTGTAAGAAAGGTACCGAAGAAACCTCCATAAAAAGAGGATTGGCCTTTTTCGGTTACATGGTTGGCACATAATTGACTTTGCATGCCTATACGGAGACGATCATTTTCGGATAGTCGTATGCGACCGCCCAATTCCACTTCTGGGCCTATACCAAAGTTGATGGTCTCGTTGGCATCATAGCGTGTGTTCGTCGCGCGTTCCACAAAAAGTCCTGCATTGACATAAAACCATTTGTGCGTGAACTCGGCGCGAACAGGAATGCGGATGAAATGCCGTAGTCCTTCCCTGTGGTCGTCTGGAATAATATAATCGCCTTCGGAAAAGCCCCATCGGTAATTATACTCAACACCAGCCAGCAACGACCAATGCTCGTTGAAACTGACTTTGGCGTCCACTCCTGCATTCGCGTGATAGACCTCATCTAATAGTCTTACCGAACCATCCAATACATATCCTATTTTTGTATAAGGAATAATTGACCATTCTTTCGAGTCCTGTGCCTTTGCCGTAAAGCAGCAAAGCAAAGCGATGGCCATTGTGGCCAAAACCCGCTTATTGAAATTAATTGTTTTCATAACTTATTGATTTTAAAGTTACATATTCTATGGCTTATCTTTTTACCATAATGCGTTCCGTCTGCGAAACTCCTTTTGCATCGGTAATCCTCACCAAATAAACTCCTTCCGCCAAACCAGCCACATTAATTTCATTTGAGTTCCGCACCGTCTTCACCACCCGCCCTAAGGCATTATAAACCTTCACTTCGGCAACTTCAATACCATCAATCGTCACTTTTTCCTTGGCAGGGTTGGGATAGACAGAGATTTGGATATGGCTTGCTTCGTTTTCGTCCACTGACATCAAACCGTCCTCGATGAAATTGGTGAACTCGTTCCAATAAGGTGCGCTTTGATAGTCGGCAAGCGTCCCGACGGGGATGTGGACGGGTATATCACGCGAAACCCCACTAAAAGCGCTATACCAACACTCTGGCGGAACCTCGCAATGGACTTTCAGGCAATTCAGCCGATCGCAGTGTTGGAAAACTCCCGATCCGATGCTGTCGACCTCCGACTGGATTTCCACCATTTCCAAGCGGGTGCAATTGTAAAAAGTATTCCACTCAATGGTTTTCAGCGATTTGGGAAGATGGATTTCCGAAACCCCTGAATTGGTAAATGTATATTCGCCAATAAAGGAAACACCGTCGGGAATATACAACGCCCCCGTACAATAGCTGAAATAAAATGCGTATTTCCCAATATACTGCAAGTTCTCGGGAAGGTTCAAGTTGCCAGTGAAGTGCGCATATTTGAAGGCCTCGTCTTCAATGGAGATAACGGATTGAGGAATGACAAGGTTCCCTTTGTTCTCGACGGCCTCAAACGCCATCGCTCCAATAACGGTAATGTCTTCGGGGATGACGGTGGTCTTTGTGGCCTGCACCAGTTTCTTCGTCTCGCGCTCGATAACGGCGTTGCTTTCGGAATAATAGACCGGATTGTTCTCATCGACTTCCAAGGTCACGAGTTTCGAGCAGGCCCAAATGAAACCAGGTTCTAAATAGGTGACCGACTCGGGAATACTAAAAGCAGTGATTTTCCAAAAACTGGCAAAAGCCTTTTCTCCTATGGCAACCACTGAATTGGGGATGCTGACACTTGTAATCTCATTCATGGAATTGAAAGCCATTCTGCCAATGATGGTTACGCCATCGGGAATTTCCAAAGCACCCGTGAATCGATAGCAACAATCGAAAGCATAGTATCCAATGAAGGTCACCGTATTAGGTATGATCAAGCTGCCTGTCATTCCGCTACATTGCCTAAACGCTCCGTCGTCAATGACGGTAACGGTGTAAGTCTGTCCCTCGTGGGTCACTTCTGACGGAAAAACGATGTCACCCGTAGGTTTGTCAAACCCCTCCCAAAAATCCAGTGTCACATAACTGTAAGGTGCGGGATGTGTCAATGCCACCTCGTAATTGACAGAATCTATGATTCTATAATACAAGGTTTGCCCTGTTTCGCACTCGGTGCTGAAGTCATAACCGGTCCAAGGACTATAGTATATCCAAGGCTCAATTTGTCCGTAACTCGTCGCCGCCAAAATCATCAGGCAGCAGACCATCATGAATTTTTTTGTCGTTTTCATAACAATTAGGATTTGAAATTTTCGGCAAAACTACACCAACATCCCCACACCTGTCAAGAAAAACAATGTATGGATTTGTATGGATTTTCAACTATCGTACCGATAATCAGATAGATGCAGAACCACTTGCAAAGCTCATGAGAGTAACAGAAAGAGGTTCTTCCGTACCGAAAACAGTTTTAATTTTTCGGCTGCGCTCGCTCACGGTGGCGTAGGCGCGCTGCATCAAAGCCGCAACATCAGCATCCGAAAGTCCCAGCAGATACAGGCAGCAATAGTCAAGGTCGCCCTTGGTGAGGTTGGGATAGGCCTTGGCCAAACGGACGGTGAACTGGTTGAAGTGGCGGTCGGCAGCCTCGCGCAACGCCATCACCTGCTCCTTGCCCAAGGCATAGTCCTGGTATAGCCTGCAGTCCATCTGCGCCTTGAATTGTCCTTCGTTCACCCGCTCCATAATGAGGCGACAGATAGGCTCATCGGTGAACGACACCGCTTGCGCCTCCTGTTTCGGGGCGCCGTTGCCCGCTTGTTGCCGCATCTGGTCCTTCAGCTCGCGCAGCTCCTGGTTGCTCTTCTTCAGCCTTCCCGACATCGAGGCTTTCTCCAATCGATGCGCCTCTCGTTCGGCCTCCATTCTCTGGCTCTCCATCCGTCGAGCCTCCTGCACAGCTTCCATCTGTTGGCTTGCCTCGTCGCGCTGCTGCTTCATCTTGCGCCTATGCAGCAGCCAAGCCAACAGCGCCGCCACCGCAACCAGAACGCTCACCACGACGATCATCCTGTTCCTCCGCAGCCGCGCCGCCTCCTGCCTTTCGGCCTCGGCTCGCTCTTGCTCCCACTGCAAATGCTGCTGAAACAATTCGTTGAGTTTAGAAACCTGCGCGTTGCTTTCTGCTTCCGAAACAGCATTTTCCGCTTGAAACATGGCATATCGAGCGGCTTTCAGTGTATCGCCACGGCCTTGGTAAATGTTGCGCAATTTTCCAGCGAAATCCCATTTCAACAACACATCATCCGTATTTTCAAACACTCGTGTCAAATAAACCATTGCCGAGTCATATTGGCTGTTTTCAAAATAAATGGAACCGATGGTAAAGAATCGTGTCAGCCTTTCATCTTCATCTGTAGTTTGTGTGGCCATTCGTTTTAAGTCGCATACCGCTGGCTCTACACCTTTGCCCGAATAGTAATTATACAATGCCAATCCTGAAATCAAATCACGATAGGCCAAATTGTTTGTATCGGCTAAATACTTAAATGCCTCATTGAAATAGTATCCGGCACTGTCCATTTGTTGCAAAATGCTATATTGATTTCCAAGGAGACTCATCAAATTGGCAATACCATTGGCCGATGTAGGTTCAATTTTGCTGAAAACTAAAGAGTTCTTGTAGCAGACGATGGCAGGTTCCTGCATAAATTGGCCGGAAAACAATTCACCGAGCCGCCCGTATGTCAACGCCATGAACCTAGGCAGGTGGTTGGGCTGTAGAGACGTGCCATGGCGCGTCTCAATCCCCGGGAAATGCGTCTCCACCATCTCCAGCGCCTTCAGATACTCCCCGCAAGCCGCCACCACGCTATCCCGTTCATAGAATCCCACACCATTAATATAATGTGCCCGCGCCGCCAAAAACGCATCCCGCTCTTGTACGGACACACCGCGTGTGTCCGTTCCATACCCATCCATCCCCACAATCGAATCAAAATAATGAACCGCCTTCAGCACCTCTTCGCGGTTGCTCTGCCCATAGTCATTCTTATAAAGCAGCTCCGCCACCAGCACCTGGCAAAAATGCCCCTCAAACACATCCATGCTGTCCGCCTCATCACTCCCCGCAAACTCCAACATCACCTTCAGCGCACTATCCGCTTGCTTCCACATCAAACTATCAATCCCCTCCAAAGCCTCGTGCGCCAGCCCTTCCCCCTCTGAGAGGGGGTGCCCAACGGGCGGGGGAGTATTACATCCCATCACAAGCACCATCAAAACAATCCCTATATAAACACGCAGTTTCACGCCGCAAAATTACTCAAAATTTCCTTCAACCCCCATCGTAATCCCGTTAGCACGCATAACGCTTCCCCCTCTAAGAGGGGGCAAGGGGGAGTCACTCCCTAATCCATTTCCCACTCTCCACTTCCATGCCATTGGTCATCATCCTTCCATCCATTCAAATCACCTTTAACCTCACCCTAAGCATCACACTCCTCGGCCTAATCAGGTAAGCCGAATAATACCCATAAATCCCTGAATAATAGGAATAAATGAAACTGTCGGTGTTGAGGATGTTATTCACATCAAGGCTAAACTTCACTTTGCGGAAAGTGTAGCCCAGGCTGCAATCCAAGAGCACGAAATTGTCGGTACACTCTTCGGAACGGGTGTGATAGAACTCCACCGAGGGCGTGACGGACAAGCCGAAAGGCAAAACCACACTCAGATTGGCGTTGTCGATGAGACTCACAATCGGTTGACTATCATCATTAAAGCCCTCCAACGAGGAAGTCATCTGGCTAAAACTGCCTTTGTTGTTGAAAAAGATGTAGTCTGTTATTGCGATGCTGGCGGTCAGGTTGGCGTTCCAGCCCTGATTGTAATAGATGGCCACCTGATTCTGAACCAAATGCGGCGAGCGCCCCAATCCGTAGGAGCATTTCGCGTTGATGTTCAACTTTTTCCAACTGAAGCCCTTGCCCGCATACAGAGAAACGGACAGGTAATCGCCCCAACTCGGCTGCTCCACGGCATTGATGACCATGGTGTTGCCCTCAAAAGATTGAGCGTACATCACCTCGTTACGGTAGCGGTTGTAGTTCACCGAGAAGTCACCGAAGGCATATTTCATCACATTCTTGTATGAAAACGTCAGCGATCCGTTGGCACCGTATGTGTCAGCCAGAGGACAGTCGTAGTGCGACAAAGTTCTGTAATTCTGCAAGATGTAACCCGAATAAAGCGTCCGCAAACTCGGGGTGTTGTTGTAGGTGGCAATCTTGGTGCTCACTTTCCAGTTATGGCTGAAATCATAACGGAACGAAAGCGAAGGCTGGGACAAAACCTTGATTTGTGGGTCGGAACCGTTGACGATGCGGTCGTCCAATTGCAGGTAACGCAACTGCACAGGCACCATTAGCGTCACATTCACGCGCCGACGGTCGTAAGTGAAATAGGCGCCTGCGGCAGGTTGGTACTTGTGCCAACGGATTTCGTTATCGAACTGGTTTTCTGCAAACTGAAGAGTCAAACCTTCTGCATTTTGCCCTATGAGGCTCGAATTAAGCGCTTGCTCCTCCATACTAAAATTGAAATAAGGCATAATGCGCAGCCTTTTCCAAACCACGCTGGTAAGAAATCGAAGGAAATTCTCGCTCTTAAAGGACTGAAAAACTATGTTTTGTAAAGTCATAGGGTAATCTTCACCGTCGTTGAGGACTTCTGGGAAACAACCTGGCGCGACTTGCAATACGTAGGGCAAAGTACCATAACTCGTTGTGGAATTGAACTCTATGCCACTTTCTGGGTCGCGGCGGCTCTTGCGAATCCAGTGGATGTTGGCCTTGGCGCACAGCGACTGGTAGTTTTCCTCCTGCCGAATCAGTTCGCCATTGTCTACCAAGCCCTCGCCCCAGTTGCGGTGCCCCGATGCGGTGAGGCTGATTGTCAGATAGTCCAAGTCTTTGTTGAGATTGTAGTTGATGCTTCCTTCGAGCATTCTGGCCGTTTCCAACGACTGCATCCGCTCAACGAGGTTGAGCGTGTCGTCGGGAAGGAGATAAAGCGTATGCGACTTGCTCGATTTGCGGTTGCGGTCGCTGCCAACAAGGAGGTTAAACGAGAGATCTGCGTCGTTTTTCAGTTTGTGCAGGCTGTTGAGGGTAATCCCTTGCGAGCGGTTCAACGTGTGCCGCACTCCAGAAATGCCCGGAGCGCTCGGCTCGACCATCGAGGCCATCGGATAGACCGTGACATTCTCGTTGTCAACAAGGTTGATGCCGGCATTATTGGCCTTCAAGGTGCCTAGAAACTGATTGCGTTTTGCAAAATACATCCCTGTAAGGCTGCCTTCGTATTGCAAACTATCGGCCCAACCCACGCCAAGGTCGGCCATCAAGGCGAAGGTGCCTTTGGCGTTTTCCTTCAACTTGATGTTGAGGGCCACATTGTCCGAGAACTGGATGTTTTGCAGCGCCCTCACCTCCTGATGGTTCTCCATCACCTGCACCGAGGCCACATCGGAAGCGGCAATGCTGGTGGTGGCGAGGTTGTAGCGGCCTTGCAGCATGTCCATGTTCTCGATGTAGAACTTCGAGATGGGCTTGCCCTTGTATTCCACCTTGCCGTCGTCCTTCACCTCGATGCCTGGCATCTTCTTCAGCACGTCGGCGATGACGAGGTCGGTGGTGTCGCGGAAGGCGTCCACGACATAATTCACCGTGTCGTTGCCACCCCAAATCTTCTCCGACTTCACGCTCACTTCTTTCAGTTGCAATGCCTCTTCCTGCACCGTGAAATCGACAGTCTGTGTCTTGTTTTCCACCTCCTTGAACTGTCGCTTCAGGTTGAAGCCATAAACCGCAATGAGCAGTTTGGCTTCTTCGCTTTGCGTAACCAACTGATAATGACCTTTCTCATCCGTAAAGGTATAGGCCATCGGCAGGCTGTCCGTCACGCGCAACAACATCACCGAGGCATTATAAACGGGTTGTTTCTTCTCGTTGTGTACCTCGCCGGAAATGGTCGTTTGGGCGAAGGCTTGAACGCCGAAGAAAATACTAATTATCAGAAAAACAAGCCGTTTCATATCAATTATTCCAATTCCGCTGGGTTATAAGGCAACACTTTCTTTTCACCCACAGATACTTTTTCAAAAGAACCATCATTCTTGGCACGCACAATTATTCCTGGAAAGACCCTACGAACATAGGCATTCCAATCGGCATGATAATCCTCCATTTGCCTGACGATATCAGTGCGCGTACAAGACTGATAATCAACACTATTACACCATACAATCGGCTTTTTTCGCATCTCGATGCCAATGCAACGGAAAGCATAATGCCCATGCGATTCCTCCATTTCGAGAATCAGTCCGGGCAAGCCGCAGAATTTCCACGGGCCGTCCTGCACGGGAATCTGCATCGTACACCAAGCCGTCCAATGCCGTCCACGGAAGTCGCACTCGGCCTTGAAGCATTGATAACCAAGGATTTCCTTCGTCTCAAACGACACCTTCCAGTCCATCAAGTCCAATGGTTCTTCATACAGATAAACTGGAACAAAGTTTCCTGGCACCTCCATCCGATGCATAACCGTCATCTGCTTCTTAATATAATACTTGTAAACATCTGGTACCCAGACATCTCCGTTTTCCCCAACGAAATGACGGAGACCTTGATAAGAATCCCTTCCTTTATGCGCACACCTTATTGTATATGCGGAGTCAAATCGGTGCATGGTGTTACTGTAACAAGTTGAAATTGAATCGCCTACCATCAAAACAAGACGGTCAAATTTGTGCTCTGTAGGTTTCAGCGAGTCTTTGGTCATCATCACTTCGTATGTGACGATGAAGCGGCTTTGGTCAAGAACCTTGTATTCATCAAGGTTGACGGGCGGCTGCGAAAGTGCCAAACGCGAAACGGCGAATATCAGCAACAAAACGAAATGGGCGTTTTTAGTCATAATATTATGATTTTCAATTCTTCACTCCAATTCCACAGGATTGTAAGGCAACGCCTTCTTATAGCCTTCGGGAGCTTCTTCCGAACCAGCATATTTGCCAGAAGCGTCCATTTTGGCGATATGTATCTTGATACCAGGATTCGCCATCCGAATATAGCCAATAAAATCGGCATGATAATCCTCCTCTTGCTTCATGACATCAGCACGGGTGCAACGCTGATAATCTTCAAAACGAGGGCCATCATACCAGATCATCGGTTTTTGCTGGTTTTCAATGCCAATGCAACGGAAGGCGTAATGCCCTCGCGATTCCTCCATTTCGAGAATCAGTCCGGGCAAGCCGCCGAATTTCCACGGGCCGTCTTTCACGGGAATCTGCATCGTGAACCAAGCCGTCCAATGCCGTCCACGGAAGTCGCATTCGGCCTTGAAGCACTGATAGCCAAGGATTTCTTTCGTCCCAAACGACATCTTCCAGTCCATCAAGTCCAAAGGCTCATCGTAAAGGTAAATCGGCACCCGAGCCTCATCTATCCGGTGCATGACGGTCATCCGCTTTGAGCCGTAATACTTGTACACATCGGGAACCCAAACGCCACCAGAGTCTCCAACGAAATGGCTCATGTTTTTATAACCGTCATGGCCTTTTCGCTCGCTTATCGTAAAGGCGGAATCATAACGGTACATGGTGTTGCTGTAACATCTTGAAATGGAGTCACCCACCATCAGGACAAGGCGGTCGTAGTTGTGTTCGGTAGGTTTCAGTGAGTCGTCGGTCATCATTGCTTCGTAGGTGATGATGAAACGGCTTTGGTCAATGACCATGTACTCATCAATGTTGACGGGATTCTGCGAGAACGCCAAGCGTGGAATGGCGAGCGTCAGCAGCAAAACGTAATACAGTTTTTTATTCATGGTGATTTGTTTTATGTAAGTGTTCAAAATTAAACTGCAATATCTTTTGACTTCGGGACACGGGACTATGGGACTTCGAGACAAGCCCATGTCCCGTAGTCTCGTGTCTATGTAGACGGACGAGAACGCCGTTTTGTGACATGACGCAAAACTATCGCATTTGTCAAGCGGCTGAAAGGCCAGTCCAAACAATTTTGGATTCTAAAAACTGTAATATTTTGGAAATGAATAAGTTGAAATCTCATTCATTCCAAACTTTTTCTGGAAAAAGTCCAACATAAATTTCTCATTGAATAAACTTTTCCTTTTTAAAACATTAATTATCATTAATTTATCACGAATTATTCATTAATTCTAATTTTTGAAAATTCGTGTTCAATCATGGCAATTCGTGTAAAAACAAAGAACTATTCATGTCTTTCCATCTTCTTTCTCACCCGCCCACGCATTTTATCCACCATATTCACGGTAGTTCCAAGATAATCCGCTTCCTCTTGCCGTGAGACCTTGAAATGCGATAGGATGAAGGATTTCTTCTCGTCCTCGTCCAAGTCGGGGTATTTTTGTCCGAGGGTCTCCCAAAGGCCAGGGTATTTCTCCTCCACCACAGCGAGCATGGCCTTCCAATGGTCTTTTTTGCCGAAAACGGAATGCTCCAAGTCATTGAGATGGTTGGCTTTCTTGCTGTTGTTCAAGTAGATGTCCAATAGCATCATTGTTTGTTGCTCCTTGTCCAAAGCCTCCGAAAGACGGTCGGCATAGTCCTGTTGGATTTGCTCATGCTCGGCATCCTTTTGCGCCAAGGCTTGGCTCTGTTGCTTGAAGTGGAACAGTTCGGCGTTGATTTCAGCTTCCCGTTTGCGGTTGCGCGCCAATCGGATTTGCGAGATTAAGAAGGCCAACAAAACCAAAGCTGCTATTCCACTAATGAAAATGATAACACGCTGTTTGTGAATGACCTTCTCGTTCAACTCGTTTTGCATCACCTCTGCATCATATTTATGGCTGATGAGTGCGAGGTTGTTTTTCTGCTGTTCTATGTCGTAATGCGCATCGTGTTTTTCGTACCAATACATGTACTCGCAAGCCTTCTCAAAATCGCCGCGCATCTCGGCAAAATTAGCAAGTGCGCCATAATACCATGCACTTTCGTTTTGTGCTGAACAATCTGGTTCTGAACTGGTTAAAATTTCCTCCAAGCGACCGTAGTAATAAGTCGTCGAATCCATATTACCCATCTTAAAATAGACATTCCCCATATTGTGGTAATAATACATCAACACGCTATCGCTTGGATCAGGAGGGTAGGTCTGAAAGTACTGCTGCAAGTAGTCGCCTGACTTTTTGTATTCCTTGGCATTGAAGCACTTCACATGAAAAGCAGACAAGGCACAGCGTTTCGCATCCACCGAACCACTTCTTTCCGCAAAGTCCATCGCCCGGTTCAAATAGACCTCCGCGCTGTCGAATTGCCTGTGGAATTGGTAATAATCGCCCCAAAAGGTCATCACCTTGGCGCGCTCGGTGTAATTGTCGCCAAAGCCCTCGTCGGCAGCTTTTAATAGCGAAAAGAGCTCCTCTTCATTGGCATACTCACCCAAGCATCTCGCAATATTGAACCGCGCATAAGCCAAAGTCAGCGTGTCGTCTGCCAATAGACCGTAATGTTCAGCCTCCTTGAACAAACGCATGGCATCCATTTTATTACCCGAATCCAACTGGATGCGGGCGTTTTCCAAGGCATCGCGGGCGACTTGCCGTGCATCGCGTGGTGTGGTGTGGCAACCGATGAAGACAATGGCTATAAAAGCGAAAAGTATGGTTTTCAGGAGGTTTCGCATAGTTTCAAGTAAGACATCCGAATAAGCAAGACATCGTTTTGCGCAGACAAAATTACTAAAACTATCCGATAAACGGCCTGATGATTTCAGCAAGGTCATCATTACCCGTTTTTTTCTTGATGGAGATGCGGGCTTTGCTTACCGTGTTTTCGCGCAGGTCGAGGATGTAGGCGATTTCCTTCACGCGGAATGAGAAAAATGACAGCAAACAGATGGCACGTTCAGTGTCAGTCAATTCGGCATGGTTGACTTCAAAGTGACTTAAAGCATTGGGATACACCGCATTGAACTCTGTAATGAGACGGTCATAGAGATTATCGTTGCGTTCTTTGTAAATCGTCTGCATACGTAGTCTCAGGGCCTCGATGGATAGACGTTCTTTGTCGTCGTAGTTCTTTTGTAATTGCTGTTTCTCCTGACTCAGTTGCAGGTTTTTCACTTCGTTTTCCTTTTGGTGGCGGTAGGCGAAGAATACCACGGCCATCAGCACAATCATCAAGGCGGCGATGAGTAGGTAGAGTCGCATTCGTTTTAGTTGTTGTTCGCTTTGAAGTTGTTGGATTTCAATTTGTTTTTGGTGCACATCGGTCGCTTCGGCCACGTCTTTCCCGATGAATTCAAATTCCCAAGTTTTGTCGAAATAGAGGTCTGCATAACGTCGGGCGTTTTCGATGTCGGCCGTGGCCAAATAGGAAAGCAGCAGATATTTGTAGGTTTGTGCCGCCACCAAGTCATCCTCTTCCAACCCAATGGCTTGTTGGCCGAAATACAGCGCGGAGTCGTATTGTTGCAGTTCATAATAGCCATCGCAGAGGCTTTGGCTGAGTTGTGCCTTGAAACTGACCGCCATAGGTGCGTCAATGGAGTCACTGAGGACTTCCAATCCCTTACGACTAGTCGCTACCGCCTTGCGAAGCAGTTGTCGCCGCTCTTCTTCCGAATCATATTGCTCGTAATCGATGAGGGTCATGTAGTAGAGGTTGGTGGCCACATAATAATAAGCACCTTCCACCACATCATTGACAGCCTCGGCAAAACACAACCCACGGTCGCAATACATCAGGCAAGTGTCGTATTCACCAAGTTCCAAGTAATTGTTTCCCAACGAGAAAGAGGTTCTGATACGCTTGAGTTTCAGGTCGTGATTGGCGAAGAATTGGTCGGCCAGTTTCGCGTAATGGATAGACTCTTCCACAAATCCTGTGCTGGCGTAAAGGCTACTTAGTCCCATTTGGATTTGGCTTCTCAGCGAACCGATTTTATACTGTTCGTCGGCCTCTTTTTCCGAGCATTGCAATAGGCGCGGGTCAAGGTGCTGGCAGTCTTCGATACATTGCAAGGCTTTGAGCATCAGTTCTGTACATTCCTTCTCGTTTTGGGTTTCCAATCCCATGGTAACGCCCATTCGCCTGCTTTGGTTGAAATACGTGAGGGCCTCGAAATATTCGTCATCATGACGCGAGAAATAAGCCGCTGCAACATTTAGTAGTGAATCAGCTTCTGCGTTGCTGAAATCCATCTGAAGGATGGTTTGCGCCTTCAGCAGGCAGAAATGCGCCTTTTCTTTTTCTGACAATTTTTCAACAACCAAAGTGTCAAGGATTTGCATTGCGCTGTCAGGATGGTTGTAGTAAAAGCACTCAACTTGATAGAGCTGGTCTTCTTCGGGTGTTGGAATATGGTGCTGCTGGCAGGCGGAGAAACCCGATAGTAATGCAACAAGAATGCTTAATTTTTTGAAAATCCGTTTCATGGCGCAAATATAAGGAAATAATCCTTACTCCTTAATCCACTTCCCAGTCTCCACCACTTTCCTCTCTGTCATTATCTTCCAAACATAACCCCCTTCAGCCCAATCCTTAGCATCAATTGCCGTCACGTTCTCCGTGAAGGCTTGGCTGCGGATGAGCTTCCCATTCGTATCATATACCTCCACTTGCGCATCCTGTAATCCCGTCCTGATGTTCAGCACATCCTTCCCTGGATTAGGATAGGCGATGGCCACCTTCAGCCCATTGTCATGCGCCTCGTCGATACCTACAAAGGTTTCGGCGGGGAATTTGGTTATCGTCGTCCAACGTTGGTTGGTATTGTCAAGGTTCTTGGATTGATACACAAGCAACAAACCACCGTCATTTGTTGCCAAAATGCTCGAGGCGGTACTATGGATGCGCTCCCCCTCATGGTCATAATACAACGTTGATATTGTGTCGAAACCGGGAGATAAATGCTCTATCATCATCCATGAATCGAGATTGCTCCAAAAGCCAATGTTCAATGTGTAGGCAAAGCAAAGACTGTTGTCATCAAACAATTCGATGCCACTTGGCCAATCCAAATCATCGGAAGTGCGAGTAATGTATTGCAACGAAGGAATGTAGGGCTCCGTTCCGTCAATATCGTCGTCCAACTCGTAAAGCCTCACATCATAATCTGTGGCTTTCGCGGGGTTGTTTGACGCTAATTCAACGGCAAAATAAGATGTATTGTGCCGACTCCTTTTCACCTTGATTCCTTGCATCAGGTCATCAAATTGTGAAAGCGGATCGATTTTCTTGTAAGGCCTCACCTTTAGCAGATTGAGGTTATTGTCAAGATAAACAACATGGTAATAGTTTCCATCATCGACAAAACGGAACGGACAATACAACATATAACCCGTTTCCGATTTGAACAGCAATTCCCTTCCCAAAAAATGAAGACAACTGCCACCGCTACCCATATAGGGAAGCTCAAATCCCTGTTGGCCAAGGATATTCCCTTCAAAATCCATACGAAATACGAACAAGGAATCGGGGCCATGCGGGTCGGTCGGATACCTGCTATATGTCTTCATATAGGCACCAACTATTATGTCATCATCAACGACAGGAGGAACCATCACCAATGCACCACATTGTTCGAGCGGAACGTCTTCCCATTGTTGGTCACGGTATTCCGAGGTGTCAATTTTGATATGGTGTTCGTATGCCTCCACAATATTCAGTTGGTCGTCAAGTTTGTACAATCCGTAAATGCCTTCATCAGGCGGATTGTCATAGTTTAGAAAGTAATTGAACGAGGTGTAGTCGTGGTCAGGGGTGTAGGAGGCCATCATATACAGTTCCCCTTTTTTGTTTTCAATGATGTGCGGGTGTCCTCCATAGTAGGCAGGTTTGAAATAAAGGTTTTCCGCCAACTCCGTTCCGTCAGCCGCAAACATTTTCAAAGCGGGGTGTGGCGCATAAAAATCGCCCCAACCACACTTGTAATATTGATTTGTCGAAACAACGATGTTACCCGAGGAAGTTTCGTATGGTTTGACCAAATCAAATTCCTCGTCATCGGAAAAATGCCATTCGTAGGACTGCTCCCATTCCTGCCCAAAGGCATTGCCCCAGAAAAGCAGCGCGAGGGTGAATGTAACTATAAATCTGTTTTTCATTTTCATGTTTTATTGATTTAGAATTTGTTATTCTTTCATCCATTTTCCAGTCTCCGCTTCTTTTCCATTTTCAACCACTTTCCAAAGATATGTTCCCGAAGGCCAACTTTCAGCGTTTATCGCGGTAATTTCGCCAGTAATCTCTTGCTTATAAATGAGTTTACCCGTCAAATCATAGATTTCAACATGGGCATCCTTCAACCCTGTGCGGATATTCAGCAGATCCTTCCCAGGATTAGGATAGGCGATGGCCACCTTCAGGCCGTTGTCGTGGGCTTCATCAATGCCCACAAAAGCCTCGGGAGGGAACTTGGTAACACAACTCCAGCGTTGGTTGGTTTGGTCGAGGTTCTTGGCTCCATAAACGATGATACAACCTCCGTCTCTCGTCGCTGTGATTGACGACATAAAACTGCGAACGCGCTCGCCCTCATGGTCATAATATAGCGTACGGATGGTGTCGAAGTGGGCATAAAGGTGCTCTATTATCATCCACGAATCGGTGGAATTGGTGACGGTGTTCAATGTGTAGCCATAATAGATTGTCCAGTCGATGGGACAAACATCGACACCCAAGGATGGCGTTCGATCCATGCGGTTGAATTGGTATCTCTGCAAATGATGCAACATGTTCAGGTAACCCGACTTGCTGTCTCTGCCATCGTCGTATTCATAGAGCGCGCAACTTGAGATGCCCGATGACGATTGGCTCGCATCATAGTATTCTGTTGAAACCAGATTGGTACCCCAGGGAGTCCGCACTACCGACATGTCATAAAAGCTGCTATGTGGCTGGTTATAGTGCCGAAAAGCCTTTACTTTGATGGGATTGAAGTTGTGGTCGAGATATAAGGCATAGCCTTCGCTTTCAAAATCTGTTTCTTCCTTGCCTGATAGGTATAAATTGTTTGACAAATCAAAAAAAATGAAACCATTGCCATTTCTGACCATGTGATGGGTACGAAGGAACAATGTCCTTGACAAACTGCTGCTTGTGCTTTTCATACGATAACCCACCTTATCGAGGACTTGACCTTGATAATCCATACGGAAAAAAAACATGCTGTCGTTTGCATAGTGTCCCATGCTGTACCGTTTCACATATGCACCTACAATGGCGTTGTCATCCTGCAAGGCTGAGAACAGGAATAAGCTTCCGCTGTAATCGTTGGGCATGGCCTGCCAATCGTGGTTATCGCGCAACTCAAAGGTGTCGATGGGCATTCTGGTCTCAAAACTATTCGTAATGTCAAGATGATTGTCCAATTTGTATAGACCTAAAATGGCATAATCGTGTTGTTCTTCATAGTTTCTGTGGTAGTTGAAATAGGTGAAGTCATGGTCGGGCGTATATGTTGCTAGAAGAAAGAGGGTGTCGTTTTTCTCAAATACATAGGGAATGTTGCTGGTATAAAAACCTGGTTTGAAGTAAGATTGTTGTTCGCAATACGGGATTTGGGCGGGTTTGATGATAGCCACTCCTGGTTGCAAGGAATAGAAATCACCCACGCCACTCTTATAGGCCATGGTGGAAGCGACAGCGATGTTGCCATTGTTCATTTCGCTGGCTTCACTATAAGAGAAGACACAAGTGTCGGAATAGGCATATTCGTGAGAATGCTCCCACTCCTGTCCATAGGTTTTTGCCCCTAAAATCAAGGCTAACATCACTAAAATTTGGACTTTTGTATTCATGGTGTTGAAGTTTTTGTTTGACACCAACAAAAGTATATAAAAAAACCGCCAAAAAACCAAGATTTCAGCCAAATCCATATTTTTGTCAAAAATATGGATTGAAAATCAGATGATTACAAAATTGAAATCCATATTTTTGTAAGCTCAATTCCTCCAAAAACTTCGCGAAACCAGCATAATCAGCGAGAAGAGTTCAACCCTGCCGAGGAGCATGAAGAGCATGAGCAGCCATTTGGCGATTTGTGGGAAGAGGACATACGAGCCTCCTGGTCCCACCTGACCCAGACCCGTACCGACATTGCTCAGTGTAGCAACAGAAGCACCAAGTGCGGTCTCAATGTCGATGCCCAAGGCCAACAAAATGATGGCACCGATGAGGAAGACCAAGAAATAGACAAATATGAAAGTGATGTGCTTATAGACACCGCTGGTGGAGATGGCTTTTCCGTTCACTTTCACGGGCAACACAGCATTGGGGTGGATGATGCGCTTTAGTTCGAGCACCGAGTTCTTGACGAAGATAAGGTGACGGAAAATCTTGACACCACCCGAAGTAGAACCCGAACAAGCACCGATGAACATCAGCAGGAAGAGAATGACCCAAAGGAAGATAGGCCAAGTCATGTAGTCGCTGACAAAGAAGCCGGTAGTGGTGAAGGCCGAGATGACGCTGAAGAACGACTCACGGAAAGAGGAGCCAAAGCTTTTATGGCAACCAAAGAACAGCACTAACCCAATGGCTATGCCCAAAAACACGGTATAGAGCAAGAAAGTCCTAAACTCTTGGTTTTTCAGGATAGTGAACGAACGCCAACTCAAGGAGAGAAGCAACAGGGAGAAGTTGCAGCCCGACAATACCATAAAGACGGTAATCACGACCTGCGAATAGTTAGAGAACGCTCCGATGTTGGCCGTTCGGGTGGAGAAGCCGCCCGAACTGATGGTGCTCAACGAGTGACAAAGGGCATCATAGAAGTCCATGTCGCCTCGATAGAGCAAAAGTGTTTCCAATAGCGTGAAAAACAGATAGATAAACCAAATACGCCTAACGGTGTGCATGATGCGCGGGTGTAGTTTGTCGTAGGTGATGCCGTTGATTTCAGAGACGAAGAGTTGCATGCCGCTCATGCCGAGGTAGGGCAGGATGGCCAACGAAAAGACGATGATAGCCAGACCACCGATCCATTGCGTCATGCTGCGCCAAAGGAGGATGTCTTTTGGGATGGCCTCGATACGGGTGAAGATGGTGGCTCCAGTGGTCGTGAAACCCGACAAAGCCTCAAAAAAGCCGTCGGTGAAGTTGGGCACACTCTTGCTTAACAAGAAAGGCATGGCTCCGAATAAGGACAACACAAGCCATGAGATGCAAACGATGAACACACCGTCGCGCGAGGTGGTCTTGTCGTCTTTGTGGCTGCTGGTGGCGATAAGAAGGATGAAACCAGTCAGCAAAGTGATAAGGGCCGAGAAAGGCATACTGAAGGCATAGAGCCCGTGGTGGAAATAGGTCACGGGGAGCACCGCCAGCATGAAGAGGCCTTCGATGAGCAGCAGTTGGCCTTCGATGCGGAGGACTAAAGGATGGTTTATTTTAGTTTTCCACTTCATTGGTTAATGGAACAGTCGTTCAACAGCTGGGATACCGGCAGGCAAGGCCAGCACCACCACTTGGTCATCGGTTTCGATTTGGAAGTCATCGGTGGCGATGAAACTCTCGCCGTCGCGTGTGATACCGCATATGATGGCGTCAGTGGGCATGGCCAGTTGTCCGATGGGCTTGCGTGTGACCGCCGATCCAGCCCTCACCTCGAACTCCACGATGTCGGCATCGATGCCGCTGAGGCTCTTCAGTGTGGAGACCTTGGCGCCGAGGGTGTATTTCACCATGTAGCTGGCCGCGATGAGTTTCTTGTTGATGATGGAGTCGATGCCGATGTTCTGCGAGATGTCGATATAGTCGATGTTCTCGACGAGGGCGATGGTCTTTTTCACGCCGAACGACTTGGCCTGGAGGCAGGTCAGTATGTTGGTCTCGGTGTTGTCGCTGACGGCGATGAAGGCATCCATATCCTTGATGCCTTCGTCCTCAAGTAAGTCGAGGTTGCGGGCGTCGGCATTGACGACCAAGGCCTCTGAGAGGTAATTGGTCAGGTCCATGCAACGCTCTTTGTTGATTTCCAAAATCTTGATGTTCAAGTCTTTCTCAAGACGTTTGGCAGTGATGCGTCCCACACGTCCGCCGCCCACAATCATCACATTGTGGACATTGATCTGTTTCTTGCCGCTCAGTTTGATGATGTCCTTGATGGCGTGAGGCTTGGTGACCACATATACCATATCAGCTACTTGGAAGACCTCGTCGCCTTGCGGCACAAAAGTGTTTTGTCGGCGATGGATGGCAGCGATACGGAACTCAATATGCTCATATTGGTTGATAACCTCATCGACAGTCTTGCCGAGGATTTCGGCCTCAGGTTCAAGCTTTACCATGAAGAGCTGCAAGTTGCCGCCTGCAAAATCATAAGTTTCTGATGAGGCATTCTTCTTCAGTAGGGAGATAATCTCTTGAGCAGCAATGTCTTCTGGTGAAAGCAGACCGTCGATGCCTAGGTCCTGGTACATGCGCCATACCTCGGGGCTGAGGTTCTCCATCGTGTTGACGCGCGCGATGACTTTTTTAGCTCCTAGTTTCTTGGCGATGATGCCTGTCAGCAGGTTAATGTGCTCGTCGTGGAGTACGGCAATCAAGAGGTCGGCCTTTTTTACGTTGGCGCGTTGCAAAACCGCAGTCGAAGTGGAGTCACCTGTGATGGTCATCAGGTCGCTGTGCGACTCCATCATTTTCAGCAGTTCCTCGTGCGGATCCACGATGGTGATGTTATGGTTGCTGCGCACCAAGGCCTCAGCCAGGTGCATGCCTACTTCTCCGTCTCCAGCAATAACTATATTCATGGTTTACAATATTTCAAAATTGCAAATGTATAGATTTTTTCGAAATCCCTACCAAATATCCGACCAAGTAACCGAAATTACATGGTTGGTAGATTTTTCATTTTCCTTGAAAACATTGGCCAAGCCAAAGGTGTAGCGCACTTCGATGAACCAATAGCTCAGCGCTGCCGTGAGGCCATAGTCAAGGCGGTTAAAGCTACCCAATTCCCAAGGGGTGATGTATTGCTGTTTCTTTCGGCCTTTCACTTCCTTCACTTCCTTGCCACCTATACATAAGCCAATTTGGGGCCCGATACGCAACCGAGGAATCATCGATTCGTCTTCGTCATCTTCATTCCACTTGCGAAGATAGATGTTGAGCAACAGCGGAACATTGATGTAGTGTGATTTCTCCAAGTAGCGGATGCTGTTGTTACTTTCATCCAAACCTTTCTTTGAACTTGTGCCTTGTCGAGAATAAATCACATCTATCTCTCCGCCTATGATGGACCGTTCAGGGATGAGCGCAATGCGTACTCCTCCAGTAAAATCGGTGCGGAAGGTAGTGCTATCGTTACCGCTGATCTTCATGGTGGAGAAGGTCGGGCCAAGCATTAAGCCGCCACCGAGGTGTTGGGCAAAGGATGATGCTATAAAAGACAAGAATAGCAGAATGAGGTATATGTTTTTACATTTCATTGTAATTCAAATAATTAAATGTATATTATGAGATTTATCGGTAACAAATGAAGTCATAAAACTATATGTGTGACAGCCTTACATTTTATTCTACCAGCAAAACCAAGCCTTTAAGATAGGCCCCTTCGGGGTGGAAGATGTTGATGGGATGGTCGGCGGGTTGTGAAAGTTGGTCGAGGATACGCACGTTGCGTTTGGCCTCGATGGCCGCAGCGGTGACGATACCTTGGAAGGTGGCTTTGTCGACAGCCTGTGAGCAGCTGAAGGTAAACAGCAGTCCGCCCTTGGCGATGCGTTTGATGGCTTCGGCGTTGATGAACTTATAGCCGCTCAAACCACGGTGACGGTCATGGTGTCGCTTGGCAAACGCGGGTGGGTCGAGGATGATGAGGTCGAAGGCACCCTCACGCATGTCTGTCACATAATCCTTCATGTCGGCCACATAACAAGGATTCTCTTCCTTTGAATAGCCGTTCAGTTCGAGGTTGGCCTCAGCAGTGGCGATGGCTTTCTTGGAGGCGTCGACGGTGACGGCTCGTCTGGCACCGCCTTTCAGTGCAGTGACGGAGAAACCACCTGTGTAGCCGAAAGCGTTAAGTACGGTTTTGCCTTGTGAAAAGTGGCGTACCAGTTCACGGTTCTCGCGTTGGTCAAGGAAAAAGCCCGTCTTTTGGCCTTCTTCCCAGTTGGGAAGGAATTGGCTGTCGTTTTCCAAAATTACTTCATCCAATCTGTTGCCAAAGAGGTAGCCATCTTCTATCGCGGCATCTTCCTTGCCCATGCGTTGCATGGCATCAGCACTTTTGTTGAAAATAGCTTGTAGGCCAAGGTCGGGCATCAGTTTGAGGGCGCGGACGATTTCTTTCAGGTGAAGGGCCATGCCTTCGGTCTGCGCTTGCACCACAGCGGTGTGGCCGTAAATGTCGATGATGAGGCCAGCCAAGCCGTCGCCTTCGGAGTGTACGAGGCGGAAACAGTTGGTGTGGGGATTGTTGGTGAGACCTATGATGCGGCGTGCCTCGTAGGCTTGTTTGAGTCGGTCGAGGAAAAACCATTCATCAATGTGGCGGTTGTCGAAGCTGAGTATCTTCACGGCGATGCTGTCGGACTCGCAGAAGCCGGTGCCGAGGATGTTACCATCGTAGTCGGTGACCGTAACGGTGTCGCCAGCCTGTAAGCCTTTTGCAGCATCATGGATGGCACCCGAAAACACCCAAGGATGGAAACGGTGCAAGGCTTCTTCCTTGCCTGGATTGAGTCGTATGACGGGATAAAAAGGATTTTGTGACATAGAATATTCGTATTTTGGCGCAAAGGTAAGGAATTATCATTGGACATTTTGAAAACAACTCAAAGAATTCTTTATTTTTGCAGCCAACTAACTATATAAAACAATAATTCAACAATAAACTACATTCAATGAAACGTTTTACCTTATTTATCACCCTCATCCTCACGCTCTCAGTCGGCATTGTAAGAGCCGGTGAAGGCATGTGGATTCCCATGTTGCTGCAGTATAACGAGAAAGAAATGCAGGAGATGGGCATGAAAATCACCGCTGAAGACATCTACAGCATCAACCACAGCAGCTTGAAAGACGCCATCGTTCTCTTTGGTGGCGGTTGCACGGGTGAAATCGTCAGCGACTACGGCCTGCTGCTTACCAATCACCATTGCGGCTACGACTACATCCAAAAGCACAGCTCAGTGGAACACGACTACCTTACCAACGGCTTTTGGGCCATGAATAGGGGAGAGGAGTTGCCCTGTCCTGGCCTCAGTGTCATCTTCCTCCGCGAAATGCGCGACGTGACCAAACAAGTGCTTGAAGGTGTCAGTGTTGATATGCCTGAAGACGAGCGCCAAGCGCTTGTTGACAAAAATATGAAAAGTATCATCGCTTCGGTGGAAAAAGAGACCAAGTACAAAGTCAGCATCAAGCCCTTCTTCTTGGGCAATGAGTACTATCTGTTGCTCAACGAGGTCTACACCGATGTGCGTCTCGTGGGTTGTCCGCCGAGCAACATCGGTAAGTTTGGCGGCGACACCGACAACTGGGTCTGGCCACGCCATACGGGTGACTTCAGCATCTTCCGCGTCTATGCCGACAAGGACGGACATCCGGCTGTGTACGACAAGGACAATGTGCCTTACAAGCCTGCTAAGCATTTGGACATCTCATTGAAGGGCGCCGAGGAAGGCGACTTCGCCTTTGTGTTCGGCTATCCTGCCCGCACCAATGAATACCTGCCCGCAGTGGCCGTCGACCAAGAAGCCAACCTCATCGATCCCATCATGGTCGACCTGCGCGGCAAGGTGCTCGACATCTACAACAAATACCAGGAGCAAGACCCCAAGGTGCGCATCCAGTATGCCTCCAAGCATGCTGGACTCGGCAACGGTTGGAAGAAATGGATGGGCGTGACCGAGGGCATCAACCATTTTCACGGCGTGCAAAAGAAACATGACTATGAGAGCCGTTTCTACGACTGGGTGATGCAGTCGCGTAGCCGCTATATGTACGCCAACCTGCTGAAGGACTTCAAACAAAGCTATAAGGAACTGGAGCCTTATCAGTTGGCTTACACCTACATGACAGAGGCGGGACTGCGCATCGAGTTGGTCAGCTTTGCAGGACGTTTTGCCAGACTCTCCGAAGTGACCAAAGACATGCCTCAAGACAAAATCGACCAGATGGTGGCCAACCTGAAGGCCTCCTCTGCGAGTTTCTTCAAAGACTACTACGAACCTATCGACCGTGAAGTGGCTGTTATGGCTCTTAGCGAATACCTGAAAGCTCAGCCCGCCGATTTCCGCCCCGCTTTCCTCAACGATATCAAGGACGTGGATGAATATGTTGACAAGCTTTTCGCCAAATCCATGTTTACCGATGAGGCAAAAGTGAATGAATTGTTGGACAACTTCAAACCCAACAAGGCCAAGAAACTCGCCAATGACCCCGCTTTGGTGATTTACCAAAGTCTCATTAGCTTCTATCGTAACGAAGTCTATGATCATATTTCGAGCCTCAACGCCAACATCGACCGTTTGCGTCGCATCTATATGAAAGGTCAGATGGAGATGGAACCAGAGAAACGTTTCTCGCCTGATGCCAACTTCACGTTGCGTGTCACTTACGGCAAGGTGGAAGGTTTCAAGCCCAAAGATGGCATGACCTACAGGCATTTCACTACACTAGAGGGCATCATGCAGAAGGAAAACCCCGATATCTACGACTATGTAGTGGAGCCGCGCTTGAAGCAACTTTATAATAATAAGGACTATGGTCGCTATGCCGACAAGGACGGCACCATGCATGTGGCCTTCACCGCGAGTGTGCACACCACTGGAGGCAACTCGGGCAGCCCGATCTTGAATGCCGAAGGTCAACTCCTCGGCCTCAACTTCGACCGCTGTTGGGAAGGTACGATGAGCGACCTCATTTACGACTCGGATATTTGCCGTAATATCAGCGTCGACATTCGTTATGTGCTCTTCATCATCGACAAGTTCGCTGGAGCAGGGCATCTGATAGATGAGATGACAATAGTAGAATGAAAAAAGGCGGCTTAGCCGCCTTTTTTCATTTGCCTTCTACCACAATCCGTTTTGTCAAAATGCCATTCTTTGTTTGGATTCTAACAATATAACCCCCAACATCAAGAGGGTTGAAATCATATTCAATGCCATTACCACTTGCTGTGACTTCAAACAACTTTTCACCCAACATGTTATAGACGCTGATACCTTCCATGTTTTCAGCCTCTATTGTAATTGTCCCGTTGGTCGGATTGGGATATACGGTTGCCATCGTTTCATCAAGTTCTGGTACATTATTACAATCGTCGATGATTGTGGAGAAATAGCCATGCCACTCCGAGTTTTGGTATGCAGGAATGCAGTGGCAAGGAACGGTGAGCGTCGTGCAGCTGAATCCTGCAAACACATCTTCAAATGAGAACACCGGTGGCTCTGTAGCCAAAGTAATGACTTCAGTAAACCCGCTGCAATTATAGAAGGCCTCTCCGCCAATGCTGACCAATGCACTGCCTAAGGTCAATGTACCAGTAAACCCGCTGCAATTGCGGAAAGCATTAGGTTCGATACACGTCACGGAATTAGGTATGGTCAGAGAATCTGTAAACCCTGAACAGCCCCAAAAAGCAGAAGTGCCGATGAAAGTTACCGCATCGCTGAGACTTAAACTGGAAAAGCCGGTGCATCTATAAAAAGTCGCACTTTCGATGCGTTCCACCCCGTTGCCGATAGTCAGTGCTCCGGTAAAACCAGTGCAGCCATAAAATGCCGCAGTTTCCATCGATTTTACCGAATTGGGGATAGTCAGTGAGCCAGTAAAACCCTTGCAGCCATAAAATGCCGCAGGCCCAATGGTATCCAAGGCATCGCCCAGGTCTAATTCTGTTAATCCGCTGCAACCCAAGAATGCGTTTTCACCAAGATAGGTCACGGTATTGGGAATGGTCAAGAGACCTGTTAGGTTTCCGCACGATATGAATGCGTTTTTCCCAATCCTGGTCACAGCATAGTTGTTTCCATTATAACTGATGGTTGACGGAATGCTTAACTCACCAGTCGCTGCAGGGCCATCAATATGACTCATAAGCGTTGCAGAAACGCCGTCATCATTGATTTGATAATAAAAATCCCCTACAGAAAAGACGTCTTGTGCATTCAGATGCGTAAGCCCAATAACTCCCAGAAAAAGAATGGATAAGACAACGTATGCTGCTTTTTTGCAAAATGATGAATCGCTTTTCATAATTAAGGTATTAGTCAGGACTGCTAGTTGGGTTTATTGTGGAAAAACGTCTGTTCGGATAGGGTTCATTACTTCCCAAAGATCTTGCCCAAGCCGCCGAGAATGCTGCCTAGGCCACCTGTGCTTTGGCTTTGTGAGCCGCCGCCAAGAAGAGCACCGAGCAGGCCACCCAAACCCGCTGCGCCTGAGTTGCCGTTCTGCTTGCCAAGGAGAGCGAGCAGGCTGGGAGCGATCGAGGAAAGGATATTGCCTACTGCGTTGGAGGCCACGCCCGTCTGCTTGGAGATGCCACTCACAACGGATGACAAGTCGCCACCAAAAATATGGCCCAAAATCTTGGAGCCGTCGACAAGGTCGGCACCTTTTAGGTTATTGATGATGTTGCCAGCATTGCTAGCATGGTCGCCAAGGGCCTTGGCCAAGGCTTCGGCACCGCCAGGTGTAGAGGCGTTCTTTTGCATGGCACCCAGCAGTGAGGGTAATGCGTTGGAGATAACAGACGACACTTGATTTTGGTCGATCTTGAGGTTTTGTGAGATGGCACCGATGGCATCATTGCCTGTCAATGCGCCTAAGATGTTTGATAATTCCATGATTGTAATAGTTAAGAGTTTAAATTGTTTCGTCGAGTTCTCCCAAAAGGAAATCTTCAAAGATGCAAATGTAGAAAAAAACGATTGATTTGAAACAAAAAACAACAATATGGTAAAAAAAACCGAAAAAAAGGTAAACCAAAAGTGAATAATATGATGTATTTTTGCCAATTCAAAACATAACTTAATTCACTATGAAAAAATTTGCCATTATCATGGTGCTGACCGCTCTATTTAGTTGTGGTACAGCCCAAAACAAAGAAAACAAACAAGAAAACAACGGTGCAACAGAAACAACGACCGTGACAGAACAAACCCAAAATAACAACACTATGAAAGCATTAGTGACCTACTTTTCGGCTTCGGGTGTCACCCGTAATGCCGCAAAACAAGTGGCCGACATCATCGGTGCCGACCTCTTTGAAATCACCCCCGAACAACTCTACACTGACGCCGACCTCGATTGGCGCGACAAACAATCACGCTCGACCATCGAAATGAACGACAAGAGCTCGCGTCCAGCCATTAAAGACGGTGGCAAGGTAAAGAACCTCGACCAGTATGATGTGGTTTATGTGGGCTTCCCCATCTGGTGGTACACCGCCCCGACCATCATCAACACCTTCATCGAGGCTAACGACTTCACGGGCAAGACCATCGTGCCCTTCGCCACCTCGGGAGGCAGCAACATCAAGAAAGCTTGTGAAGACCTGCAAGCCACTTATCCTGACTACAAATTCGGCGAAGGCAAATTGCTGAATAGCATCAACAAGGCCGACATCGAGAGATGGGCTGCGGCGGTGAAATGATTTGATTTTTTGTGAATCCTTGTAGGGCTGTCACATTGTGGTAGCCCTACATATTTTATTCCGACAATTCCAAGGCAAACCACAAGGTATCCACTGTTCTTCCACCCACGATGCCGTAGCCGCCGTTCACGTTGGTATGCGTCTGGACGGGTTCGGCAAAGAACTGGTCTATCTCGCTGCCTTGCTCGCAGGTGTTCAGATAGTAGTAGTATTCCTTGCTGAGATGCTGCAAACTGACGGATATTTGGAAGAAATCCTCGTCGAAGTCTTCCCACAAAGTGAAATAAAGATAGAGCGGCAGCTTGATTTGGTATGACCTGCCATCGAAAAGTATGTCCGTGAACACGCCTTCAGGCCTCGACTGAAAATCGATGTTGATGTAATCATTGTCAGAGACATTGGCACCGAAAACAGGGTCGTCGTATGACGTGCTGATGTAGAAACTGTTGCCATTATCATAGTCGGAATAGCCGTCGTTTTCCAAATGAATCTTGAAATAGTCGGTCTGCCCGGGATTGGGGTCGGCGATTTCAACGGTCAGTTCCAATTGACCCATAATCGTCCAAATCGTATCCCCCTCATATTCCTCAAACGACACCTCCCAAAGTTTGGTTTGGCAATCGCCAAGGCTCCATGTCACCGTATTGGGCACAGGACTTGTCGAACCTTCAACGTCGTCGAAACCATTGGCC
Organism: uncultured Bacteroidales bacterium; assembly: GCA_900317155.1. GTDB lineage: Bacteria > Bacteroidota > Bacteroidia > Bacteroidales > F082 > Limimorpha. The sequence goes on from ONFO01000009.1 coordinate 165,669, forward strand.
GAGGCCGTGATTTTCACCACATCGCCTTCTTGTGGACAGTAGTCGCTGACGAAAGCGGGAACTATCTTGTAAACAGGTTTCACGCTATCCATGTCAACATATTCATAACTCGTCCAAACGGTGTCGGGTTGCCGTGTCAATCCACCGATGCGGTTGCCGTTCACGAAAAGGGTGGCCACAACGTCATCAGGGACTTGCATGTTGCTATCATTGTCGAGGAAGAAAATGCTCTTGCTGATGTAAGCCTTCACGGGCTGCCCCGGCTCAACGATGCTGTTGATAACCAACTTCGGGTCGACTTGCTCACCGTTGAACTCGATTTCCTTTTCGCAGGAAGCAAGGAGTATTGCGCTGATTAATAACAAAATAACTCTCCTTATATTTTGCTTGTTTTGAAGGTTTTGTGACATAATAACTCAGAATTTATAACTCAAACTAAATGAAGGAATTATTGGAAATATACTGACTTGCATCAGTTTTTTCTCGGCTTGTTGGGTGGATTCGTCGTAAACATAATCCGTATAGACGAGGAAAGGGTTGTTGTGGTTATAGACATTGTAAACGCTGAAATTGAGGGTGAGCAAACCCGGATTCAATGGGAAGTGCAAGTTGGCGCCCAAGTCGAGGCGATGATAGTTGCCCATGCGGAAGTTGTTGCGCTCCAAGGCGTTGATGTGCTGGAATTCGCCCCAATCGTTGGGCAATCCTTCATAAACCTGCGTTCCGAGCGTGCCGCAATTGCCACTGCTGAAAACCCAAGTGCCGCTCAAGTCGAAACTGTCGCTGAACTTGTGCTGCACGGTGACGCTGATGTCGTGGCGGCGGTCGTATTTGGCCGGAAACACTTTTCCATTATTAATTATCTGTCCCTCGCGGTCGAACTGCCGCTTGGAATGCGCCCAAGTGTAGCCAATCCAACCCGTGGTCTTGCCGAAACTGCGCTGCACGAGCAACTCAACGCCGTAGGCCCAGCCTTTGCCCATGCAAACTTTCTCGTCCCATCGCTCTGAGGAGCCGAAAAACGATGCGCCGTCCTTATATTCGAGCAAGTTGTCCATAGTCTTATAATAGCCTTCTACCGAAATGTCGAACAGGCGCGGCAACTCGTAAAACGCCCCAACCGACCATTGGTGGGCGTTCATCGGGACGATCTTCGCCGTCACGGGCACCCACAAGTCGGTGGGCAGGCTGAGGCTGCTATTCGACAGCAAATGAACATATTGCGTCATGTAGGCATAGCCCGCCTTCAACGAAAGGTTGGAGGCCAACATCAGGCTGGTGCTGACACGCGGCTGCACACTTTGGTAAGTCTTGCCCTCGACGGTGAAGGTGGAATAGTGGACACCGAGGTTCATGCGGAAGATGTCGCCAAAGGTCATGTTGTCCTCGGCGTAAAGCGCCGTTTCGTGGGCATACACATTCGGCGAACCCGTGACGGTGTCAACCAAAGATTGTTGGCTTTCGCTCATCTGAATGGATTGTACCTCGGGGCGGAAGATATGGTAGGTATAGTTGCCGCCGAAACGGATTTCGTGGTTGGGCAGGGGCGTATAGTCGAAGTCGACCTTGGCCGTCAAATCGTTGATGCCCGACTTGTAGACCATGTCGAACACATTTTTCGAAACTGTGTTGGTGGGCAGATAAGTGTCTTCTTCCGTCAGATTCATGCCGAGGTTGTGGCGGTATTGCGTATAGTTGACAGAGGCATCCATGAAAAGCTTTTGCGAAACGACATGGTTCCAGCGCAAGGCGGCCACTTTGTTGCCCCATTTCCAGTTCAACTTGATGCGATGTGTATATTGTGTGCTGTCCGACATGAAGTCCTTGTTTTTCACGCCGAAATAAATGGCATCATCACCGGTATAGAAACTGAGGTAAAGGCGGTCCTTGTCCGAAATCTTCCAGTTGAGTTTGGCGTTGAAATCGTAGAAATAATAACCTACGCTCAGCTTGCTGATTTCAGGCGTGCTCCACGAAGCAATCCATAGGGCGGGCTTGATGAGCAGGTCGCCGTAGGTGCGGCGATACGACAGGTTGAACGACAATTTGTCTTTCACTATCGGGCCCTCGAAGTTGAACTTTGAGGAAATCAGGCCGATGCTGGCGTTACCATGGTATTTTTGCATGTCACCTTCCTTCATGCGGATGTCGACCACCGACGAGAGGCGGCCTCCGAAATGTGCTGGGAAGCTGCCTTTATACAAAGTGACATTCTTCAAGGCATCGGGATTAAAAACAGAGAAGAAACCGAGCATGTGATTGACATTGTATATCGGCACACCATCAAGCAAGAGCAGGTTTTCGTCGGGACCGCCGCCGCGCACATACATACCCGCTGAGCCTTCCGATCCGTTCTGAACGCCAGGCAGCAGTTGGATGGCTTTCAACACGTCGGCTTCGCCAAACAAAGTCGGGATGCTCTTAATTTGTTGCACGGGCAGCTCCACCACGCTCATCTGTGGGTTGCGGGCACTTACTGTGGCGCGTGTGCCTTCCACTACCACCTCGTCCAAGGTCGTATTGGTTTCGAGCATGAAGTTGAGGCTGAGATTTTCTTTCAGGTCAAGTGCACGGCTTTGTTGGGTATAGCCCACATACGACACTTGCAGGTCCACTTGACCTTGGTTCAAGGTTAGGGTGTAGAAGCCGTAACTATTGGTGGCACAGCCTTTCCCTGAGTTTTTGTCAAAAATAGTCGCCCCGATGAGCGTCTCCTTACTGGCGGCGTCCATCACATAGCCGCTGATGGTGCGTTTCTGCGCGAAGGTAGGCATGCAGGCAAGTACCAAGCCGATGACAACAAGCCACCGGCAGAAATAATGATGTTTCATTTCAGTCAAAGATGGTTAAAACTTCCGTAAAGATTTAAACTTCCGTTTTTAACGAACTCATTTCAAAAATATTGTAAAAAAAAGGTTTCGTATCAAAAAAGGTGTAAATTTGCAGCATAAAATCAGAGAACACTAACTCTTATAAATATTACGCTTATGAAATCAGGTTCGTTTTTTGCGCTGCTGGCTGGCGTTGCTGTCGGTGCTACGTTAGGTATCCTTTTGGCTCCTGACAAAGGAGAAGAAACCCGTAAGAAGATAAAAAGAACAGCGGGGGACTGCGTCGACAAAGTCAAGGAAAAGATTTCCGACCTCAAAGCCTCTAAGGAGGACGATGATGTTGACCCTGTCGAACAACCTAATCTCGCCTAAGATGAGTAAGTTCACAGCTCCTGTCGACAAATTGGTCCACGAGACCACATGCTACGTCAATGCGCAGATAGACGATGTGAAGCTGCGCACGATCAAAGGCCTTTCTCAAGGCACGTCGGTCGTTACGAGGATCCTGCTTATCATGATTGTGGTTGGTGCCGCAATAACAACCTTGTCTTTTGCGGTTGTTCTGTGGATTGGGGAATTGCTGCACAGCTATGCGCTGGCTGCTTTCATTATGTTTGGTGTGCTGCTGCTTGCCCTTGTGGTGCTTTTCTTGCTGCGCAAGCATATTTTCAAAAACAGCTTTGTTTCCATGTATACCGATGTCTTCTACCATAAAGAAAAAAAGCCAGAGGGTTTGAAAACTATGGAAGGCGTAGACATGGCTATCTGGAATGCAGAAAACCATATCAAGGAAAAAGAAGAGGACATTTCCTATGCGTTCACACAATGCAAGGATTTCTATTCGTTCAAGCGCGTTGTGCGGGAGGGGATTTCAGCTGCTATTAGTTCTCTCTTCTGGAAAAATGAGAAGAAAGACAAGCCAAATTGATACAAAAACATCGTTACTAAAACGAAGGGCTGCCTTGATTGATGTGGCAGCCCTTCGTTTTTTTATAACTCTTAATTGTCATCTAATTAAGAATCCAGTCTGCTGCCGTCTCAATCACGTTGTCGACGCCTTGAGCGGTACAGGCAGGGTCGAGGATGACGCGCACATCGGGCGGAACGCCGTTCTCGTAGTTGCCTCCATCGATGGCAATGGTGCGACTGGTGCTGAAGCGATAGGCCCACCCATTGGGTAAGATTCCGCCATTGGGCACTCCGAGACCGCCACCGCTATAGTCCCCAAAAAGCTTGACATTGTCGAAAGCCATGGTGCAGATGGCGAAGAAGGAAGTCGCACTATAGGAACCACGGTCAATAAGGACGGCTACGGGTTTCGTGTAAGGATTCTTACCTAACAAACTACTGTCGGCGGCATACACTGTTGTGGCTTCTGTGAATGCGTCGTGTTCTGGACCCGATTTCACTTGAGTCTGATATAGCGTCTGCTTATGGTTGTCGAAGATGCTGAGTAAAGTGAGCACATTGCTCATGCTGCCGCCACCGTTTTGTCGCAAATCGAGAATCATCCCACTACAAGACTTGTAGTAGTTTACCAAATATTTCAGAACCATATCGTTGACTTCATTCGAAAACGAGGTATAACGGAGATAAGCCACTGCGCCATCGCGGATGGCATTGTGCTTAAAACTACCTGTCGAATGTTGGTTGACGGTCAGATAGTTCAAAAAAACCACTTCGTCATTTATGTTTTTGTCTGCATGCATCTTGTAAAACACCGAATCGTTATAAGAAACGTCAAATCCTGAAATCAAATTGGTATGTCCGTCGCGCAAAGTGTTGAGCATAGCCGCACAAATACGAAACAGACTATCGTCTCTTGTATTATCATTGACTTTGGGACGATACACCTCGCGCACCGAGTCCCAATCGATGCCTTTCACATCGAAGAACGTGTAGTTTTGGTCCACCTGATTCCAAAGATACTCGAACACGTTGACGGGATTATCGGGTTCGTCTTGATCCATAAAAGCGCGTTCGCAGGAAGCAAAGGCAAAAAGGCAAAGGAGGATGGAAAATAATCTTTTCATGGTTCTAATCAATTGATTCTAAACATAAAGGATAAGTTAAGGCTATGAAGGGCATGGTCGTATCGATGGGCTCCTTTTTTGCCTGTTGTGAGATAATCCCAACGATATGATAAACCAATGCGATTGGCGTTGAGTAAATTCAGATAAAGGCCTAGCTCTGTACTTGCTCCAGGAAAGAACTTGGCAAAGGTTTCATTTTCGCTAAATAAAGCATTGTAGTTGATGGTTGGATTGCCAATATAGGCATAGCCTGGTCGGCTCACGACACATGCTAACGGTAAACATAGCTTGCCATAGGCGGACAACCACGTATGTGTCTTTTCGCGGTTAAAGGCAAAGTCATATTGCATCATCCCCGTAGCGCAAAAGTTTCCAAAAAGTGAATAACTCGTAGCCGCATTTTGCAACAAAGGGATATTTCTCATGTCCATAAAGCCTTGCAATGTGCCACCCGCCCAAAAATTCAGTCGGTTGATACGAGTGAGATGGTACAGAAACTCGGTGTAAAAGTCAATATCATAGGCCGTTCCAGAGGGAGAGTCAAGTTCCGTATAAAATCCCCGTCCCTCAGCTTGCACATGACATCGACCCCATTCAATGGTAATGCCACCTTTTGCATTTGCACCGAAACCCTTGTATCGATAAGGAATGGTGCCTTTGTCGAAACATTCGGCAAAATTTGCGCCCAACGAGAAATCTAACCAAATGGGCACTTTGCTTTGCCTCGAATTGTACAAATGCGGTTTCAGCGATTGGTATTCTTGGGAAGCTATGGGGATTCCTATCGCATCGCCCGAGTTTTGGGCGAAAACATTGGCCGTCATTAGTAAGATAGCCAACAAAATGAAGCGTTTTTTTCTCATTTATAATGTATTAATAACACTAAACATGCTGGTTTCAACCCGCAAAAATACCGTATTTTCGGCTTCACCATCAACAATTCAACAAATAAACAAGTCAACAATCAACAAATATCATTACCTTTGCACCCGTTTTTCAAAAATAAATACACTATGGAATCAACGAACAAACACTTCAAACGTTACACGGTAACTACGGCCTTGCCCTACGCAAACGGCCCCGTCCACATCGGTCACTTAGCTGGCGTCTATATCCCCGCCGACACTTACGTCCGCTATCTGCGAATGCGTGGCGAAGAAGTCTTGTTTGTCGGTGGTTCCGACGAGCACGGCGTGCCGATTACCATCAAAGCTGAGAAGGAAGGCTGCACGCCTCAAGACATCGTGGACCGTTACCACGAGATCATCAAGAAGTCGTTTGAGGAGTTGGGCATCAGCTACGACATCTACTCACGCACTTCTTCGAAGATGCACCGTGCCACTGCCCAGGAGTTCTTCAAGAAACTCTACGACGAAGGGAAGTTTATAGAGAAGGAGACAGAGCAATATTTTGACCCCGAACGTCAGAAGTTCCTTTCCGATAGATATATTGTGGGTACTTGCCCGAAATGCGGTGCCGACGGCGCTTATGGCGACCAATGTGAGAAATGCGGCTCTTCCTTGAGCCCCGATGAACTCATCAACCCGCACTCGCAACTCAGCGGCGCGGCATTGGTTAAGAAACCGACCAAACACTGGTACTTGCCCCTTGACCAATACGAGCCTTGGCTCCGCGAGTGGATTCTCGAAGGCCACAAGGAATGGAAATCTAACGTTTACGGTCAGGTGAAGAGCTGGCTCGACGGAGGCTTGCAGCCTCGTGCCGTCACCCGCGACCTCGACTGGGGCGTTCCCGTCCCGCTGGAGAATGCCGAAGGCAAGGTGCTGTATGTCTGGTTTGATGCGCCCATCGGCTACATTAGCAACACCAAGGAAATCTGCGAGAAGCGCGGCGAAGACTGGGAAAAGTGGTGGAAAGACCCTGAGACCAAACTGGTGCACTTCATCGGCAAGGATAACATCGTATTCCACTGCATCATCTTCCCATGCATGATGAAAGCCTACGGCGACTATATCATGCCTGACAACGTGCCCGCCAATGAGTTCCTCAACCTAGAAAATGACAAAATCTCGACTTCCCGCAACTGGGCCGTCTGGCTGCATGAATATCTGCAGGAGTTCCCTGGCAAGCAAGATGTGTTGCGCTATGTGTTGACTGCCAACGCACCCGAGACCAAAGACAACAACTTCACTTGGAAGGACTACCAAGACCGCAACAACAACGAATTGTTGGCCATCTTCGGCAACTTCGTCAACCGTACCTTGGTGCTGACGCATAAGTACTATGAAGGCGCTGTGCCTGCCTTGGGTAACCTCAACGATACCGACAAAGCTGTCATCGAAGAGATGAACGCCTATCCCTCCAAAATCGGTCACCTGCTAGACACCTATAAGTTCCGCGAGGCCCTCTCAGAGCTGATGAACTTGGCTCGTCTGGGTAACAAATACCTCACCGACAATGAGCCTTGGAAGCAAATCAAGACTGACCCCGAGCGCGTGAAGACCGTGATGGCCGTCAGTTTGCAGATTGTGGCACATTTGGCTATTTTGAGCGAGCCCTTCCTGCCTTTCAGTGCGAAGAAGTTGCAGCAGATGATTGGCTTGGAAGTGAAGGGCTGGAACGATGCCGAGAACACCGTTTTGCTGCCCGAAGGCCATGTCATCAACCAGCCCGAGCTGCTGTTCGAGAAGGTTGAAGACAGCGTGGTGGCTGCCCAGCTGCAGAAGCTTGAGGACACCAAGAAAGCCAACCAACTCAATGCTTGGAAACCCGCTGAGGTGAAACCCAACGTTAGCTTCGACGACTTTATGAAGGTCGACATCCGCGTGGGTACCATCCTAGAGTGCTGCAAAGTGCCGAAGGCCGACAAGTTGTTACAGTTCCTCATCGATGATGGCATGAACAAACGCACCATCGTCAGTGGCATCGCCAAATATTATACCGAGCCAGAGAAGCTGGTCGGCAAGCAGGTCTGCTTCATCGCCAACTTTGAGCCGCGCAAGCTCAAGGGTGTGGTCAGCGAGGGCATGATTCTCTCTGCCGAGGACAAGGACGGTCGTCTTGTGTTGCTTACTCCGAGTGATTTGGTGACACCTGGATGCAATGTTGGATAAAAAATAGGATTCAATATGAATGCTTTAACTAGAACAGATTATCAATTCCCTGGCCAGACCAAGGTCTATCACGGCAAGGTCCGCGATTGTTATTTCATCAACGACAAATACATGGTGATGGTCGCCACCGACCGCATCTCGGCTTTCGACGTCATCCTGCCCAAGGGTATTCCCTATAAGGGACAGGTGCTCAACCAGATTGCCGCCATGTTCCTCGACGCCACCGCCGACATCGTCCCCAACTGGAAGCTTGCCACCCCCGACCCGATGGTCACCGTGGGACGTCTCTGCAAGCCTTTCCCTATCGAGATGATCATTAGAGGTTACCTCACCGGCAGCTCGTGGCGCACCTACAAGAGCGGTCAACACACCATCTGTGGCGTGCAGATTCCTGACGGCATGAAGGAACACCAACGTTTTGCCGAACCCATCATCACCCCGACCACCAAAGCCGAGGAAGGCCACGACGAAGACATCTCACGCGAGGAAATCATCGCCAAAGGACTGATTAGCGAGAAAGATTACACTCAAATTGAGGATATTACGAGAAAGCTTTTCCAGCGCGGTACCGAAATCGCCGCCAAACAGGGTTTGATCCTCGTCGATACCAAATACGAATTCGGCAAGATTGGCGACCAAATCGTGCTGATGGACGAAATCCACACACCTGATTCGTCGCGTTATTTCATCGCCGACCAGTACGAGGAACGTTTTGCCAAGGGCGAGCCTCAGGTGCAGCTCTCGAAGGAGTTCGTCCGCGAGTGGTTGATGGCCAACGGCTTCCAAGGCAAAGAAGGTCAGCAAGTGCCCGAGATGACGCCTGAATACGTGAACAGTGTTTCGGAGCGATACATCGAGCTTTACGAGAAGGTCACGGGACACAAATTTGAGAAGGCTCCGGATTCGGAGGACTTGGTCAAACGAATTGAAAACAACGTGATGAACTATTTGAAGCTGTAAAATTTACTATGGCTTATGGCTTATGACTATGGCCGCTCTTACAGAAGTGAGAGTGGCCATAGTCTTTTTGTCACAGGCCAATTTCTATGAAACGCCCGTTCTTGAAATTGACTACGCTTCGATAGCCCGCTTGCTTCAAGGCTTCTTCGGCGGCAGAAAATTCGAGGGTGATTTCGCTGAAATGATGCGCATCAGCAGAGATGATGGCAGGAACGCCCATCTTGCAGGCTTCCTCCATCAGCCACGGCGAGGGATAGAAGCCATTGTAGCGTTTCTTGTAGATGCCGCGCGTGTTGATTTCCATTACCAGGCCTTTCTCGCGGATGAGATCGAGAGTCTCAAGAGCTAGTTTGCGATACCAAGGTTCGTCTTCATGGAAATAGCGATCGCGGTTGTGCATCTTAATTTTGTCGAAGTGGGCAATGATGTCGAACTGCTCGTTTTCAATCATTTCGTTCGACTGTTCGAAAAATCTACGCACGGCGCGGCGGATATCGCCATTGAAGAACTTTTGCAAGCCTTCGTCATAAACTTCCCACTTGGGACCGTCAATGAACCAGATATTTTCTGAAAGTGCCGGCCCTTCGACAGGCTCAGGGACCTTATCGACAACAAGATGCACCCCACCAATCAGATAATCAAGGTGATACCTCTCTTTGGTTACGGCAAAAGGCTCGGAAACGCCCGTGAGATAATCGGCCTCCAAACCGCAATACAGGTCGATTTTATCCTTGAATTCCGCTTTCAGTTGGGCAATTTCCGCCACATAACGCGGCATATCGGCCTGCTTGACGGAAAAATTATTGTCGAATGGCAAAGGGCTATGCTCCGAAAAGCCCAAGGTCGTCAAGCCCTGACGGACAGCCTCTTCCACGATTTCGCGCGGTTGCGACTTGCCGTCGGAATAAATGCTATGAGTGTGTAGGTTATAGTTTTGCATGATTGCTCTTTTTCGGTTTTATGTAGAAAGAATTATGCAAAAATACGGCTTTTTGCAAAAAATCTTCTTGATTTGTAACTTTTCGGCGATTTCTCCGTATTACTATGGAAATTCAAATCCAATCAACAATGAAAACACAAATCTTAAACAGAGCTTTGATGCTGATGGCTTTATGCCTCGTTGCCTTTGGTTGCAACGCCCAAAAAATCGACAACTCCACCGTGAAAACCATCGACTTGAACCGCTATGCTGGCGAATGGTACGAGATTGCCCGTTTTGACCACCGTTTTGAACGTGACCTTGACTATTGCAAAGCTACCTACGTGCTGTGTTGCGACAACCGAATCAATGTTTTAAATACAGGTCAGAAAAACGGCCAATTCAAGTCTTCATCAGGGAAAGCCAAGACAACCAAAGAGCCTGGCCGCCTGCGCGTTTCCTTCTTCGGGCCTTTCTATTCTGATTACCGTGTCATGATGCTTGACCCTGATTATCAGTATGCCCTCGTAGGCAGCAAAAGCGCAAAGTACCTTTGGATCCTTTCTCGCACACCGAAACTGGACGAGAACGTAAAGCAAGCCATTCTTGCAGAAGCCACACGCCGAGGCTACGATGTCAGCAAGCTTATTTGGGTAAAGCAATGAATGGTTTGTAGGACTGTCATACTATGGCCGCCGCACGACGAATTTTCGAAGCGGCTGCCTCGGTGCGACAGCCCTACATGGTGGAAATCACCTTATAAACCTTATCCCCGCGCCTCACCAACGACTTCACGGGAATGGAGCAAAATTCGCCTTTCACGGTTTGTTCAACCGAGCCTAAATCCACGCGGATTTCGCTCAAAGTATCTTCATAAACGCCAGTTGTCGGGCCGATAATCATGATTTGTTCACCGAGTTTGAGGTCGTGGCTGTCCATTCGGATTTCGGCCACGCCCAATTTGCTGTAGTAGTTGGTAATCAGGCCGATATATTCCTTGGTTTGGGTGGCTTGCGAGCCGTATTGCTTTGACCACTCGAAGGTGCGCCGGCCCAAATAATAGCCGTCCCAAAAACCACGATTATAAACGCTCTTCAACCGTTCCATCCAAGCGTCAATCTTGTCTTGCGTAAACGATCCTTCCTGAATGGCTTTCACCGCCTCGCTATAAACTACCACGGTCACTTTTGTGTATTCTGGCGAGCGGCCACGACCTTCAATTTTCAGCACCTCGACGCCTGCATCCAAGACTCTATCCAAAAAGGGCAAGGTGCAGAGGTCTTTTGGTGACATAATATATTCATTGTCAAGCATCAACTCATAGCCTTCCTCGCGCTCACGCACATCGTAGCCACGACGACAAAGCTGCATGCATGCACCACGGTTGGAAGACGAGTTGTAGATGTCTTGGCTCAGGTTGCACTTGCCCGAAATGGCCATGCACAAGGCACCGTGACAGAACACTTCAATGCGCACTAAATTACCATGGGGACCGCGTATTTGTTGGCGTTCAATCTCTTCAGTGATGTGGCGTACCTGGTCGATATTCAACTCGCGGGCGGTCACCATCACGTCGGCGAACTGCGAATAGTAGCGCACGGCCTCAAGGTTGGTGATGTTGCATTGCGTAGACATGTGCACCTCAATGCCGATTTGTCGGGCATATTGAATCACACTTTGGTCGGAGGCAATGATGGCCGAGATGCCGTTGGCCTTGATGGCATTGAGCAACTGATGCATCTCCTCCATCTCCTCGTCATAGATGATGGTGTTGACTGTGACATAACTCTTTACGCCGTTTTCGTTGCAGGTCTCGGCCAGTTGGCGCAGGTCGTCCAGAGTAAAGTTCTTCGCCGAGCGTGAGCGCATATTGAGCTTGCCAATACCGAAGTAAACGCTTCCGGCACCAGCTTGTATGGCGGCTGACAGGGCTTCGTATGAGCCCACTGGAGCCATGATTTCGATGTTGGGTTTCATCATTTTTTCATTAGGGCGACCCTTCGCGTCCTTCGACGGAATCAGGAACCAGTTCAGGGTCCGCAGTACTACAAAAAAACCAGCCTGAAACTCAAGCTGGCTTTGACAAAGTCGGGATGACAAGATTCGAACTTGCGGCCTCTTCGTCCCGAACGAAGCGCGCTACCGGGCTGCGCTACATCCCGAACCGTTTTGCGCTGCAAAATTACACACTGATAATGCCCAAATGCTCCAAAAGGATTTTCAATCCTATGATAATCAATATAATACCACCAATAATCCCCGCAGACTTTTCATATTTCGCACCAAACACATTGCCGATCTTTACGCCCAAGACGGAGAAAACAAAGGTGGTCAGGCCGATGACGAGCACCGACGACCACAAATTCACTTGGATGCAGGCAAAAGAAACACCTACCGCCAAGGCATCGATGCTGGTGGCGATGGCCAAAAAGAACATGGTCTTTAAATCAAGGGAATTGCTTTCTTTATCCTCTTCTTTGTTATCCCAAACGGCCTCACGAATCATGTTGGCACCCACCAAAAAGAGTAATCCGAAAGCAATCCAATGCGCGTAAGAATCGATAAAGTCCTCAAATTGGGCACCCAAAAAATACCCAATGACAGGCATCATGACCTGGAATCCACCAAACCATAAGGCACAAATTATGGCCATGCGCCAAGAGAATTTCTTGGTGGTCAAGCCTTTGCAGATGGAGACTGAGAAGGCATCCATGGAAAGTCCAACGGCAATCAATAGTAGTTCGAGGAAGGACATTTCAATTGATTTATGGCGCAAAAATAGGATTATTTTTGGCTGTAATAGAAAAAACCATACTTTTGCAACCATTAAAACTGACACGAATATGAAAAGGACCTTACTACTAATGCTCGCCCTGCTATTGGCTGCGGGCACCTTCGCACAAGACAAGCCAAAGAAAGCCAAGAAAGAAAAAACTTACAACGAAAAAGGCGAAATCATCAAGAAAGGCTGGAACTTCGGTCCGCTGCCCGTGGTGGGCTATGATGCCGACTTGGGCTTCCAATACGGTGTGACCTGCGACATCTTCAACTTCGGCGATGGCTCGCGCTATCCGCGCTACGACTACAAGTTCAATGTGGAAGCCTCGCGCTACACCAAAGGCTCAGGTGTGTTCCGCTTCTATAGCGACATGCCTTACGTCGTGAAAGACACCAAACTCTTTTTCGACGTGACCTATTTCTATGCCAAGAAATACGAGTTCTTCGGCTTCAATGGCTTCGAGGCCAGCACATTCGATCCTTATGCTGGTTTAGAAGGCATTAAGAGCGGCTATCATTTCATCAACCGCAACCAGTTCCGCTTTGTGGGCAGTATGCAACGACCTTTCTTTGGCGTGCCTAACCTTTATTGGACAGCAGGCTTGGCATACTACAACACCAAGGTCGACCGAATCAACCTGAAAGGCTACGAAGACCAAGTGACATTGTATGAAAACTATGTGAACAATAATATCATCAAGGAAGATGAAGCCCATGGCGGCAATACCACGCAAATTCGCCTCGGCATGGTCTACGATAGTCGCGACCACAACAGCGACCCGACGAAGGGCATCTATGCTGAAGCCACTCTTGTTGGCGCCCCCGACTTCATCGACCGCAAGGGCTACAGCAACCTGTCGTACACCTTCTTGTGGAGACACTATATCCCCGTTTATAAAGACAAACTGACCTTTGCCTACCGTTTGGGCGCACAAAATCGCCTTGCAGGTAAGACCCCATGGTATATGATTAACAACCTGAATACCATGTTCTTCCAGAAGATGTATACCGAAGGTTTGGGCGGCAGCGTAACCATGCGTGGCGTGAATCGCAACGGCGTACTCGGCGAAGGCTTCGCCTTTGCCAATTTGGAGTTGCGTTGGCGCATCGTAGGTTTCCAATTCATCAACCAGAACTGGCAAGTGGCTTTGAATCCCTTCTTCGATGCAGGCATGGTGACACAAAAATTCCGCGAAAAGGAAATGATAGATGCGGAGCCGATGATGCCTGCCATCCCAGGTTGTGGTCCGATGTATTATAGCGGCGAGAAAGAGAGCATCCACATGGCTGCTGGCTGTGGCCTCAAACTCATCATGAACCGCAACCTCGTTGTGTCCGTCGACCTAGGGAAAGCCTTGGACAAACGCGACGGCAATGGCTTAAAACCTTTTATCGGATTTAATTATATTTTCTGATTTTTTATCGGAAACAAATCTTACATAAATCTTACATAAATCTTACATTAATAGACTACAAAGCAATCGGCCGGCGAGGAAATCCCTTGTCGACCGATTCTTATTTGTAACAGATTTGTGGTAGATTTGTTTCCCTTACTTCGCTTTGCCTTGATTAGCGACAGCAGCCATCAGCGCGGCCACCTTTTCAGGATCGCCGAGGAAGAAGTCCTTTTGTAACTTCATGTTGTCGTCAAATTCGAAGACATACGGGATGCCCGTCGGGATGTTGAAAGCGATGATTTCGTCATTGCTCATACCTTTCAGCACCTTGACCACGCCACGCAGGCTGTTGCCGTGAGCCACCACCAGCACTTGATCGTGTGTCTCGAAGGCCTTCATAATGTTGTTCTCATAGTAAGGCATCACACGCTCGATGGTGTCGCAAAGGGCCTCGGTGAGCGGGATTTGATCGTCGGTGAGCTCGGCATAGCGCGGGTCCATGCGGGGACTCTTGGGGTCGTTCATATCTAACGCAGGCGGACGCACATCGAAGGCGCGACGCCACAGGCGCACTTGCTCGTCACCGTATTTCTCAGCGGTCATCTTCTTGTCGAGGCCTTGCAGCTGGCCATACGATTTCTCATTAAGTCTCCATGACTTGTACACTGGCAGCCAGTCCATGTCCATGGCTTCGAGAGCCAAGTTCAAGGTCTTGATGGCGCGCTTCAGATAAGAGGTGAAGCAGATTTCAGGTTTGTAACCGTTTTCTTTCAATGTTTTGCCTGCTTCGATGGCTTCTTGTACGCCTTTCTCCGAGAGGTCGACATTGGTCCACCCCGTAAAGAGGTTCAATTTGTTCCATTCACTTTCTCCGTGACGGATAAGGATTAATTTCTTCATTGTTTAATTGTTTATTGTTGAATTAATTACGTTGAATCTTCGATTTGTTTAATCGCTGTTTTCTTTTCTGGGTCGGTGCCGTTTCGGTTGTTCTTCTTGGACTTCCGTTTCTTCAGCTTCTTCCGTTGACGTTTCGGTTTGGATTTCTGTGGGTGCGACTTCGACCTGAGGCATCTCGGCTTCAACACGTCGGAAGATGTCGTCCTTATCCCTAGGTCGGGCATCGTCGTGCCATTTGAAACCTTGTAAATAGCGTCTGCTTTCTATAAGATCATCTTCGGGATACATAGTTTCCGTGATGCCTTTGAAGCCTTTTATCTTGGAGATCCCGTTATTTTTCATCTCAATAACCATGGTTTCCGACTTCGAAACATCGATGCCGATAAGCCCTCCGTCATCGTCACGAATCCAATAGATGGTCTCAGCATTGTCGCCATCCACGTTGACATGATGGATATCGCCGTCCTTGAAAAGTGAGGTGATGTCCATCCCTTTGATTTGGTTGAAACCCTCAATGGTATCTTGTGAAATGATGAAAGCATTCCCTTTTTGCAGCACCCATTCCACCGTGCTCTCCTTGATTTTGATGTCGATATCCGTACCCGACATCTGACTGTCTTCAGTCCATAGGATAGGTGCCACACGCATCCTAATGGTGGAATCGGACATCAAGTAAGTCAAAGTGTCGCATTTGCCTTGCAGATCCGACTTAAAGAAGCGCACATGTCGGCGGGCGATGAGTTTCTTGGCCTCTTCTTTCTGTTTGTCGAAATGCAAAAACAAGGTGTCGCCATGGATATAAAGCGAGTCACCGCCGTCATAACTAATAGCGTAGGCACTGTCTGTTGCAAAACTAAATCCTTGGTCTTCCCACATTTCCACATAATCGCCACGCATGATGACTTTATATGAAGTGTCAATCATATCCACTTGGCTATAAGCCTGAGCCAGACCCAGGTTGCGGTCGTAGAAGATAGAATCCGACCACATCAGTTGGGTCTCGTTGTGCATGAAAGGCCGTTGGTCGAGATACACATAGTCTTCATTCACAAGATAATAACCATGCTTACCTTCCAGCACATTCTCTTTATTGATTATGGTTGTTGGCCCTTGGAACCACATCTTTTCGATGCCTGTGTTGTAAAACAAAGTATCGGTGTACATCTGGTATTTCGGGCTGTAGACCTCCACATTCTCAAAAAACGAGAACTCCTTAAGTCGATCGCGATAATAGCCGTAATGGCTTTTCAAGGTTTTGTCGCCACGGATTGTGGTTGCACTATCTGGGTAACTGGCCAAATGCAGGTTGCGGTCGTAAGTCAAGTATTCAGTATAAAGCATGGTGGAGTCGTCACGCAGACGCACATTGTCGTGAAACTCGGCAAAGCGTGTGTTTCCGTCATAATCCAACAAGTCACTGAAAATTTCCACACTGTCGTTGACGATGATGTGTACATTCTGGAAAGCGTTGAAATTGTTGGTCTTCTCATAGAAATAGGCACTATCGCAGAAAAAATAGGCCGAGTCGTGGCGCATCTTCACATGACCGATGAGGCGTTGCATGTCGCCCATGCTCTTCGAAAAAGTGGCGACATCGTAATGCTCTATATGGATGCGGGTCTTCTTGCGTTGCACAGTGTCTTGCTCCTGAGCCACAAGCATTTGCGACAACAAGAAGAAAAACGAAACTATGAGCAAAAACTTGGCTTTCATCATTTCAATTAATGCTGCAAAATTAAGATTATTGTTGGAATTGGAGGGCATAAAAGAAAAAACAACTATTTTTGGTCGGCCCTTCGACGGGCTCAGGAATCTTTGCCAAACAAAAAGTGAAGGGTGCCTGAGTCTGTCGATGGCTCCGTTTCAACAATTCAACAATCAACAATTCAACAAATGTCTATCAAAGAAGCCCAAACCGCCGTTGACGAATGGATAAAGACTTACGGCGTGCGTTATTTCAGCGAATTGACCAACATGGCACTGCTGACCGAGGAAGTCGGCGAGTTGGCCCGCATCATCGCCCGCACCTATGGCGACCAATCGTTCAAAGAATCAGACAAAAACCGCAATATGGCCGATGAAATGGCCGACATCCTCTGGGTGTTGCTCTGCCTAGCCAACCAAACCGGCGTCGACCTCACAGAAGCCTTCGCCAAGAACATGGAGAAGAAGACCATGCGCGACAGGGAACGCCATATCCATAACGACAAACTGCGTGACCCCATCGCATAAAAAATGTGGAGACGGTGTGCACTCCGTCTCCACAAAACAATGCATTCAAGATGATTACAATTACATTGTCTTAGCCCATGTGTCTTTTAACGCCACAGTGCGGTTGAAGACCAGATGATTGGCCGTGCTGTCTTTATCGACGGTAAAATAGCCGATACGCTGGAACTGGAAGTGGTCGACTGGCTTGGCATCGGCCAAGAATTCCTCCACATAGCACACGGGACGCACCTCAAGCGAGTTGGGGTTCATCATCTCCTTCATGGCTTCCAATGCGGTCTTGCCTTCGTTTTGCAGACGAGCGAGTTCATCGCGCGGATTTTCTACCTTCCACAAGCGGTCGTACATGCGCACCTCGGCTTGGAGGCAACGCTCGCAGCTCACCCAGTGAATGGTGCCTTTCACCTTACGGTTGGCGCCAGGCATGCCGCTCTTCGTATCGGGGTCATATTCGGCATAGACTTCGACGACTTCGCCATTTTCGTCCTTCTTGCAGCCTGTGCATTTCACGATGTAGGCGTTCTTGAGGCGCACCTCGTTGCCAGGCGTCATACGGAAGTATTTCTTCGGAGCATCCTCCATGAAGTCCTCTTTCTCAATCCACAACTCGCGGCTGAAGGCAATCTTGTGGCTGCCAGCCGTTTCGTCTTCAGGGTTGTTAATGGCTTCCATCTCCTCAATTTGTCCTTCAGGATAGTTGGTGATGACGAGCTTCACCGGATTGACCACAGCAGCCACGCGGGTGGCTGTGGCATTGAGGTCCTCGCGGATGGCGCTCTCCATCAGGGCGAAATCGTTCAGAGCATCGTAGGTGGTATAACCAATCTTGTCGATGAACTTGTGGATGCCACCTGGGGTGTAGCCACGGCGACGGAAGCCACAGATTGTGGGCATGCGCGGGTCATCCCAACCGCTCACCAAACCCTCGTTGACGAGAACGAGCAGGTTGCGCTTGCTCAAAAGGATATAGTTGAGGTTCAGCTTGTTGAACTCGGTCTGACGCGGACGGTTGTCGTCCATGTTGTCGCCCTCGCCACGGATTTCCTTGAGCCAATCGACAAAGAGGTCGTAGAGTGGACGATGCACCACAAATTCCAAGGTGCAAAGCGAGTGGGTGACACCCTCGAAGTAGTCGCTTTGCCCGTGGGCGAAGTCATACATCGGGTAGGCGTGCCACTTGGTGCCCGTGCGGTGGTGTGGCGTGTCGACCACACGATAGATGATGGGGTCGCGGAAGTGCATGTTCGGGTTGGCCATGTCGATCTTGGCACGAAGCACCATCTTTCCCTCGCCAATCTCGCCGTTGTTCATTTTGTTGAACAGGTCAAGCGATTCTTCAATGGGACGGTTGCGGTAGGGGCTTTCCACGCCTGGTTGCGTAGGCGTGCCCTTCTGTGCGGCAATCTCCTCGGAGCTTTGCTCATCGATGTAAGCCTTACCTCTTTTAATTAGTTCTATGGCAAAATCCCAAAGTTGCTGGAAGTAATCGGAGGCGTAGTATTCGTTACCCCACTGGTAGCCAAGCCATTGGATATCCTCTTTGATGGCATCGACATACTCCATATTCTCCTTGGTGGGGTTGGTGTCGTCGAAGCGCAGGTTGCACACGCCACCGTGTTGCGCGGCGATGCCGAAGTCGAGGCAAATGGCCTTGGCATGGCCAATGTGGAGGTAACCGTTCGGCTCTGGGGGGAAGCGCGTCTGTACACGACCGCCGTTCTTACCGTTGGCGAGGTCTTCTTCCACTTTCGCTTCAATGAAATTGAGCGACTTCTTTTCCGTTACTTTTTCTTCTTCTGGGTTTGTCATAGGATGTTGAATCGTTGATTGTTGATTGTTTAATTGTTGTCTTTAGTATGCTTTGTATTTATCACCAGTCTTCTCGATAAGGATCCGATAATACTCGTCGCTATACTTGGGATGCTCGCTCTTGATGGGCGTGTATTTCTGTCCAGGCTTATTAGGTTGGGCAGTATTCAGATTGCCGTCCATATACTTCATGAACAATTGCTGATAGAATTTCTTCCAACCTTGCGTCATCTTATTGGCTTGGTTGCAGGAGAATTGGGTGAGTTCCTTAACCTGCGCTTCTCTTCCTTTGATGGTATTAACGCGTGCATCTAAAGTGGGGATTTCTTTTTCCACCCAACTGGTCTCCATCTCACGTTGGCGTTTGCGGATTTCAGGATGGATGTAATTGTACTTCGTGTAGGCCCAGTTGCTCATCTGGTTGAAGGTCCAGAAAGCAGAGGTCTCCGACCATTCGCTCATCGAGCCGTTGCCTTCGCGGAAGCACTCGGGAATCTCGGTCATGCAGGTGTACATGGGGCAGTAGACGCAGTTGTCGGTGTCGTCGACGCCGAACCAAATGATACCACCGATAGGCCATTCAAGATAACCGCGGCTTTGCGCGACAAAGCTGAAGCCTGTCTGTTGGGTGGCGGTGGTGCGCTCATGCACGTAGGTCACGCCATCAACTTCCCAGTCCATAGGACGCCAACGGTAAGGGCAGTGGAAGGGACCAGCACCCACGTCTTGCGACATGTCGAGGTCGGTGCCTTCGAGATGGTCGCGCATGAAGTCCATCATGTCGAGCACGCTCACTTTTTTGTTGGGCAACACCCACAAAGGCATACGGTTGGTGGGGAAGTTGTCGGGGGTTTGGCACATGCCTGCGGTATAAGGCTGCACGCGCTTGATATCGCGACCCGTGGCATAGCCCCAATAGTCTTTTATGTTGTCGGTCACTTTGTTGAACATGGCCCACACGCGAAGGTCGCAGAAGCGGGCACCGTCAAAAGTAACGGGGTTGTAGACATCGGAGAAGGAGAACTTATCGTCGGGACCATCATATAGTTTGGCCTCCTTAGCGAAGCTGATGACATCGTCAGCATAGACACAGTCGATGTTCGGGTCTTTCAGGAGTTTGTCGATGTTTTTGAAAGTGATGCTGGTCTTGCACTTACGCGTGGCCAGTGGGAAGGTGGTGATGCGGGCCTGGTTGGCGTGACCGCTCACATAGCCATCGGGAATACGGCGAGCTACCCACACGGCGCCTTTGTTATCCTTGCCTTTACCAATCATCTCAAGGATCCAGCACTCTTCGGTGTCGGAGATGGAGAATGACTCGCCTTCGCTGACATAGCCATAGTTGGCCACCAGTTCACCCATGCACTTGATGGCTTCGCGGGCGGTCTTGGCACGCTGCAATGTGATGTAAATCAGGCTACCATAGTCGATGATACCAGGGCCTTCCCAAAGACTTTCGATGCCACCGTATGTTGTCTCACCAATGGCCAGCTGCCATTCGTTCATGTTGCCGACCACATTATAGGTATGTGCCACCTGCGGGATTTGACCACGATACATGCCACCGTCCCAGTCATAGACGTCAAGCATGGCACCTGCCGGCCAATCTTTGGCAGGATAATGATAAAGTTCGCCATACAGCACGTGACTGTCGGCGGCGTAAGAGATCATGCAGGAGCCATCGGTTGAGGCACCTTTGGTAATCAAGAAATTAGTGCAGGCATTGGCTTTCCCGAAAGAAAAAACGAGAACCAAAGCCACGATTGCTGAGAAAACTTTTTTCATATTGTTGAGATTTTGTTGATTGTTGCTTTGAAAAAATCGCCACAAAAATAGGAAATAATATGCAAATCCAAAAACAATTTGATAAACAACTCTATTACAGCATAATACCCGACAGCAAACGACAACAAACGACTACTGTCGACTACAAACGTTTAATCAACGGCTTTGTTTTGGCGGACGATGTTACTTTGCAGTACAAAACTATAAATCTACAACAATGGAAACACCAAAGTATATTGAAGACATTCCGACAGAAAAGAAAAAGTCAAGAAATCGAAGGAAAATCATCAAAAGAGAATACATCAGTTTGATAGAGAAACTCCAAAACACTCGTGGAAAAAAAGCAGTGTATAACGATTATCTTCAGACTGATGTCTATATCATAATGAGAGAAAGCGAGAAAAAAGCAAGTAACAGCGCGGCTTTCAATTGGCAATCAACTTATGCTGTAATACATCTTGAAGATGTAATTAAAAAGGCCATTCCAATGGAAGGAAAACCGATTTTTACTTTACCAAAGCCAACAGGAAAACAAAAGGAATTCGGTTATGTGAATATGGCTACCTTGTATTATGATTTTCAATCTACTGAATATGAATATCTTAATTTTACTGTAAAACTAGTATTAGGAATTAAAAGTGATGGAAGACATGTGCAATATAGCGTCAACAAGATAGAGTTGGCAGAAAAAAGCACTCTGTAATAAAGTCGTCATTGTATAAACAATCGCTTGTACAGAGTGCCTTAAATCGGAGTTACTGATGGGCTTGCTGCCCAGCATTTCCCGTCCGATGGTTTTTATGACTGCAAAATTACAACAAAAACTAATACACCACCATAAAAATGAAAAATAATTACTACTTTAGCACAATGAACACGATTCAAAACATGGCACAGCAAACTTTTGTCAACCAGAAACTTGACTTCGTTGAGGAACTGGTGCTCTACACCGACTCGCACATCTTTCTTACGGGAAAGGCAGGCACGGGCAAGACCACTTTCCTGAAAAATCTGCCGCTAAAGACCTACAAACGTATGGTCGTGGTCGCACCTACTGGTGTGGCGGCCATCAATGCGGGCGGGCAGACGATTCACTCTTTCTTTCAGCTGCCTTTTGGACCTTTACCACCCAATGCAAGCACCATAACAGCACAGCTACACCGTATGAAGAAGCAAAAGCTCAACCTCATGCGCAGCCTCGACCTGCTTATCATTGATGAAATCAGTATGGTGCGTGCCGATGTTTTGGATGCTATCGATGCGGTGTTGCGCCGAGTGCGCCGCTCGCAAAAACCCTTCGGAGGCGTGCAACTGCTGATGATTGGCGACGTGCACCAGTTGGCGCCTGTAGCCAAACCCGAAGAATGGGAAGTGTTGTCGCCGTATTACGATACGCCATATTTCTTTGGTAGCCAAGTGCTAAGAAAAACGCCCTATGTCTGCGTCGAGTTGGAGCACATCTACCGTCAACATGATGACGATTTTATCACATTATTAAACAAAGTGCGCAACAATCGCATGGATGCCGATTGCGTGCGACTGCTCAACACACGCTTTAAGCCTGACTTTAAGCCTAAGGACAATGAAGGCTACATCACCTTGACCACCCACAACTACCAAGCCGACCAAATCAACGAATCAAAACTGGAGGCCATCAAGGAGAAACCGTTGAAATTCAAAGCGATAGTTCACGGCACTTTTCCAGAAAACACCTATCCTACTAAGGAAGAACTGGAACTGAAAGTCGGGGCGCAGGTGATGTTCGTGAAGAACGACCCCAACCCCGAAAAGGCTTTCTTCAATGGTAAAATCGGGCGGTTAGTGGACTACGACGAGGATGAAGGCACCCTCATTGTCGAAAGTGAAAGGGAGCACATCACTGTTCCAAGGCTGAAATGGCAGAATATGGAGTACACTATCAACGCTGAGAATCAAGAGATTGAGGAAAACGAAATTGGCAGTTTCACCCAGATTCCATTGCGTTTGGCATGGGCCGTCACCATCCACAAGAGCCAAGGCCTTACCTTCGACAAGGTCATTGTTGATGCGGGGCAAGCCTTCGCTCATGGACAGGTATATGTCGCCCTCAGCCGCTGCACTTCGCTTGAAGGTCTTGTACTGAAAACGCGCATCACTTCCAACGCTTTGGTCAACGACTATTCCGTGGACCAGTTTGTGGAGCATATTCCTGAAAAGGAACCCACACAAGAGAAAGTGGATGCATTGCGCCACGATTACGAGTTGGAGACCATGCTTGAGCTCATCAACTTTGATAGCATCTATAAAGACTTCGGCAAGTTAATGAAGATGATTTACGACAACGACACCCTCTTTGAGCACTCGTTGATTCAAGACCTCTCGCAGCGGCGCAACAAGATTCACGAGGAATTGTGCTCTGTCGGCATCAAGTTTGAAAGCCAGATACGAAATCTTCATGATCAAGCGCCTTCGTGCAAGCAAAACCCAATCTTGCAGGAACGATTAGTGAAAGGTATAGCCTACTTTGATGAGCACTTAAAAGCCATCGCCAAGGGGCTGTTCGACTTGCCCTTCAAGACCGACAACCAAACTGTCAATGAGCAACTCACTGAGGCACTGAAGTCGCTCAAAGAAGGCATCTATCTGAAAGGCTGTTGCTTGGAAGCCTGCAAAAACGGTTTCACGGTCAAGGAATACCAAAAAACCAAGTCGGTGAAGGCGATTGAAGCAGAAAAGACTGGGAAGAAGAAGGTGGAAATCAAGGACGACACAATGGATAAGAGTCCCCTCTATGCGGCTTTGTCGGCATGGAGGCTTGAAAAATCCAAAGAATTAGGAGCACCTGCTTACATTGTTGCAGCCAACAAAACCTTAAAAGCCATTGCCCAAGCGCAGCCAGTCACCTTGGCTGAATTAAAGGATGTGAAAGGTATGGGAGTTATTAGTGTGAAACGATTCGGTGCCGAAATCCTCGACATCGTGCTAAAGTTTCTAGGACGAGACCCACAAAAGGCCGACATCGGTGATTTGGCTAAAGTTCCAACAAAGAAGACCAATGGAGCTACTTACTTTCAGACCAAAGACATGGCGGAACAAGGCATGAGCATCGAAGCCATAGCCAAAGCAAGAGGCCTGGCTGCATCAACCATTCTCAGTCATCTTACTTATTGGGTGGAACAAGGTAGCTTCCCCGCTTCGCAATTTGTTTCAAGTGAAAAGATGGCCGAGATCCGTGACTACTTTGAGGCTACTGGAGACCCAAAAATCACCACAGCACGAGATGTTCTAGGCGATGACTATCAATTCGGGGAAATCCGTATGGTTTTGGCCGAAATGAAAAGGGAAGGATACTTCAAAGAAACATGAATTTGATTCAATAATTATTACTATTTTTGCAATCTATAATATTTAATGCATTGAGTATTTTGAGATTATATACCGTAGGCCATTCTAGCCAGTCATTAGAAGAGTTCCTTACGTTGTTGCAACGTCACGGCATCAACTGTGTAGTGGATGTTAGAAGTGTGCCAGCTAGCAAATACGCGCCTCAGTTCAACGAGGAGAGTATAAAGGCTTTTCTTAAGTTGCACGGCATCCAATACCTGCCTTTTGGCAATGAGTTTGGCGCAAGGCGAACCGACTGCATTAATGATGAGGGACAGGTGGATTTTGAGGTGGCAGTTACGACTCCTTTGTTCCAACAAGGTGTAAAAAGATTAATGAAAGGTTTGGAAAGAGGTTTCTGCATCGCATTGATGTGCTCGGAGGCAGACCCTTTGGAATGTCACCGTTTCTCATTGGTTTCCAGGTATTTTCATAATCAAGGAATAGAAGTCTTTCATATTTTGAAAGACGCGAATTTGGCCTCTCAAGGTGAGGTGGAAAAAAGAATGGTGAACGATTTTCTCCATTCGCGGAAATACCATCTTGCTGAAGTTGACGAGTTGTTTGGCACCTATACCACTGAAGACCAGCTCAAGGATGCCTACAGATTGAAAAACAAGGAAATAGGTTATAAACCCGCATTGCAGTTGGAAGGAGATTATTGACATGATTACATTTTACACTATAGGTTTTACCAAAAAAAGTGCCGAACAGTTTTTCAGTTTGCTACGCGATAACGGCGTGAAACAACTTGTTGACGTACGTATCAGCAACAGCAGCCAGTTGGCAGGTTTCGCCAAAGGCAAGGACTTGGAGTTTTTCACTCACGAGATTTGCCACATTCCATATAAGCACATCGTCGATTTTGCTCCCACCAAAGAACTGCTTGACCAATGGCATAAGCAGGAAGTGACTTGGGAAGAATATGTGGAGATTTATACCACAATATTGAAAGACAGGGAAATTATAAAGAAATAT
Source organism: uncultured Bacteroidales bacterium (assembly GCA_900317155.1). Classification (GTDB taxonomy): domain Bacteria; phylum Bacteroidota; class Bacteroidia; order Bacteroidales; family F082; genus Limimorpha. The sequence goes on from ONFO01000009.1 coordinate 190,725, forward strand.
GGTGCCAAGCCTTTTGATGGTGCTTGTTTTCTTTGTAGTGAAGACACTCCCGAGCAATGCCATCGGCGCTTGTTGGCAGAATATCTACAAAAACATAGTAAAGAGACAGTTCAGATTGTCCATTTAATTTGACGTCATGGAAAAGTTTTTCATTTGTTTGGCAAATTCCTATAAGCATGGAGGCAGATGCATCGCTGGCATTGAAGTTGTACCTCAATCTGACGGAAGTCTTGGCATTGTCCGCCATGATGATGGCCGACCGCGATGGATACGACCCGTTTCAATGTCTGCCAACGGTGAAATTCCCAACCATCTTGCCGAGAGTTTCAAGATTTTTTCTTTGGTCAAACTGACCGATGTGGAGCCGTGCCCCGACAATGCGCATACAGAAGATGTACATTGTACACGGATGGAAATCTGTCCATTCGAGCTGTCGCCTACCAAGGACTTTTTGAATCAACTTATTGACACTCAACACCAAGCTGTATTTTATTTCAGAGGAAAATCTATCCCGACCACTATCATTGACCGACTTGATTACTCATTGATGCTGATTCATCCTGATAATGCTTGCGCCTATTGTGACGAGGGAAGGGAAAACTCAAAGTATCGGATGAAGTTTACCTACAATGGGTCGAACTACGATTTCCCCATAACCGACCCTGTTTTTCTGGAGCAGTTCAAGAAAAGCCCCAACAGCTATGCAGATTTGGATGGTGTTTATTTGGTGCTTTCGCTCGGAATAGCGTTTGAAGGGTTTCATTACAAACTTGTGGCTACTGTGTTGATTCCAAACGATTTGGATGTTGCAGAAAAACCTCAATCCATTGATGAGAGCAGTCTATCATATATGGAGCAGCAAAAACTGCTTTATGCCAATGCTTACGCCAAGTGGACGCCTAAGGAAGACGCAGAACTTCTAGAGTTATTACACAAAGGAATGTCAATTAAGGAATTGGTAAAGAAATTTGAACGAAACGAAGGAGCCATTCGTTCCCGCATTAAGAAACTGACCTTTGAGCAACTATACAACGAAAATGGATTCCAAAGCGATGAAAAAGAATTGGCCTACTTGATAGAGCTAAAGCAGGAAATCGAAAGGAAAATACAGGCTCTTCGTGAAAAAATCAATTTGAAAAGCCAAATTCAATGATGTCTGGTTTTGTCCAGCATTACGGCTCCGGCAACTGGTTTTGCTGCGGCACGATGATGGCGCAGATGATGTAAGCCAACAGACCGGCGCCACCACAGAAAGTAAAGATGACCCACAACAGACGAATCAATGTGGGGTCCACGTCAAAATATTCACCAAGTCCTCCACAAACACCGCAGAGTTTCTTGTCGGCCATCGAACGATACAGTTTCTTGTTGTTCATTTTACTTTTGTTTTTAGTTTCAGGGTGCAAAAATACACACAAATTCCTTATCCCGAAAGGGGGTGAAGTCTCTTTTTTTGCGGAAAAAAGTTTGTAATCGTTTCTTGCAACATTTTGATTATCAGGATGAAGTTTTTAAAAAAGTTTGTAATGTCCCTATTGCGAATCAAAAACACCGTTTTTACTCCTACTTTTGCATTGCAAAAACGAATGGAAGATGAAGCAATCGAGAATAACAACTCGTATCAATGAGATCTTGCTTTTGCTGAGCATGCTTTGCCTTTTCGCATGCAACACGAAAAGCAAGACGGAACGGATGCAAGCCGTAGTAGCGGAGGTGCGTGCCAAATATAAGGTCTACGAGGACATCAGCCAAGACGACCAAATCTTTGAGGCCTACGACTACTTCGTGCGCCAAAAAGACTACGGAAACGCTGCGCCCGCCGCACTCTATAGCGGCTGCGTGCGACAAGCCAAGAAGGAATATGAGTCAGCGATGAACTGTTACAAGGAAGCCGACAAGTACGGTCGGATGGTCGGCGACTCGGTGAGTGCGGCCTTCGCGCAATATTATATAGGTGACCTGCTCAACAACAGCGGCCACGAGACCGAGGCCATCTCGAACTACAAGGCAGCTGCCGAACTGTGGGGCGATAGCCTCTCGCGCAAGGCCAAGTGCCTCAACGCCGTGGCGATGATGAATATCGTCATTGATGAATATGACAGTGCGTTTGTCTATCTCAAACAAGCCTTGAATTTGGCCCAAACCGCTGAGGATAAGGTTACCGAAGCCTCGATTTGGAACAACTATTCCGTTGCTTATCAACTGCTTGATGAATACGACAAGGCAAAAAGTTGTCTGCGAAAAGCTTTACCTCTGACCGACCAAAAACGCCGCCCAATCGCCTTGCTGAACCTCGCCAAAGTGTATTTGGCCTTGGACGAGCGCGACTCGTTGGAATACTACAAAACACGAATGCTCAGCGCAATAGAGGAAGTGGAATGTAGACCCGAGACGCAAGCCGCCGTTTATGGTTTCCTGATCAAGGACGCGCTTGCCGTAGGCGACTATGAAAAGGCCTATCAATTTGAGAAACAACATGAAAAGGTGGCTTTAGACATCCTTGGCGACCAAACCCAAAGCTCCGTCCTCGAAATCCAGAAAAAATACGATTTTGAGGCGCAGGCCAACCAACACAATCGCCAAATGCTCTCGCGGCAAAGGCTTATCATCGTGCTCACCATCGTCTTGATTGCCGCCTTGGTTTTGGTCACCATATTGATTCTCAACGCTTTGAAAAAGAAGCGCATTGAGGCTGAAATCAATGCGAATTTGCTTGAACTGAAGAAACGCAACGCGCAACAACAACAAGAACAGACTGCGATGCAAGCACAATACAATGAGCTACAGAAGCAGAACGCGCAGCAAAGTGAACTACAAGCAGAATTTGGCGACAAGCTGAAAGATGAATACTTGCAGAAATGCAACATCATCCGCTGTTTCGAAGTATTATCGCGTGATAGAAGTAATCCGATAGCTTTCAAGGACTTGGAGAAATCGCTTTTTGAGGGTGAAGACCATTGGGCTGGTTTTGAGGCTGCTTTCGAAGGGGTGCATCCAGGATTCATCGCTTTTGTGCATAAACAATATCCCGACTTGACTGATTTAGAGTTCCGCTATTGCTTGCTCTCGCACTTCAAACTTTCGCGCCAAGAGTATGCCGATGTGCTCGGTTGCAGTGTCTATAATGTCGATAAGGTGAGGGCAAGCCTCAACAACAAAATGAAAGAAAATGAATAAGACCATGAAATACAGACCTTTATTTTTATCCATTCTCACAATTGTCGTTTTGATGTTTGCTTCGTGTGAAAAAGTCAGACCCACAATGGCTTATGTCTCCGGTGACGACAAAGACAAAATCGATCTGAAAGGAACCTTGATGAAACCCGACATGCGTTATCCCAACATCTATGCGGAATTGGTGGGGAAGACTGTCTATGTCTACTTCAACGAGGCTGTCGAGCCATGCCTGATCACCCTTTCCGCCAAAAACGACGATGTGCTGTTTGCCAGAAACGTGCAGAAACAGTACCCGTCCACGATACGCATCTTCATGGAGAACGAACCCACAGGCGAATATCTGCTCTACATCACCAACGGGACGGATGAAGCCTCTGCATGGTTTCATTATGAAAGCGATAACGATAATAATAACCTAAAAATCAATAAACAATGAAAAAACGAATGGCTCTGTTAAGCCTGCTCTTCGCCATGGTGTTGCCTGCTTTCGCGCAATTTGACCTGACAATAGACAACCGACACGAAATCAGCCTCGGGTATGGTTTTCATGCCGTCAGCGGCGACGATTTCAATCTCGACTACCCATTCTATCGAGAAGTGGACAATATCGGGGCGTTTCACGCATCCTATACGCACCTTTTCGACTCCATCGTAGGCGTGGGCATCACCTACTGCTACGACCCGAGAATCATCAACTATTACGACTATCCAGTAAACGGATCTGATGATAGGTTTACCATCTGCAACTTGGACGAATCGAGCCATGCCATCATGGCACACGCCAAGTTCAACTGCTATCGCTACAAATTCTTGCTGCTTTATGGCAAATTCGATGCTGGAATCTGCTTTTGGGACTATCGCCTGAAGGAATTCCATCCCGAAAACTACGAAATACAACTTCCCGACCAGCACTGTTGCTTTGCTTGGAACGCGGCTTTTGGCCTTGAAATCGGAATCAGGAATTTCGCTTTGTTCGTGCAACACGGCATCGGCATGGAAGGCACCACAAGCCTTGGAATCATTTACAAATTCAAAAACAAATAACCATGAAAAAGTTTGTAATAATCGGCATAATACTTTTGTTGGCAAGTTCATGCGTGAAACATCCCAACATTATTCTCAAAATCTCTGAAGAAGAAGCGGCTGCTATCCCCTACGAGATGGGACAAACCGTGAAATTCCTCAACCAAGACGGCGACACGCTGACTTTTCAGGTCCTTCGCGACCAAACCTATCCATACAACGGTGAACAATACTATAACGCCATCTTTGGCGGTGACGTTTACCATCCTTCTTGCTACTATTGTTACGCCCGAACAGTAGTCCTGAATCGTGAGGAGGGCGGAAAACTTGGTTTCACGATACTTCCCAAAAAGGAATTCTATTTCTATTATCTCATCAATGGCTCCAACTTTGAGTTGAATTGCCACCTTTCGCCCAACAGTTCATACCAAATCAACAGTACCAATTACGAACAGGTTCACCACGAAATCCTATGCAGCCAAGACTCCGATGAAACACTTTACGACTGGTACTATAGCGAGGAGCTGGGCCTGCTCTATTTCAAAAAAGGTAATTTCTCACTGACAAGAATACCATAAATCACAAAAAAATGAAAACCAAATACTTATCATTAATCGCCATCTTATTTGTTGCTTTAATTACGGCTTCTTGCCGCAAGGAACCCAATACTAACGACCTCATAGACGACAAAGACAAAATCGACATCAAAGGCTCGCTTTCCAATGGTGATATGCGCTATCCGAATATCGAGGCATGCTATTGGGGGAAGACCGTTTATGTGTACTTCCACGAGTATATGGGTGAGTGCATCGTCAGCATCAGCAACAGACAGGACCATGTCGTCTTTTGCGACACCATTACTTCAGGTTACAACAAAGAAACGCGATTCTATATGGGCGACCAACCCTTGAGTCGCTACCATCTTGTCATCAGCAACGGCACCGACGAGGCCGAAGGATGGTTCAACAACTTCCATATCGTGGCGCACAAGCCTTAATAGAGGATTTAAAATTCAAAGATTCAAAGTTCAAAGATTTAAAATTCAATTAATTATGAAAAGAAACATCTTTTTGTTTGGATTGCTACTTGCATTAGGTGGCCTCCACGCCCAAGAAAAGGGCCAATTCGTGCTTCAAGCCGAAGCCAATGCCGGCATTTTGTTCTGTTATCCCTATCAAGGTACTTTTAATTCAATTGACCTTGAAGGAACCGTAGGTCCTGTTTTGCGCTATCAAGTGGGAGACCGTTTGGAAGTCGGCATAGGGGCCAATTATTGCGTACACCACGCGTTTCAATACCTTCCAATCTTTGCCGATGCCAAATACAGCTTCGGCATAGAAAAGTCAAGACCTTATGCTGAACTGCGTGCCGGATATGCCTTTCCCTTGAAATACGCCAAGCCTGAAAACGGAGACCCTAATTGGTATTCAGTGGAAGGGTTCTTCTCCCAACTCATCCTTGGCTATTCCATTGGCCACTCCGATATTGGCATTGGTGGGCAACTCGGCAACATGAAAGCGTATAGTACCGAATGGCCGGACATTCTTCCCGGGGGTTGCTTAACCTTAACCAACAACCAACTGAAGCCTGCGGTGTTTCTGCATTATGCGTATAGTTTTCATTTCAGGAAGTAGGTTATTTAAATTCAAATTGTCATGAAAAGATTTGTTGTTTTAGCGATGCTGCTTGTCGTCGTCTCGATGAGTTCGTGCATCAAATGGAAATGTTGCATCAATGGTGACTTTGTACAAGTCTATAAAACCAAAGGCGACTATACCAATAATGCTTACGTCCTTTATAACAAAGACAAAGACTACATTTACGGCTACTATGACGACGTCGACACCACGCTATTTCCCATGCCGCTGTATGGAGGCTATTATCTTCATCACGAAATGTCGCCCGATGCCGCGTTTCTTTCCATCAGTCCAAAGGAATACAATGAAAACGTAATGAATTATTCGATTGATACTTTGAAGCAAATGATTATTGATGACGATCCTTTCATTGAGTTTTTTAGTGCCACCGACAACTACAATCTTTATGACTACAATGGCAGCAATCCGATGGGCATCGATACGGCCTACATCAACCAACTAATCAAGGAAGGCGATTTGAAAAAGGAATTCAAGAAGGTGAAGTGAAGCCTCCGTCGGTCGGATTTGCAAATCCATCGGAATTTAAGATTGTTCTTCCGAAAATTTTTGTACTTTTGCCCCGACAAACAATGTCAACAATCAATCATTAAAACACCAACGTTATGAAAAAAGCATTACTATTCGCAGTGGCCCTGTGTTGCATGTTATCGGCCTCCGCACAACAATTCACGAGTGATCCAAAAACTCAAAAGTCATGGCGGGATAAAATTAAAACGATAGAACAACTGAATCGTGACAAGAACAATTTCACCGAGAAGTTGGACAGCATCACTGCCGAGGAAACAAGGATATTGTTTGATTATGACAGCCATTTCAACTGCACTCAAATGTATAGTTATTATTATTCCGGAAACAGCTGGCAGTTAGATATGGGCTATGACTATACCTATGATGAACAAGACCGGGTCACCTCTATGGTAACCTACTCCTACAACGAGTCACCTTCAAAGGAAGAATACGCCTACAATGAGCAAAACTTGATTGAGGAACAGCTTTACTATGATTGGTGGAGCGATACTTGGCATCTCACCGGAAAAGAAGTTATCGAGTACGACGATTTCGGCAATATTCTTTCATCTCAGGGATTTAGCTATGAAAATGACATTTGGACAGCATTCGAAAAGACAATCTATGAGTACGAAAACGGGCTCCTCGTATTGGAAACTTCCTACCTTCTTCAAGTGGAAATGGAACCTTACCATCAGATTGAATACAATTATAATTCCTTAGGCCTTTGCTCGGAAAGAATCGAAAGCCATTGGTTCGGCGAATGGGATCCATGGGAAAAGGTTGAGTATTATTATAACGGACAAGCCCTTTGCTCAGAGGAAATTGCATTTGGTAGGGCTGATGACGAATGGGTGAGTATCCGCAGATACACCTACGAATATGACAATAGAGGAAACTGTGTCCTTAGGACGTTTTACAATCATTACGATAATTCACCTGACTGGATTAACTCGGATAAGGACGAATACTTTTATGATGACAATGACAATTGCGTCACTCATAATTCCTATTACTATGACGACATTTCTGAAGAATGGGAGTTGGATTATTGGGACAATTTAACTTACGATCTTACTTCGGATGCGAACGCTATCGCGGGGCTACAGTTAATTTGGGAAGAATTAAAAGAAGAATTTTTAATAGAGACCATCCATAACAAGCTCGAACAAATTGTTATGTATGGAGATTATACCGTTGATTTTCACTATTCCTCAACCATTGGTTTGAACGAATCTGTCGGGTCAAAACTGGCTTTATGGCCTAACCCAACGACTGGATCACTAAGCCTTAACGGTGACAGTCTCCAGCAAGTGGAAATCTTCAGCATGGACGGCAGGCAGGTGATGCACCTTGAAAACAGCGTTGAAACCATCAATGTAAGCGCCTTGGCCAAAGGTTGCTATCTGCTGAAAGCCACTTTCGTTGACGGCAGCAAGGCTATGCAGATATTTGTGAAGGAATGATTTTCTAACACAACAAGTGTAGAACTTTGGGAATTACGAAGTCGGGAGAGTGAAACACGGCTTTCCATGACATTTTTTCTGAAGTATTAATCTGTTTTTATGATGAAAAAACAATACTTTTGCATCGACAAACCTAATTATTAATTTAAATACTATTGTTATGAAAAAAGTATTACTATTCGCAGTGGCATTGTGCTTTATGATTTCGGCACAGGCACAAATCAAAACGAATGAATCAACTGAAAATCAGTTGAAATCAAAAGTCAAAAGGGTGGAACAGCTCAATCGTGGCACTGAGGCTTATACCCAAAAACTCGACAGCATGGTCATGGAGTCGACGATGACGACAGTCTACTTCCAGTATGATGAGCGGTACAATATTTCGAAAGTGGAAATGTCTTTGTTGATGGGTGCGTTTACGACAACCATCGATTTTTTCTATGACGACCAAAACCGTTGCATCAGGAGAATCGAAACTAGCTATGATGGGAGCATCGAAAAAGATGAATTTAGTTACAACAACCAAGGCTGGGTTTCGGAAGAAGTCAATTATGATAATGAGAATGGCGTTTGGGAAGAAGATACCAAAACCACTTATCAGTATGACAACGATGGTAATATTTTGGTTGCCACAGATTTGGATTATGAAGATGGCGTTTGGGTAAACGAAGAGAAAGTGGAATTCACCTATCAGGGTGGCAAAGTGGTTAAAAGCTTGGAATTCGTTTGGACTGTTAATCTTTGGATTGAAACCCACCTGACAGAATACATGTATGACAATCATGGTGACCTTGTTGAAGAGCTTTATTACAGTAAAAATGGCGAAGGCTGGACCGATGATGACAAGATTGTTTACTCCTACGACGAGAATCATAATTGCGTGAAGATGGTCGAATATGATTTTTCGTGGGATAATCAAGATTGGGAGATCGACAATGAGACCGTAATCACCTATGATTTAACCGTGCCCAGCAGTGCCATCGCTGGCCTTAGCTACCTTGAAGGAGACAATGTAAGCATTAACAACAAGGTGATGGCTTTTGAAGAAACCGACTATGACGATGGCATAGCTCAACAGACCCTCAAGACTGTTATGTACTATTCAGCTGCCAGCAGCCTTGGCGAATTCAATGAAAACCAACTCGCCATTTGGCCCAATCCCGTTTCGGAAACCTTGAACCTCAACGCCGAAGACTTGCAGCAAGTGGAAATCTTCAGCATGGACGGCAAACAGGTGATGCGCCTTGGAAACGGCTCTGAATCAATCAATGTGAATGCTTTGGCCAAGGGTTGCTATCTGCTGAAAGCCACCTTTACTGACGGCAGCCAAGCTATGCAGAAGTTTGTGAAGGAATAATATTTCACGCAGAAATCGCAGAACTATAAGAATTGAAAAAGTCGGAAGAGCGGAATGCTTTTCCGACTTTTTTTGTTTGTCCATCTGGACTGCTTCCACCACGCTTCACTCGTTGCAGGCTCTACCTCGCAGTGACACAAAGCCCTGAAAGGGCGACCCGAATATACCCCGATATGGAATGTCGGGCCTGTAATTCTATCGATTAATCTTTTTCAAAAACCTCAATATACTCTTTCCCTTCTGGCGTGATAGGCAAATCCTCTTCAGAAACGGCCGTAAAGACATAAACCAACTCCTTCTCGGTCTTGGATTCCCTGATATATTGTCTCTTTAGCTTCGGGTTCGCTCCCGATAGTCCCAGTGTCTCCACCATCTTCCGCTTGAGAGTTTTCTCAGGCGTGTCGCCAAACGCCACATGCCACCAATAACGCCTTGTGGTCTCTCCTTCGCCATTCATGACATGCAGATGCGCGACAGGATGAAGCATTTTGTTTCCTTTATGCAGCTCCACATACATGGCCCGTCCCACAATGTTGCCTCGCTCGTTGACGATGGGCAAAAATTCCGTGTTATTCACCTCAGGCTCAAACTGGCGCGGTCCTTCTGCTTTGGCTGGAGAGTCGAGGGTTTTGTTCTCTACAATCGGCTGTGCCTGTGCCGTCGGCTCGGGTTGCTCTTCGATGATTCTTCGGGGGCGTTTTTCTGTTGTTGTCGAGGTTCTAACAGGCTTGTCATGCACCATCTGGGTAAGCGCCATCGGCTCAAACGACATCTCTTCGACCACTATCTTTTCCGAGCCTTTCATCTCAATGACATCACCCGCCTTCTTTCCTATCAACATCTTGGCTACGGGTGAGATGAATGAAATGAGGCCTTTATTTACGTCGGCTTCATCCACGCCAACAATCCGAACCACATGACCGTTGTAGCGCACCCACGCTCCAAAGCTCACCGTGTCCTTGTTGGACTTGGAAAGGTCGACCTCTACGGCGCTGTTGATACGGTCAACGAGTAACTTCATCGTAGCGTCAATGTAATTGACCATGATGTAGTTGTCGCCCGCCTTGACACGTTCGGACTGAAGGGCTTTCAGCTCCTCTTTGAGTGCTTCAAGCCCTTCTTTTGTGACATAGTTGGGCACGCCTTCGGGCAAGTATGCCCGCATCGGCACCCTCGGAATCTCTTCTTGATCGCCTTCTTTTATGAAGCCTCTGCTCATTTAATCACCAGCTCATCAATAATGTTCTGGCACTTGCCCACTTTCTCGATGCACCACAACAGGTAGCGAGCGTCCATGCAGATGGTGCGCTGCACCTTGTTCTCGAAGCTGAGGTCGCCGCTCATGGCTTCCCAGTTGCCGTCGAAGGCCAAACCGATAAGGTTGCCCTCGTCGTCGATGACGGGACTTCCCGAGTTGCCACCCGTGATGTCGTTGGTGGTGATGAAGTTGACGACCAGCTCACCGTTTTCGTTGGCATAACGGCCATAGTCCTTCTTGGCCACGAGGTCGCGCACATCCTGCGGAATGTCGAACTCCCAGTTACCAGGCACGTACTTGGCCATCACGCCGTCCATGGTGGTGTAGTAGTTGTAGTTGACGGCATCGGCGGCCTTGTAAGGTTCCACAGTGCCGTAGGTCAGGCGCATGGTGAAGTTGGCATCGGGATAGAAGTTGCGGTCGCTCTGCATCTCCATCAGACCCTTCATGTAAAGGCGCTCGCCTTGGTTGCCGAGGTTCTGGGCCTCTTCATAGCGGGCATACAAGGTTTGGTAGGACTCAATGATGTTCGTCGCGAGGGCGAAAATCGGGTCTTTGTCCAAGGCTTTAGGCTTCTGTATCCACTTCTCGAGACGAGCCTTGTCGGTGAAAACGGATTTAGCGAAGGCTTTGGCCACATATTCAGTAAAGTCACCATTGTTTTCCAAACCGATGCGCAGAATCTCGCTCGGCATCAGGTTGGCTGGGATATTTTTGTAGAAGAGGTTGAGTAAAGCGGCAGTCACATCCTGATCAAGGGGCATGCTATAGTCCTTGAAGAAGGTCTCCACGGCAGGCTGCATCTTCTCGGCAGCAGCTTTGATGTCGGCTTTGTCTGCCTTGTCCTCAAACATCTGGTTGATGCGCATAAACCTGCGGCTGAAAGCGATGGCCTCGCCACCATTCCAACCCGCCTCGCGGTGGTAGACAAACGACTTCTCAATCTCATCGAGAATGTCCCACTTCGCCTTGATGCCCGTGAAGATGTCGCCATATTCGGCCTTGCGTTTCGGGTCGGCGTTGACCCAGTTCATGAAGTCTTCTTCTTGGGCGAGGCGGCGCTCAAACACATGGTTGCGTTTGAGCTGCTTCACCTGACCAATGTAGTATTTCCAGTAGTTCGACACGCTGGCCTGCTTGGAGGCGTACATGATGAACACCTCTTGGTCGGCGTCCATGTGCTTGCGGTAGTTTTCGAGTTTGGTGGTACGGCAGTCGATGATGGCAGGGCCTTCCTTTTCGATGACGTTCTTCACCGTGTAGGAAGTGGAATATCGGTCGGTCGAACCAGGATAGCCGAGGATCATGGCATAGTCGCCGGGCTTCACGCCACCAAGATTAATGGGCAGGTACCACTTGCTCTTCATCGGGATGTTGTCGGCGCTATATTCCGCAGGGCTGCCATCAGGGGCGGTATAGACACGGAAGATGTTGAAGTCGCCCTTGTGGCGCGGCCAGGTCCAGTTGTCGGTGTCGGCGCCAAACTTGCCGATGCCCCAAGGCGGGCAGCACACGAGGCGCACGTCCTTGTACTCATCGTACTCGAAGAGGATGTATTGGTTGCCGCTATAGAAAGGCACAATCTCGACGCGCGCGTTCGGCCTCGGTAGTCTGTGCCGTGACACCTTTCAGCACGGCTTCGGTCACGTCTTCCACCTTATTTAAGAAAAGGACGGACAGGCCAGCGTTGGGCAGCTCTTCACTCTTGCTCTTGGCCCAGAAGCCGTCGGTGAGGTAGTCGTGCTCGATGGACGAGTGCTTCTGCACGTAACTCAATCCACAGTGGTGGTTGGTGAGCAGCAGGCCTTCGGGAGAGATGATCTCGCCCGTGCAGCCGCCACCAAATTGCACGATGGCGTCCTTGATGCTGGGTTGGTTGAAGCTGAAGATCTGCTCGGCCGTGAGTTTGCAGCCCATGGCTTGCATCTCGGCGAGGTTTTGTCCGTTGAGGGCGTAAGGCAGCCACATGCCTTCGTCGGCGCGGGCGACCATCAGGGTCAGCATTAATACTGTGATTAATGAGAATAGTTTTTTCATTTTGATATAAGATTTTTAATTATTCGATTCAGCAGAATCATCCTTTACTAAATTACCAATGTAATCTATAAAAGACTTTGCTTGTGTAGTAAGGTCATCTGTCAACCAATCCACTCATAGCCTTACTCCTTCTTTCATTACATTAAGATAAAACGGCGTTATCATCGGACGGTTTTCCCATTGTTTCTTAAGCATCACAATTGGGCTGATGGCCACTCCTGTTTGAAGTTCCAATTCATAGAGCGGCATAGTCACGGCATCTTCTTGAGCCAAAGTAAGTTTGTCACCATCAACAAGGATGAGGAGGTCTATATCACTATCAGGCCTAGCCTCACCACGTGCCTCACTGCCATACAAAATGACTTCAGCCGTGGGAAACAATCGCCGCATGATCATTTGTATTTGTGCCACTATGTCTTTTCTACTCATAATGTTTACTATTTCTGACTGCAATATTACAAAGAAAATCCTAATCCTATACGATATGCTTCAGTAAAAGCAACAAAAAACCCCTCCTGATGGGGAAAAAGGAGGGGAAAAACAATATAAAGATTATGAAAAAAATCCGACTTTATTTTTTCTCAATGCTCTCGCATCGAAAACTGATGCAAAGATAAGCATTATTTTTATTCACGGCACACTTTTGGACATTTTTTTGGAAAAATTTCCAATTTTTTATCCCATCAAGGGTACAAAACGCCCTTTCCCGTCCACGTTGGAGCCGTGATCACGCGCCAGCAATCACTGCTTGGCGGCCATGACCAGCTGACCTCTGTAGTACAGGTCGCCGTCCACGTAGTAAGCACGGTGCATCACGTGCATGGTGCCAGTGGTAGGATCGATGGTCACGTTCGGGGTTTCAGCCTTGTAATGTGTTCTTCTCTTAGCGCCTCTGGTATGAGACTGTCTTCTTTTAGGATGTGCCATTTCTTTGTTATTTTAACTAGTTAATTACCAATTGTTTATTTATCGTTCAATTTAATGTCTTTCAAAGCGGCCCAACGCGGGTCGATGGTGTCGCTCTCTTCCTCTTCGGCGGGTGCTTCCTCGCGGTTGAGCATTTCTATCACGGCGGGGTTGCACTGGCCTTCGGGATGCACGCGGTGCATCGGGATGGCGAGGATGATGTACTCGTACACCAATGGGCGGATGTCGTATTCGTTCAAATCGGGCAAAACGACAGCCACGTCATCCGACTCTTCGGCATTCTCCGTTCCCAACTTGAGGAAGAAGTCCTGCTGGCTCTCGATAGGCTGGTCGAACTCGTCGGCGCAGCGGTCGCAAGGCACGCGCACGCTACCGTTGAGGTCGAAGTGCAGCGTCAGCATGGTCTCCTGACGGTCGATGTCGACCTTGACAGACACCTTTCCTTGCTGAACCTCGGAGTAATCCATCCCTGCGAAGAAATCGTTATTGATCTCATACTCAAAGGTATGGCTCCCAAGGGCAAGGCCGCTAACCGGAATCAGGAATTCGTTCTTCTTTTCCATTCTGCCTAAAATCGGGCTGCAAAAGTACGGAATTAATTTGAAAGTGGAACATTTGAAGTGGATTTTTCGCAAAATTCAGTATTTTTGCCTCACTAAAACCGCTGATTATGACACGCATCGAACGCATCACAAACATGGAATCCCTCTTCGACAATAGCGAGGAGGTCGTCAAACGACTGGAAGCCGCCCTCGAGGACTTCGCCAAGCTGGAACTCGACATCGCCAAGTTGGAGGCCTATTACAACTCGCCGCAGTGGCGCAAGGACTTCGAAGCCGACGAGGCCGGTAAACTCCCACAAGACCTCAAGCGCGGCGTATTGAGCGAGGACGGCATCTATGACTTGCTGTCTGATTATCAATGCTTGAAGGATCAGATTAGAACTATAGAATAGCATTAATTAAATGCACAAATTCAGAGAACTTGTCGGTTACGCCCTCGGTGGCATGATGTTCGTGCTACTCATCCCGACCCTGATGTGGTTGGCCTCAGGGCGGCCTGATCTTTTTGCCGCCCCCGTTTGGAGAATGGTACTGGCCATTGTACTTGCCGTGCTCGGGCTGTCGCTGAGCGTGTGGAGTATCGTCTACATGCGGCGCAAAGGCGACGGCAACCCCATGGATGCCTTTGGTCACGAGGTGGCACCCCGCACGAAGCACCTGATGACGGAAGGTCCCTACCAACTGAGCCGCAACCCCATGCTGACGGGGAGCTTCGTCTATTACGCTGGAGTCTGCGTCTGGCTTTGGACTTGGCAGGCGTTGGCGGTATTTGTGGCATTCATCGTCATCATGCTCCTCCAAGTGCGCAGCGAGGAGAAGCGGCTTCGCAAGGACTTCGGTGAGGAGTATGAGGCGTATTGCCGCAGGACGGGGCGGTTTTGGCCTTTCCCAATAGGAGCACGTCATTAATCGTAATATAAAAACCCGACATTGCGTATCGGGGTGTGATAGGGTCGCCCTTTCAGGGCTTTGCAACATGGCAGGGAACCGGCAGCAATGTCATTCCAGCGAAGGATTGTTTGCGGCATGGAAATCAACGATTCGATGTAGTCAATCTATGGCTGCAGATAAATGCATTCAACTCTATTTCAAAGCTACAGCGCCCCAATAATAAAGTTCCAAACGAGGAAACGGAGGAACTTGCCGACGAGGAGCAAGAGCATGGTTCCCACGGGCTTGGTTTTGAAAAAGCCGAGGGCGAGGGTGAAAACGTCGCCGATGAAAGGCACCCAGGCGAGCAGGGCGAGCCAGATGCCGTAGCGGTCGACTTTCTTTTTTTGACGCTCCATAGCCTCCGGGCTCACCTTGAACCACCGCTCAATCCATTCCCAACGTCCGATGCGCCCGATCCAATAGGTGGTGACGCTTCCGAGCCAGTTGCCCAAGGTGCCGACGACGAGGCAGCCGACAGGGTTGTGCGTGGCCATGAGCACAGCCACATACAGCGCGTCGGAGCTGAACGGCACGATGGTGGCCGCCAGGAAGGTGCCCAAAAACAGGCCCAAGAGACCGAGACTTTCAAGCCAGGACATCTGTGGATAATTTTTGCAAAGGTAGGGGTTTTTTGTTTCTTTTCCATTTGTCTAAAAATGTGACAGATGAACTGGTCACAAATTGTGACCGGTTGTGAAACTTGAAGCATTTCGTACCCTTCCCCAGGTGACATCAGCCCTGCCCCTTGCCGTCATAGCGGGCTTGACCCGCTATCTCCTAAACGAAAAGGGGATTCAGTTAGTTCCATTTTGAACATACTGCATCGACGACACGGTATATCATATCGGCGCCTCGCTGAAGGACTTGGGCAAGAAATGGTTCGCTTTTAGTCGGATGGAGATTGGGACGGAGGCGTTGTGGAGGAAAATGTGATGGATCAATCCCTTAAGGACTTTTTAGACAAAAAGGCGTCAGAAATGCTATCTTTAGACCGTTGTGCTAAAGGTAGCATTTTCCTTAATTTGCTGCATGAAAACGGAAGAAAATTTGGCTTTTGGCAAGCGTGTGGCACAATTGCGCAAAGAGGCAGGTCTCTCACAAGAGCAGTTTGCCTATGAATGTGAAGTTGATAGAACATATATTGGAACTATTGAACGTGGGGAAAAAAGCCCTACGTTAAACACCATTGCGAAGATTGCTAAGGCATTTAAAATCAGTAAGAGCGAATTGTTTAACTATTAAATACAGAGTATTATGGAAAGAATTGAATTTGCAAAAAATGTATTGAAATTTGCAAAAGAAGCCGGCTTTAAATTGAAATCCAAAAAGAAAATAGGAGACGAGGATTTTGAAAAAGCTGCAAAAAAACCAAATGGTGATTATTGGCATTCTTCTGTCACAAAAAAACAAGATGAAAAGGAATATAACAAAAAGTCTTTTCTTGCATTTATTCTTGATGAAGATGAAGAAAGTGATGATAGCAGATATAATGACTTCTCTTTAGTGTTTTTTCCGCAGATTTTAGATGGGGCAGTGATAAAATGCTTAATTTGTTTGGGAGTTGGGACAAATGGGTTTTCTAAAGACTCTGAAATTGCATCTTTGCCATATCCAAGAAGATTTTTCTTAAGAATGCAAAAATGTGGAGCCAAACTACATTTTAAACAGAACTTTGAAAACATAGAATATACTATACCCGAATTAATTGATAGATTAGACGATTACGGACAAATTGAAAAATACGGAAACTATTTACAGATTTGTGAGTTCGAAGAGGATTTTGAGACTGAAGAAAACTTCGCCACAATAAATGGAATTCGCCTTCCAAAATCAATAATGCGGTGGATCATTTATTACGCACATTTTAGAGAATGGATAAATGAAGAAGATCAGGATTGGATTCAAAGCCGGTTGAAGAAAGAAGAAAATCTGCAAAACTGGATAAAGAAAATCTATGGTAAAAAAATGACTCTAAAAGAAGAAAAAAATGATGATGAAATTGAAAGCATTTATGATATCTTAAAAACCGACAAATACGTTATCCTACAAGGCGCTCCAGGCGTAGGAAAAACATATACAACCAGCAAACTCTCTCAACATTTTAAGCAAACCGTATTTGAACAGTTTCATGCAGAAACGACCTATTCGGATTTTATTTATGGGATCGTGCCGGATACCGAAGCCGATGAACTCAAATATAAAAAAAAGGAAGGTGTTTTATATAAAGCTATTGATGAAGCACTTAAAGCCCTTGGAAAAGAATGGGATTATTTGAAAAAACCGATAGAAGATGATTGTTTTTGTGAAGACACAGCTGTTTTGCTTATCATAGACGAAATAAATCGTGCAAATTTGTCGAATGTATTAGGCCCTGTCTTTTATCTATTTGAAAGAAGTTCGCAAAACAAAACAAATTTGATTCAAATAGGAAACAAGAAGATTTGTCGACTACCAGAAAACTTATATGTTGTTGGAACAATGAATACAGCTGACAGAAGCTTAGCGGTAGTAGATTTTGCTCTTCGCCGTAGATTCACGTGGATAACCTTAACACCCAAAAATCTTTCTGGTGTAGTTTTAGACCCTCCATATGATTACTTTAATGAAAGGGAATTCGAATGGTTTAAAGAGACGTTTGAAAAATATGCAACTGATGCAGAATTAAATCTTCAACCAGGACAAGAGTATTTTTTAACTAAAAAGCCGCAAGATAATTGTCCCCAGCAAGAGCATCCTATGTATTATATGATGAAATTCAAATTGATGCCACTTATAAAGGAATATTTGAATGAAGGATTTTTGCAAAGAGCAAAAGACGCTTTTTCCATATACTTCTTTAATGAATGGAATCTGAATTTGTATGAATAAAAAGAAAAAACCTTCAAAGGATTTATTAAGCGACAGAGGACGGAATCTGTTAATCGAAGCTCTTTGTGATAATAAAATAAGCAAAGCAGATCTTCAAAACGCATGGAATTCTAAGGATTTCAGTGCTGAAGACATGTTGTATTTCACATCTACAAACAAGAAGTATCTTGATTTTCTAGACATATCGTATAGACAAGAGGGGATGAGCCTATATCTCCATCCTGACAAATATGTTGGCTGTGTACCATTTGTTTCTCCTATAACAGGAATAAAGACAGGTAATTTGCTTGTAAGGGGAAGATTTGGAGAAGATATTTCAGAACTTCTTTCTGTAGTAGGTGAGGGGGTTGATATAGAATATGAACCGCAATATTTATTAAAACAAGAAAGCACCATTAAGCCTCCTCTATATTTTATTTGTCAACAATATATAGACAAGTATATTGAGGCTAAAAAGATTCATTGGCAAAAGTTTAGTAATGTTGAAAAGATTCAGTCTTTTCCTACTTCATCAACCAAATGGGATAAATATGCTGAAAAAAGTGCCGACATTCGTAATGTGCTCAGATATCCAAATCAAGTTAATCTTTTGTCTGATAATCATTCCGAATGGAGGATGTTGACATATATTTTAGATCTGTGTATCCAAGAATTGTTATCAGTACGCACTCCTGTTAGATCTCGAACACCTTTTGTGGATAAAATAAATCAATTATCGCATTCTTATTCCAAAAGTGATTTGAAATATACAAATGAAATAAAAACACATATGGCAGATCCTCTTGTCATTAAAGATTTGAAAGACCTTGGCAAAAAAATTTTAAATGCGTCTTCGGGCGTTTCTTGTGCTTGGAGGCTAGATCAATCTTTATTCTTCGAAAGATATGTACAATACCTACTAGGAAAAGTTGCCCGTTCTCGAGGGATAAAGATATTAAACAATGCCCACTTTGGCATTAGAGGAGAGATACCATCTTTTGGACTCAAGTATATTGAACCCGATGTGATTTTGGAAAAGAATGATATACAGTATATCATCGATGCAAAATACAAAATGTACATGTATGCTTTTAATACAAAGTCTGATATATTGTACGATGACTTTAGAAACGATTTACATCAAATATTGTCCTATGCTGCATTTGGGAAGAGTATAGGTAAAAATGTCATTATTGCAGTTCCTTATGATAGTAAAAAGGATCCTGTGAAAAAGATATTTCGGATAGAGAATTACCATAATGGTTGTTTATGTGATTGTTATCTTGTTGGTATACCTTTGTCTAAAGTTAAAATGCGTGAAACAGAGACACTGTTGTCCAGCATTTTGAACTTTTAAAAAAATGACAAGCAAAAGCTTGCCAAATAAACCGGGCGTCATCGCCGCACTGATTATCCTGAACAAGAATAATTGACAGAGATTGGCGGTTTTTTTGTATTTTTGTGGGAAATATTCAGCTATGCAAGACAACACTGAACTCTTCCAACCTCAAGAACTTCAATCGCCTTTTGAAACCATCAAGGAAACCGACAGCGAAGGCCGTGAATGGTGGAACTCCCGAAAACTGGCGCGGCTGCTCGGCTACCAGAAATACTGGAACTTCGAGCGACTTATTAATAAGGTCACGCCTTTTCTGCAAAAGGAGAAAGGGTTGGACTTGAAGGAGCATATCGTGGAGATTGAAGAGATGGCGCAACTTCATAACAGCGGTTATCGCAAGGTGACATCCGTATTGCTGTCCCGAACCGCTTGTCTTGCTATCGTGATGAATGCCGACCAGAAAAAACCGTTGGTAAAGGCCGCAAAAGACTATTTCACGGATAAGATGACTTCGACTGACTTGGCCACCAGCATAGAAGGTAATGTACTGATGTACAAATCCTCAACAGGTAAAGTCAATGTTACCGTCGTGTTCAATAATGAGACTTTTTGGCTTTCACAAAAACGGATGGCTGAATTGTTTAACGTAGCCATTTCGACTATTAATTATCACCTGTCTGAAATCGAAAAAAGTGGAGAAGTGCAATTGTCCGAGTCAATTCGAAAAATTCGAATTCCTTCGGACAATTGCGACGACCAAGGTGTTTTGATGTACAATTTGGATGCCATTATCGCCGTTGGCTACCGCGTAAACAGCTACGAAGCCACGCAGTTCCGCCGTTGGTCTACCGAAGTATTGAAGCAATACATCATCAAAGGCTTTGTGATGGATGACGAGCGATTGAAGGGAAAAGATGTTTTTGGTGCAGACTATTTCGAGGAACTATTAGAACGCATCCGAGAAATCCGAACTTCCGAACGACGTTACTATCAGAAAATCACCGACATTTATGCCGAATGTAGCAGCGATTATGATGCACAAGCCGAAATAACACGGCAGTTCTACAAGACTGTCCAAAACATGATGCACTATGCCGTGACGCATCAAACCGCCGCCGAAATCATCTACGACCGCGCCGATGCCGAGAAACCCTATATGGGACTGATGACTTGGAAAAACGCTCCCGATGGCCGAATCATCAAAAGCGATGTCACCGTTGCCAAGAACTATTTATCAGAAAACGAAGTCACCCGACTGAATCTGATTTCCACAGCTTTCCTTGATTTGGCAGAAGATCGTGCCCAACGTCATATCCTCATGAAGATGACCGACTGGAAAAATGTACTGGAAGGCTACTTGAAAATCAGTGATTACGAAATACTTGAGAATGCTGGTGGCGTCTCGCATGAAGAAGCCGAAGCAAAAGCACTTGGGGAATACGAAAAATACCGCAAGATCCAAGACCAGACTTTCTTATCCGATTTTGATAAGTTTCTTGAAAGTCTAAAGCAATGACCATTAGAGCTTAGATCATCACCTCCCAAACACCCCTCTAAAAAACTCCACCGTCTCACCAACCACCTGCTTGCGACGGCGCGTGATGGTATGGTTTTCGCCTTCCACCACTTTTAGGGTGGCATGAGAGCCGTATGCCTCTAAGTATCGCTCGCTGCACCACATCGGCACGATGCCGTCGCGGTCGCCATGGAGGAGGAGCACGGGGCCCTGGTAGGCCGCAGCCGTGCCATAGATGTCGAGCAGCTGCGTGGTGATGAGGTATTCGCGCCCCAACTTATACAAGCCCCAACAGCGAATGTATTCCGGCGGGTTCTTGGGGTCGAAGGTCGCATTGAAGAACTTGCCGCCCTGACAAGCCTCCTTGATAACCGAGCCTGGGGCAATCAGCACTACACCCGACGGGACCGTACTTTCGCTGGCCAGTCGTCCAGCCGCCATCGAGGCAACGACACCGCCTTGCGAGTGACCCAACAAGCCCACGCCATTCACATACGGTAGACTTTGCACATAATCCCAGACGGCCTTTGCTTCAGCCAATTTCTTTTCGATGGTCATGTACTGCTTGCGGCCTTCGCTCTTTCCATGTCCACCGAAGTCGAATCGGATGGAGGCGATGCCAGCTTCGGCAAGACCTCTTGCGAGCTGAGGCATGGGGCCATAGTCCTTGCTGGAGAAGATGCCGTGCATCAATATCACCATCGGACATTGGTCTTTTGTAGTGTCGAACCCTTCGGGCAAAGTGACCTTATAGGCAATCTCGCCTTGAGGACCGCGGATGGAGGCTTTTTGCGCTTGACAACCCGATAGAAACACCAGGCCAAGCACCGTCAGAAGTAGATAATTAACGAATTGTCTCATAAACAGATAACGCTGATTGTTGCGGTTTATTATATATAGCTGTGCGTATTAATCCACCTTATTGAGATTCCCTAAGGGAATGGAGTTGGGGTGTGGTCTTATTAACGGCGGCATAAGCAAGTCACCCCTTTGTATGCCCCACAAGCCGCCGCGTATAGAATGAACAATCGCCATTCCCTTGGGAATCTAACCAATATCTTTTCAGATATACATGGTTTTGAACAGTAACTTATAACACACGTTTTGATGAATAGATATTTTGTACCTTTGCATGTTCAATACAATTCAATAATGAAATCAAATTTATTTTTTCAAGCGCTGACGAAATTTCTCCTCGGTGTCATCATTTTGGGTCTACTCATCTTCTTGCCCGCAGGCTCGCTCCATTATTGGCAGGGCTGGCTGCTGATGGGCATACTGTTCGTCCCGATGTTCATCGCTGGACTTGTTATGATGGTCAAAAACCCAGAACTGCTGCAAAAACGACTGAATGCCAAGGAACAAGAGAAGGAACAAAAGACCGTAGTGGCACTGAGTGGCTTACTATTCATCGCCGCCTTCGTTGTTGCTGGTTTAAATTGGCGTTTCCAATGGTGTGTGCTGCCCAATTGGGCTGTTTGGATAGCCGCGGCGATCTTCTTGATATGCTATCTTCTGTATGCTGAGGTGCTGCGCGAAAACACCTATCTCTCGCGTACCATCGAGGTTCAGGAGCACCAGAAAGTGATTGATACTGGGCTTTATGGCATCGTCCGTCACCCGATGTACATGGCCACCACGCTCCTCTTCCTGATGATGCCTTTGGTGCTAGCTTCGCCGATTTCGTTCGCCATCATGCTGCTGTATATCCCTTTGATAGCCAAACGCATCCGGAATGAGGAAGCAGTTTTGGAACAAGGCTTGGAAGGCTACAGCGAATACAAACAACGGGTGAAATATAAGGTTTTGCCTTTTATCTGGTGATAACCTACACACAATACCAACACGTGATGTCACAAAAAAGACGTATTTTTACCATCTACAAATCCACTTCAATCCACCCACAATGAAAATACTTCATACTGCCGACCTGCACTTAGGCCAGATCCTCTACCAAAACTACGAGCGTGCCGACGAGCACCAACATTTCTTCCAACAACTGGAGCAGTGGTGCAAGGAGGAACAACCCGATGCTCTGCTCGTGAGCGGCGACGTGTTCGACATCCAACAACCCTCTAACACCGTTAAGGAGCTATTCAACACCTACTTCGTCCACTTGCAAAAGCAACTGCCCGACATGCACATCGTCATCACTGCTGGTAATCACGATTCGGCTTCACGCATCCATGCCGACCGTGCCGTATGGACCTTTTCCAACACTCACTTGGTGGGTCTGGCCCCTTCGATGGATGTCCCTGATGGCTGGCAGGACGACTACATCATCGAACTCCCCAACGGCTTCATTATCGCCATGCCCTACATGATTGGAGACCGTTCAAGACAACTGCAATCGATTCTCAATCAAGTAAACGAACGCAACTCCGATGGTAAACCCGTCATCATGATGGGTCACCTCGCCGTGACAGGCATGGACCCCACAGGCCATGACTTCGAGATTGGCAAAATCAAGACGCAAGATGCCAACAGCCTCGGCGTTGGCTACGACTACCTTGCGCTCGGTCACATCCACAAGCCCCAAACCATCGGACACCCCGAAGATTGCATGACCTTTGATACTGTCACTTATCCCGCTCCCATTATCCGCTACTCGGGCAGTGCGCTCCACGTCAGCTGCGACGAAGCTTACCCTCATACCGTCAGCGTGGTCGAAATCGACAAGCATGGAGGCCAAGTAAACCTGCGCCAGTTGCGCATTGATGAATTACGCCATTTCTATACCCTTCCTGAAGCTGCAAATGCTGCCTTTGCCGATGAGGCTGAAACCCTACAAGGCATAGAAGAATGTTGCAAAAAAGACGAATCCTGCTACATTCGCCTTAAGATAAAACACAGCGCAGTACTGTCATCAAACTTCAACCAAAAGGTATACGACATACTGAACAGCCACGGCAACAAGGTGCGCTACAACCCGCGAATCATCTGGATGGGACAACCTGGATCGGAACAAAATGAAGAAAATAAACCCACCTTCGAGTTGGTCGAACTCCAACAAATGACCGACCCCGTAGTATTCATCGAAAAGACCAAAGACCAATATCCCCGCCTTGACCTAACCACCCTCCGCGATGTCTTTAAAGAGATTGAAATTGAGGTCTCCCACATCAAAGAAGAAGCTGCGAAAAAGAGAAAGATGAAGAACGTCAACCAAGACGAAGACAGCAACAACTAAAAAGCCATAAAGTTATGAAAATCAAAGAGCTGCATATAAGGAATATCGCCTCTATCGAGAAAGCCGACATCAATTTTGAAAAAGACCTGAACGAGGCTTTCACCAACACTCCTGCCCCTATCTTTCTCATCACAGGCAACACTGGTGCCGGAAAATCCATCATCCTCGACGCCATCGCGATGTCCCTCTACAAGACCACCCCTCGCCTTAGCAACGTAAACAACACGTTAAACAACTCGTTTGTCAATTCAACAGGCGAAATCATTTCGGTAAAAAGCATCGAGCAATATACCCGCATGGGAATATCACCCAAAGATGATTGTTATAGTGAATTATTGTTTGAAGGTAACGACGGCAAGACTTACAAGGCCCGACTCACGCTTGGTATGAGCAACATGAAAGGCCAAAGCAAAGAGGCAGAAAAGCGTTTCAAATACAACAAACCCAAGTGGAGCCTTGACGTAGGAGGCATCAGTTATACAGCCGTTAACGACATCAAACAGAAGATTCAAGACTCCGTTGGCCTTACCTTTGCACAGTTTAGCCGTATGGCCATGTTGGCTCAAGGTCAGTTTGCCGCCTTCCTGACTGGCGACAAAATAGAACGCGAGACGATTCTCGAAAAGCTGACCAACACACAACATTTTTCATTTTACGGCACCGCCATCGAAAACTTGTTCAAGAAAGCCAAAGGAATCAAAATAAGTGCCCAGCAAACTTATGACCTGGAAAAAGAACACACCCTGCCCGAAAATGAAGTGATTGAGCTGAAAAAAGTGCAGCAAGAAACCATGCAACACAAGGCTGAACTCGAGAAAAGCATCAACGGCATTGGCAAGCAGATTGAGCAACTCAACATTATCGAAGGCGGTCATAAGAACATCAAGGATGCCAACGACGCACTGACAGAACTCGAAACCATCGTGAACGGCGAGGAATACAAAAGCAAGAAGGCACTTAAGGAAGACTGGGAGGCCACTGTTACCGAGCGTCAGCGCCTCGACGACCTTCACAAAGCCAACGACAAGTTGAAAGGATTGCAGGAAAATGTAATTATGCTGCAAAGCACATACGAAACTCTTGCTGCCGACCTCGTTGAAAAAGAAAGACAACGCTCTCTGCTCAACGCTGAAATCGAAAAGGACAACCAATGGCTCGAAGCCCGCAAAGCGCAGGATGAACTCTACAGCAACGCCAAGGCATTTCTCTTGCAGTTGGACCAATACAAAAGTCAAGTCGACGATATCAAGAAACTGACTGATAAGAAACACGCTGCCGAAGGAAAAGTCGAAACGCTAAAAAGCACGCTTAGTACGGCCAACGAACAACTCACAAAAGCCAAGCAAGCCGTTGACGACAAACAGAAGGTGATTGATGACAAAACCAAGGAACGCGAAACGCTGAAGCCCAGCGAAATCACCACTCAGCTCGATACACTTGGTAAAGAAAAAGCGAAACTTGAGCAACTGCAAACCGATATTGATCAATATAACAAGAAGATACGAAGCTACAACGACCTCCTCGCCGAAATCGCTGACGATAAAAAGAGACTTGAAACGCTACACGAGACTTTGACTCAGAAAGAGGAAGCATTGAAAACTGCTGAAGAAACCTATGAGCAAGCCAATGCACGCTTTGTCACCATGGGTAGCAGCATTGAGGAAACGATGGTTGCCTTGCGTCAACGCCTTGTCAAAGAACACGCTGAAACCTGTCCCCTCTGTGGTCAGGGCATCACGCATGAACTGCTGTCAACGGATGATTTTCAAAACATGATCACGCCGCTTGAAGAAGAGAAAAACCGTTGCAAAAAAGCGATGGACGATGCCAAACATGATCGCGATGATGCTAAGGACAAGTATAACAAACTCAAAGGTAGTATCGATACCAAAAACAAACAAGCAACAGATCAGCACGAGGAAAACAAGAAAGAACGTCAGCGCATTGTAGGTGTTGCCTTAACCTTCTTCCTCGACCCCAAAGAACGACTTCCTCTGCAAATTGCTGAACGACTGGAAAAGAACGAGAAAGAGACCCTGGCTTTGACCCAATCTGCCAATAAAGCTGAAGCACTACAAAAGGAAATCAACGGATTGTTAGGGGAGAAGAAACCTTTGGAAACAGCCCAAAGCAATGCCGACAAAGCCAAACAAAAAGCAGAAAAGGATTTTGAGGCTAATGAAAAAGAGATTAAAGACTGTAGCGAAAAGATAGAAGAAGCTGAAGGCAAGAAGTCGACCTTGACCACCCAGCTGTCGACAGTGCTACAACCCGTTTATCCAGATTGGGCAAAAGACACAGAAGGCACCAAGACCCAACTGAAAGCAGCGGCAAAAGAATACACTGATAAAAAGTTACTGCGCGACACCCATGTTACCCAGGCAAAAACAGACAAAATAGTGCTCGAAAGCATCTGCGGTGTCAAGAAAAATATTCTCGACAAGATTCCAGGTTGGGATAAAACATTCGATGCCGCCCCCCATAGTTCCAATGACATCACCAAAGAATGGAACAATCTGTTGGCAAGTGTCAGCGACTATATCTCCAACAAAAACACCCAAGAAAAGACCATCAACGACTGCACAATAGAACTTGAGGCTTATTACCTCCAAAGTGGGAAGGATGAAGCCTATCTGAAATCCATTGGCGCACGCAAAGATGAGTTAGAAGAAGCAAAGGCTTTTGTCAAAAAGACGGAAGATGACATCACCAGCCAGCAAACCACCATCAAAAATGCGCAAAAGTCGATTCAGGATGCTCTTGTCGTGCTGAAGGTCGAGAAAGAAGAAGACCTGATTGACAAGAACACCCTTGAATCCAAGAAGCAAGAACAGACCGATGAAATGAATGCCTTGATGGAGCGTTTGGGTAGTATCAAAGGAAAGTTAGAGCAAAACGACGAAAACAAAGGAAAACTTGCCGAAGCAAAACAGCACCTGGATGAAGCCGAGCAGACCTTTCAAAAGTGGGAAGTGCTCAATTCCTATTTTGGCGGGACACGTTTCCGCACGCTGGTGCAGACCTATGTGCTCCGTCCCTTGCTGAACAATGCCAACATCTATTTGCAACAAATCACCGACCGCTACAATCTCACCTGTAGCGAAGACAATGAGCAACTCTCCATCCTCGTTTTCGATAACTACAGTAAGCAGATGCGTAGCTCCACGCTTTTATCGGGCGGTGAACGTTTCATGATTTCACTAGCCCTTTCGCTGGCCCTCTCATCCCTCAACCGTCCCGACCTGAATGTCGACATCCTATTTATTGATGAAGGCTTCGGCACCCTTGACGAGACCAGCATCGAGTCGGTCATGTCGACCTTGGAGAAATTGCAGGACATTGCTGGAATGAAAGACCGCCGTGTGGGTATCATCTCGCACCGTAAAGAGTTAGACCGCATCCCCGTACAGATTCAAGTGAAAAAGAAAGGCGAAGGACGTAGCGAGGTTTCCATAATAAAATCGTAGTTTTGCGACCTCAATACATTGCTTCATGAACCCCAAACTTGTTCTCTTCGACCTTGACGGAACACTGCTTAACACCATCGCCGACCTCAGCGAGGCCGTCAATCATGCCTTGAAACTGCGTGACCTGCCGCAACACTCGTTAGAGGAAATAACCAAGATGGTCGGTCACGGTGTGCGCAACCTCATCATGCAGGCACTGCCTGCCGAGCTGCGTGATGACACGGCCACCGTGGATGCTGTCTTGGCCGATTTCACGGACTATTATTTCGCCCATATCGACGTGTACACCCAACCCTACCCAGGCATACCTGAACTCATCGCGACACTGCACAGCCATGGTGTCCTGCTGGCCATCGCCTCCAACAAGTTCCAAGCGGGAACGGAATATCTCATCAAGGAGTTCTTCCTGGGTATTCCCTTCGTCGCCGTATTAGGCAACCGTCCTGGTTTCCCACTCAAGCCCGACCCCGAGATTGTCGGCGAAGTGCTGCGCAAGGCAGGTGTCAACAGAGAAGAAGCTGTCATGGTCGGCGATTCTCCTACCGACATGAGGACCGCCGCCAATGGCGGCATCAGGGGCGTTGCCGTCGGCTGGGGCTACCGTGATATGAGAGAAATTGAAGGCATAACTGTTGTTGAGACGGCTAAAGAACTGCAAAAACTGCTCTTGCCATGACCGACAAAATGACTCCCGCGCAGCGGCACTACTGCATGTCGCGCATTCACGGCAAAGGCACCAAACCCGAGCTGAAGGTCAGGCAATGGCTGTGGCGACATGGCTACCGTTATCGCCTCAACGTGAAGAGCGTGCCGGGTAAGCCTGATATCGTCATGCGGCGGTATCGGACGGCGATTTTTGTCAACGGGTGCTTTTGGCATGGTCACCATGTAGAGACGCGATTAATCGCGTCTCTACCGGAAATCGCCAATTCATCGTGCTGCAAGATTCCGCAGACAAATCGCGAGTTTTGGGTGAACAAGATCAAAAGGAACCAGGAGCGCGACCAGCAGAACTATCAAGTGCTGCGCGACAACGGATGGCAAGTCATCGTGGTGTGGGAATGTCAGCTTACGCCCAAGTGCATCGAGGAGACGATGCTCCGAGTGGAACTGTTGCTTAATGAGCATTTCTTGTCTTTACACCAGCCGAAAGTGATTACATACGATGTCCCAGAGGCTCCTATTTCTATTGCAGCGGAAGAAGAGAATTACGGAAAGAGGTGAAAATCCAGATATCTTTCTATCTTTGCAGTCCTAAACCAATTAAAACGCATTAAAAATGAAGAAGATTATTACCACAATAGCGATGCTTTTGTGTGCCGGAATGGCAGCAATGGCTCAAGAAACCACTTATGCCAAGAGTGACTTCGTACCTGGTGACGAGATTATATTCGACGACAACTTTGAAGGGGAGAAGCTTGGCGAGTTCCCGCTGAGGTGGGATTTGCTGGATGGCTATGCGGAGATGGCACAGCAGCAGGGACGCAACGTGATTGCCTTCACCGACAACGGACTGGGACAGGTGATGCCGCTGATGAAACAAAAATGGGATTGGTTACCGGAGGTGTTCACGGTGGAATTCGACCTCTACGTGGCTCCGATGAATATGGGAGACGAGGAGGAAACATCACTCGAGATGAACATTTATTTCGGCGACCGCGGCGACGACAGCTACTATAATGCGTCGAGCTATGTGCGTTTCTGGTACAGGGAAGATGGCTCGTGCAACCTGACGTGGAGCTTGCTGAAACCGGATGGGGACAACCAATCGAATGGAGAAAAGATGCTGGGATTGAACTCAGGCAATAGCGACTACCTGGAAAAGGACAACCCAGTGGTTGCCGGAGAGTGGAACCACTTCGCTTTCTCGTTCAACCAGCGGGCTTTCAAAGGTTATGTGAACGGCGTACGCATGATCAACGTGCCGGCTATGAAGGCTCCTGGCTACCTCTTCTTCTCCAGCGGCGCGTTCTATCGCTACACAGGGTTGAGCAATGTGCGCATTGCCCAAGGTGCCGTGCTGCTCTACGACCGCCTCACCACCGACGGCAAGATTGTGACCTACGCCATCACCTTCGAGACGGGCAAGGCCGACTTGAAACCGGAATCTGTCATCGAAATCAACCGTGTGGCTAAATTGATGCAAGAGCATCCCGAGCTTGAGTTTGAGGTGCAAGGCCATTGCGACAACACTGGCACTGATGCCGTGAACGATCCGCTGAGTCAACAAAGGGCTGAGGCCATCGTAAATGCCCTCGTGAAGCAAGGTATCGCACAATCACGCCTCACGCCTGTGGGCAAGGGTTCACATTTCCCCATTGCTTCTAACGATTCAGCAGAAGGTCGCGCCAAGAACCGTCGTGTGGAGTTCGTGAAGAAATAAGCCTCAGATCAACATTCTTGTCTTTTTCTTGTATTCAGCATAGCCTGGCTTGTTTTGGAGCTGGCGTTGTTCCATCATGGGTATGCTGATGAATAGGAAGAGTGCCGTCATAGCTACTGGGGCCAGAATCAGGCAATCCAAGCCGTACACTGAGGCATACATCGTCCAAACGCCCCACCACATCGAGATTTCGCCGAGATAGTTGGGGTGACGGCCGTGTTTCCAAAAGCCCACATCGCAATACTGACCTGGGTGTTCTTCGCGGAAACGATGTATCTGGGTGTCGGCAACCAGCTGCAAAGTGGCTGCTGAAATGCAAATTGCAAAGCCGAGCCAAGTCAACATGTTGGCCGCTTCCGTCGACTCAAACAAACCGAATCCAGGAAGCATGGCGGCAAACACCAAGACTGTCGGCATCATGTTCAGGCCGAAGAAATTGATGATTTGGAAAATGAAGGGCGACTGCGTTTCGCGGTAACGAGTGTAGCGCCAATCCTCATGGTCAAGGCCCTTGAAGGTATAGGCCCAATTGCCCGTCAAACGATGCCCCAATACCATACGGCGATGAGCAGCAGAACGACTGGCAAGGTGAATGCCGACTTATAAAATGCCCAAACGGAGAACATCACGGGTGGGGCCACGCTCCAATAGGGGTCGTAAACCGACACATTTTTGTAGAAAAGGCCAAATCCCCACACGACGACCTTAGCCACCACATCGGCAAAAAACAAGGCCACCAACTCGTGCAGCCCCTTATTTAGAGTGATGAAAACAAAATAACCTAATAAAATGGCTATCAGATATATAATTCCGATGATAACGATACTAACTGTTTTGGTTTGATTCTTCATGTTCCAATTATTTCAAAATGAACTCCAACGTGCCACCTGCCATAATCTGCTGATGGGTGAGTTTATAATCCTTAATCGGCTTCCCGTTCAGCTTCACACTCTTGACATGGATACGTTTTGCAGTCTTGTTAGGCGCTGAAATCACAAAGTCTTTCCCATTCTCAAGATGCAGGGTGGCCTTAGTGAACAATGGAGTGCCAATGACATACTCGGCACTACCAGCATGGAAAGGATAGAAGCCAAGACTTGAGAAGATGTACCAAGCCGACATTTGGCCGCAGTCGTCGTTGCCGGCATAACCGCAAGGTGTGGCACGGTAGAACTCGCTCCTCACTTGCTCCACCAATTCCTGTGTACGTTCAGGCTTTCCAGCGAAGTTGTAAAGATACACCGTGTGATGACTGGGCTCGTTGCCGTGTGCATACTGACCGATGAAACCGCTCGCATTGCCGTTGACTTCTCCGCTGGTGGCAGTGAGGCTGAAGTTCTCGTCGAGTTTCTTTATGAAGCCTTTTGTACCACCAAAAAGGTCTATCAAACCTTGCGGGTCTTGCGGCACAAACCACATATACTGCCAAGCATTACCTTCCACGAAGCAAGGCTGCTCGTACGACAAGGGATCGAAGCCTTCCATCCAATTGCCTTTTTCGTCTTTAGGACGGAAGAAGCCCGTTTCAGGATCGAAGAGGTTTTTGTAGAACATGCTGCGACGATAGAAACGCTCGTAGTCATCCATTTTCCCGAGTTTCTTTGCCACCAAAGCCACGCAAGCATCGTCAAAAGCTTGCTCCATGGTGATGCTGACGCTCTCGTCCTGAAGAGTCTGCGGCAGATAACCGTATTGTTCCCAAATCTCAAACGGTGAATTGAAGTGGCTCCGTGTGCTACTCTCGACCATGGCTTGATAAGCCGCTTCCACATCAATGCCAGGAATTTCGGCCATGATAGCATCGGCAAGCACGGGAATGGCGTGGTTGCCAATCATGCAGTAGTTGTCCTGTCCCCACAAATCCCAAATGGGCAGGTAGCCGTATGTTTGGTGGTGCAGCACCATATCGCGGACAAACTGCGCGGCTACATCGGGAGCGATGAGCGTATAAAGCGGATGGGCTGCGCGGAAAGTGTCCCAAAGGCTGAAAGTGCTGTGATACACTTGTCCCTTCGGCATCTGCCTGATTTCAAAGTTGGTAGTCATATAGCGGCCATCCACGTCGCTCATCGTGTTGGGCTGCATCAAAACGTGGTAAAGACCTGTATAGAAGATGGTCTTCTGCTCGTCGGTGCCTTCGATGTCGATGCGGCTGAGCTCTCGCTGCCAAATGTCATGGGCAGCTTTGACATAACCGTCAAAATCCCAACTTTGGGCTTCGGCCAGCATGTTTTTCCTTGCGCCTTCGCTATCCACGGGCGAAATGGCAACTTTCACCATCAATTCATTACCTTCTTTGGGGTCAAAACTCAAGGCAGCGCGGAGGGTGCGACCGTTGACGACATCACTATTCCCGACGTTCAGGCCGCCGTTCATCAGCAAATGCTGGTTGAACGGCCTTGAGAACTCGGCGCGGAAATACACCTTACGCAATTTAGCCCACCCGCAGACGACGCGATAGCCTTCAATAGTGTGGTCGTCAACGAGACGGATTTGCGCCTGGATGATGTCGTAATAACGGCGGCCTGAGTAATAGGCATCTCCACGATAAGTCATTCTGTCGAGATCGAGGACGACACTCTGCGGCTGGCCCTCGGGGAAAGTATAGCGATGGATGCCCGTGCGCGTGGTGGCCGAGAGCTCCACATTCACGCCACTCTCTTGCAACAGCACCTGATAATACCCGGGTCTTGCCGATTCCTTATCATGACTATAGTGCTGGCCAAAGTCAGCGGCCTTCAACTGCTCAGGCGTCACTGCGCTGCACAAAGGCATCAGACTCACATCGATGAGGTCGGTGCAGCCTGTACCGCTGAGGTGAGTATGGGTGAAGCCATAGATGATGTCTTTGTTATAGTCGTAACCCGAGCAAGGGTCCCAAGTGACCATCAGCTCGGTCTCAGGACTCAGTTGCACCATGCCCTGCGGCATTGTGGCACCGGGGAAGGTACTACCGCTGAGCGCGCCCGTCTCGTCAGTCTGCGTGCCGATGAAAGGATTGACATATTGGGTGTAGTCGTTGGCGGTTTGGGCGCAGAGAAAAAATGGCAGCAACAAGATGGCCACCAAAGCAGAAATGCGTTTCATCTTTTTGTAGATTTTATGGGCAAAAGTAGCATATCGTACCACAAAATACAACACTTTTTTCACTCAAACAAAACATTTCCTATCTTTGCACCTTCAAAACTTCAATCATCAGACTATGAAAGCAACAAAACCTTTAGCACCCACTAAACATTTCTTTGAATACTTCAACGAGAACCTTCCCAAGAACTGGGACGAACCCGCTTTGACCGATTACGATGACGTCACAAGCTATACCTATGGCGAGATGGGCACCAAGATGATGCAGGTGCAGGCCATGCTCGAAGTGGCAGGGCTGAAGGCAGGCGACAAAATCGCCATCTGCTCAAAGAACTGCGCCAACTGGGCCATCGCCTTCCTGGCCATCGCCGCCAACCGTGGCGTGGTGGTGTCTATCATGGATGCCTTCGTCGAAAGCGACATTGAGAATCTCGTCACCCACTCCGACGCCAAGGCTATCTTCGTTGGTCCCGCCGTTTGGAAACGCCTCCACCCCGAGAAGATGCCCAACATTCAAATCGCCATCGGAACGGAACAGTTCCGCGTTCTTTATACCAAAGACGAGCAACTGAATACGGTGAAAGAGGATGCTGAAAAGCTGTTCAACGAGAGATACCCCAATGGCTTCACCAAGGCGGATGTCAATCTGCCCACCGACAACCTCGACGAGCTGATGATTATCAACTACACCTCGGGCACTACGAGCGCCCCGAAAGGTGTCATGCTTTCATATCGTGCCATCTCCGCTAACGTGCAATATAGCCAAGAGACCATCCCCAACCATGCCGGCTGGACCGAGGTGTGCATGTTGCCGCTTTCGCACATGTTCGGCATGACGATTGAGTTTCTCTACCAAATTGCGGGTGGCTGCCATGTCTACTTCCTGAGCAAGACTCCATCGCCAACTGTCCTGCTGAAGGCCTACAAAGAGACAAAGCCATATATGATCCTCACCGTGCCGTTGGTGCTCGAGAAAATCTTCAAGGCGAAGATCTTCCCAGCCTTGAACAAACCCATGGTGAAGTTCCTGTGGCACACGCCTTTGCTCTGCAAGATTGTGGAGAAGACCATCTACAAGCAGCTGATGGAAGCCTTTGGTGGCAATCTCATCTGGCTCATCACCGGTGGTGCTGCCATCAACGCGGAGGTGGAGAAGGTGTTCCGCCGCATCAAGTTCCCCTTCGTGGTGGGCTATGGCATGACCGAGGCCGGACCACTCATCTGCTACGAGCATTGGTACAATGAAGTGATAGGCTGCTGCGGTTCTTGCGTCACCCGTAACGAGCTGAAGATCGATTCTCCCGACCCGGAGAATGTGGTGGGCGAGATTCTGTTCCGCGGCGAACACGTGATGATGGGTTATTACAAGAACGAAGAGGCTACCCGCGCCGCCATCGACGAAGAAGGCTGGCTCCATACCGGCGACCTTGGCACCTTAAATAAGAAGGGCTTGCTGTTTATCAAGGGTCGTTCCAAGGCCATGATTCTCAGCTCCAATGGTCAGAACATCTATCCCGAAGAAATCGAAGACAAGGTGAACAACCTGCCTGGCGTGGTCGAGTCGCTCGTGGTGGGCCGTCAAGGCAAGATTGTCGCTCTGGTCTATCCTGATGAGAAATACGACTTACAGAACAAGAGTATGGAGGAGCTGATGAACGAGAACCTCGCCACATTGAACGCCATGCTGCCCACATACTCAAAGGTGTCTTCCATCGTCCTCGTTGACAAGGAGTTTGAGAAGACACCCAAGCGTAGTATCAGAAGATTCCTGTATTCGTAAAGCTTTATTCCTTCACCAATTTGATGGTGCGTGTACCTGTTTCGCTCGAGATGCGTGCCACATAAACACCTTTGGCAAAAGCGCTAAGGTCTATCTCAGCATGGCCTTCGACAACCGAAGTTGTCAGTAATTGTTTGCCCATCATGTCAAAAACCGCGACTTCGCCCTCAGTGACATTGGCTGCCATTGTGACTATGCCGTTTGTGGGATTGGGGCTGACCGTGGCAACCAAGGTCGGCTGTTCTTTGACGCCGACACTCGGGTCGTTGCCCACCCACACGTCGTCGACATACACACCATCGGCTTCGTGCGATTTGCCCTTGAAAGCGATGAGATAGGCATCCGAAGCCTCGGGCAAGGGAAGGGTGATGGTCTCCCATTCTTCGCAGGCGTATGTATATTCGCCAAGGAGATGCCAATAATCGTTTATCGAAGTAGCATACCAAACCGACAGTTCGTCAACGAATTGTCCCAGCGACCGTTGCTTATGATTGAAAGTAAGGACAGGTTGGGTGACGGCTGTGATGTCTAAGGGGGCGGAGACGAGCATGGCCTCGTCGCCCAGCCAAATGAAGAAGGCTGTGTTGTTGAGGATCAGATAGCCAGGGTCAACCACCCAACAATCGTTGCCTGAAAGGATTTCACTCCGCCAACACACGAATTCCTCCGAGGCTTCAAAGTCGTCGAAATAGGGTCGGTCGTTGGTGACGGTAATCACGTCGCACAAAGTGGTGAATGTCAAAGGATAGGACCATTCCGATTCCAACCCTTCGCCGCAGTTGGCTTTGACGCGAACTGTGTATTCGGTGTTGGGATCCAGATACTCCATCAGATAGGGTTGTGAAGTTACGGTGGCTTGATGTCCATTCACATCCACCGTCCAGCTTTCCTCATTACCTGCTGCCGACCATCCAAGCATTGCTGTGAAAGCCGTAACCTCAGTGACCTGTAGATTCATGGGACGAGCACAGCCCCCAGCAGCGGCAATCTCAATATCGTCGATGAAGATATAATATCCACCATTGCAATGCCCAAGAAACGAAATCTGGAAAGTGGACGACAGGTCTTCAAGGGTGAACAATTCATCGTAGGTATTCGACCAGTCGCTAAGGCTATAGCTGCCCAGTTGATGCCAGTTGTCGGTCGGCGAGGTGCGGTAACTCACTGTGAGTTCGTCATAAGGAGGATAAAGCGCCATCATCGCATAGCCGAAGCTGAAAGTGGCACTGCTGCTACCTGTCATGTCGAAGGTGGGCGAAACCAGACGTGCTTCGTCGCCAGCTGAAGCATTTTGGAAGGCCACCACATTGGTGTTGGTGCCGCCCATCACCGCCCAAGTGGCGGAACCCGTCGTCTCTACCGTCCAACATTCCATTTGCCCTGATTCAAAATTCTCAATATAAGATTGTCCCGGACCGATAGGGATTACGCATTGCGCATTTGCAACAGTGGTGCCAAAGAAGAAAGCCATTACGATGGCAGATAAAGCTTTAGTAAAGTAGTGTGTGTGTGTCATAGTGTTTATAATTGATAATGAATAATTTGCGGCGCAAAGATATGTATTTATGTTGAAGTGTTGACTGTTTAATTGTTGAATTGAGCTATTAGCTTTCAGCTATCATCACTGTAATGACCAAGCTGAAAGCTTATTATCTTCTCCCAAAGTAATATTGTCCCTTTCCCACCGTGGCTTTGCCGTATTGGATGGCGTTTACTGGGCAATGGTGGTAGCAGCCCATGCACATCGTGCAGAGGCCGTGCCATTTCGGGCGACCTTCTTCGAGGGTGATATTCTTTAAAGGACAAGCATCCACGCACTTGCCGCAATGGATGCAGGCTTCAGTGACATGATATTTGCTGTCATCGGTAGCCGAGCGGTTAAAACCTGGATTCACCAAATAAGTCTTGAGCCATGCCAAGCTACCCACAACCATTTCTGAAAAATGCTCCTTGTTGATGAGCCGCGTAATATTTCGCTTCAGAAGGTCGTTTGCTCTGTCAATCTTTAGTTTGGCATTTTCCGGTGTATCGAGTTTGAAACCCGGCATACCGATGTAAGTTTCAGGCATTTGCACACTGAAACACGCCGACAAATGCCAGCCTTTTTCCTCAATGGCCTTGCGGAAAACCTTCTCTGTGAGGCCACAATTGTCGCCGCAGGTGCAGACGAAATAGAGGTAATCCGGCTTGGCTTTGAGTTGCATTTTCTTCACAAAGTCAAGCACCAACTTGGGCGGTGCCCAAGAATAGATGGGAAACACGAAGCCGAGCCTTTCGCCTTCGGCCAAAGTGTAGTCATAACGGCCTTCGCGAGCTGCCTCTGGGATAAAAGTCAATGTGTCGTTGAGTCCTGTGGCGATAGTTTCCGCCACATGTTTGCTGTTGCCACAGCCGCTGAAGTAGAATATCATAAGCGTGCGTTTTATTGCTGCAAATGTAGAGAAAACTCTGAAATAAAAGCAAGTTTATTGTACTTTTGCATCCGCAAAAACAAAAACTCAAATGCCCCAAAACTCGCTCAACCGTTCGATACTGAAGCTCGCCATCCCCAACATCATCAGCAATATCACCGTGCCATTGTTGGGCTTCGTCGACATGATGCTGATGGGGCACCAGGACAGCCTCGCCTACATCGGGGCCATCGGCTTGGGCGGCACCATCTTCAGCGTGATGTATTCCATCTTCAGCTTCATGCGGGCGGGCACGACGGGATTCACGGCACAAGCCTACGGTGCCAACGACCGCGCCGAAATTGCCTATTCGCTCTATCGCTCACTTTGCATTGCACTGATTGCCACAGTTTTGGTTTTGTCACTTCAAAATGCCGTGGAATGGCTAAGCATGAAGTTGCTCAACGGCAGCGAAGAAGTGCTGGCCTACACTGCCACCTATTTCCACGTGCGCATCTGGGCGGCACCGGCGGTACTTTGTCTCTATGCCTTCAACGGCTGGTACATCGGAATGCAAAACACCACCATTCCCATGACTATCGCCATCCTGACTAATGTGGTGAACATCGTCTTGAGCGTTATCTTCGTCAACGCCATGCGCATGGGCGTCACAGGCGTGGCCTTGGGCACCGTCATCGCACAATACTGCGGGCTGATTACGGCCATCATTTTCCTATTTACCAAGTTCCGCCATCACCTCATCCCCATCCGTCGGGTTATCCTATTGCAAGCCGACAAACTGAAGCGTTTCTTCAAGGTCAACGCCGACTTCATGATTCGCAGCATACTTTTGGTGCTGAGCATCGCCTATTTCAACAACCAATCGGCCAAACTCGGCGATGACATGCTGGCTGTCAACATGATTTTGATGCAGTTCTTCTACATCTTCTCTTACTTCACCGACGGCTTCGCTTACGCGGGCGAGGCATTGGTGGGGCGATTCACAGGGGCGCATGATGCAAAACAACTTCGACAAACAGTAAAACTGCTGTTTATTTGGGGGTTCCTGATTGCCCTACCTTTCACGGTGCTCTTTGCCCTTTTCCCTGACTGGTTCATCGGCCTCGTCAGCGACCAGCCCGACATCATCCCGATGGCTAAACCTTATCACATCTACTTGGCTGCCATCCCACTTATCACCTTTGCCGCTTTCCTCTGGGACGGCATCTATATCGGTGCAACGGCGGCACGTGCCATACGCAACACTATGCTCATCTCAGCCATTGGCGTGTTTTTGCCATCCACCTTATTATTAATGCCGCATTTTGGCAACCATGGTTTGTGGATTGCTTTTCTGCTATTTATGATTGCCCGAGGGCTAAGCATGACATTAATGGCACGGAAAGCTGTTCTGTCACTAAAATAGTTGACTGTTTTAAAAACACATTGCTATATTATTTTTTAAAAAATATTGCTATATTATTCAAAATTTGTATATTTGCACCGTCAGCCTTGACTCGCTCCATCATGCTGAAAAACAAGGTTTGCCAACGAAAGATGTTAATCAATAAAAGATGAATACTGCTAAAACGACAGGTTTCTTATTGATTGTGGCATTGTC
This sequence comes from uncultured Bacteroidales bacterium, assembly GCA_900317155.1. Lineage (GTDB taxonomy): Bacteria > Bacteroidota > Bacteroidia > Bacteroidales > F082 > Limimorpha. The sequence continues at coordinate 229,248 of ONFO01000009.1, forward strand.
CACTGCAATGATGTCGTGCTCAAACAATACCTTCAAGTCTAGTAATCAAGTGATGTACGACACCACGGAACTGCGTAATGGTGACTTGTTGTTCCGCAACGGCATCGGGTATGAAAGCCGTGTGGTAACCAGCTTGAGTGATGGCAAATTCTCACACATAGGGATAGCCTATCACCATGGAAGACAATGGAATGTGATTCATGCTGTGCCAGGCGAGAATGAAAAAGGCGAACCAGAATACCTAAAATGCGAACCCATCTCGGATTTTTACAGCTATTCACGGGCAAAACTTGGAGGATTAGCTCGTGTAAGTTGCTCTGACTCAATAGCTAATATCATTTCCGAACGGGCACTTCAAATCGTAAACCGCAAGGTCCTTTTCGATAACAATTATGACATCAAAGACACAACCGAACTTTATTGTACGGAACTTGTACGCCTCGTCTTTCTCTCACAACACATCGACCTTTGTGAGGATCGATGGCACAAGATTCCTATCATCAATACAAAAGCACACGTAATATTTCCGGAAGACATCTGGAATAGCCCTTTAATCATTAAGAAAAGCATTTTTGACATAAAACAAATTTTTTAACTCATTATTAATTAAAAACTTACAATCATGAAAAAAGTACTTTTAGGATTCGCAGTAATCATGTTAGCCGTAATTACAGTTAGTTGCTCAAAGTCGAACTCTCCAAAAGATGTCGCTACCTCATTTATTCAAGCAATGAAAAACAAAAACTATGAAAAAGCTGCCGATTGCTTCTACTACGAAGGCACCAAAGACGAAATCAAAGCCGACAAAGCTCAAGTGCTTGCCTTTATGGAAAAAGCTGGACAATCCATCGAAAAAGATGGTGGGATTAAATCCTACAAAATCAATTCTGTAGAAGAAGACGGTGACACCGCCATCGTGAAAGGCGAAATCACCTACGGCAATGGAGATGTCAAAGAAGATGAAATCGAGACCAAAAAGGTCGATGGAAAATGGTATATCGACTTGAGTAAATAAATGGTCTATTGGCTGCACTCACAATTCAAATTTGTACATTAATTGCAGAAAATCCAGCTCGATTGTTACATTTCAAGCTGGATTTTTTTGTTCCTTTGCCAAAAATTTCACCCATGGAAGAAATCCTTACATTCCTCGACGACATACTCCATAACAACAATCGCCTCTGGTTCCAAGAGCACAAGAAACAATACCAAACGGCGCAGGCCAATTTCAACGCATTGGCCGAGCAAATCATCGCCGGCGTACAGAAATTTGACGACAACTGCAAGGACCTGACCTTGAAGGACTGCACCTATCGCTTCTACCGCGACACGCGCTTCTCACCCGATAAGAGACCATACAAGACCCATTTCGGCGTATTCGTCTGTCCCGAAGGCAAAAAGTCGATGCTAAGCGGCTACTACTTCCATCTGGAGGCCAAGGAGTCGGAATACCTCGGCCATAACATGCTCTGCACGGGGATGTATATGCCCGACACGACCATGCTGAAGACCATCCGCGACGAGATCCTCTTCAACGGCGAGCCTTTAGTTGATGCCATCGCCAAAGCCAAAGGTTTCGACCTCGACACCAGCCACGCCATGAAGCGTGTGCCCAACGGCTATCCCAAAGACCATCCCCAAGCCGAACTCTTCAAGCAGCGTGACTGGCTCTTAGTGCAAGACCTCCCCGAGAAACGCCTCTCCGACCCGCATCTCGTCGACTGGGTGCTGAGCGAATTCGAGAAGACCAAGGACTTCTGTCAGTGGCTGAATCGAACAGTGAGAGGGGAATGACAGTGTAGAGACGGTGTGCACACCGTCTCTACAAAAAACAAAAAAATATTTCCGATTTTTAACATTTCGGCACGATTTTTGCATAAAATCGCCCCGCAATATAAGATTATGAACTCCTGAAAAATGTCAGTTTTGAGCATTGGTTGGATTTCGTTGCCCTTATCTTGGCCTCGTTTGAAATAAGTAATTCACTAATATACAATAATTTAAAAACAAAACAAGCCTATGAAAGACACTTACACCCAGCAGCAACTCCCAACGAACAACAACACCAACCTCAAACTCAACGCCTACCAGTCACATCTGGTGGAGACACACTTTAGCCTTGTCAGTGGGATGGCGCAATCAATCCTAAACCTCCAAACGGGTTTCCACGGCCTGACAGAAAGCGACTTGTCGGATGCTGGCTACGAAGCCTTAGTTTTGGCGGCATGCCACTATGACAGCACCCGTAACGCGTCTTTCAAAACCTATGCCAGCAAGTGCATTTGGCATGCTATGGTGGCAGAAATCAACCGCTGGCATCCTTCTTTTGTAATTATGGTACAAGAGGTTGTGAATGGAAGGCCAAAACTCGTTAAGACAGAAGTAAGCCTTTTCACTTGCCTCGACGACACGAACACCTTTACCCACACCCCTATGTGCTGCAACTGGGAAGCCGAGCAGGCTTGGCAGCTTGAGACACTGAACGAAGCCATTGCCACCCTCAAACCCGAAGAGCAGTTCTTGATTCGCTGCTATTTTGGCTTCGACAACAAGGCAATGAAACTTGAAGAGATTGCCAATAAGCTCAATGTCAGCCCACAAGCTGTTCACAAACGTATCAAGAATGCCATCGCCAAGCTGCGCACCTTCATCGAAGGTGCCAGCTCACCTTACCGCATGTGCGCTTGACAAAAGTTTTTTCATGCCCTTGGTTGAAAAGCAGCATTCGGGGCACTATAAATAGAATGACAGACGAAACAATATAAAGAACCTTTAACGCACCAGACTTATGAAGAAAATGCAAGACCCCTTTGACTATGATGAACCTGTATTCACTCCAACCTACGCACAAACCACCCCCGTCAACAAAACGACGTTGAAAAACATGACCCTCCTCGACAAGCTTGAGCAACTCATTCAGCTGGCACAAGGCAGCAGGCTCGAAGACAAGTTCTTCAAACGCCATAAGTCCCTTATCGAGTCGGTGGCTGCCGACTTGGAACTGACGCCTGAAGAGGCGGTGATGCTCTGTCCCTTCATCTCCGACTCTGAATCGGCAGTGAGCAACCGAGAAATAATTGACTATTTCGGCTGCTCTCCCATCACCATCATGAGGAAGACACAAGACCTCAAGTCGCTCATGCGCCGGCGCTACATCAGGCGACGTGGCACGTTTCACGGCAACAGTCCCGCCTACCAGCTGAGCGAGAAAGCTAAGAAAGCCTTCTGCAACAATGAGGCCCTGCCCGTCGTCAACACGGCCAACTTAAGCCCCGAGGAGTTTATGAAACACTTCGCCAGATTGCTGCGCGAAGCCGGCCGCAACAGCCAAATCGACGAGGAGGAGCTGCTCTACGAAACCATGGAACTACTCAAGGACAACCCTCAGCTTAATATCGCCCGCACCATTAGTAGCCTAAGGGTGTATGACTACGACAAGCTGTATCTGCTCTACTTCTGTAAGCGCCTCGTTGTCGACCACCAAGTGAGTGTCCCCCTTGACCAACTGGATTTTCTTGTTGACGACATCAACGACGAGTTCGACTTGATGATGAATAACGGGCGCCACCCCTTCATCAGGGAAGGACTGATTTCCATCAGCGGACAAGACAACTTCATGGCACGCAATCTATTTCAGCTCACCGACAAGGCGCGTAACCTCTTCCTCAGCGAGTACGACATCCCCGATAATATCGAGGAAGTCGATGAGGACGACCACAGCAACATGCTCAGCTGCACCGACATCAAACCCAAGGTTATGTTCTACTGTAAAGAGGACCAAGGTCAAATCGACACCTTACAGCACTTGCTCGAGGACGAACAGCTGCAAGCCATCCGCGAACGTTTGGAGAAAGCCAACATGCGTAAGGGCTTCAACTGCCTTTTCTATGGCACCCCTGGCACCGGTAAGACTGAGACAGCCTTACAACTGGCCCGCATGACGGGCCGCGACATTATGCAGGTCGACATCTCGTCGATTCGCGATAAGTGGTACGGAGAGACGGAGAAGATAGTTAAAGGCATCTTCGAAAGCTATGCCCAAAAGGTGAAGAAGTCGAAGCGCATCCCCATCCTGCTCATCAACGAGGCTGATGCCGTGCTCTCGGTGCGTACGAGCGTGGGTGGCAACAACCCCACTCTCGAGAAGACGGAGAACGCGATTCAGAACATCCTCTTGGAGGCTATGGAGAACATCGATGGCATTATGGTTGCCACCACCAACCTCACTTGCAACCTCGATAGCGCCTTCGACAGACGTTTTTTGTATAAGGTGGAATTCCACCAGCCCAGCGTGGAAGCCAAGACCCACATCTGGCAAAGCTTCATCCCCGATTTAGCCGAGGCTGATGCCAACGTGTTGGCCCACTCCTACGACTTCAGCGGGGGTCAGATTGAGAACATAGCGCGCAAAGTCATGGTTGACCACCTGCTCTTTGGTGGCACCCCTGACCTCAACCACATCGAAGAGCTCTGCTCGAAAGAACAGATTGCCGGACGCAACACGAATAGCCATAGGCCGATAGGATTCCGTAGTTAGTAACAATAAACATATAAAGATTATGATAGTGATTCACGTTGACACGATGGAAGACACTGCTCGTTTGAAGAAAACCTACGAGAGTCTTGAGAACGTAACCTTATTGTACAACCCTACCAAGGAGGAGGTCGTCGCGCAGCTTAAGCGCGACGACGACCCCCTGGTGATGTGCCTCGGGCATGGGACCACAAGCGGGCTGTTCGGTACCAGTTGGCTGAATTATGTAGTTGACCGTAGTATTGTCAGCCTCCTGAAAGACAGAAAGGTGATCGGCATCTGGTGCTTTGCCAACAGCTTTGCCGAGCGTTACGGCTTGCAGGGCTATTTCACCTCCATGTTCGTTTCCAACATCAATGAAGCTGAAGGCTTTGGCTTCCCCGACAACAGCAACGAGGACATTCTCAACGAAGTCAACATTTTTTGCGAGACCATCAACACCTACCTGAAAGGAGGCCTTCCGATGGACGAATGGGTGCCGCGCCTGCAAGCCGGTTGCCACAAGGAGAAGGACTTTGTGAAGTATAACTATGAGGGGATGAGATACTATGGGTAACGTGACAAGGAGGAGGAAAACTATGGTAAAGTTTTTATATTGTTCTCTTGGTTGAAAAAACCGTATCATAGTTCTATAGTAATTATGTGGCAGGGCGCCACAGGGGTGTCTTCACCCTCCATTATCATCAAAAAAACAATAATACTATGGAGATCCAGCAAGTCAACCAAACGGAATTCGCCGAAATGCTCAAGTCGGCCGGCAACGAAACCCACCAAACCGCCTTCGAAAACGACGTGTGGTACGAACAAGTCACCGTTGGGGAGGTGACCTACCGTCACAAACTGCTTTCGCTCAAGAAACTGAGCGCGGAGTTGCTCACCAGGAAAGCTTTCGAGGCCAAGCCCTGCACCGAACCCATCCGTCTGCGCGCCCAAGGCAACGGCCCTGTCGTGGCGATTGTCTTCAACAGCAAGTCGACGGTGTTCTACCACCTTATGGTCGGCTCAAAAAGGGAAATGGCCCAAGCCAAACGTCTGGTAATCTACTTCGCCAAAAGCCTCCTTCCAAAGACCGCCAAGCAGCTGCAGGAAGCCCCATCGGCTTCCTGCGCGGCATGAAGGCCCTAATCATAAACCTAAATCCACAATAGTATGACTAGCATTATCACTTGGTATATCCTTGGTATACTCATCTCGGCTATTGGCATCTTCTCATACGAATATTTCTATCTGTATGACAGAGAAATCGAGTACATCTCAACAAAAGAGATCATAGAAGATGTTTTGTTGTCATTTCTTTCGTGGCTAATGGTGGTTGGGCTCATTATTAGTGTATGCCTTGACATCTATATGGGATGGCCATCGAAAGGATACGATCTGAACATAAAGAAAAAGAAAATCAATTAAGTTTAAGATATTATGAAAAAGTCATTATTGCTTTTTGTATGGCTTGTTTTTGTGACCGGCTGTCAGCCTAAAACCATGGAATATGTTCATTACCACAACGAGCGCTTCGGTTTTGAGCTGGACTATCCCTCCTTCATGACGATGGATCCACCTCCTGAGAACGGCGATGGCATCTCTTGTCGCGGCAAAGGGTTGGAATTGACAGCTTATGGAGGCCTGGACATGACCTGGATGGATTTAGACGACACGGGCTTGACCACCCGTGACCTTTATCCACAAGGCGAGGTGTTTTATGTGCAACACGATATTGACGCATTTGGGACGGTCCATTACACAAAAACAGCTCATTTCCCCAAGACAGACAATGGTGACATCATCCTCACGTTACATCTATCTTACCCACAAGGGCAAGTCGACTCAGCGACAATCAATCATATTTTGAACAGTTTTGTTTTGCTTTCATGGCATTAATTAGTAATTTTGCAGCAAGAATTTTGTCTAAAACAATGCAATAAAAACAAAACAGGGTTGAAAAACCACCCCTCTGCTACTATATATCCTTGAACAACAATAAAACCATCATTATTTATGCCTAGATTCAACTATGACCCCCAGGTCACCCTCATTAAGAGACACAACGCAGATGTGTTCCGCGAAACCACCAGCATCATCAAAGCTGGTTATTACATCACCCCTTCGGGCAAACGCATCGACCTCGATATGCAACCGATGATCGACGGAGGCCGTTGCTATCATAAGGATTTAGGTCCTGTTGATGCTCCAAAGCTGGGAAACGGTAGTCTTGTCAGGGTCGAAAAAGGCGACTGCCTCAAGGTGGCCGAGCAATTGGTCAAAGAGGGCTACAACCCAGCCCTGCTCAACTTCGCCAGTGCTGGACACCCCGGTGGTGGTGTGGAAACAGGAGCCCGCGCCCAGGAGGAGACCATCTGCCGGCGCAGCACGCTGACGCGCTCCATCTTCAGCTTTGATGGCAAGTATGCCGCTCGTTACGGTTACGAGCACCAACTACCCCATCTCCCGCTCACTCGACTTCAGTGCGATTTATTCACCTCAAGTCACGGTTTTCCGCGAAGCGGGTCCCGACTATACGCTGATGGAGGAGCCTTTCCAAATCGGCGTCATCACCAATGCCGCACTCAACATGAACGGCAGGTTCCCCATCCGTCTCACTCCCGACGGACACATCCCTGAAGAGGGCAAAGCCATCACGCTCAACAAGATCCGCACCATCTTCCGCATAGGCCTGATCAAAGGCCACGACAGCCTGGTGCTGGGTGCCTTTGGCTGCGGTGCCTTCAAGACCCCACCGCGCGAGATGGCTGAACTCTTCAAGCTGGTGATGGAAGAAGACGAGTTCAAAGACCGTTACCGCCTCATCACCTTCGCCATCCTCAGCGACCACAACGACCGCAGCGGCAACCTCGCCGCTTTCGAGGAAGTGTTCAAATACAAAAACGACATCGATGAAGAACGGAAACGCAAGGCTTTCATGAACGCCTTGTCCAATATGTACTTACTTGAAGACCATGCAACTACACGAAATGATTAGGGACAACTATCCCGAGTATTACAGCATCGAACGGTATACTGCCGCCGAGACAATTTGTATTCGTGGGACAAAAGACGAATGGGGTATCTTTGGCAATTTTTATAAGACCCTCATCGTCGTCAATGGCATCACCTTCGACTGCACGGAACGCCTCTTCCACATCATGAAACTGAGACCCGAAGCTACCGATGGTTTCAAAGAGATGATGGAAGTCAAAGCTGGCATGGGAATTAAGATGCATGTTAAACACCTCTACAAGACCCATCCCGAGTGGTTTCACAACCATTGGCCACGCATGGTGGTCGACGCTATGAAATACTGCTTGACGCTCAAATATGAGCAGAGCGAAGCCTTCCGCAACGAACTAGAGCGAAGCAAGGGCAAGTATATTGTGGAAGATGAAACCTCAAGAAAGAAAGGCAAAGATGCCGACACCTGGGGTACCATACTCAAAGGCGACGAATACGTAGGCCCCAACCTGTTAGGGCGGCTGCTCATGGAGCTCCGCGACAACGGACATTTTGAATTCAAGAACAAACCAACACTCAGCTTCACATTATGACCAAAAAACGCATTCTCGGCACTGGCAACTTTGCCTTAGACATCATATACCAACGGGAGTACCCCGAAGGATATGACACCGCCAAAAAACGTAATCCTTTTGTTGACAAGAAGATTATTGAAGAGGTGGGGAACACTTGCGGTAATGTGATGTGCATGTTGCCTTATCTGGGTGTGGAGACCTATCCCATCGGCCATTTCGACGAGTCGGAACAAGGCATGAAGATCGCCGCCGACCTAAAACGCTACGGTGCCAACACTCGCTTTGTCAAAAACAGCAAGGATGGTGGCACCACCTTGATGACATGCATCCACAAACTTGACGCCAATAGACAACACACCATGAGCCACCGTGCCACCGCCCCAAACAGCCGCTTCCCGAAAAGAAAGCAGCTGCGTAAAGATGAGGTACAAGGCTTTGTCGATGCACTCGATTTCAAGCCCGATGCCTATTTCTTCGATGTATCCGACGCTGGTCCTCGCGAGTTGGCCAAAGTCTTGAAGGAGCAAGGCGTGCTAGTCTATTATGAGCCAGAAGGCAACAAAGAAATGAACAAGTTCCTTAAATGTGTTGAAGTCAGCGATGTCATTAAGTTCTCAGGCACCAAAATCCTTGACACCTCGTTTGTGGCCAACTATCCCGATAAACTCTTTATACGAACCATGGGAGAGGAAGGCATGGAATTCAACCTGCGAGGCCAAGGCTGGCAGAAGATTGCCCCTGTTCCTAACAACAATGTGGTTGATTGGGAAGGCGCCGGCGACTGGACCTCGTCGGTTTTCCTCGCCGAGCTATGCAAACTAAATAAACTCAACATCGCCCAACTCACCTCAGAGGAGGTACGCAAGGTGCTGGAAACCGCTGCCGCAACCGCCTCGCGCAGCGTGAGCTATATGGGCAGCAAAGGAATGATACATAGTAAATAGTAAAAAACAAATAAAATGATGACGTTCTATCATGGCACATCAGTGCTTTTCAAACATTTCGACAATGACCATACCCTTGAAGGCGATGGCAAAATCAAACATGGTGCTGGCATCTACCTCACTACTGGTTACAAAAGGGCCGCTCATTATTCAGGTAAAAAGCCTGGAGCTACAGATTACTATGTTTACACTGTTGAAATACCCGATCTAACTTCTGATAATTGTATTGAATTCAAAGAAGCGGTTAACCCGTTAATCATTGAACGAGCCGAAAAGGAACTGAAAGAATCTATACCTCATGAAGTTACAATGGATGGAAAACTGTTTCGAAAACATATTGCCATGAAACTTGCCGGCAAGAAGAAAAACGAAAAACTGACAGTTGACGACGAAATCGCTGCTGCTGATTTTCTGGTCAAGATAGGTGTGTTATACAACAAAGTGCCCTATATATGGAAAAAGCCCTTTATTCACTATGATGTTATCGTTATGAAAGCCGACGTCATGCGTATTGCTAAATTAGTGAAGGTAACTCTGGCCTTCGACAAGAAGACAAAGAATCTTGAACTCGTCGAAGGCTCAGAGATAGAAATCCCGTTAGATAGTTTTTGAAACTATGAGTTTATCATACATCACCGGCGAAGAAGTCGCCAAAATGGCAGGTTGCTGGGATATGTACATGACCTCGCAACAGAAAGACATCCTGAACGAACTCACCCCCGAGCACATCCATTTCGACTGGCCGAACTATACCTATGCCCAACCCGCAGTGGGTTATCCACGGAGCGAGGTGTTCCTATACAAAAAAGATGCGGTATAAGGTTGAAAAACCGCCTCCATGGCACTATATAGTATTGTTACACTTCAATTCATTCACCTGCTAAAACCATAAAGATTATGAAAAAGACATTCACTATCAACAACTTCGACAAGCACCTCATCATTGAAGACAATGGCAAGACTTATCTGATTGACACCGGTTCACCCTGCAGCATTTTCGAAGGTGACGCCCTGGAGTTCCTCGGCCAAACCTGCCATAAGAACAACATGATGGCATTGGCGGCCCAGGTCATGCCCACCGACATCTCCAATCTGCTCGGCATGCATGTCGACGCCCTTATCGGCAACGATATCCTCAAGCATTTTGCCCTCTGCTTCGACTATGGCCAAGGCGAGATTACTTTCAGCGATGAAGGTCTCACGCTTCCCGATGCCGTGGCCATCCCCATCGACACCAGCTTCGGCGTGCCCAAGGCGAAGATGAGCCTGCTGGGCGACGAAGGCCTTTTCTTCCTCGACACCGGAGCCAAAATCAGCTATGTGAATTCGGCGACCACCAGCGGGCTGACACCCGACGAGACCGACACCGATTTCTATCCTGGCGTGGGCGACTTCGAGACCCCCGTCTTCAATCTGGACACCACCATCGCCGACAAGTCTTTCCGTGTGCGCTTTGGCAACTTGCCCAAGTTGCTGGAGTTCTCCCTGATAGGCCTCTCTGGCACCAAGGGCGTGATAGGCTACGACTTCTTCAACAACTTCAAAGTGCTGATTGACTACAGCGCCAACCAACTGTATCTGGCATAAGAAGGTTAAACACACTAGCCTCATGACGCAACAAGACCAAACCAAAATGACACCGTATTTGTTCAGGAGCGAAGATTTCAACGGATCAGGCATCCGAGAACCAAAGGAGGTCATACTCTTAGAAACTTGTAATCTTGGCAATACCGACATTTGGACCTATTGCCTCAACCATTATTCATTGAGTGCCCAAACAAAACAATATATAACTTGGCTGCAGGAAGCATTTGAAGGGGAAAACAAACAAGAAAATCCTGAATATTACTACTGTATTATAGATTTCATTTACACTGCCATAGATTGTTTGTTAGACGATTTGAAGAAACAGTTTGGCAAAGAACTGGTGTATTGTGTATGGCTTACGGACTATCAAAGTGTAGAAAAACTCTATGGTAGACCAACAACGATGTGCAAAGAGTCTGATATCATATTGTCGGATCTTGGAAAGGAGGGGGCTCTTTATGCTTATTTTGAAGAGCCTATGGAAATCAGGATTAGTGGTAGAGCGCTTAAAGAAGGGCAACTTATGGCGGCCTAACGAGCGAGGCTCAAATATTTGTCAACCGACCACACCAAATAGATAGAGCGTATGAAAAAGCAATCCGTTGGCGGCCATCGACTTGTATATCAAAGTCAGCGCATTCGTTGCCGATCTATGCGAAAACCACCACGGCAACAACCCATTCTCACCGAAGAACTATAGCGGCATCAAAAAGCAGTACCCCAAGGGGGGCTTGAAATGGTGAAAAATCTGTATATTTGCACGATTAAAAGGGGTCAAAACACCATGAATGCCTTTGTTAATTCAACATACAAATATCAATACAAACCATAAAAAGTGACCATGAAACTAAACTTCAATCCGTATTATGATTCCAAGGTCTTTGTAAAGACCCATGGATGTGCTTTGGGCGAGAAAGTGGTGGGGCCGCAAGGGTTGCTCAACGAGTTGGAACTCCGCGCAGGACTTACCGGCAGATATCTCGATAACTTCCAAAGGGCCATCTTCTACGCAAGAGGCATGAAAAAGGCTATCGAAAAGAACTCCTCCCTATTCTTTGCCAAGTCATTTGAAAAGGACAAACTAGGTACTGCAGTAAATGTAATGGCTTGGCGCGATGCCTTGACCAAAGCAGGTTGGAACAAAACCATCACAGGCAGCAGCCGACTCGATGATTTGGCTTCGGTTGAAGCCTACTTTGAAGAAAAAGGCGAAGCCGACCGTTGGCGCATCGTTTTGGACTACGCCAAATCCACACCCCTGCTGAAAGACACAGATTGCATCGAGGTAACATGCGGCAAGGACCTTCTGGAGCCACTTTATAAACAGCTTTTCGACCACATGGCTTCCCAAGGATGTGACGTGAAATATATCCCATCGCAAATCAACAGCAATTTGATTGAAAAGACGAGTGCCTATCTGTTCAAAAACAACCTGGAAATGGCCGAATGGCTGGCACAACAATCGCTGGGCGAGAATGACGTTGTGGTGTGCGACGACACCTCCATCCTCCACCTGGATCTGGCCATGGAGAACAAACCTCAAGTGGGGGCCGAAAGCCAGGCCATCGGCGCCATCATGCAAATATTCACGTTGGGACTCGGTTTGTTCAACAAGCCACTTGACATCAACAATTTGTTGGCGTATTTGCAACTGCCCTCAACTCCCTTGAGTTCTATATGCGTGAAGCGGCAGCATGACGATGATAAAACAGACTATTACATTTCGTTGCGTCGCGTATTGCTTGAACACCTTATTGAAGACAATGGCATTAGCGAAGAATGGGACAAGCTTATTGATGAGGCTGTGTATGACCATGACGGAAAAGATATAAAAGAGTCGGACAAGCGAACCGACGCACTATTATTTGTCAATCAATGGAAACGGGTTAGTGGGAATGGCGACAATTGCGTGGTTAAGAAGGCCGAGGTAAGCAAGTATCTCAAAGCAATGAGAACATGGGCCAAAACCAATCTGTTTGACGAAAACAAGGCCATGCAATTTAACGCCATAGTTAACAATTGCGAAACCATGTTGATGATTTTGGAAGACGAAGACGACACCATCAAGACCCACGATTTGATGCTATGGGCCTCTCAAATCAGCCGACCCATCGAGTTGACCACACTATCGGCTCGCCAAGGATCCATCAATGTGACCAATGCGGTAATGGATATCTATTCCACGCCCGATTCACTCTATTGGGCTTGCACCACTCCCGAATATCATTTTCATTTCGACCTTGATTTCCTAACCCCAAAGGAAATCAGCATCCTCGAAGACAACGGAATTGAAGTAGTTGAAAGGGAAAACCTGCTGAAAAACAAGCGCGAGATTATGCTGGGTATCTTGTCAAATGTGCAAAAGCATATTTATATGCTCGAATGCAACATAATAGGAGGCGTTTTACCCGTTGAAGACCCGGTGGCTACCGAATTGAGGCACAAAGGTAATCTTAGTATGCAGTCCAAGTCACCTGACGGAAAAGACCTGGAACAAAGATCCACGGAAACCGCTTCCACCAAACAAGGCGAATACCAGTTAAAACCTTCAGTCTTTGAATTGCTCGACACACCCAAGGATGACGGAGGGTTGAAACGCGAAGAGGAAAGCTATAGCAGTCTCGAAGAACTCATACAGCGACCTTTCGACTATGTCATGGATTACATACTCCATCTGCGCGAATACGGCAAGGCCGCCATGGCCGACATGGATACCGTGAAAGGCAATGTGGCCCATGCATATGTCGAAAAACTGACAGAAGCAGGGCAACACGATGTGGCCTCTATGAGCCAAATCCATCAAGCCCAGTATAACGACATGATTAACCACTTGGCCGAAACCAACGGTTCCATCCTGCTCCTTGAAGAGAACAACTTGGATTTCAAACGTTTCAAATCTTTGTTGCAGAAGAGCATAGATGTTTTGCTCAACATCATTGAACAAAACAACCTGAGCATTGTTGGTGCTGAAAAAGAATACAAGGTCGTTGTTCCCGTCATCGGAAAGTTGACCGCCAAAATCGACTTTGTGCTAAAAGACAGCGACGACAACATAGTCATCATCGATTTCAAATGGAACGAGAGCACCACCTACAAGAAGAAACTAGAGCAAAACGACGCCTTGCAATTGGCGGTCTATAAGGCTGTAGTCGAACAATTTATGAAAGATACTGGCGACAACCATACGGTTAGTTTCATGGGTTACTATGTGCTACCTCGACACACCCTTTTCACCCTTTACGACACCCTAAAGCATCAAAACTGCATAGAAGTGGTTGTTCCAGAAAACAGCAATGACTTGATACAACTGGCAGCCAATTCCTATACCTACAGGATGAGCCAATTAAAGGATGATCTTATTGAAGAAGGCGAGAGTTTGGCACTTGCCGACTTGCAATACGTGAAAGACACCATAGATAAAAAGCTCTATCCTTTGAAGAGCGACTATTACGAAAAAGATTTGAAAGCCAATAGTTATGGCAACAAAAACATCGTTTTGAAAGGAGGACTTGTCTAATGAAAAACATCACCTATATCAATGCCGGAGCCGGCTCGGGCAAAACCTACCGCCTTACTGAGGAAATGGTCAACAAGGTGAAAGAGGGTCATTGTACCCCGTCGCAAATTATCGCTTCGACTTTCACCAATGATGCCGCAGCCGACTTGAAGAAAAACGCCCGCGAAAAGTTTCTGAAGAATGACTTGTTCACCGAGGCGGCAGAGCTCGATTCTGCTGCTATTGGAACCGTACACTCCATCGGATTGCAATATATCAAAAAATACTGGTACAAATTAGGCTTGAGTGCTTCGGTTGAAACCATTACTGACGAAGCCAAAAAGAGTTATCTTAACCGCACGCTGACCAAGGTTGTTTCCGATGACGACATTACCTCTTTCCGTGAGTATGCCGAAACCTTTGACATTAAGCAAAGTCAGTCAAGCAAATATAACTATGAGTTTTGGAAGTCGTTGGTGCAGGAATTAGTGGGAAAAGCAGATGCTTTTGGCATTGACGACTTATCGGTTTCTGAAAACAAATCACTTGAATTGGCTCAACTGCTGTTAAGGGCTAACGGATGCTTCTCCTTTATGAACGAACGTTCAAAAAGCGATAATGAGTTACGCAATATGTATTATGACTGCATTCGCCGCATTTTCCGTATCGCAAGTGATTGGCGTGTACTCTTCAATCGGTTCAAGGATGAGCACGGCTTGATTGAGTTCAACGACATGGAGAGTAAATTCATTCAACTATTGAAAGACGCGGAAGTACAGGCTGAAATATCGCAGACCATCAAATATGTCTTTGTGGACGAGTTCCAAGACTCCAACCCAAAGCAAATCCAGATTTTTGACTTGTTGTCGGATTTGGTGGAACGCAGTTATTGGGTGGGCGACCCCAAGCAGGCCATCTATGGCTTCAGGGGTTGCGACACGGTGCTGGTACAAGCTTTGACCGACAAAATCATTCAAGATACGGAAAAAGGTATCAATGGCATGAGCTACGAAACTTTGAAAGAATCGCACCGTTCAGTAATACCTTTGGTGGACACCACTTCCGCGGTGTTCAAGAAAGTGTTTAACAACTTGCCTGCTGACATGGTTGGACTTACCGCATACAGGAAAGAAACATTACTCGACAACACCCCAGCGCTCTGGCATTGGGAGCAGGAAAAAACACTAGAACCTGGAAAAACAAGAGCTACGGCAAACAAAGAGAAACTCTTCAATTCCATAGCCCGTCAGATTCGAGAAATCGTGGATGGCAAGGGTGAAATCAAATATGTCTTCGACAAGGATAGTGGTAAAACTCGACCAGTACAATGCTCGGATATTGCCGTATTGGCCAGAAGCAACAATGATGTCGGAGAAATCACCAAAGCCCTAAATGACAAAGACATCCCAGTGGTTTGTGAAAACACGATGGATTGCAACAACAAGGAATTAAGGCTTGTGCGTTTGCTTCTCAATTACATGATTGACGAATCACCACTCCTTAAGACTGAGATTGCACACCTTCTCTTTGGCGTAAAGACCTCAACAGTTATTGAGGATAAAGAGGATGTTTTGAATTTGGCTGACTTTGAAAAATTGAATGCCCTGAAAGACCAGCTAAAGACGCTTCCTGTGGCTGACATCGTGAAAGCAATAATCGTAGAATTGGATCTCATCAACCAATGCAAAAAATGGGGTTTGGCTTCACAACGTGAACGCACCTTACAGGCTCTTATTGAAGACGCACAAGCTTTTGACGACAATGCCGAAACGATGGGCGAAGCCTCCTCTATTGAACACTATCTCATACACTTGGATCAAGAAGGCATCGTTGTTAAAGAAGGCTTTTTCCAAGAGGGTGTACATGTGCTGACCTATCACAAGTCGAAAGGCCTACAATGGAATATCGTCATCCTCTGCTCTTTGGATGACGACTCATTGAACGAAAAAAAGCTTAAAAAACGCTTTGCCATCGGAGTCAACTACATCAGGGTAAGCGAACCCGATGCCAACCAACTCTATTCGGATTATTATCTTACTTGTCTCCCAGCGTTTTTGAAATCAGCTCAGTCCAATTTGACTGAAGACATGATGACGGAAATTGACACACTAGCAACTTATCACAAATATGTTGATAGGCTTTATTATGAATCGCAACGCCTTCTCTACGTTGGAGTTACCCGTGCACGCGACTATCTCATTACCACTTCTCTTGACAAAAAGAACCCAATGCCTTGGCTGACCTATTCTGGTATTACGCCTCATATAGATGGCACGGGTGATTATCAAGCTATTTGGGGAGAAGGGGATGGCATAACGGAGTCACGATTCGTAAAGGTGGACGATGATGGTAGTTATCAGCCACAACCCGAGCCGGAAACCTACTTCTGCCGAAAGGAACAAACGACGACAAAAGAGTGGGATGAAAAATACCTGTCGCCAAGTAAGATGAAAGACCCTGCGTTGACCGAAAAGGTGCAGCCTCGTGTCTTGTATCCCGTTAAAGACGAGATTCCCCATCCCATCCGGGTTGGCAATGGCGATGAGTACGACATTATGGGCACCTGCATTCACAACATTTTCGCCATCTACGATCCCCAAGCCGAAGCAGCTGAAATGCGAAACAAAGCCCAAAACATAATCAACGCTTTTGGCATGAACAAGATGTTACCTGATGTTGAAGGCATACTCCTGTCCATCTCCAGCCTCTACCAGTATTTGGAAAAGCTATACGGGAAACCCGTCAGGGTGGAGCACGAAGTCCCGTTCCGCCGCGAGACAAACGGCCAAGTGGTGTCGGGCGAAATGGACTTGCTCTGGTACACCTCGCCTACCGAATGTGTATTGATTGACTTCAAGAACTATCCTGGCATCATGGCCAATGCTTTGAACAAGACAGACAAGGAATATGTTGGACAGTATGCAGGTCAACTCAAAGCCTACGAGGAGGCCTTGTTTGATGCAGGGTTGACCGTCAAAGCAAAGTTGATTTATTATTCCGTGTTAGGCTACTTGGTGGAGTTGGAGGGATAGTAGAACACAATCTTATTCCTGATGTCTAAAAAGCCAGCCTTAGCTGGCTTTTTTTGAGCTAAATAAATGAAAAAATCCAAACAAATAATTTGACGAAATTTGAAAAAATCCAAGGAAATTGTACCGCTTGTGTTCTGCTTGAAAAAAGTAGGATTAAATGACAAAAACAGAATAGAGCTTTGCTTTTTAATTCTGTTTTTTAATTATTTTTGCGGTGTAATAATTCCACATGTATGAATAACACCCTATTAGACAACAGCACAGATTTTCGCATGGTGAGATACATTAAGGATTTGCTAAACAATCCACAATGTACAGAGCTT
Source organism: uncultured Bacteroidales bacterium (assembly GCA_900317155.1). Taxonomy (GTDB): domain Bacteria; phylum Bacteroidota; class Bacteroidia; order Bacteroidales; family F082; genus Limimorpha. The sequence continues at coordinate 246,682 of ONFO01000009.1, forward strand.
AAAATCGCCACAGGATACTGGGATTTGCCTGGCACAAAACTTATCTTTGACGAGCTAAAGTCTTTCTTTGAGAGAGGCGGCCGTTTCGACTTGCTTATTGGCCAGGAACCCATGTTACGCTCCTATATGATGACGGAAGCTGCGGTAAGCGAGAAGTTCCCGGATTTCTATATCCAAAGAGACATTGAGCACCTACACGACAACTATAAAGACGTCGCACAACTCCTGATTGACCACATGGATGCAGAGGACGAGGAAAACGCTCCTTTAAGAGTTCATGTTTACGGGCAAGGAGAAGAAAAAAAGTTTCTTCACGCCAAATGCTATATCTTTCTCGGCCGTGGCTTTGCCCACGGTATTATCGGCAGTTCCAACTTCACCCAGAAAGGGCTTGAAGAAAATGCTGAGCTAAATTATCTCGAAACCGAAAACAGTGTTGTTATAGCCCCAGATTCCATTTATAGTAACAGCAAGTCGCATTTGACGTGGTTTAAAGAGAAATGGGATGAAAGCGAGCCTTGGACAGGGGAGTTTATTAAGATTTTGACAGGTCCTAATAATACGCCCAATCAACCCGATGCAGACATCGCACCAATCACCCCATACGAAGTCTATGTAAGACTTTTGCAAGACTGTTTCGGAACAGACGATGACATGGACGTAACCTTGCTTGACTATTTGGACGGAACACCATACACCCGCCAACCTTACCAACTGGACGCAGTTAAGCAATGCTATTCAATCATGTTAAAGATGGGAGGATTTCTTTTGGCTGATGTCGTAGGCCTTGGAAAGACCGTTGTTGGCGCCTTGGTCATCCGTTATTATCTTGAACATATTAAAAAGACCGACGGAGCCTATAATGATGTCTTGATTGTGGTTCCACCTGCTATCAAGGGGTATTGGGAGGACACTATTCGTGATTTGGACGCCAACAAGTCTTTCAAGATGGCTGAGCACATCGACTTCATCACCACTGGCAGTATGGTTTCTTTTGTCGACGACATTGAAGACGACAGCATTCCTCTTGAACTTAAGCCAAAGGATTACGGCCTGATTATTATCGACGAAAGTCACCGCTTCCGTAACAAAGGTACTCAGATGTATGAGTCTTTAAACGACCTTATACTAAACATCAGAAGCAATACGGGCGAGAGCCCCTATATTGGACTGGTTTCGGCCACGCCTCAAAACAACCGTCCTGAAGAGTTGCAGAACCAAATCAACTTCTTTGTTCCCACTCCGAAGAACTCGCAATTCACCCGTATCCCAGGCCGAAACTTTGAAGCCTATTTTGCCGATGTAAAAAACAAGTTTCGTGAAATCGTTGATCCAATACAAGATAGAGCAAAACTTATTGCTCTCTCCAATGACATCCGCGATAAAATCCTTAACGACATCATCGTAAGACGTACCCGAACCGATATTGTGACCAATTACCCCAATTCGATTGAATTTCCGACCACCGTAGGCCCAAATGTCCTCAAATATGAGATGTCGCCCACATTGGCCCAGCTATTTGACGACTCCGTTGACGAAATCACGACCGGCATAGGGTATCATCGTTACAGCGCCATTGCACGACTGAAATCAACGGCACATAAGAAACGCTACGAAGGCAAAAACATGGATGTGCAAACCACTTCAAAGCGGCTGGCTAAAATCATGAAACTTTTGTTAATCAAGCGTTTGGAAAGCAGTTTCGATGCCTTTAAGGAATCGCTTGAAAACTTAGGGCGTTACACTCAAAATATGATTGACATGTGGAATGATGACACCATTTTCATCTGCCCGCAGTTGGATGTCAATGCCATCATGGCCAAGTTCCCCAACCGTCAAGATGCATACAAGGAGCTTCGCAACAAGATTTCAGCTTTGCCAAAACACAAAAACAATAAAGGGCAAAATGCCGAATATCAATGTAAGGATTTCGATGCCAGTTATATCAATGATTTAAATGCTGACAAGAACTTAATCGATGTTTTATTGACTCGTTGGCAAGCCAATACCGACGACCCAAAATTGGATAAGTTCCAAGCGCAATTGCCCACATTGATGGCAAGCGATGTAGCTCGTTTAAATGATTTCTTGAACCAACTGAGTGTCTATGCCAAAGAGCACCCTGAAGAAAAAGCGAACATTGATGAAATGGTAGAGAATTTGAAAGGTCTCAGTAGCAAGCTGACCGAAGAAAAGACCAAACTGGTCATTTTCTCAGAAGCCATTCCAACGGTGGAAAAAATCTATAATGTCGCTCAGTCGTTAGGTTACAGGGCACTTAAAATCACCGCCGAGAACCGTGAAAAAGACAAAGACATCATTGCAGAGAACTTTGACGCCAATTACAAAGGCGTGAAGAAAGACAATTATGATATCATCATCACCACCGAGGTGTTGGCCGAAGGTGTGAACTTGCATAGGGCCAATGCCATACTCAATTACGATGCACCTTGGAATGCAGCACGACTCATTCAACGCATTGGTCGCGTCAACCGAATAGGCTCCAAGTCGAAGGCTGTCTTCGTTTATAACTTCTTCCCATCAGCAAAAGGCAACGATGTAATTAGCCTAGTCGAGAATGCCTATCGCAAATTGCAAGCATTCCACACCCAGTTTGGAGAAGACGACCGTGTATTCAACCCCTGCGAGGTTTTGTCGCCAGCCGCTTTCAACACCATCGTATCCGGACCAGCCAGCTGGCAGGTGAAGTTCATGAAGGAACTGAAAGACTATAAGGAAAACAGCCCCGAGAGATTCACCGAAATCATGGCCTTTGAGGCACCGATACGCATTGCCATTAGTCTTTCCGACATGGCATCGGATGCGGCACAGGACGCCATAGCCAAAGAAACGCTTTGTGTCGTTAAAAACAGTACTTCTTCAAACAACTTCTACGTCAAGGTTGATGCTGCGGACCAAAACGCCGAAAGCATTTCAATGCAGCAAGTCCTTGAGCATTGTCAGTGCAAAATTGACGCCGTTGCGTGTCCTTTGCCGCCGTTGGATGCCGACGAGAAAAAAGCAATGGATGCCTACGCCATTTTGCAGCAACAGAGAATTAAGATTTTGCGACAGAATAAGAATATCACAGAAGCCCAGCGCATCTTGGCCACTGTGTGGGCTTCTGATTCACGCTTTGATGCGGCCAGACCCGATTTGAAGGTTGCTCGCCAACTGGTTGACGCTGGCGACCTCAGCACAGCCAAGTCCATCATTGCCATCAACAACGACATCGAAAGCAAACAAACCACCGCCATTCCATATACTGCAAAAGAAATAGCGGACATCATCAATCAAAAAATGAAAAACCTTGCCGCCAAAGCAAATCAAAAATACGGACAAAGCACCATTTTCATCACATTCAATAAAAACTAAACCATGAACGCAACTCAATACAAAGAATATTTCAGCGGAGAGTTCCGAGGCATGAATGATGTCATAGATAAGGTTTTTACTCCTATTTTTGGTGAGTTTACAGAAAAAACCAACCCAACAGAGATAGATTATGCCGATGAAAGTCATTTTGGCAATGGAGGCGCTAATATCGACCATATCTATGATTATGGAACGTATTATACCGACAGCACAAATGTGAGTGTTTTTGAAGTAGTGCTGTCTGATAATTGCCAAATCTCGCGTGCAAGAAAAAACATCCAAAACACGGTGCGCAAAATAATGGGACATTATGCCGGAGCATTCATCATTTTCCATTATGCCGACGGAAGTAACAATTCCGAAGCCCATACTTGGCGACTCTCGTGGTTGAAACGCCTTGATGTACATAGAAAAGATTCACCTGCCAAGCGCTACACTTACCTCTGCGGTCCTTCCTATTCCTGCCGTACAATAGCCCAGAGGTTTGATGAGTTGCAGAAGACCAGCAGCAAAACTTTGGATTCCATCACCAAGGCTTTCGATGTGGAGGCTCTCTCCGACGAATTCTTCTATAATTATCGAGCATTGTATTCAAAATTATTAGGTGACGGAGAAAAAGGCAAATCTAAGTATAAAAGATATAAAGATATGGTCTCCATCCCAGATAATGAACTTGGTTTTTGTGACTTTATTGAAAGGCATAAAGGTGACACCCGTTATTTTGGAACAGAATTTAACTTATGGAGCGAAAAAAGCAGGCGAGATTACATCAAGAAACTAATGGGAAGACTTGTGTTCCTTCAATTCCTTCAAAAGAAAGGTTGGATGTGTGGTAACCACAATTACATAAAATTACTTTTCGAAAGCCATGTGAAAGCAAATAATGAAAATGTAACTGATATCACGCCAGGTTCCTTTTTGGATAACGTTTTAAAACCATTGTTTTTCGGAGTCCTTAACACTAAAATTGAGGATAGAGAAGTTTTATTTACTAAAGAGGGGTGGGATTTGAGACTCTTAAAAGAATGGAGAAATATTCCCTATTTAAACGGTGGTTTGTTTGAGCAAGAAGTATTTGATAAACCGAAATCAGCATTCCCTAATATTGTTTTTAACGAGTTGTTGACACTCTTTTCTGAATATAACTTTACTATTGATGAGAATGACCCGAATGACGCTGAGGTAGGCATTGACCCTGAAATGTTGGGTAAGATTTTTGAGAGCCAACTGGAAGATAATAAGGACAAAGGCGCATTTTATACTCCTAAGGAAATCGTTCAATATATGTGCAAAGAGTCTTTGATTGCTTACCTCCAGACAATAGTCCCAAATCATAATGATGAGATACGACTGTTTGTTGAGGATTCCGAGACAAAAACAGTATCAGAAAAAGAAAAAATACTTGATGCTGTTAGAAAAGTGAAGATTTGTGACCCTGCAATTGGATCCGGCGCATTCCCTATGGGATTACTAAACTTGTTGGTTTCCATAAGGGAAAAACTCGGTGATCAGGCAAGTCGATATGACCAAAAGAAGGAAATCATACAAAACAACATCTTTGGCGTTGATATTGAAAAGGGGGCTGTTGATATTGCTCGTTTACGTTTTTGGCTGAGTATTGTGATAGATGAAGAAAACGACAATCCTCATGCTCTTCCCAACTTGGACTATCAGATTGTAAATGGGAATAGTCTGGTACATCGTTTTAGTTTGGACGCTTCATTCAAGGATGTATTTTCTGACTACAATAAACAACACAACACCCAATACAATCTCGCAGATTACAAGACTTGGGTCGCAGAATACTTGAACACTACCGACCACACAAAGAAAAAGCAATTTAGGGAAAAGATAGAGGAAGTAAAAGCTTGTTTTCGTTCCGAATTGACAAAAAAAGAAATCTCAAAAGAAATAAAGCTTAAAGAGAGAATAAACAATATTGAGACTGCCACTTTGTTTGGACTTACCAAGGATCAGAAAAAGCAAATTGCTGAACTGAAGAAGCAGCTGAAGGAATTGAAAAAAAAGCATCAAGACATTGTGAACAATAATGTCTATAAAGATGCTTTTGAATGGCGATTTGAATTCCCACAATTGTTGAATGATAATGCGGACTTTATCGGTTTTGATATTGTAATTGGGAATCCGCCATATATTAAAGAATATACAAACCGAGCAGCGTTTGATGGTTTTAGGGATAGTCCGTATTATATGGGGAAAATGGATTTGTGGTATGGATTTGCTTGTTTTGGAATTGATTTGTTAAGATATGGTGGGGTATTATGTTTTATTGCACAAAACAATTGGACCACAAGTGGAGGTGCAAAAAAAATGAGGAACAAAATTATGAAAGATACGCGCATTTTACAAATGCTTGATTTTAATGACAATAAAGTATTTGCAAGTGCAGGAATTCAAACTATGGTGATGTTATTTGAGCATAACAGTATAATCGATGATTATATTTTTGATCACAGAAGCCTTGAAGATGGAGCAACGAAAAAAGAAGATATGGTCAACTTGCTAAAAAAAATGAACTGTAACACTAAATATAAAACACCTCGAATTATCCGTGCAAAATACTATAATAAACTTCTTACATTCTCAGATGAAGAGCAGTTATTCGATAATATTTCCAAAAACAAAGTGTTTTTTCAAGATGACGAAATTGCACAAGGAATTGTTTTCCCACAGGATTTCTTAGACAAAAACGGAGCAGCAAAATTAAATTATCAATTTTCTGTAGGTTGCGGTGTTTTTGGCTTATCTAATACCGAAAAACAAGCTATTCGTTTTACAGCTCAAGAAGAGTCATTAATTAAACCATATTTCACAACTGAACAAATACACAGGTATTATACTCTCCCTGATAATACTTTGTGGCTTATCTATACAAACTCATCTTTTAAGAAAACTGATAGTATGGATAATTACCCAAACATCAAAAAACATCTTGATCAATTCCTTCCAATTATCACATCAGACAATAAGCCATATGGATTACATAGATGTAGAAAGGAAGTTTTCTTTAAAGATGAAAAAATCATTTCTCTAAGGAAATGCCCAGGACGTCCTTGTTTTTCTTATTCAGACTTTGACTGTTATGTAACCCAAACCTTCTTTTCGATTAAAACCTCGCGCTGGAATATGAAATTCTTAACAGGTGTATTAAATTCCGATTTAATTGCTTTTTGGTTAAAAAACAAGGGCAAAATGCAAGGCTCAAATTATCAGGTTGATAAAGCACCTTTGAAAGGAATACCATTGCCTCTTATTTCACTTGAAAAACAGCAACCCTTTATAATATTAGTCAACCAAATCCTCACTACCAAGAAAGCCAACCCACAAGCTGACACCACCACATTGGAGCGTAAAATAGACGTATTGGTTTATCTGCTTTATGGTCTCACGTGGGATGAAGTGCAAGTTGTGGAGAACTCTTCAGTACATGCGGCATTGCCCGTCAACGAGGTTGCCTACACACAATGGTTAGAGCGGTATCAGAAGGATGGAACACTGCCGAGCGAGGAGGAGATGGAACACATGGCATGACAAATAAATACTTATAACTATGACCAAACTAGAAAAACTCTACACTTCCATCAAGAACCTTGAGGAACTTGGGCTTGAGCTTACCCCAGAGATGCTGCTCGAATGCGACAAACTGGAAGAGCAAATCATCAAGGATGAAATCCTTCCCGCCCTCGGTCAGGACATCGAGCCACGGCTCAGGCAAATCCAACGTCCTTTGGTCTTAGTGGTGGAATACACGCCCGAAGACCCCATCAGCGTGAAGCTGTCGCGTAAGATGAACATTGCCGAAGCCTTGGGTGCCAAGCAAATCACCCCACCAAGCGCGAAAACAGGACAACCCGTCACTTCGGCAGAGCCAACGCCATCGCCCGAACCTCACGAGCCAACGAAGCAGGTCGTCAACCATACCAAAGGCCTGAAAGTCACTTTCCGTGATGGCACGGTAATCAACGAAAGTGCCGCCATAGAAACTTTCAAAAAAGCATTGGTTAAAATCGGCCTAGACAAGGTTGCCGCCACTTCCATCAAACACGGTGACTATGGCCTCATTTCAAAAAACAAAAGACCACCAAAACCAGGTTGCATTTGGCAGCATAAGATTGGCGATTGGTATGTTTATGTCAATATCAGCAACCAACAGAAAAAGGATGACTTGAAGAAACTGTCAGACATGTTTGGTTTGGGGCTGGTGATTGAGGATGGGAAATAAAGACAAAGAACTTGATTTTTAATAAAAAACACCATTAATATGTCAAGAGAAAAGAATTGCAAATGGTATTTTGGGCCAGCATCGGGGCGTGATGAGGGTCCCAATGATGCTATGGCTCAAAATTTCAAAGAAGATGCGCCATGGGCATCTTTAATACGCGAATCCATACAGAATTCCTTGGACGCAGTGTATGATGGAAGCCGGCCAGTAAGAGTTGAGTTTACTTTCAAAGAGATTAATCGGATGTATTTCCCCAATTTCTTTGAGTTGAAGGAACATATTCAGGGTTGCCTTGATTACTACCATGACAACCTAAATGCCGAGCGGAAATTCAGGCCCATGTTGGAGTATTTTGATGAAGCCCATAGCACTATCAACCAAACCATCGGATACATTAAGGTTTCTGATTACAATACCCGTGGCATGAATTATGTTCCCAATTCAACGGATAGTCCTTTTTATGCCTTTGTCCAAGCCGCAGGGGTTACCGTTAAAGACGATAGCGCCTCAGGTGGCTCATTCGGTTTCGGAAAAGCGGCTTATTTCAACATTTCGCCCATTGGCACAATAATAGTCTCAACGCGCACATACGACAATAAATGTTTTTTTGAAGGTGTATCAGCCTTGTGCACGCATAAGATTAATAATAACAAGATAACCGCCGTTGGTTTTTATAGCGATCAAGACGAGGAACCAATTTCTGTAATTGATGATATCCCAGCACCTTTCAAACGCGATGAGGCTGGAACAGATGTTTTAATTATGGGCATCAAACCAGACAAAAAGGATGATATTGATGCAATGATTGTAGCCGCAATTCGGAATTTTTGGTTAGCCATCCATTCCAACAAACTTGAAGTAGTTATTGGGGATTGCGAAATCAACCAAAGCTCATTGCCTTCGTTGATGAAACACTATTTTCCAAGCGAAGATGACTCAACAAGAAACTATTCAGAGAACTATAATCCACGTCCTTTCTACGAAACAGTAATAAAAGCCAATACAAGTCCAAAATACAAATTGTTTAAGGAGAGGCTTCCAATATTAGGTAATGTTAGTCTTTATGTTCAACAAAACAAGAATGCCGATGATAAGATTGCCTATTTCCGACAACAAAAAATGCTCATTTACAAAAAGAAAAACGGGACAAACTATGGATGCTATGCTGTTTTTGTATGCGAAGACAGAAATGGGAACACTATTCTAAAATCGATGGAGCCGCCGGCACACAATAAGTGGTCGGCAAAGAATAGCGACAATGTTGAGCAAGCTAAAAATGCGTTGAGTGAGATAGAGGGTTTTATCAAACGAACTCTCGACTCTTTCTTTGAATTGGAATCAACCACCTCGCTTTCAATAACAGATTTGGAAGACTACCTCTATAACGAGGACTTGTCGGCGACTGAATCGGATGAGGTGGACAACAGCAATCCCTTTATGGGTAACCCTACGGGTGATTTTGATCCCGAAGGAGGTTCCATAGACACAGATATTGAAGAAGAACCTTCCTCAGACACACCAGAAACAAAGAATAAAGACAAAGGGACAGTGGTTATTACGCAACCGGGAACAAAAACAAACAAAGGTGGGGGTACTACAGCAGGAACTGGGCATCGACGGAAAAAGTCAAAAACGAAAGGCGGAAAGCCTGGTGCCGGGAAAGATTTTACCAATACGAACATTGATCCGAACGGCGGTGGCACATACAAAACCTATGTCGATGTTGACTATCGAATTATAGCCCAGAAAGAAAATGGTTCGCTGTACCATTACATAATAATACACTCGGACGAAGATATAGAAAACGGGGAAATAAACCTCATGGTTGGAAGCGAGAGTAGTGATGTTCCCATTAGCATTATGGAATCAAGTCAGGGTGTTATCAGCACAGGCGAAACCAAGAGTGTGAATAATGTTATAAGCAACATTTCGTTGAATAAAGGTAAGAACACCATCAAAGTTCGTTTTGGCGACAACATGAGACACTCAATAGTATTGAAAACCTACAAAGTAAAGGAACGCGCGAAAAATGAAAATTAAAAACATAAAACTGCCGTATCCAGTTCTTGGGTTGAATGATGATATTATTCCAACCCCTGTATGTGCTTTTAACATGAGCTCCGATAAAATGAAATATATGTTTGATATTTCATTTAAAATGGAGAATCCTGACATCCAGAAGCTTATCGATGATGGATTTGCACAATACGTTTGTGAGATAGATTGTGTAAACACTTATCTTCGGTTCAGCAAAACCAGCAAAGTACCGCGCTTCTATATTGAATTGAAAAGGCGCGAAGTCGCAGGCCCAATCTCATTCTTCTGCAGCATAGTGGCCACAAAACCAATTCCTGAATATAAAAATTCGCAGGCTCATCCAGATTATGAGGGTTACACAATAGACCTCAATCAAGGCGATTTGCTTGCATATCTAGGAGAGGCCACATACGATGCCGAAATCAAATACGATAGATTGCAAAATGTTAGCACATTTATGGAAATTCAGGAATCACCCTTGGACGATGGCAAGATATATTATGTTTTGTCGGAACCCAAGATTTTGATACAACTGCCTTCGGACTTGTTCAAATGCTATAAAGAGAAAGTCCGTGGACCAAAATATGCCAGCATTATCCACGCTTCACTTGCATATAACGCTTTGCTTTATGCAATATACAACATTGAAGACTACAGCGATAAACTATGGGCAAGGACCTTAAAACTTCGACTTCAAACCGAACCCCGACTGAGAGGATTTGATATAGACGATGTCCAAGATGGCCCTCGTATCGCAAATGAATTGCTGGGAAACCCGTATCAACGTATGTTTGAAAACATAGTGGCTATATCAAACACAGGAGAATAATAATATGAATAATTTAAAAATATTCAAACCGGCATATGCTGACCAACTAAGGAGAGAAATCGAAAAAGGCGTTGGCGTTGAACGATATTCAAAAGATGTATTTCCAATAGATGAAAACGAGCTGGTTCCAGTTGTTGGAATCGAAAAAATTGATGCGTTCGCAGACAAAATGAGTCCTAAACAAGAAGATGACATCGTCTCTGCCAAAGTCTTATACGAGTCTTTAGGGATGCTAAATCTTGCACAAGCTTCTTATAAACCATTCTGGGAATCTCTGAGTCATATTGATCTCTTTCCTTATGTTCAAAAACGTTGGCCTAAAGTTACAGAACAAGGGTTTGGGGAGAAACAGTATATCTTAGACCACTGGTTCGTAACAAAACGTCCAATGAGGCATGCTTTGGCCGGTTTATGGTGGGCTGTCAATCAAACAATTGACAACAATAACACAACAAATCCTTATTATCTTACAGAGTATTTGTTTAAGCATGTGGATTTTCGTACGAGACGATTAGGATCTTCAACGCTATTTCGATACAAACCCGCCGTACAAGGCATACTTCAGTTTATGTATGAATGCGATGAGTTGAATGATACATATTTTGAAGGAAGAGCCAACTATATCATCATGTACTTTAATCAGATGGGGGCAGTCAGGCAACTGGCTTCTTTACCCCAAGAGTTCTTCTATGAAGAACTAAAACGCAAAAAGGATGACATATTAAAAATCCAATATCGAGATGAGGTCGCTGATGCCCTGCTGGATTTGGAAAGTGACTAGATAACATTCATTTCATAGTCTTCAATATTACTAAACTTGACAATACAAAACAGGATATCAATTAAACTTAAACATAAAGCATTATGAATTACGAGGTAGGAAAACAATACGAGATGCATACAGCTGGCATCCACACCGATTCAGCAGGTTACGATTACATCGCATTATATGACGATGACCCCAGTAAAGAATACCGTGTTTACAATATCCTAAAGTATCAACGAGAGGATTTGCCGGAAACAATACCCGTCATTGTAAAAAACATCGTTGATACGGGCCGAATTAAACTGTGGCAAGATGAAAGCGTTCTTTATAAAGAACATTATGAAGTCAAGAAACTGTATGCTTTCGAAGTGACCGACATCAAGGAGGATTATAACACCCATGTACGGTATTACACGTTGGAAGACGACTTTAATACTCATCGCTTTTATTTTACCGGAGAGCCAATACACCAAATAGGTGATAACTGTATCTTGCAATTGACTGGCTTTTCCAAAACCGGTCACCTCCAATTGGTTGAAGTTAAACCAACCAAGAAAGATGTTGTCGAACAAACATCAGTTCCTACAGTAGATAACACGGAATCAAGGCTCTCAGAAAAGAAGTGGTCTCAACTGCCAGTTCTTGAAGGCTACGAGGAAGGGCAAAATGTGGAATTTAAGACTTCCATTGCGTTTCCGCCCGAATCGAAAGGTGAGGCTGATATCGATAAACAACTGAGAAACATCATCAAGGTGTTGGCTTCTTTCATGAATGCCGATGGCGGCACTTTGTACATTGGCATTCATGATAAAACCCAAAAAGTGACAGGTATTAGCGAAGACTATGCTCACTTGAATGACGGCGAGGATGAATTCAACGGTAGTTATCAGGCAAACCATGACGGCTATCAATTGAAAATCCGTAACACTCTTACCAAGCTATGCCAAGGAGTGGCTGGTTCGTTGATCAGAATCAGCTTTGAACCTTTTAAAGAATTGGAATATTGTAAAATAATCGTGAGTCCTTGCAAACGCCCCATTTTTATTAATGGTAATGAGCTATATGTGAGACAGGGAAATAGAAACAAACAAATAAAATACGATGACATCACATTCTTTATCATGAGTAAGATGGATGAATATGGAGGGAATAAAATAGAAAAAGAAGATCTCAAACAGGTCTTTAGGGAAATCCTAAAAGAGCAACCTTCTATTCCGGACCTGCCAGCCCAAAAACCACTCAATGAAGTTGACCATTGGGTCACATGGTATCAGGATGGCACCTGGAAACGCACACGTGATAAAATCAGCGATACCAATGTGCATATCCAATTGCCAGTCTATAAAGACACGAAAGCCACCATGTTGGCTTTCTGTTATGAAAACGGCAGGGTGAATACTGTTGAATGGAGTAAGTTCAGAAGAGGTGCAAACTTGAATGTCCTTCAGACCAAGAAACCTTGGAACGATGATAATGGCAACCCAAAGAACATCTTTTTAATGCTGCCGACAGATTATCTCGTGGGCTATAGTGTAGATAGTAATGGCGTTATGAAAGTTAAGCTTCATTCTATACTTGATTATCCGACTAACGATTCGTCTAAAGCCAAGGGCGGATCTTTCCTGCCCGACAATTGCAGTATCAAGACCTATGCTGTCATAGGTTCGGAACACAAGAAAAAAGTGGCACATCTGATTGTACCCAAGACAAAACGTACCCAAGATGCCGGTATTCCCCTTGATAGCGTGTCATGTAAGACAGAGATTGAGTATCTTGAAAAGGTCTTAACGCAAGAATAAACTGAAAAGTTGTGTTTTTCTCGACACCCCGAAACTCCGTGAGACCCATATCTGAACCATTTTAGATATGGGTCTCTACGGATTCAGACGTGGGTGGCGTTATGTTTAGTTTTAATTTCGCCTTCAGGTTGAAAAAACCCTCCCCTGCCACTATATACCCATAAAAACCTGATTCATTAACCCCTAAAACTAGATTACTATGGAAAACAACAACAAATCCAAGAACAACTTTTCAGAAGTCTTCACCGGCGAAAACGGCAAAAAGGGCGTGAAGCTCAGCAACGGTAAGGTGGTCGTTCCTGCGCTTTACGATGAGATTGCCTATACTTACGACAGTTTTGAAGCCGATACTCGCCCTTATGTGGCTATGAAAGACGGCAAATATGGATTGGTGCTCCCCGACGGCAAGGGGACCGAGCTTACACCGTTTGTCTATGAGGGAATCTTCGCCGTGCCTGAGATTCTCAACCATTTCCTTTACAAGAAGGAAAAAGGCGAACGCTTTGGCATCATGGCAATGGACGGCCGCGAAGTCACCCCCTGCAACCTCGATTCCTACAGCTGCGACGGCCAGACGGTCTATTTCCGAAGTGGCAACCACCATGGACTCTGGCAGTGGGTTATCGGCGAACTCCTGGAGCCCATCTACGACGACATCGAAGTCCTCGACATTGACGAGGCCACTCTGTTTACCCTGAACGGTGAAAAAGGCTACGTGAAGGTCGAAGACCATAGCTTTATCCCTGCAAGTTTGGAAAGCACCATGGACGAAGACTCTTGGCACGACTTGTTGCTTGAGTGCTTCTGCGACCAATATCTTGATATTTTGGACTGATACTTAACATATTGATTCTGTATATCTTACAAACCACCTCGTGTTTTTTTCCTAAAAAACTGGCTTAAGTATCATACCTTTTGTGTACTTTTGGAGTCCCTTGTGCCTTGAAACAAGGCACCGAACCTGGAGAAAACCTCCTGTCATATCAAAGGCGGCAGTCGGTTGATAATTCTTTGGTTGGTTCGGCACCTTGACTCAACACATAGAAGCGTCGTCTGCTTTATTCTTTGCCGGGAATTTCAGACGGCGTTTCTTTTTTGCCCTTACGGCGGCGCACCTTGACGTTCTCTGCCCTGATTTGGGCATCGACGAGCCGGGCAAATGCTGCGTAAGTGGCGAGATCCTCGTTGCACTTGGCTTCGAGATGCACCACCAGCTTCTGGTTGATGTATTCGACAATCTCGTCCTTCAGGTCAGTGGCCGATAGGGTCTTGTCCTTC
>ONFO01000032.1 GCA_900317155.1 uncultured Bacteroidales bacterium
TGGATGACATCGGCAAACAAATCGGCCGTGCTGACCACATGGATTTTCTTTGATGCGTTGGCCGGCAACGGGATGGAATCGGTGACCACCACCTCGCTGAACACCGAATTGTCCAAACGCTCCATGGCAGGGCCGCTGCAAACGGCATGGGTGGCGAAGGCGCGAACGCTCTTGGCCCCGTTGTCCATAATCAACTGACCAGCCTTCACAATCGTGCCAGCTGTGTCGATGATGTCGTCAATGATAATCACGTTCTTGTCTTTCACGTCGCCGATGAGGGTCATGCTGTCGACCACATTGGCACGCGGACGATGCTTGTGGCAGATGGCAAGGTCGCAACCGAGACGTTTGGCGTAGGCCGAAGCACGCTTTGAGGCGCCAAGGTCAGGAGCAGCGATCAGCAGGTCTTCGATTTGCATCTTCTTGATATGGTCAATGAAGAGGCTGGAGGCATAAAGTGCATCCACGGGGATGTCGAAGAAACCTTGGATTTGGTCGGCATGAAGGTCGAGTGTGATGATGCGGTTGACACCAGCGGCAACCAACAAGTTGGCCACCAACTTGGAGCCAATGCTCACACGAGGTTGGTCCTTACGGTCCTGACGAGCCCATCCGAAATAAGGAATCACGGCGATGATTTTGTGGGCCGAGGCGCGCTTGGCCGCATCTATCATAAGCAAAAGCTCCATCAGATTCTCGGTAGGCGGCATGGTGGACTGCACAATAAACACGTGATGACCACGGATGCTGTCTTCATAACAAGGTTGAAATTCACCGTCAGAGAAAACGGATACTGGAGAATTCCCCAATTTGAAGTCTGGCTTATTCTCGTGGCGGCTATATGCTTCCGCAATCTTTGCGCCCAGCTCCGAAGTGGCTCTTCCCGCAAAAATGGAAACGAATTTTCCTGGCATTTGTAAATGTGTTGATTGAGGCTGCAAAATTAGCGATTTTCTCTTTGTTGACAACACTTTATTTCACCAAAACAAGCAATAAATAAAAAACGATTGAATTTCAATAATTTACGTCGATAGAATCGATAAAAAGAAGGTTTTTTTCAAAAGTTACTTGCACAAACAAAAAAAATCCGTAATTTTGCAGCCGCGTTTCAGAACCAGATACCCGTTCTGGTGAGCACGCCGAACCATGCCGAAGTGGCGGAATCGGTAGACGCGTCGGTCTCAAAAACCGATGAGGTAACACTCGTGCCGGTTCGATCCCGGCCTTCGGTACCAGATAGCCTTCAAGCATGTCCTTGAGGGCTTTTTTCGTTGAAAAACAAATTAAACAGTTAGAAAATAATGATTTACACACACGAAGTGCAACTTCAATGTTGCGTGAAGAAAGGCGCCAACCATCCAAGCGCTCCGATTCCGGAGGAAGGCAAGTGGGTGCGCGTCAAAGATGTGAAAGACATCAGCGGTTTTACCCACGGTATCGGCTGGTGTGCTCCCCAACAAGGTGCATGTAAGCTGACCCTCAACGTGAAAGACGGTATCATCCAAGAGGCTTTGGTTGAGACCATCGGTTGCTCGGGTATGACCCATTCCGCCGCCATGGCCGCCGAAATCCTGCCGGGCAAGACCGTCCTCGAAGCCCTCAACACCGACCTCGTTTGCGACGCTATCAACACCGCCATGCGCGAGATTTTCCTGCAAATCGTTTACGGTCGCTCACAGTCGGCCTTCTCAGAAGGCGGCCTGCTGATTGGTGCTTCGTTGGAAGACCTCGGCAAAGGTCTGCGCAGCCAAGTCGGCACCATGTTCGGCACCCTCGAAAAGGGTCCCCGTTACCTTGAGATGACCGAAGGCTACTGCTCCCGCCTCGCTTTGGACGAAAACAACGAAATTATCGGTTACGAATTTATCAGCCTCGGCAAGATGATGGACTACATCAAGAATGGCGATGACGCAAACGAAGCCCTCAGGAAAGCTACAAACACTTACGGCCGTTTCGCCGAGGCAGTCAGATACATTGACCCACGTAAAGAATAAGGAGGACATACCATGGCAAGAAGAGAAGTGAAATTTGAAAGTCAGGAACGCCGCATGGCCAATGTCCTGAAAGTTTTGAACCAATACGGCATCAACAGTATTGAGGAAGCCGACGAGATTTGCGAAGCCAAGGGCATCGACCCTTACACAATGGCTGAAGAAACCCAGCCCATCTGCTTCGAGAACGTGAAGTGGGCCTACACCTGCGGTGCTGCTATCGCCATCAAGAAAGGCTGCAAGACCGCTGCCGATGCTGCCGAAGCCATCGGTGAAGGCCTGCAGTCGTTCTGCATCGACGGTTCCGTCGCCGACGACCGTAAGGTCGGTATCGGCCACGGCAACCTCGCCGCCCGTCTGCTCCGCGAGGAGACCGAGTGCTTCGCCTTCCTGGCCGGCCACGAGAGCTTCGCCGCCGCCGAAGGCGCCATCAAGATCGCTGAGATGGCCAACAAGGTGCGCAAGAAACCCCTGCGCGTCATCCTCAACGGCCTCGGCAAAGACGCCGCCAAGATCATCAGCCGCATCAACGGCTTCACTTACTGCCGCACCGAGTTCGACTACTACACCGGCAAAGTGACCGTCGTGGAGCGCATCCCCTACTCCACAGGTCTCCGCTCGAAGGTGAACTGCTACGGTGCCGACGACGTCCGCGAA
Organism: uncultured Bacteroidales bacterium; assembly: GCA_900317155.1. Lineage (GTDB taxonomy): Bacteria > Bacteroidota > Bacteroidia > Bacteroidales > F082 > Limimorpha. The sequence continues at coordinate 2,649 of ONFO01000032.1, forward strand.
GGCGTGGCCATCCTGTGGCTGGAGAACGTCGACGTCTCAATCACCGGCAACTCGACTAACCCGACCCGCTTCCAACACCCTGTGGCGGGCACCTATAAGAAAGAGCGTCTGTTGGCAGGCAAGCCTTACTTCTCCGTCGCCTCTGGCGGTGGCACAGGCCGCACCCTGCACCCCGACAACATGGCTGCTGGTCCTGCCAGCTATGGTATGACCGACACCATGGGCCGCATGCACAGCGATGCCCAGTTTGCAGGTTCCTCATCAGTCCCGGCACACGTCGAGATGATGGGCTACCTCGGCATGGGCAACAACCCGATGGTGGGTGCCACCGTCGCCGTCGCCGTCGCCGTGGAACAGGCTATGAAATAAGTAAGTTATCTATCTGAAAAGAAAAGTCCGGTGTCGCATGACATCGGACTTTTTTGTTATTCGTCGGCCAAAATCACGACCCGCATCCCAACAAAAGCATAGTTCTCCTTGAGTTGAATCAGGTCATCGTCGCGGAGGCGGATACAGCCCTCACTACCGCGACCTGGCACTGAGCTCTCGTTGTTGGTACTGCCATGGATGCCAATACCCGAATGACCTGGTGTCTTCAGCCGCATGAACCAATGACCATAGGAAAGAATCGAACCGCGACCGTCGCCGAAGTCGTGTGACCATTGGGAAGCGTCCACAATCTCGGTGATGATAAACGGATTATCAGCCGTGCATTCGGGTGTCTTCATGTCGCCTTTCTTCTGCTTCTGGCCTCTATTCATGCCTACACAAACGGGATAATGCACGCGCTTAAGGGTGTCGCCGTCCACCACCTCGCAGACATAAAGCCGATATTCAGGCTTGGAAATGAGGATGAAGCAGTTCTTTTTGTTCACTACCTCGGAATAAAAAGTCGCTGTATCGGCGGGAACGGTGACGACAGTGTCCATCAAGCTCATTTCCACGATAGGTTCTTGTTTTTCAACTACATTGCCTGAAGTATTAGTACCGCATGACGGCATGGCGAATAAGGCCGCCAAAAGACTGAATATGAGGGTCATTTTTTTCATGATATTTCGAAACACGGGTGCAAAAGTAAACATTTTTTGGTGTTTGCGACCTTGTCCAAACAAGAACACATCATTTTTCCTTATTTTTGCGGCATGGAAAAAATGATACTTTTAGGCAAGACCCCCGCCGAGATTCAAGAGGTGGTCGAGAAATTGGAACTGCCCAAGTTCACGGGCAAACAGATTGTGGACTGGATTTACCAGAAGCGTTGCGTCTCCATCGAGGACATGACCAACCTCAGCAAGAGCGCAAGAGCCTTGTTGTCAGAGCAATATGAGACTGGATTGAAGGCTCCCGTCAAGGAGCAGATATCAACCGATGGCACGAAAAAATACCTCTTCCCTGCCGGTGAGCATTTCATCGAGGCGGCCTACATCCCCGACCGCGAACGCGCCACATTGTGTGTCTCCACGCAAGTCGGCTGCCAGATGGACTGCCTTTTCTGTGCCACGGGCAAACAAGGTTTCCAGAAGAACCTTTCCGTAGCCGAAATCATGAACCAAATCCTCAGCCTGCCCGAGTTCGACGAATTGACCAACATCGTCTTCATGGGCATGGGCGAGCCTTTGGCCAACTACGACAACCTGATGCGATGCTTGGATATCCTCACACAAGAATGGGCGCTTGGCTGGAGCCCAACCCGCATCACTGTCTCGACCTGCGGACTGATTCCTAACCTCAAACGTTTCCTCGAAGAGTCGAAATGCAACTTAGCCATCAGTATGCACAGTCCCTTCCATGACGAGCGCCTCAAATTGATGCCCGTCGAAAAGAGTTATCCCATCAAAGAAGTGATTCACGCCGTAAAGCAACACGACTGGCACGGACAACGCCGCCTTTCGTTCGAGTATATCATCTTCAAAGACCTGAACCACAGCAAAGACCACATCAAAGAGATTGCAAGGCTGCTCGGCAGCACCCGTTGCCGCTTTAATTTAATAAGGTATCACGCCGTGCCCGGCATCCCGCTGAAGAGCCCCGATGCCGCCACGATGACCTGGTTCCGCGACGTACTGAACGAGAAAGGCATCATCGCCACCATCCGCGCTTCGCGTGGACAGGATATCGATGCCGCTTGTGGGCTGCTGTCGACGAAAAATCTGTTATAAAAATTGTAGAGACGAGCCGTGGCACGTCTCTACATGTTTTACAGCGAACGCAACGAAACCGCAAATCCGCCGCAAGGTGCCATCCTCACTTTCAGCTTAGATTTGTTCGTCACCGTCTTCTTGGTGATGGTGTAGGCTTGCGCATTGTAATGTTCGTCGGGAATGCCACTGGCGTCTTTGGCATCACAATAAATCGTGGCTTCGTATTTCGTTCCAGGCTTCAGGAAATCCAGTTTCACCTCCATCTCACGGGCGTTCTCATCGGTGATGCCACCAACGTACCACACGTCGTGAGGCTCTGAATGCCAAAGGTCTTCAATGGTAGCATCATCGGGCAGGTCATACACGAATTTTGTTGCGTTGGAGACCACGCCTTTCTTGCCATCAGCGAGCGTGCCGACGCCTTCGGCGGCCTTGTTCAAAGTCGATAGTTTGGGATGACGAGCCGTGACAATATAGGCACCAGGCTCGGCTTCAAGGTACAGGCTCTTGTCCCAGTCGACGGCTACGTCCTTGATGAACTGGAAGGCATCCATGAAAGGCTCGTAATGCTCGGGGAAGTCGGCGGCCATCTGCAAGGGTGAGTAGAAGGTCACATAAAGACCCAGTTGGTTGCAGATGGTGGTCTTCATTTTTTGTCCCCAAGGCACGATTTTGCCCATATCGGTCTCGAAGATGCCTGGCGTGTAGTCCATTGGGCCACCTTGCAAACGCGTGAACGGCAGAATGGTTGTGTGTCCGGGGTTGATGCGCTCGCGGAACTCAGTGCCCATGGCGCTTTCGTTGCCGATCATGTTGGGCCAGGTACGACAGAGGCCGGTAGGTCTCACGGCCTCGTGTGAGTTCACCATAATATGATGCTTGGCAGCTTCCACGATGGCATAATGGTAGTGGTTATTGATGGGCTGGCTGTAGTGACCTTCGCCGAAGGGAATGATGGTGCCCACATAGCCGCCTTTCACGGCGTCGTAGCCGTATTGGTTCATCAAAGTGTAAGCCTTCTCCATCCAACGCTCGTAGTTCACAGTGGAAGCAGAGCTTTCATGGTGCATGATGAGGCGAATGCCCTTTTCGTGGGCGTATTTGTTCAGTGCGGGCAGGTCGAAATCAGGATAAGGTGTGAGGAAGTCGAAGACGAACTCCTTCTGCTTGCCGTACCAGTCCTCCCAGCCGATGTTCCAGCCTTCGATGAGCAGCCCATCGAAGCCATTGGCGGCTGCAAAGTCAATGTAACGGCGCACATTGGCATTGTTGGCACCATGCGTGCCGTTGGGTTTGGCGTGCTCATAGTCGGTTTGGCCGAGTTTCACCGAAGGGAAGTCGTTGGTATAGGCCCAGGTGCTCTTGCCCGAGATCATTTCCCACCAAACGCCCATGTATTTCACGGGGTGAATCCACGACACATCCTCCAAGGCGCATGGGTCGTTGAGGTTGAGAATCAAGCGGGAAGCGAGGACATCGGTGGCCGAAGTGCAGACCATCACTGTGCGCCAGGGGGTGACGCAAGGGGCTTGAATGCGGCCTTTATAGCCAGTGGCATCGGGGCATAGGAAGGCGCGGAAGGTGTATGTTGAATTGTTGCGTTGTTGAATTGTTGAATTGTTGTTCTGGGAACGATTCAACGATTCAACATTCAACGTATCAACAATCAAATCAAGGTGCATCGTGGGGAAGTCGAGGGTGGCTGCCTCGTGGATGTTGAGGTAGAGGCCGTCGTCGGTCTTCATCTGCAAGGCGGTTTGTACGCCTGTGGGCGAGAACGCCGTCCAAGGCCAGCCTCCGTCTATGTGGCCCGCCTCCCACAAGTCAGGGATTTGCGACAGCCGCGACTCGGTGTAGTTGTACTCTTGCGTGTCCAAGTCGCCGGGAATCCACCAAGCCTTGTGGTCGCCCGCCATAGCAAACTCGGTCAGTTCTTCCTTGATCCAGAAGCAGACCAAGGCGTTCTCGATTGGGAACTCATAACGGAAGCCAAGGCCGTCGTCGTAAAGGCGGAAACGGATTTGCATCACCGTGGCCTTCTTCTCGGTGGAATGGTCCATACTCTCTACAGAGCCAATGGGCTGTTCCAAGGTGACGAGCATCTCGTTGTAGTGGTTACGAATTTGCGCCTCTTCGCCCCAGACGGGTTCCCAAGTCTCGTCGAAGGTGCTGTATTTCGTGTCTTTCAGCACAAAGGCATGGGCAAGGTCGTCGCGCCATTCGAGGGTGAAGCCCATCTTGGAAGGCAACACCACAGGCTTGCCAGCACGGTCGAGCGAATACTGCGGGATGCCGCCGATGACTTCGAATTTCAGTTCAAGTTGTCCGTCAGGGCTTTTTACCGAGACGGGATTGGCGTAGGCGAAAAGGCCTAATACCGTAAGAATGAGGATAATAATGCTTTTTTTCATATTAGTTAGAATTTGTGTAACTTGTACAAATATATATAATTGATTATACAAATGATTTTAATGGTAGGCCAGAAGAAACATCTATTACAGTTTCCATGAAATCTGCATTTTGTGTTTTATCTGATTTCTGGAAAACAGCATCATAAAAACGTTTTATGGTTGTATTCTTCGATTGTATGCCCTTTTCATTAACACCGTTTTTGAATACAACATAATTAATTAACCCTTTTGAAATTACAGGTGCGTGTCCATCTTGTATTATCAAACGGAAGTCGTCACAGATGGTTATGTTAAACTCAAAAACCTTTGCACTAGGTGCTGGCTCTGTAAGTGTGAACTTCAATGTTTGACCTTTTTGGAACACAGTTTTAAACTGAATTTTCCTAAGTTCCGTCAATGTATTAAAGCACCGTTTTACTTCATGTTCAAACTTAACCACATCATAGCTATCATGACTTGCAGGATTTAGCACAAACTTTCTATAATCATCCAACTCATCAAACAGCGTAATATCAGTCATGCCACTTTCTTCTACAAATTTCTTACAATTACAAATCAGACCATTTAAATCCAACAGAGTGTATTCTGTAGTAAAATGCAGTTTCTTTGGAAGAAATTCTTTGCAAAAAGCTTCTGCCTCCTTCCTTAAAAAATTCCCTGCGATTTCATATTCATGCTGTTTTATATAATGTTCAGCATTGCCAAGATACGTTTCGCTGTTTCTACAATACGGCTCTTTTTTGTCATCCATATATATTTCCCTATACAACCATCTCGAAGAGAGTCTTTTGCTTTTATGTTTGAAATATTCAAAAAACGCCCTATCGTGAGTAAACAAGTAGATTTTATACTTGTCAGATATGTTTAATAAGAAATCGACAACTTTTGAACGATTACTCATATCAAGGCTTATCAACATATCGTCAAGAGCTAAAAATCTGCCATCAGCAGGTTTATCTAAATTCAATAGAGCAAATCTAACCGACAAAGCTATAGCTGTTAATTTGGCTTCATTAAAATACGATTGAGGCTTAAGTACCTTTCTAGAGCCACCATCAATAATCTCTGAAATCTCAAGACCTATAAAAGGAGCATTCAATTTTTTATAAGATGATCTTCTTTCAATAATAGTATTATTCTCACTAATTCTCTCTATGATATTGTCATACTTTAACCAATACTCATTGGGATCATCGTGTGGCTTGTCTGAATTGGAATCGTATCTCAGTCTTATTTGTAAATTAGAATCAAGTGCATCTTTAAAATACTTGTTGTAAATATCTGATGCATAAATATTTATGTTTTCGACAACCTGCTTTACTGCATTGTTAAAACTCTCAATATTAACTAAATATTGAGGGTCAACATGACGTCCTTTTTTCATAATAGAAAAAGTTATGTCATCATAGATTTGGCCAATATAATAACCAGAACTCTCGTCTTTGCAGAATGGCAAAATGTCTTTAATAAAGACTGGAAACAAATTGATTTTTTGAGAATTTCTAAAGTTGAAAAAATGAAAGATAAATTGATGATTAATAAAGCAACCATTAATACCAGCGGGTAATATAAGCGTTCCTCCAATTAATTTAGTATTATAACCATCTTTATTTAATAGATAAATAAAAGGATGCCTACCATCAAAATCTATCCATATTTTTGAATCTGCGCTTAAATTGTTTAGGTTTTTAAGATTCTGTTCATTATTCTCGTCAAAGTATTTTTTCCCACCATCTTGTTTAAAAGGCGATTGAAACAAACAATGCAAGGCATAATAAATAGATGATTTCCCACTTCCATTTTCACCGTACATTAGTAAGTGTTTCCCTTCTAGCTCCAATTCAAAATCATTAGGAAATGCTTTGAACCCCGTAATATGTATTTTGTTTATTGCTGGCATAATTAGTTTTCGATTATTTGTTTAAGAATCTCAGGACTATTAATAGTAAACAGATCCAATCTATTTCGTATTTCATTATTTGTTTTCTTAATTGATAAGAACGTACTTAATACGACACCAGCTTTTTCATTTTCAGAGAAACATTTGCTTATTGGTTTAATAAATTTGTCTGCAAATTCTAAGATGTTTATGTTTCGTTCTGACATATGATGAGGAAAGTACAATTCAAATACACATCCATCAATAATTCTCTCATAAAAAGCTGATATCGAGCTGTTTGAAACAAGATCAGATATATCCGTACTTGACTTCAAAAATAGAATATAATCAACAAGTTCAGCGATAAGGTTTTGTGTATTACGGTCTTGAGGAATCACTATTGGCAAAGAGTTCAGTACTTTTGCAGTAATATTTGTGTTAGTACTAGTTTGTTTGATATAAAAATTAATCAAAGTAGAATTTAGTATAGCCAACAAATACTTCATGTTAATTCTTTCATCTTTTGAAATATAATTTGTCGAATTTGCACAATACAAGGTTTGTTCAATATAAGTTGCAATAATCCGAATTTTAGAATCAACACCTGTTATTCGCTGAAGGACTATCCTAGGTTGTGAGATTTCATGTTGTCTTTTTTCTGAAAAAACAGGTTTATTTTGGCTGTCGATATACAAAACACTTCCTTGGGAAGGTGTGTCGGTGATGTGATATCGTAATACTTGAGCACCTGTTACTACCCTAATTCCATTATTAATTACATTGAAGATATTCTTATATTTAGTCATATCTATCTCACCAGCAGAAGCAATAATGGAATAATCATGTTTCTTATTAATCTCTTTTAAAATATTAAGTCTTTCATTACTGCATATAGGAATAATCATATCTTCGGGATACAATTCAAGTATTTCCTTTTTAGATATATTCAATGTATGTTTGTCCTTCATATATTTCGAGTACCAAACATTTACAGCAAACTTCTTTGAATAATTGGGATTATGAGCTATCCTTAGTGTACAGATACATACACTCATTTTTACAGATTCAAATACTCGGGTGTTTTTGTTGTCTCTTTCTGGAAAAGAATTGATTGACAAAATATCAGTTTTTTCCATGAATAGTTTTCTGTTCCCTAAGGTACTATTCTCAGCTAATATTGAATTTTGAGTAATTAATGAGAGTATTCCATTTTCTTTGGTTATTCCAATTGCTAGTGGATAAAAGAACTGAAACAAATTCAACCTACCCCCTTTTGCATATTCATAATAAGAAGTGGTTTTTAATTCATCTTGTTTGGAATAATCTAAATCTCTCAATTCGTTATACGGCGGATTTCCTATCACCACATCAAAACCACCATTCTTGAACACATCTGCAAACCAAGTGTGCCATAGGAAAAACTGGTCGTTTTCGGCGAGGTCAAGGGGTTTGAGTTTGGTATGTAGTTCGTTCTTACCTTGGGTGCGTTCAATAATCAAATCTTTCACCACCTTTATGATCTCATTATGAAGACGATGTTTTTCCTCGTGGTCGGTGGTCGAGAAATAATCCAGTTGCTTCGCGTTCAAAATTGTCTGCAACTGGGTTTCTTCGTCAAAAACAATCAGCAAGCCGTCTTCATTGGCCTTAGGCAGCAGGTCTTTCAGGTCAACGCCTTCAAACTGCTCCAGCAGGCTGTTGCCCTGCATAATCTTGAAATCAAGGTTAGGCAATGGCTCGGGATGAGTTTCGTCAACCACCAAGGCCAACCAAAACCGCAATCGTGCAATATCAACGGCACCTTGTTCAATATCAACGCCATAAATATTGTTTTGGATGATTTCGCGCTTCACATTGGCTGGCGAAAACTCTTGTGTGGGCTTGGTGAACCCATAAAGCAGCAGACACGAATGATAAAGCACATTCAACACGCCCATCGGGAAAGCACCCGAGCCAATGGCTGGGTCGCAAACCTTTACATCACAAAGCAATTTGTACACAGCAGAGGCAGTGGCTTTGTTCTGTAAAGCTTCATTCACTTTTTTTTGCTTAATCAACTCTTCAATAGCAGGATGCAAGGCTTCTTCCGCATGTGTTTTCAGGTATTGGGCAATGCTTTCCTCGCTCATGTACTGCACAATCTCTTTTGGTGTGTAGAAGGCACCTTTGTCCTTGTTGTCTTCCAAAAGGTTTTCGAAGATGTGTCCGAGCATTTCGGGGTCAACACCCACTTCGGCATCGTCGGGATCGTTCTCATCAATGGTGAAGTTGTACATTCCGAAGAACTCCATCAATTCCATGAAATAGGTATACGGAAAATCAATGTCTTTCTTGTCCAAGTCATCCTTGTCAAAAAGTCCACCGTTGAGGTATGGAATCTTGATGTTGTCGCCCAAAATCGGGTTAGCCACATCATTGGTTCGTTTTTCGTTCAGCGTATTGAAAAACAGCACTTCCAACACATCACTTAACAAGCGGTCGTTGCCCTCGTATTTCTTGACAAGGTTGTACAAATAGTTCTTGTCACCGCCTTCCCAATTCGTATGGTTGGCAGGCACACCCATCCAGCCTTTCTTTTGCAGGAATTGTAAAAACACCAGACGACCCAACAGTTTCTTCACATAATCGCGGTTTTCTTTGATGTCGTTATTGAGGTATTTAAGGAACTTCAAATAACGCTCCTTATAACCATTGAAGAAATCTTTGTTCAGCCGTTCCACAGAGAACGCGTCTGTTATGTCGGTGAGATAAACCGTCTGTTTTCTTACCAGTTCATGCAGACGTATGGCAGCCGTCGTGCAAGGCTCGTTCTCGCCCAGCAAGAATGTATAGCGTTTCGGAGCCGTTTCCTTGGTGACAAACGTTCCATCTTCATTGAGCAAAGTCTGTTTTGAGACAAAAGTCAGACGATAATCGGCTTGGTTTTCAGAATAATAGAAGACCAACGCACCATGGATGATGTCTTGGTCAACATATTTAATGGCGATGTCGCGCAGTCCTTTTCGGTTGCGGGCAATCTGGATGTTGTCGGCCACCTCAAATTTGAACAAGCCCAAGGAACGACCATCGTCAAGGCGAATGGTTCCCACTTGTCCGCCGCTTTTCACCAAATTGACATCTATCTGAATGGGTTTCGACAGATAATCGATTTTCAGGAACATCATTCCAAGAAGGTCTTTCCACTTCTCGAAATCGAACTTCGACGACAATATATGTTTTAATTCTTGCTGGTTCATACTTCAATGATTATTGTTTTTTCTTTGTGGTGTATTTTTGGTTGGGGTGGTTGAGCATTTCGGGGATGGTGTAGAAGAGTTTGCCTTGCTTGATAAGCGGATTTATATAATGGTATCTTAATGCTTTCATATCTCTGTTTAATAATTGGGCTAATTTGGCTATTCCAAAAGGAGTGAAGGTGCACAATTCTATAATCAAACTTCTAATTTCAGAAGACGCGGCTCTTTTCCCGATTTTTTTGATTCTTTCTTGTAATAACAATGGCAAAGTTTCAGCTCTACACATTTCTCCGTCAGCTCTACACATTTCTCCGTCAGCTCTACACATTTCTCCGTTAGCTCTACACATTTCTCCGTTAGCTCTACACATTTCTCCATTAGCTCTACTATTAAGGCTGTCACCTCTACTATTAAGGCCGTCACCTCTACCATTTTCTTCGTTAGCTCTACTTATTTCTCCGTCAGCTCTACTTATTTCTCCGTCAGCTCTACACATTTCTCCGTTAGCTCTACACATTTCTCCGTCATTTTTGCTAATATGAGACTCTAAATTCGGCCCGGCAATATAATAAGCATTTCTGCTTTGTCCCTTCAGCTCAAACAAACCCATCTCACACATACGATGAAGGTCAACCGTTGCTTTTCTAGATGTTATATCACTATTTAGTTGACGATAAGTAACGTTATCGATGGCACCCAATTCACGGATGAAAATCAACGACAACTTCTGTTCATTATTCAATTCATATTTAGCAAACAACGAAAGCCATTCGATATCGTCTTTCCCCAATAAATGATGGAACAACAAACGAGTCGTGAACTGGTTGTTTTCCCTGCTTGACTCAAATGTTGGAGGCATCAACTTCGCCTTTTTCATCTGTTCACGCATTGTCTTGATGCCAGAACCTTTTGTCTCGGCCAAATTAGTTTCATGGAAAATCGAACTTACATATTGATTTCTCAATTCGGAACCAGGCTCACCAAGATGTTCGGGCGATTTCAAGGAATAACCTGGATTTGTGATTTCCAAACGATTAGAGTATCTAATAATTTGAATGGGTTGGTTCACCCGGAACGAACGGTGAATGAATGCGTTGACAATAGCCTCACGCAAGGTGTCGTTTGGAATGTCAACAGGTGTTGAAGCTTGCAGGTTGCCGTCTTTAAGTTCAAAACCTTTGGGCAGGTCATCTGTAATGGCATTCAACGCACGGTTGACCAAAAGAATAAAAGCACCACGCATATCAATCGTTGATTCAAAACGCTTATCAGGATTCTCTACCCACCTGTTACCCTGAACTCGGATATAATCGACACGCAAGGCTGGCATTAGTCGGCGCAACGCCATTGACTTGCCGAAAACAATCAATCCCGTGTAAGTAAGCACATAAGCGCCCGCCCTGTCTTTCTCACAAGCTCTTAATGCCAGGAGTAAATTGGTGTCATCGTAGGTTAACTCTTCAGCATGGGGATTCACTTTTTCACGAAGTTTTCGGTAATAGGAAACGGCATTTTCGTCGATGTCGTCTAAACTTGAACCTTTTACGAGTGTGCAATCAAAACTTTCAGCTGAAGAATAAAACACAGGCATGTCATCTTCAGAACACTTTTGGTCAGAAGGACCTATTCTACGATAAGCGCCATAGGGCAGGCCTCTTTTTTCAAAATAAATGGGTTTTTGCGAAGCGGGAGCCTCGTCCACTTTTACCACGACAACCGTTTTGCCATCGACGACATCTGTCTCTATTTGAGGACGAATACGCACATTGAAAACCGAGGCACATTGGTTGGCAATGTCAGTTTGGATTTTATCGGGGTTTGCAATATGTTCAGGCTCGTAATGCGGTAAACCGTTTTCGTCAAAGCCTTTCCTGACAGCCCCCAACAAAACATATCCACCACCCAAATCAGGCTCATTAGAAAACGCACAAATGGTTTCCATAATGCTTCGCCCGACTTCGGAAGCCTTTTTTGCCTCGATTCTGACGCTCTCGTCATAGGAATTCAACTCCTCGAATAGTTCCTGTGCAGTTCTCATAATCGGCAAATTTACGAATTAAAACTCTCCGAAATGATGATTTCGGGATGGACTTCCTTTTTTGCTTGAACGATGCTGCTGTTTGCCGCCCTGGATTCGTTCAAGTTGACGGTATCCAAAGGATACGCAGAAATGATGTTTATCATTTTCTCCAAAAGAACAGCGGGCTTAATCGGTGTCTTTTTGACCGAAGTCTTCAACTTGTTCACATCCCTTTGCAACTGCTGGAACTTACCCGTGGTGATGGCCCGCTTGGCTTTGTGAATCAGTTCGGTTTCCTCGTCGGTGATGTTGAGAATGCTCAAAAAACCGTCCAAATAGGCAATGGCCTTTTTCTCGTTCGGGCCTTGCGCGACATTCACTTTGCTTGTCGTGGCTTTTGTGTCTTCCTCCTGTTCAGCAAAGACCTCTATCGCTCTTGCAACCTGCTGATGGTGCAGGTCGTGAAGTGGTATAGACTTTTCATCGGCTCTTGCCTCAAACTCCTTCACGGCTTCAAGGAATGACAATTCTTCAATGCTTCCATCCTCGCGCACAAACGTAAAAGCATCACGACGGTTGTTGCGGATAAAAGTTAGTGTGCAATGCCGCTTAACTTTGTTTTTCCTTCCCACTCGTGCCCGTAGAGGGAGTTTGGCAATGGATTTTATCAAGTCGGGGTTTTCTTCCTTAAGGTTGCGTAGCCACATCAGATAACGCAGTTTCTCGTCGCGTTCCTCGTCAACATCCTTGTCGAAAAGGCCAAAGGTCTCTGGGGTTTCATCTGTGGAATAAATCTGGCTGTCCTCGCCTAAAGCCGCATGGAAGGCAAAAAGTTTCATTTTTGCCTTTTTCTCTAATTCGATGTCGTTGTTGACTTTGGCTGTTGGGAAGAAATTGAAGATATAAATCTTATTGGCCGTGCTGCCGATACGATTGACACGCCCAATGCGCTGCATCAGTCTCGTCGAGTTCCAAGGTGTGTCATAGTTGACAATGATATTTGACCTATGAAGATTGACACCTTCGGCAAGCACTTCTGTAGAAATGATGATGTCGAAATCGTTTTTCCTTTCTCCCTCATAGTTGGCGTCAAAATTCTCCCGCAACACTGGCATCATTTCATTGCGATTGGCACTTTGAACGGTCAGCAAACGAGTGTAGCCTTCTTTTTTCAAAGCATCCGAAAGATATTTTGTCGTTTCTTTGCTTTCGGAAAAAACCAAAAGTTTACCCTCATTGTTGATATCCTTGTCAAACAGTCTGTTTTTCAGATAATCTAGGAAAACATCCAATTTGGGGTCATAGTCGATTTTGCTCCAAGCCTCAACAAGTTCTTTCAACATCGCATCATCCTTCTCCAATCCTTCTTTGAAACCTGGCAAAAAGTCATTAGGACTGCAAATCTCGATGGTGGGGTCGGCATAGATGGCTTCATTAATCAGTTTGATTAGTTCCTCTTCTTTGCCATTACTGAGCAATTCGTTGACTTTCAGGTTTGGAGCAATATAAATAGTTCCTTTTTCAAACATGTCCAACATCACTTTGTTGGCTTGATAGTACCTATTGATCGACTGCTTGAAAGCGAAGAAACTGCTATCAATGCGTTTGACCAACAAAGTTTTCATAATTCCAGCCAACTCATCTGAAATCCTGTCCGCATTCTTGTATTTTTTCTTCTCATCAGGATTGAGATATTTGATGGCTTGGTACCGGAAATAGTTCAGCCCTGTTTCTTTTCCTTTCAAGTAAATCAGCGTTTTGTCATATAGTTGCTCTAAAGTCGCATCGAGTTGATAATAGATTTTTTCTGGCGATTGAACGTCTGGAAAAACGACACCTTGTTCAAGCAAATCCTTCCTGTAGGCTTCATTTTCCATCAAGTCTGTACGGGTACGGCGCACGGTCAGCGGCTCGACCACTTTCAAACGGATTTTTTCATATATGGCCTTGATTTCCTTAGAAATCAGATCCATATCTTGCTCCTTTTTCAGTTTTCTGTATTTCTCAATCTGCTCACGGAAGAAACGCTGCAAGTTACTTTCTTCCAAGGTGCTGTCCTTTGAATCCTGGAACAGATAGACCAGATTGGCAATGTCTTCAGGGCGGTTGTTCAAAGGTGTTGCCGAAACAAGCATCACTTTCTTGTCGTAGTATCTTCCATCGGGATACTGCCGACGTGTCTTCGTCTTGCAAATCTTCTGAAGCTCGTTATACATGCTTGCCGTATCCGACCTAAACTTATGGGCCTCATCTACAATTACCAAATCATAAAGCCCCGCATCCTTGATTTTGTGCAGGCTGCCATTGGTCACAATTTTGAAGTTATCAATCTTAAAAGTTGACAAAGTTTCTTCCCAATTCTCCTTCAACGCAGGCGGCACAATCACCAAAGTATGCGAGCGATAGGTAGGAAAACCGTTGGAAAAAAAGAACTTTTTCGCAATCAATGCTGCCACCACTGTTTTTCCCAAACCGACCACATCTGAGAGGAAGAAACCATTGTGTTTCATCATTTTGGCATAGCCATCGTTGACAGCATCCACCTGATAGGACAACTTTTTGTAGCCCTTGGGCAAATCCGAGACCGAATTGGGGTCAAAATCAATGCTCTTGCCAAAATACTCCAGCAAAAACTTCAAATAAATCTGGTAAGGCGTGAAGTCAGGATTCAAATAGGATTCCTGCTTTATCTTCTCAACATGTGTCAAATCGATTTCCACCGCCTCTTCCCAAAGCCTTTCAAAGGTTTCAGTGGCAAATTGAATATCATCATCATAACGCAACTCCACATTGAATTCGAAATTCTTTTCTAACCCAGCTTCGGTTAAGTTGCTTGAACCTGTAATGACAGAGCCATAACCATGCGGATGATAGACTTCTTCCCTGAAAATGTAAATTTTGGCGTGAATATTCTGCTTGGGGTGGATGCGCATTTCAATCCGACGAGTCATAATGTCCTCAATGAATTGATACATGCCTTCTTCCACTTCCTTGTCATATTTCGCTTCTTGGATGTTTTTCTTGATTTCCTTGAAGAACTCCTCCTGTGATTGTTCGGCATTTGGGTTGAACAAAAGCCCTTGTTGATTGGCCTGATAAGTTAATTTGTCAACATCAATGCCTACTAAAAACCGGATTTTCGGGGTTTGCTGAACGAATTTCCTGATTCTGAAATAGCCAGAAGCACGAAAGTATCCAACAAGCGCATCAAAGAAATGCACTTTCTTGTATTTGAAAACGCCTTCTATCTTTTCAAGAAGCGTGTTTTGACTTTCGTTTGTAAAGAAATTTGTTCCCATAGTTTTCAGTTTAACCCTCAAATTTCATATCGATTAGTTTATGATGATGGGGGCAAAGATAGGAAAAATATGAAAAAGTTTAATCAGTTATTTAAATAGTTCATCAATAGTAATCCTCGCTGTAATCGTATCGGAATATGCATTGGGTTTCAGCGGCGAAACACTAATGAGTGTCAAATGATAGGTCTTGTTGGGGTCGGTCTTTTCAAGGGTGCTGACGCGGGACACTAGTTTTTGTGCGTTTGCTTTTGTGATGGTAAGCGCACTCTTGTTGAATTTCATCTCACATACGTTCACTACGTCGTCGGCACGGTCGATGAGCAGGTCAAGTTGCATACCTTCTTTTTTGCCACTACCTTTTACAATCAGGGCAGATTCTTTTGAAGAAACGCCCGCAATCTGCAAAGCCATCTTAATCTGATAGATATGCTGAAAACATACCTCCTCGAAAGCGACCCCGCGCCACGAAGCTATCTCCGGCTCTTTCAGATGATGTTCCCAATAGTCGGTTTCGGTGATACCATGGCTTTCCTTGAAGTGCAGCCAGAACCAACAGAAACAGTCTGATAGTTTATAATGCTCCTCGCGTTTGCTCACACCATACGGAACGTATTTCTTCACAAAGTCGCTGGCCATGAGTGCTTTCATAATGGATGTGAAATCGCCATTGGGGTTGATGCCGACTTTTTTTGCAATCTCCTCGCGAGTATATCCCGAATGCCGTTGACCTAATGCCTTCACTATTTTCATGCAGGCATCGGAATGGTCGAACACGGAGTTGAACAGCCGATCGAACTCGTCGCCAAGTTTCGCTTTTGGGTTGAAAAACAACCTGTCGATGTTTTGCGCGAGGCTAAGCGACGGATCGAAGCAGTCGAGGTAATAAGGGATGCCGCCAAGTATCATGTAGGCTTGGGCGATGTTGTAGCGCGACATCTTGATGCCTCGGCTAACGAAGAATTTTTCGCATTCGAGCAAGGTAAATGGGGCAAGCTTAATTTCGCAAGTAAGACGTCCGTAAAGGCCACCTTTGTTGTTGATGAGGTTATCAAGCATCCAGGAGGCGGCAGAACCACACACCACAAAGCAGAGGTTATGGCGGGTGTTGCCCCAACCATTCCAAAACGCCTCAAGTGCAGTGAGGAATCCCGACCTTGGCGTGTCCATCCAAGGCAACTCGTCAATGAACACTACCTGACGCGATCCGTTATCGCGCCGCTCAAGATACTGCTCAAGCATGAAAAAAGCCTCCATCCACGACTTGGGCTGGGCAATGCCCTCCATGCCGTGGCGAATCAGTGAGAAATAAAAGTTCTGCAACTGGTCCTTCAGCGTCACCTTTCTCTTGCGGTCGTATGGAGAAAGACCTGTATGATGAAATGTCATGTTGTCGCCTAATGTCTCGTTGATGAGGAATGTCTTACCCACACGGCGACGGCCATAGACCGCAATAAACTCCGGACGGCCACTACCACAGCGACGTTTTAGCTCCTCAATCTCTTTCTCTCTTCCAATAACAATGCACATGATTGATAGGGTATTAATTGTTTTTCGCTGCAAAGATAAAACAAATTCCTGAATAAAATCAACTTTATTCCGCTACGAAATGCAAATTTTGATTTTTGTAGCGGAATAAACGCAAAATTATACTTATTTTGCAGAATTCTTACATCCTAAACACACCAAACTGCTGCGGCGGGAAGGGCTGGTTCAACGAGGCGGCGATGCCCAAGGCGAGGATTTTGCGGGTGTCGATGGGGTCGATGATGCCGTCGTCCCAGAGGCGGGCGGTGCTGTAGAAGGCCGAGCCTTCGTAGTCGTACTTGGCTAAGATCTCTTTCTTCAACTGCGCGATTTCGTCTTTCGGGACTTCAAGGCCTTTATATTTGTACTGGTCTTCCTTCACCGTGGCAAGGACGCTGGCTGCCTGCTCGCCGCCCATAACGGAGATTTTGGCATTGGGCCACATGAAGAGCAACCTCGGACTGTAAGCGCGACCTGCCATGCCATAGTTGCCCGCGCCAAAAGAGCCGCCGAAGATGACTGTGAACTTAGGCACATTGGCATTGGATACCGCGTGCACCATCTTGGCACCGTCTTTGGCGATGCCACCTTGCTCATATTGCTTGCCCACCATGAAGCCCGTGATGTTCTGCAAAAACACCAACGGGATGTTACGCTGGCAGCAAAGTTCGATGAAGTGCGTAGCTTTCAGTGCTGATTCCGAGAACAATACACCAAAGTTAGCGATAATGCCTACAGGGAAGCCCATCAGATGCGCGAAACCGCAAACGAGGGTCGTTGCATATCTTGATTTGAACTCCTGAAAACGGCTGCCATCGACGATGCGGGCGATGATTTCCCTAGGGTCAACAAGCTTGTGGAAGTCGATGGGCGCGAGGCCGTAGAGGTCGTGCGGGTCATATAAAGGTGCCTCAACAGGCAGCATGTCCAACTTCTGGCGATGTGACTTCTCCAAGGTCTTGAAGATGTTGCGGCAAATCTGCAGGGCATGTTGGTCGTTTTCGGCCAAATGGTCGGCAACACCCGACACGGAGGTGTGCATCTCGCCACCGCCCAATTCTTCCGCCGTGACCACCTCACCCGTGGCGGCCTTCACCAACGGCGGACCACCGAGGTAAATCGTGCCTTGGTTACGCACGATGATGGTCTCATCGCTCATAGCTGGCACGTAGGCACCGCCTGCAGTACACATACCCATCACGATGGCAATTTGAGGGATACCCATGGCCGACATACGCGCCTGATTGTAGAAGAACCGCCCGAAGTGGTCGCGGTCGGGGAAGACCGTATCCTGCTCAGGCAGGAAGGCGCCGCCGCTGTCGACCATATAGACGCAAGGCAGGTGGTTCTCCATAGCAATCTCCTGGGCGCGAAGGTGTTTCTTCACCGTATATTGCATGTAGGTGCCGCCTTTTACGGTGGCATCGTTGGCCACAATGACGGCCTCTCTGCCTTGAATCACGCCGATGCCCGTGATGATGCCCGCGGAGGGAAAGTCGTTGTTATAGGTGCCATAGGCCGCCATCGGCGACAGCTCAAGGAACGGCGTGTTCGGGTCGATGAGCAGGTCGATGCGCTCGCGGGCCAGCAGTTTGTTGCGTTTCTTGTGCTTGGCCACGGCACTCTCGCCGCCACCTTGCATCGAGGCTGCCATCGCCTCGCGGTATTGCGACATTAGGGCGAGGAAGTTCTTCTCGTTCTGCTTGAACTCCTCGGAGTCAGTGCGTATGTTGGATTTCAGGACTTGCATAGTGTATCTTATGAAAAATCAAAGCACAAAAATAGTGAAAAACCTGAAATAGAAAAGTAAGATTGAAATATTTCCCCTATCTTTGCCGTTTCATTTGCAATGAAGATGTCAGAAAAGAGTACAAGCAAAAGCCGCGTGGCAGGGTCGTATTTCTTGTCATTGATGAGTATCACATTGGTACTCTTTCTATTAGGTGTGTTTGCCCTACTCATGATGCATGCGCAGAAACTCTCCAACCACCTCAAGGAAAACATCGGCTTCGAAATCGTGATGAACAGCAACGTGAAGGAAGCCAACATCCTCAAACTGCAACAGGAACTCGAAGACATGCCTTCCGTGAAATCAACGGAATACATCCCAAAAGAAGAAGCTATCCGCCGCCTAAGCGAAGACCTTGGTGAGGACTTCCTGCAATGGCTCGGCAATGAGGAGAACCCGCTCCTTCCTTCAATTGACGTGCGTTTCAATGCAGACTGGGCCAACAACGACAGCATTGCTGCCATTCAAGCACAATTGCGCAAGAACCCCGACATCAAGGAAATCTATTACCAGAAGTCGCTTGTCGATGTTATTACCAAGAATGTCAATCACATTGGACTCGCGCTGATGGTGGCCAGCCTTGTGCTACTTATCATCGCCATCATCTTGATTCGCAACACCATACGGCTTTCCATCTATTCCAAACGTTTTCTTGTGCGCAGCATGCAACTTGTGGGTGCCACCTCTTCCTACATCCGCCGTCCTTTCATCAAAAGCGGCATCTTGCAGGGATTTTTTGGGGCTCTGTTGGCAGATGCCTTCTTGGCTTTGCTGCTTTATGGCCTCAACAAACGCTTACCCGAACTAACGCTGGTTCAAGACCATACTATCATCATTGGCATCTTTGTCGGCATCATCATATTGGGCATCCTCCTTGGCGGACTCTCCACAAGACTGGCTCTTAGGAAATACCTCAATGCCGATGTCGACCGATTATACGCCTAAAGGTCACGGTGCCTATTGAAAGGCCCGGCCGAATTTTGAATCTTAAATGTTGAATTTTAAATCTACCGAATATGGCAAAAGAAACACCAAAGACAAAGACTCCAGAAGTGACTGACGAACAGAACGTCATGCCCTTCGGCAAACAAAACTACATCATCGTGCTCATCGGCATCGCGTTGCTGGTTTTGGGCTTCATCCTCATGCTGGGCGGCGGCTCCAACGACCCCGATGTCTTCAACGAAAAAATGTTTGATTTCCGACACATCACCCTGTCTACCATCTTGATTCTGGCAGGCTTTGTTGTTGAAATCGTCGCAATATTTTGGAAAGGAAAGAAATAATAAATGCAGAATTATGAATTATGAATGTCGCAATGCGACACTAGGCTTCATCCTATTCTGCATTCAGCATTCCACATTCAGCATTAAAAACAACGAACTATGGACTGGTTACAAGCATTAATCTTAGGCATTCTTCAAGGTCTGACGGAATATCTGCCCGTCAGCAGTAGTGGACATTTAGCCATCGGCCAAGCACTCTTTGGCCTCGACGACGGCGCGTCCAACCTCACTTTCACCGTTTTACTCCATGTGGCCACTGTGCTCAGCACCTTGGTCATCCTGTGGAAGGAAATCGTATGGATTTTCAAGGATCTGTTTACGAAACAGTCATGGCGCAAATACTGCAACTTGAACGACGGTACGAAATACGCCTTCAACATCCTCATCTCCATGATTCCCGTAGCCATTGTCGGTTTCTTCTTCAAGGACAAGGTGGAGGAAATCTTCGGTTCAGGCCTGCTCATCGTGGGCATCATGCTCTTGGTGACTGCCTCATTGCTGGCTTTCTCTTATTTCGCCAAACCGCGTCAGAAGGAAAACATAAGTCCCCTACATGCCTTCATCATCGGTATCGCACAGGCATGTGCCGTGATGCCGGGTTTGTCGCGCTCGGGCTCAACGATTGCCACCGGTTTGCTCCTCGGCAACAAAAAGGAAAAACTGGCCCAATTCTCTTTCCTGATGGTCATTCCACCTATCCTCGGTGAGGCATTACTTGATGTCAAGGATATCTTTGAGGTAGGTTTCAGCGAGGCAATGAGTGGCATCTCGCCTACGGCCGCCATCGTCGGCTTCTTGGCCGCTTTCATCGCTGGCTGTTTCGCCTGCAAGTGGATGATCAACATCGTGAAGAAAGGCAAGCTGATTTGGTTTGCCGTGTATTGCGCCATCATCGGCATCGTTGCCATAATCTTCGCCTAATGTTCAACTTTGAAGAAGGCGAGGTCATCCTCATCGACAAACCTTTAGACTGGACCTCATTCGACACGGTCAACTTCATCCGTTCCTTGCTCAACCGCTGCTACGGCATCCGCAAGCTGAAGGTGGGACATGCCGGCACTTTAGACCCATTGGCGACGGGCTTGCTCATCCTCTGCACGGGTAAGATGACCAAGCAAATCGACAACTATCAAGCGCAGGTGAAGACCTACACGGGCACTATCCTGCTCGGCCAGACCACCCCGACCTTCGACTTGGAGAGCGAGCCTAATGCCTTCTTCCCCACTGATGGCATTACTCCAGAGCAAATTGAGGCTGCACGACAGCAGTTCATCGGTGACCTTAAACAATATCCACCCAAGTATTCCGCTATCAAAATCAAAGGGAAACGTGCCTTCGACTATGCCCGCTCCGACGAGGAAATCGAACTGAAAGCCCGTGATGTCCGTATCGATGATTTCAGACTCAACCTCGACCGCTTTCCAGAGCTCGACTTCGAAGTGACTTGCAGCAAAGGCACCTACATCCGCAGTCTCGCTAACGACTTCGGCAAGGCCTTGGGCAACGGTGCCTGTTTAACATCTTTAAGACGCACCCGCATCGGCGACTTCAAGGTTGAAGATGCTTGGCCATTAGAGAAGCTGAAACAACATATCATCGAAACGGGTGATGCATTCAAGGAATGGAAGAAGGCACAACAAGAGATTGGCCAATAAACCAAAAACGGAGGCGTTGCCTCCGTTTTTGGTTTATTTCACCATAAGCTTTTGCGTTTCAACATTTCCCGTTCGGTCGAAAACCTTAAGCAAGTAAATGCCCGAAGACAAGGCACCGACGCTCATCTTTTCAGATTGGCTTTCCATCAACTTTTGGCCTGTCAAACTATAAATCTCAGCCTTTTGGAAACCTTCGGCTTGAATTTGAATCTCGTTCTCGGCGGGCACAGGATACATCATGAAACTGTTTGCAGCAGCGTTTTCGTCAACGCTCGTCAGGTCGACATATTCCACTTCAACCGAAAAGCCATAATATTCATAACTCTTCTCACCCCTATTGAAAATCATCTCGATATCGCCATCGTCCAACACCCAATCGTAACCTCCAAACTCAAGGCAAAGGCCACTCACGGCATTACCGTTGCCATCATAAGTGTATTCAAACTTTAAATGATTCTCCCATGCCGAACCATCCCATTCCTTCACGGTCTTCGTGGGGAAAACACTGCCTTCATAATTGTAGGTTGTCAATTCATCATTGACCCAGGAAGTGCCAACCCAGTCTTGGTCGAGGATTTCGGTGACTCTCTCATCGAAGTTAAGGGTGATAATCTGTTTCTCATCATTTTGCCATGCACCACCTTGCATGTACTGCATGAGGAGTTCGATGGTGTTACCAATGCGAGTATAGGTGTAAAGTTCGTCGGAAGTCCAATTGGTGCCATTCCAGTCCCAATAGAGAACGGTGGTCACATCACCATTGTAATTGTAGACCTCTCTCTCATCATTCACCCAACTTCCGTCATCCCAGTCTTGGTAAACGACTTCGCTCAATAAATCACCATCATAGGTATAAGAAGCACGTGCTTCGTTTTCCATCATGCCAGTTTCGTATGCCGACATGGCCACGGCCTCAATCACATTGCCATTGAAGTCGTATTCATAAGTAATCATGTAATAGTCCATCCAACCAGCGCCTTCGTCTATTTTCGTGTGTTCCTCAACGAGATAATAGTCATACTCGTCGTAAGTGTAGACAGTCCGATACTTCTCTCCATCAGTGGTTTCCCAAGTGGCAATCTCAGGCACTATAGTTGTTTCGTCTCGAACGCCATAATGTTTCAACACATGCTGTGTCGCATTCGATTTCAGATTGGCTTTGTGCTGTGCAAAGCTCACATTTCCAAACGCCATCACGAGGACGGCTAAAGCAAATAATCCTTTTTTCATAGTTGTAAGTATTTAGTTTCTAATGACATCGAAATAGTTATTGATATAAACCGGCCCTTCAGGGGTATACGACTTCACTTTGCGCACATACCCATGCAGACGTACATGACGAGATTGGTCGATGTAAACCGTGGCCAAAATCTCAGGTACATCTCCTGCAATATTGCCCATCTGCAATAAAAAATCATTTTCGTTCATGATGGGATTCCCATTCCAACTCTTTTCCAAGCCAGTTTTCACGCTCTTGAACTTCAATGTTATCTTACTTCCGTCGGGTGTGATTTCAATTTGGGCATCGTTGCAGATATGACACAAATCACTCTCCGTCAGGCCTTCAAAGGCACTGGCCACATCTGAGGGACCATAAGACCCAGCGATATCCTGGCAAGTGTAGCCGTAATAGTTGGTCCATTCATTCTTTTTGTTGCATGAAGTGAGCAAAACACCCAACATACATAACAATGCAAAAAATCTGTAGTTTTTCATTTTGTTTATCATTTAATTATCAATTTTTCTGTAGCCAACACTTCTCCTCCCTTGCCGAGGCGCATGATTGTGTAACAACCTTTGGGCAGGCCTTCAATCGCAATCTCCACGCCCTCAGTCTGGGAATAAACGATTCTTTTTAGTTCTTTACCGTCAATGCCAATAATGCGAATTTCGCCGTCGGCGATTTCATCCCAACTCAAACGAACTTGGCCTTCAGCGGGATTGGGAAACACCTGCATGCGACGATTGGGCGCGTAATACTCTTCTTCAGCAAGGGCTTCCTTGTCCCAAACAGCAATAGTGTACTCGCCCGAAGGAAGATTATCTACAATAAATCGGCCATGATTCCAAGTACTACCAGCAAATAAAGTGTATGCAATCTCATGCCAAGACTCGGAAGCATTGCGACGATATAATAAAGTAGCCGAGTCGCTGGCCGATTGGACAATATCGCCATCTGTTGAGGTACTGAAGTCGAACGAACCCTTTACCTCAGCCTCACCGAAGTCGTATCGGTTGATGGTCCAGAAATGCTTGGTCGAAAGATGCAGATAAGGAACCAGCGGGTCATCATAAGGGCCGACCAAATGGTTTTCGACGGCAACAAATACCGAATCGGTAAGCGAAGAAGCCTCCACTTTGAAAGCGCCAAAACTTTGTTGAGATGATGTCTTTAGCATGAAATTCTTCTGCGTTCTGCCATCCAACCAGTTGTTGTTGAGATCGTTGACCAAACCGACGGGCTCAAAATCGAGGGTCAACATCACACTGTCATGCAATCCATCCCAATTCAGTTTTTCCGTAACCAGCTGGAATTCGGGACCTATGAAAGTCACTTCGTACACATTGTTCTGCCCGATATGGCTGTCACCAATATGCTGGTAACTCAACTTGAGTGTCACCTCAAACTGGCCACCTGTTTCTGTGACTGATTCCATCACAGCATACAGGTGAGGCATACCCGAAGCGTAAACATATGAATCGAAAAAGCCCTGCATGTCGATGCCCGAATGTTCAGTGAGCGCATCGCAAAGGATTTGAGATGTAGCTGTCTGATAAGCATATTGCTGGAAGTATTCGCGCATTGCAGAAAGGAAATTTTCCCTCCCCATGTAGTTCATCATCGTGTTAACGATGACGGCACCACGTTCATAGATGGCATTGGTATTGTAGGTCATATCGAGCGGCATATTGTTGAGCGGTATCCAGTTGGTAGGACTATTGCACCATGAATTGATGCTGTTGACCTTGTTCGAGATGGTGTTTTGGAAGTGGTCCTCACCATATACCGCCGATTCGTAAAACGCGCCCCAGAACTGGGCAAAGCCCTCGTTGAGCCACATGTCGCCTGCTTCGGCGCAGGTCACCAAATTGCCCGACCACATGTGTGAAAGCTCATGGGCAATATATTCTTCACCTCCCAACGTACCGTCGACAACAGAAGGCACAATGGCAATATTGTCGGTGTGCTCCATGCATCCTTTTCCCGTGACCACATAGCCGATACGGTTGAACGGATAGGCACCCAAACTCTCCTCAAAGAAAGCAGCAATCTGTTTGAGATGCACCATCGAGGCTGGCACATTATTAATTTGGCCCGGCTTGGCATACACCGTAATCGGTATGTCGCGCTCAATGCCGTGATACACATCTTCCCAAACCTCATAATCTCCCACAGCGAAAGAGATGTGGTAAGTAGCAATCTCTTGCGGCGTGTTCCAGTGCCAAGTTGTGGTGCCGTTTCCATTGTCGATGGTCTCGACAAAATTGCCGCCGCAAATGGCTTTTCTGTCGTTGGTCGTGGTGACAAACACATCATAGGTGGCCTTGTCCGTGAAATTGTCCACGCAGGGGAACCAAGCCTTGCCAAGGTTGTGCGGTTGGCTATCGAAGCCCACACCGAGGTTATAGACATAATCGCCCCACCATTCTACACCACCCCAAGTTTCGTTGAAAGTGTTACCGCCGTAAATAATGTCAAGTGTCGCGGAGTTGCCGTTGAACAAAGGTGAAACAAGATCGACAATCAGAAAGTCACCCTCCTGGGAGAAACCGGAAACAGAGGCATTTGTTGCCGTTACACTGCTGACTTCCAAATATTTCAGTTCCAAAACTATTTGAGAAACCTCAGAAGTAGCCGTAAAGTCAACAAAGGTCTCTCCTTGCAGCGTATGGTCGGCAAAGTTCAACTCGTTGACGTGGATGGCGTAGTGCGTCACATCGATGCTTTCGCCTGCTGTCTGAGCGATTAGCGAAGACAGCAACAGACTAAAAGAAAACAAAAGAGATAGTTTCTTCATAAACATTTATTTCAGATTTGAGTTAGATTTATTTCCTAAGGTATATATCGCTTCGGTTTGAATCACATTGCTTTCGTGCAAGGCACGGTCGAGGATGCGGATTTCGAACTTTATCGTGTCATCAGGAGACAATGGATTCTGCACCGTTAGTTTATATTCTATCGTACCACTGATGGCCTTAGGCTCCTCTGAATCGCGAAGCCTTTTGAAACGGGCATTAAAGGTGACCGTATCGAAAAGTACAAGCGTGTCGCCAGGATTTGTCGGCACATGGGGACTTAACAACGGTGTTTTCACGAAAACCCCGTTTTCAGACTTCAGGTAGTCGACTACCATATTATAATAATGTGCATCATGGAAGCCGAAGGGTGGCAGAGTGTCTGACGCATTGAGGCCAAGGTCACCGTCGCCATCTGTATAAGAAAACGTAATGACACCTTCACCGCTGAATGTACTGTCTGCATTGAACAGATAGGTAAAACCTTCGTAGGCAATCTTTGGCTCAATGGGATACTCCACAGGTTTTTGGCAGGAAAGCACCGTCATGGCCAAGAAAAACAATCCTATGAGATAGCGCTTCTTCATCATCATCGTTTGAGGCGGTAAAAGTACAATTTTTTGGGTAATTAACCACAACATTATTTGAATCAAGTTTTCTTTGAATATCAGCCTATTACCAATAATCGCCCAAAAAAAATCGTGGAAAAGTGTGGAAAAGTGTTGACATATTCACAAAAGTTGTATCTTTGCAGCCAGTTTGGCACGGAAAATGCCAGCTGAAAACGAGCAGAATTTTATTTGATGCCGAATTTATATATCATATCAGGTTGTAACGGAGCGGGAAAAACGACAGCTTCTCTGACGGTCTTACCGGAGACACTTCAGTGCAAGGAGTTCGTCAACTGCGACGAAATCGCCAAGGGTCTCTCACCGCTCAACCCCGATGGTGCCAAAGTCGCCGCAGGTCGCCTGATGTTGTCGCGCATCAAAACCCTCATCGCTGACAAAGCTGACTTTGCCATCGAGACCACCTTGGCCGCCAAATCCTATCATGCACTCATCAAGAAAGCCCGCGAGGAAGGCTACAAAGCCAGTTTGGTTTACTTCTGGCTGCAAAGCCCCGAGTTGGCCATCAAGCGCGTGGCAGAGCGTGTGAAACACGGCGGTCATCATGTGGACGACAGCATCATCCGCAGGCGTTACAAAGCGGGCATCAAAAACCTTTTCCATCTCTACTGTCCTGTCGTTGACTACTTTCTGTTCATCGACAACAGTGTCATGCCCTCCGAAATTATCGCCGAAGGTAACATCAAATCCACCAAGTTTTACAACGAAGAAAAATTTAAAAAGATCAGACAATATGACAACAGTAACAGTGAATGCCAAGAAGAATGAAGTTTCGTCCTTCACCAAGAAATTGATGAGCGGCCTCGACCTCTCAATGCAAAGGCTTATTGCCATGCGTTGCCGCCACAACGGTTCTTTCTACCTCTGCGATGCCGATGGCAACATCTACACCGTGAAAGCCAAGGAAGTCAGAGCCATGATGGAACAGGAATAATCTTCCAACATCACATAGAAAAACCAACCACGATTTGCAGTGTTTGCTGCGAATCGTGGTTTTTTCGTATCTTTGACGCCGTAAAAGCATTTTAATCATGAATAAAAAAACCTTTCTCTTTGTATTATTGAGCATCATTTACACTTCATCGTTTGCCCAAACCGACGACCAACTCCCCGAAACCGATCCTATTATCACCAACCGCATCAGCCAATGGCAGGATCTGAAATTTGGCTTCATGATGCATTGGGGCATCTATGCCCAATGGGAAGTGGTGGAGTCGTGGTCCATCTGCAACGAGCCTTGGATTAACCGCAATGGGGCTGATTATTACCAATATAAAACTGATTACCAAAACCTTAACAAAACCTTCAACCCGCAACATTTCGACCCATCGAAATGGGCTGAAGCCGCCCAAAATGCGGGCATGAAATATGTCGTCTTCACCACAAAGCACCATGACGGCTTTTGCATGTTCAACACGAAGGAGACCTCCTACTCCACCGTCGACCCAAGTTGTCCATTCTCGAAGAATCCCAAGGCCGACATCGCCGGCGAAGTGGTGAAAGCCTTCCGTGACCAAGGCTTCTGGACGGGTCTCTATTTCTCCAAACCTGACTGGCATTGCGACGACTACTGGGCACACGAATGGGCCACGCCCGACCGCAATGTCAACTACGACCCGAACGTCATGCCTGAGCGTTTTGAGAAATACAAACAATTCACCCATAGGCAGATACGCGAACTTACCCACAACTACGGTGACATCGACATCCTGTGGCTTGATGGCGGCTGGGTGCGCCCCGAATGGAGTGTGAACGAAGAGACACGCCCGTGGCTCGGCTGCCAAGGCTATATCCAAGATATTAATATGAAGGAAGTAGCCTCCATAGCACGCGAGAACAACCCCGACCTCATCATCGTGGACCGATCGGTAGGTGGCAAATATGAGAACTACCAAACTCCCGAACAGCAAGTCCCCGACTCGCTCCTGCCCTATCCTTGGGAGACCTGCATGTCGATGGGCAACTCGTGGTCGTATGTCTCCACCGACACCTACAAAAGCACCAATAAACTCATCCACCTGCTTTGCGACATCATGGCCAAAGGCGGCAACTTCCTCCTCAATGTGGGTCCTGATGCCGATGGCAATTTGCCCGACACAGCCCTGCTCCGCATGAAGGAAATCGGCGAGTGGATGAAAATCAATGGCGAGGCGATTTACGGTACACGTCCCATCTATCCATTCACCTACGGCAAGTTCCGCTTCACGCAGAAAGGCGACAAAGTCTATGGCATTTTCCTCTTGGACGAGCAGGAAAAGCCTGTGCCTGAGACCTATTGGTTTGATTTTCCTATTCTTGCAGACGGGCCGTCTGCAGGCCTGAAGACTGGTAAAATCAAGGTGCTGGGAAGCAAGAAAAAAGCCTCTCTTCGCAAGGAGGCTGATGGTCGTTACCGCATCGATTTCCCGAACAATATTGAGATGCCGCATGCAGTAGTGTTTGAAATGCAAGCAAAATAAAAAACGGCACCATCTCACTTTAAATGAAAAAAATGAAGTACAAACAAAAAAAGTACTCCACTGACTATTACACTTTTGTCGCCAAACAATAAGAGAAGCCAGTACATGGACACTAACTAGTGATAATGATGCCGTTGTGCTCTTTTCATCTCGGTCGCAAAAGTAGAGCTATTCCAACACTAACCAAGTAACGATTAGAACGAAATAATTGTCATTTGGTCGGATTATTTTCGATTTTTATTCCAATAACATGTATTTTTGTAGGCAAAATGACCGAAACAAATGGATAAGCAGCCACACGCTTTGGAGGAAATAAGAGACCAGATAAAAAAGCATGGTCTAATGATATTTGATAATATAAACCGAGTGCCTATTTACGAGAAAGCCTATGCATCGCCGTTTTTCGTACTTTGGCTAACGCATCGGGGATGCTTGAAAAATCTTTTTGACAAGCAACAAAAGGAATTCCATCGACACGACTTTGTCATGATGCCTCCTGGTCACGTGATGGAGATACAAGAGACGAGCGACGATTATTTGGTTTCATTGCTCGTCATCTCACCAAGTTATCTCCAAAGCCTGAAGCATCTCTATCCTTTTTATTTTGAGCATGCCGAATACCGATACAATTCCGTTTTTCACCTGAGTGATGGGCAATACGAAGGCATGAAAGGGCATTTCATGATGCTCCAAGCCATCAGTCAGTTGAGCCACCCCGAGCGTGACGAATTATTGATCAAGCAAATGGAGATAGGAACGCATTTGATGGAAATCTACCT
>ONFO01000033.1 GCA_900317155.1 uncultured Bacteroidales bacterium
GAAGGGGAATGACAACAGGTAATAGTTGCGTATGTCGTTCGCATCGTCGTAGCCCACGATGTTCTTCTTCATCGTCACCTCAAGGCCTTGGGTGTTGTGTTTCAGCTGTCCGCCGTCGGCCACGGTGATGCTGCCGCCATCGAGGTTTACCTCGTTGGCCTCGGCAAGATAGCCCGCAGGAACGGTGACATTGGCCTGGATGATGACGTCGCTGCCTGCGGGAGGCACCGTGCCAGTGCTCCAGCAGCCATCGTTGTTCCAGTTGCCGTTGGTGAGGAAGACATACTGTTGCGTGCAGTCCACCATATAGGTGACAGGGGCGCTCATCGCGCCATAGCCGGAGAAGACTACGTTCCCGTTGATATCAGTGACAATATAGGAGCATTCAGAGTCATACGAACCGCTCATCCACTCGAAACGGAGCTCGCGTCCGTCGCACACGGTGAGGGTGAGGGTGTCGATAGATGGCATATTAAAACCGCCATGGTGTTGTGCCGACATTGAGGCAATAAGGGTGTTCGTTTCCACATCCACCACACGGATGGCCGCGCCGTTCCAGCCGTCGCCATAGCTGTCGTGGAGCGTGAAGGTGAGCTCGCACTGGTCTTCGGGCGCGCATAGGAGGGTGGTGAAGTTGTGTACACTGCTCCATTCGGAATAGGTACCTTCACCGTCGCAGTCGCGACCCCTCACCTGCCATTCGTATTCCGTGATCGGCTCAAGGGTTGTCAGTGTATAGTTGGATCCAACATCGTATAATGTCTCCCATTCGCCAGTTTCATCAATGTCGTGATAGAGGCCGAAGTCGTCCAACAAAATTTCATACATGTCCGAACAGTTGAAGTGTCGTATGGCGATGTAGCCTTGCTGGCCCTCGTAGGCACTCAGGTCGGCGGTGTAGGCACGATATACGACATCGGTCAGCGTCGTCTCGGGAACCAGCACGGTGGTGAAGTCGCTCACGCTGTTGCCCGTGGTGGAGAGGTAGATGGCAAAGTGCTCTTGCGCATAGTTGGGATGAAGGGCTCTTATCCACACCTTCATGGCTCCCTGCAGCTCAAGCTGGGGTGTAATCAGCCAGTTGTCAGGTGTCAGGACTGTCGAATTATCGTTGTCATAACTGGCTGAGGCCATGATAGTGCTTCCGCTATGGCAAAAAGAAGAGCTATAGTTTACTGAATGCCAGTTGTACCCGTCGCCGTCGTTGTCGATGGTGGTCCAGTCGGAAGGCAGGCCGTTCTCGAAGTCCTCGTAGAAATAGACCTTCTTCCTATAGCGCAGGTCGTAGCTGTCCTGATAGCCAGCCCACTGTAGCGTGGCCGAATTGGCGGTGATGTCGGTGGCGGTCAGGTCAATGGGTCTTGGGCAGGATGGGAACTCGAAGCTGAAGTCGTCAATATAAAGCTGATCCATATCGTACGAGTTGTATCTGACAGCTACATACTTGGTGCCTTCGGGGAAAGTTTCTCCATACAACATCCATGTGTTTTGGTGGTTGGCGGTCACCTGGTCGCTCCAAATGAAGGCACTGGGCGATTTGGTGGTCGTGGAGTATCCAACCTGGAAGGTCTCGGGATAGTAGTCCGAAGCATTCTTATAATAGAACGACACATCCACACCCCAGGGGCACTCCAACTTGGGCGAGATGAGGTATTGGGGCGGGTTGGTGTTGTAGCAGAACCGAAAACCATATTCTCCTTGGTGTTCGGAGTATGTGTCTCTTCCCGTGTATGTCGCGCAATCCAGCATCGTCCAGCATTCCATTTCGTCTTCCTCCTCGAAGCCGTAGGTGTAAGGCAGGTTCTTGGCAAAGCATGTCGGGGCGAAGCCGAAGGTGGTCTTGGGAATGAAGTTCTGCTGGTTGGCGGGAATGGTTCCTGTGCTGCTGGAGGTATTACCCGAAATGGAGGCCCCGCTGACGGTTTGTCCATAGAAATAGATTTCTTTCCAGCCGCCTGTTTCCGTGTTCTCGATGCCAACTAATAGGTCGTTGCCATGATAGGTGTATGGCGTGCTGAAGTTGATGGTCATTTCGCCGCCGTCGCCCGTGCTTGCGATGCTGAAAGTGCCGCTATAGACTGTGGTGGCGGAAGACTTAGGCTCATACGCACTGATGGTGGTGTAGTCCACTTGCTTCAGGTAGACATCGGCTGAACACGTCGTGGTGTAGGGGACATTGCTGCTGGTGGTATAGAACGTCATGCTACTGATAGGCGTTCCTATCATCTCCACCAAGTCCTCGGCAGGAATGACGAACTGGCTTCTCGTAAAGTCATCGAAATAGTAGATGTAGGCAGGCACATTTCTGTTGGTTGATGTGCCTTCGTACACGGTTAGTTCCGGGATGCACTGCATGTTGGTGAAGGCGCTCCAACCCGAGGCCGCTTGGTAGTCCTCCAACGAGGCGCAGGGCACATACACGGGGATGGTTGTCGGAACATAATAGAATACATCTATGCCCAAGGTAGGCGGCGTTTCGGGAAATACCGTCACGGAAGTCAAGTTGTAGCAAGCTCCGAAAGCCCATTTTCCTATCGAAGTCACGCCATTACCAATAATTAGTGAACTCAAGTAGTTGCAACCATTGAAAGCACCTTCATCTATCGTAGTCACAGAATTGGGGATGGTCAGCGAGCCCGTGAAACCGTAGCACCCTCCGAAAGCCATTTCTCCTATCGAAGTCACGGAATTACCGATGTTTAATGAACCTTCAAAGCCACGGCATTCATGAAAAGCACCATCACCGATAGAGGTCACAGAATTCGGGATGGTCAGCGAGCCCGTGAAGCCACAGTCACTGAAAGTAAAATCGTCAATCATGGTCAGTGAATTCGGGAGGGTCAATGAACCCGTGAGGCCACTGCAACGATCGAAAGCGAAACCGCCTATCGTGGTCACGGAATTGCCGATGGTCAGCGAACCTGTGAAGCCGTGGCAATTATAGAAAGCATATTCTCCTATTTGGGTCACGGAATTCGGGATAGTCAATGAACCCGTAAGACCATTGCATCCGTCGAAAGCATGATCGCCTATTTTAGTCACGGTGTAAGTTACACCATTATTATTATTGGTTACTGCTGAAGGCAGGGTGATGCTCCCCGTGGGTTGGGTGTATCCATCCCAAGGGGTTATAATGCTTGTTCCCGGATGGGTTATCTCCACATAATGGTTGGTGGCATTGATGATGTTGTAATACAGCGTCTGCCCCGTGGAGCAAACTGCTGAGAAATCGTAGAAATCGTACGCATACACCGTTCCCATGCCCAAGACAAGGGCAAGGAGGAGGGCGAAGATTTCTTTTTGATGTTGTAGCGTTCTTTTCATAATGTGATATTTTTGTTGGTTAATAATTCTTTGCTGAGTGCCTTTGGAATTTTCGCCTCAAAAATATAGGAAATTTTTGAAACAGCTGTAAGTAAAATTACTTATTGCTACAAAAAAATATCATTTTTTTCCCACTAATCCGGCTTCGTAGGCGTATTTCACCAAATCTGCCGTGGAATCGATGTCGAGCTTTTCGAAGACATGGCTTTTGTGCACTTCCACCGTGCGGCGGCTCAGGCCAAGGCGGTCGGCAATCTGTTGGGCCGACATGCCGTTGGCGCACAACTGGATGATTTCTATCTCGCGTGCCGACAGGTCGGGTTTTGCCCTGAGGCGGTATCGTTTGTCTTCGCCGTCATCATTGATGTCAAACAGGGCATTGAGTTTTGCCTTCAGCGTTTCCGGATCAACATCCTTGCCCAAATAGCCATCCACAAGGCCTTGGGTGTCAGCCACCAAATCCTCATTCTCGATTTCGCCCGAAATCAGGACGATTTTGGCCATTGGGCAGAGCGCCCGCGCATGATGAATCACATCGACGCCGGTGCCGTCGGGCAGGAAGTAGTCGAGCAAGATGAGGTCCACCTCTTCGGCATGTTGCTCAAGATAGCTCTTGGCTGACTTCACGTCGTCGGCCTCGGCTACAACAAGGCTACTCAAGCCAGAATAGTTGAGCGACAAGCGGATACCCACGCGAAAAAGCGGATGGTCTTCCACCAAAAGGATTCGTATAGGCTGTGGTTGGGTCATTGGATTCCTTTCTTTATGTTGATAGTCACCACGGTTCCCTTTCCTTCTTCGCTTTCTATTGCCAGGGTTCCGCCGTTGCGTTCCATCATCTGCTGGCTGACGAAAAGGCCAATGCCGGTGCCCAACTCGCCGCAGGTGCCTTCGGCCGAAGAGGTCATCATCTTCAGCAGTTTGCCTAGCTTTTCCTTTTCGATGCCTTTGCCGTGGTCAATAACCTTGACCAGGTAACGCTCGCCACCGTCTTCGGCTTCCAACCTGATTTCGCCGTTGTCGAAAGAGTATTTCACCGCATTCGAGAGGATGTTCTGCAACACCATCTCTATAGTTTTGGGGTCATCGTTGCCTACCCAATCTTTGGATATGGCATTGGTGACCTTCAGTTGCTTCTGCCCGATTTCGAAGGCCAGGCTACGCGTCACCGTTTCGGCCAGTTCACTCAAGTTGAAAGGCTCGGCTTGGCTTTTGGTGTCGCCAATCATGCCCTTCACCCAACCGATGACATTGACGGTCTTGACTTTCAATTCCTTGGTTGACGATTTCAGTGTGAACAGATACTCCCTCAAGTCATCAAATGGCATTTCGTCGACGTGCTTGCAGATAAGATCGAGCATTTTCTCCTGCGCCTGCAACGGCGTCTTGATGTCGTGTGAGACCACGGTGAACAGTTGGTTCTTGGTATTGTTGAGGCGGGTCAGCGTTTCGTTCTGTTTTTTACGTTGGATGGCGTTGCGCGCCAGCACCACAACCAAGATGAGCAGCAAGACCACCACAAGCAGCGACAAGGAAAGCAGTAGACGGCTTTGTCGGGTCTTCTCCTCCTGCATCTCCAGTGCATGCTCTTTCTCTGACATTTGGTACCTCACCTGGTAGTCGCGAATCAAGGCTTGCTGGTCTTCGTTATAGATGGAGTCCCTCATCTTGTTGCATTCCTCAAGATAGCCGATGGCGCGTTCCGGGTGTGAGGCCTTTGTGGCCAGATAGGCCCCTTGCATGCACTCCAGGTAAAACTGGTTATACTGGTTTTCTTTAGCGATGTCAAAGGCTTCGAGGAAGTGTTGCTCCGAAGCCATGTCGTCACCACGGTCGTGGGCATATTGGCCTTTGAGCATGATGATGGCGGTTTCGAAGTAGAGTTCCTTTTCGCGTTGTGCAATGACGAGTGCGGTGTCGAGTTGGGCATGGGCTTCATCAAGGCGTCCTGTCGCTTGGTAGGCTCTCGACAAGGTGATGTGCCTGTTGATGAGTTTTTCTTGGTTGTCGCCATATTGTTTCGACAAAGCCAAAGCCTGTTCGGCAAAGTCAACGGCCTCGGCTTGGGTTTTGTCGTGCTGCGGGTCGTCGGCTGCCATCAGTCCGAGTTGCATCAGCCGCACCCCCGAGAGGTTCTGGTAATAGGTGGCCAGGTCGAGGTTGGTCGTCGTGTCGTTACCCGGCTCCCCCAGCATCTCGATACATTTCCAATACATCTCCTCCGACTGGTCGTATTCCTCCATGTCGAAATAAATCGAAGCGATGTTGTTGATGACATACCGTTTGTTGATGGAGGCCATCTCGCCCCCAATTTCATCCATGATTTCGGTGCAGAGGGTGTAGTTGCGTATGGCATCATCATATTGCCCCATGCGCATGTAGGCCCCAGCGATGGTGTTGTAGCATCCTGCCACATTGTACTTGTCGTCAGCCTGTTCATAAAGTTGCAACGCCTGCTTGCTGTAGTCAATCACCTCGACGAATCGGCTCTCGTTGAAGCATTGCAAAATCTTGGCTCTCAGGCTGTCAGCGTTTTGTGCCTTCACCCCTATGGCGAGGCAGGCAAGGATAATCGTGGAAAACAGTCTTTTCATACCTTACTCCCATTTTAGTTTTAACTAATTGATAATCAAAGGATGCAATTTTACATAGATTTGAACTTATGTCATAAACTTGCAGATTACGACACACAAAATTAGAAATGATTTCGAAAACAGCTATAAGTAAATTTACTTATTGGCACATAAAATGTTGCAACACAGCGATATGAAAAAACACTTTTTAAAAAACTCGTCACTTACCATTGATGACATTAATCGGTGCCGTAGCACGAACTGGTCGGATTGACCGTCCTTGGCATCTGTGGTTGGCAACCCAGAAGTAGCTGTCCGATGCTAGGAAGAAATAATATGAAATAAAAGGGTAATCGCTATAGAGCGAACTTGACCAGTATTGTCCATAGGTTCCTTCGTTAAAGAAGTCGGTCCCCTCATAGTAGCCAGCTGCAGGCAGGAAGAGGCTGTTGCCGTTGGGAGCCTGGCATAGACATCCGGATTCTGTCCATGTTTGTGTTGTGTTGTCAATCAATTCAAGCCATTCTTCCAAGGAGGGCATACGCCAATTACTGCCCCAATTGGCTGTGGCAGCATCGTCTTCTGTCAGCAAGGCTGTCATATTGTCGACGAAGCCATTGTAGCCATTTTCTGAATTGTTGCAGTACTTGGTGAGGCTGTAGCCATTGGAGTGTTGATAGTTATACCAATCATAATGATCTTTGGGGGAGGTCTCGCCCCATGCAAAGTAGTCGCCGTATTCCTCAGGGCTGTTTGCTCCCACGTTGCAAGTGGCCCACAACAGGCCGCTTGGCAGGCCAAGGTCGACGTACGCATGTTCGTCATTGGGTGACGCGTCACTGAACCAGACCGTGGTCTCCTCCGTCACATGCACAAAGAAACCCTGCATCGGAGCCACTGGGCCGCCATAGACCGTCTGCAACTCTCCATCCGCATCATACATCATGATGGACATCGGCTCCAGCTCGTTGTCGCTGTTGCGGCGGTAGACATAGACGCTGTAGGTATAAGGGTTGCCTAAAAGCGCCCACCCCTTGAAAATGATGCCCGAGTTTTCGGAATAATGGGCAGTAAACTCCATGTTGGCATGACAATCAAATGTGGTTCCCGTTACCGAAACCTCCAGGTCCACAGGGCTGGCATAAAGGTAAAAGTCCCACAAATTGGCGTACATATAGCCTTCCTGCTTGTCGTTGCGCCATTCGGCGCCAACATTATTCGAATTAAACTTGTACAAATCGTAGCCTTCTGTGGCGGTCATGACGTCGGGAAGCGTGGCACCTCCTACAAAGGGGAAATTGATCAGGTAATAGTTTTCCGTACTGTTCGTATCATTGTAGCCCACGATGTTCTTTTCCATCGTCACCTCAAGTCCAAAGATGTTGTGCCTCAGCTGGCCGCCGTCGGCCACAGTGATGCTGCCACCGTCTATGGTCACCGTATCGGCCACTGCGACATAGCCCGAAGGGACGATGGCGTTGGCTCGGATGACAACATCGCTGCCTGCGGAAGGCACCATGCCGATGCTCCAGCAGCCACCGTTGTTCCAGTTGCCATCGGTAACGAAGATGGCCTTTGTCGACACTGTGACCTCCACATCGTCGACATACCAGCCATTGCCGTTGTTGCCCGCATATTTGAAAGCGAGGCTGATCGTCTGACCCAAATAGTCGCTAAGGTCGATGGTGGTCTCTTCCCATGCTTGGCTCACCGTCTCAGCCGACCAAAGCACGGTCTCGGTGTTGCCGTCGAGCAACACGACCGTGTTGTTACCTTCCACAAAGTCACTTAGCCAACGGTTATAAGACCAGAAAGTAATTTGGGCTGTCAAAGCATCGGCTTGAAGCTCAAGGTTGGGCAGCACCAAATAATTGTCTCCATAATAGTAGCTATATGCGCTTGCAGAACCAGAATGGGCATAGCTGATACTTCTATCCCAAGAATACGAGCCCGTTGATAATAATCCCCAGCAGTCAGGCGCAAAGGTCGTTTCTTCGAAGCCTTCGAAGAACGCGTGGTCTGCATCGACAACGAAGGTTTCGCATGGGGTGGTGAAATCGTGTACGTCGCTCCAATCGGTGTAGGTTCCACTACCGTCGCAGTTTCTACCCCTCACCTGCCATTCGTATTCGGTGGTTGGTTCAAGATTGGAGATAAACAGTTGATTGCTTGTTGTCCAACCCATCTCCCAAATGTCGTCATCAGGGCTGTCGATGAGGCAAAAGTCATCCAAATACAGTTGATCCATGTTTGTGCAATTGAAGTGGCGGATGGCGATGTACCCCAGCTGGCCTGCAAAGGCACTTAAGTCGGCGGTGTAGCCTAAAAATTCTCCGGTTACTATTGTCTCAGGCACCAAGACGGTGGAGAAGTCGCTCATGCTGTTGCCCGTGGTGGAGAGGTAAATAGCGAAATGCTCGTCTGAATAGTACGAGTCACGGGCGCAAAGCCACACTTTCATGATGCCTTGCAATTCTATCTGAGGTGAAACCAGCCAGTTGTCAGGGGTAAGAGCAGTATTGCTGTTACTGTGCCAACTTTCAGAAGCCATCACATGCGTGCCACTATGACAATAGGAAGATAAACTTGTAGTAACAAACCAATTATATCCATCCCCATCGTTGTCGATAGTGGTCCAACCAGATGGAAAACCATTCTCGAAGTCCTCAAAGAAATGGGGCTTTTTTCTGTAGCGTATGTCGTAGTCGTCTTGAAATCCTGTCCAGTTAAGTGTGACCGAGTGTGATGTGATGTCCGTCGTAGTTAGGTTTATGGGGCTCGGGCAAGCAGATGTTATATAGTTGAAGGTAGTCTTAGGGATAAAGTTGCGTTGGGTGGGCTGCACTTCGTCAAGGCTGTTGACGTTGTAGCCGGCAACAGAGGCTCCGCTTACGCTTTGGCCATAAAAGTAAATGTTCTTCCAACCCGCATCAACGGTGTTCTCTATACCCACCAGGAGATTGCCGCCATGATAGACATAAGGCGTGCTGAAGTTAATGGAAAGCGCGCCGCCGTCGCCCTCGCTCACGATGTCGAACGTGCCGCTGTAGACGGTGGTGGCGTTGGCTTTGGGTTCAAAGGTACTGATCTGGGTGTAGTCCACTTCCATGAGGTAGACATCGGCCGAGCTAAGGGTGGTGTAAGGAACGTTGTAGTCAGTGGTGTAAAACGTCATGCTGTAGATGATTTTGCCGTTCATTGCCGTCAAGTCGCCGGCAGGGATGACGAACTGGCTTCGGGTGAACTCGTCGAAGTAGAAGATGTAGGCGGGGACATAGTTGTTAGTGGCCGTCCCGTCGTACACAGTTAATTGTTGGCTTAATGCCGTCCATGGGGCGAAGAAGGTCGCCAGAAAAAGTAAAAGTAAAAGTCTTCTTTTCATAGTGCTTGAGTATTTATTGATTTATCTTCTTATGATTCGATTCCAATCCTGTTTTGGACGTACAAAAATAGCAAAAAACTATTGAGAAAAAAATAAAGAAAGAAATTTGTTTCAGGAACGGTTAGGTGCACAAATGGTTAAGACCCATATCTCAACCTTTTTAAACCCATATCTAAAACAAAAATGATATGGGTCTCAGGAAGTGGAAATATGGGTGGCTGCGGAGTGGACCGAAACAAGTAGACATAAAATTTTGTCGCATTTTCTCGCAATTACACAAAGAGACAAAGACGTTAAAGACGTTAAAGATGCAAAAAAACGACCGCTCTCGGAGAAGGGCGGTCGTTTTTCATCCTATTATCTCGTAAGATTATTTCTTTTCTTTCCGTAAGATGACACCCTTGCCTTTCGCAGTCGTGGAAAAGACCAAGATCTTCGGTTCAGAGCTGTTGGAGTAGTACATGTAGCCTTGTCCTGGCACCAGCGTCTCGAAATCGCCGAACCATTCCTCGCCGTCGAACTCGGTCATGATATTGCCGGCTTGGATCTGGTCGGCCTCTTCAGGCTCGAAATTGGCGAGTGCCTCGGCAATGCCCAGTTCCACCGTGCAGGGGAAGCCAATCCAGTTCCACTGACCGGGCTCGATGTAGATTTCGTAGTCAGCAGGGTTGGCAGGCGTGCCTTGCAGCTCCACCGTGCAGTCGTTGACGACCTCGATCATGTACATCTGTGCGTTGGAGATACCGGTGTCGTCCAGGCCGCCGAACCATTCCTCGCCGTCAAACTCGGTGTTGTCGTCGAACGACTGGATTTGCACGGCGTTGTCGCCTAAGGCAGCCTCCAGCATCTGGAGCAGCTCGACAGGATCGCCTGCCTCGATGGAGAGACTCACCCAATTCCAACCTTGGGACAATTGCAAGACTTGCACATCATTGAAATAAACCTCAACGATGTTGAAGAATTCCTCCCAATACTGGGTGTTGCGGTAAGTGTCACCTGAACCATAAGGCACAGAGACAGGGATGCTGCGGGAAACCATTCCGAAAGTGCCAGAATAAATGGTTGGCGGATTGACTGCTGCCACCGTCATATCGGTGATCATAAAGCAACGTTTGAAAGCAAAATTGGGAATGTTTTGCACATTCGCTCCAATGTTGAGGTGTGTGAAGGCACAGTCATAGAAAACCGGCTTTGCCGCACTGCCCATCGTCTGACAATTAACAGCATTGTAGTTGACCGTGGTGATGCCGTCGCAGCCGAAGAAAGCGTATTCACCGACATGTTCAAGCGGCTCTGGCAAAGTAAGCTCTCCAAGGAGGCCGCTTACATAAAAAGCATACTCCCCTATCCAAACAACGCCATCGGGAATATTGACAGAAACCAAGTTGTAGCAATCATAAAACGCATAACTATCTATTACAGTAACACCTTCTGGAATAACAATTGAATTAAGGCTAGTACATTCGTAGAAAGCACTATAGCCAATGGATGTCAATCCCGTGAAATACTGCAACTCGTCAAAGGATGTAATGACTTGATTGTAGTAGAAAGCATATCCCAAATCCCACACAGCGGCGGC
Organism: uncultured Bacteroidales bacterium; assembly: GCA_900317155.1. Taxonomy (GTDB): domain Bacteria; phylum Bacteroidota; class Bacteroidia; order Bacteroidales; family F082; genus Limimorpha. The sequence continues at coordinate 10,859 of ONFO01000033.1, forward strand.
CTCGTCGTATGTCAGTTCACCATCACCATCGGTGTCCCAGTTGCTCACACAGACAGCTTTTGTGTTTGGGTCAGCAAAAACGATGATGTCGTCTTCATGGGCGGTAAACACTGCCACCAAATCTCTCGGCCCTTCAACGGTGAAGGTATAGGAAGCCTCGGTTGAGACTACTTCGCCGTTCTCCGTCCAGTGCACAAAGTTGTGGCCTTGATAAGGCGTGGCCGTAAGTGTGCAGGCCTGGTTGATTACATATTCTCCAGCACCACTCACCGTGCCTCGGTCATCGAAGTTAGGCGTAGCGTTGATGGTGAAAGGATCTAGGACGAAATTGGCCACCAAGTTCCTATCGTTATTGACAATGAATGATAGTTCGGCATTCGTGGAAATCACATCGCCGTTTTCCGTCCAGTTTGCAAAGGCATAGCCATAATTGGGAACGGCGGTCAGGGTGCATGTTTGACCTTGCTGGTAAACATAACCTACTTCATCTGAGCTAATTGAAATGTCGTCAAGGAGAACAAAATACTTGTCATAGCTATTGAAATGACGGAAGGCCACATATTTTGTGCCTTGGGGTAATTCAACCATTCTCTCGAACCACGGTGTCGGTGACACATTACGATTCCTTTCTTTGGCTTTCATCGAGTTGTCTCTTTCCATGCCATCTTTGGAAGCAGGAATGGTTTCTTCGAACACCAAAAAGAAATCGCTGAGGTCATTACCGGTAGTGGAAACGTATACACCATAATGATCCAAATAATCAGGCTGGCCTGCAACATAGTAATGAATTGTATTTGCATTCGACACCTCAGGAGAAATCAAGTAGTTGTCAGGATTAAGAGAACCACTATAATATGAAAATGATGCTACCAAATAGGAACCACTATGTCCATAAAGGTCAAAACTGTCTCCGTATGAATCATTACGAACATACCAGTTTCTACCGTCTCCATCGGCATCAATGGCCGTCCAGCCATGCAGGGTGCCATCCTCAAAACTATAGTCTTGGTCTGTGAAAACGGATCCTCCTTCCGTTGGGTTGGCTGTTGTAGTGATGGTATAATTGGGTCGGACAAAGTTAGCCACAAGCGTTCTGTTTCCTAAAACCATAAAGGAATATTCGGCCTCTGTCGAGATAACTTGACCGTCTTCTGTCCAGTTAAGGAACGAGCAACCATTGAGTGTTGTGGCAACCAAAGTACAAGTCGATCCCAATTCATATTCACCGGCACCAGTCACCGTTCCACACCCCTCCAAATTTGGCGTAGCTGTAATCTGATAAGTGTACAAATTCCTATCAATACAATTGGATGCCACGATTCCTGTTTCGCTACCATCATTCCTTCTCGCGCTGATACCATATTGATATGAACCAAGGGGAAGTTGCAGCCACAATGAATCAAGATATGTCGAGCCAGTCACACTATCGGCGACAAGTGAAAAATCATTGGTATCACATTCTTTGCGATACACTTTGAAATAATAATTATCGTTCTCAGGAGGCAGGCTCTTGAACAAAGTGTTCGGGCGATTAGTATTAGTGCAAGTCACGTTGTAAGTCTGTGCCGTCGCGTCATAAGGCGTGTCATCCTGATACTTGTAGGTCATGCCATAAAAGCCTGGGTTGTGGCTACGCCAATTCACATGGCCATTCCATTGTCCGTTGTTGCGTTGCACAAGGATAAGCACATTGCTATGGCCGTCCCAAGCAAAGTTGCCTTCATTAAAGACGAACTCATTCCAGCCTAATGGAGGAACACCTATGCTGCCCGAATAAACGAGAGTCATGTTGCTGGCGAGGTGAGATGTGGTGGTCAGTTCGGAATCAGGCACATTGGCCATCCAAATGCTGATGTTGTTCTGGGTTTGGTTTGTCGTAACTTCGACAGCTTCCCAACTCAAACTAGTCATTTGACCAGTATTCACACCCGCCTCAGCGAGCTCGGCAGCCGTATAAAGTGCTTCAGAAATGGAATAATTGTAAAGGGTGTAGAAAGGCATATAGAGTGTGTTAGTGGCACTGGCCTCGTCACCAATCAAGGCTTCAAACGAATCATTGTTCCAATTTAATTGTACATAAGGACTTTCCGGATTCAAATTATCAGGATAATACTCAGCCTGAACCGTGCCAACAGGATTTAAAAATCGGGCTACCATAGTTCTATTTCCCGTCACCGTAAAGGAATAACTTAAATCTGTGCTGATTTCTTCTCCATTTTCCATCCAGTTTACAAAGACATAGTTCTCATTGGGTGTGGCCGTCAATGTACAGGTTTGGCCCAACAAGTAGTTTCCGGCACCTGAAACTGTGCCGCCTTCCTCTGGATTTGCCGAAACAATAATGTTAACCCTAAACTGCAAGAAGTTTGCCACCAAATTCCGATTGCCTGTAACAGTAAATGAATATTGGGCATTGGTTGAAACCACCTCGCCATCTTCCGTCCAATTGACGAAAACATAATCATCGGAACTTGGTGTTGCCGTCAAAGTGCAAGTTTCGCCCAATTGATAGGCACCTTCACCACTCACCGAACCAGCTCCTTCTGGCGAAACCGTTGCAAACACTGCAGCATCAAGAGAAGAAAAGCCCAAGGCAATCTGATTCTTCCAGTCCGTTACCGAGCCACTATACCCGGAAGGATTGGTTGGATTGAAGTTTGTACCATTATCATAGATATAGATGGCTTGACTCTGTGTATTGAACACACGGCAAGCCAAACCGCTATTCCATCCTCCAGTATTGTCATCCACTACCATAACGATGTTAGATGTACCATTATAGGCAAAAGGTGTATCAAAGGTTATGATGGTCCAATCGTTGGAAAGCATGGTCACATTACCGCTGAAAACTTTGTCGCTATTGGTAACTGCAATCCAATCATTCGAGCTGTTAAAACTACTCTTTTCAGTATGCACCAAATAAATGTCAAAGTCACGATTCTTTTGACTACCTGCATTGAAAAAAGCCACACTTCTGATCACACCCATCTGGCCAATCTCCTCAGCAGTATAAATCTGCTGAGTCAAGGAGTATGGAAAATAACTATAGCTTGGCAAAACCGAACTTGTCTCCGTGCCTTCTCCAATGAGATTATCGATTTGGAAGTTAGCCACCAAATGTCTGCTCGCAGTTACCGTAAAAGTATAAGCCGCATCGGTACTCACTTCCACGCCGTCTTCCGTCCAATTCACGAAAGAGAAGTCTTCGTTAGGGTTGGCAACAAGGGTGCAGGTCTGTCCCTGTTCGTAAATGCCTGTGCCACTTAGTGTGCCGCCAGATGTGGGAGTGACTTCCGCTGTAATCATCCATTGGCAGGGATTAAACTCCTGAAAATTGGTGAAGTTGCTCCAGCCTGAAGCGTTCTGATAGGCTTCCAAGGTACTGCACGGCACATAGACAGGGATCCCCGTGTTGGCACTCATGAAAACATAATTGCCAAGAGTAGGTGGCGTTTCGGCCAACACCTCGAACGAAGTAATGTTCTCGCACGCTCCGAAAAAGGCGCTGTTATCGATTTGCGTAAGGGAATTGCCGAGGGTTAAGGTGCCTGAAAAGCCTGAACAATTCAAAAATGCACTGCTACCGATAGTGGTTACTGAATTGGGAATGGTGAGCGAACCTGTGAAACCACTACATCCGTTGAAAGCGTTTTCACCGATAGTAGTCACTGCATTTCCAATGGTCAATGAACCCGTGAAACCTGAACAGCCATAGAAAGCATTTTCACCAATGTAAGTCACAGAACTACCAATATTTAACGAGCTAAAACCATTACAACCATAGAAAGCCCCATAGTCTATTGTGGTCACGGAATTGGGGATATTCAATGCACCAGTGAAGCCCGTGCAACTTTCGAAAGCGTTTTCACCAATAGAAGTTACAGAATTCGGAATAACCAATCCTCCTGTAAAAGAAGGACGCTGGTAAAGGAAACCGTTAGGAATAACCTGCACGTTTTCGCCTATGGCCAATGTGCCCAACAAATCACAACCCTCTAGCCATTCATAATCAACCCAACAGCTAGTTGCGTTGTAGTTTAATTTGGTAAAATCACAACCATAGAATGCGTAAGTTTCAATATATGTGATACTCTCTGGAATGGTTAGCATTCCTGTAAAATTACAGTTATAAAATGCATCATATTGAATAGTTTGAACTGAACTTCCGATGGTTAAGGAGCCTGTCATATTATAACAATATAAAAAAGCACCTGGACCGATTGTTTGAACTGCATCGCCGATAGTCAACGAACCAGTCAAACCTGTACATGATAGAAATGCATATTCTCCAATGGTAATCACAGAATTGGGGATGACCAAATCGCCCGTGAGGTCATAGCAATCTTGAAATGCATAATTACCAATTGCTGTCACGGGATAGGTGGTGCCATACAGCTCCACGCTCTCGGGAATCACCAGTTGGCCACTGATGCCGTCCACATGGCCGGTCAGGGTTACGGATGCCCCATCGTCGTTAAAGGAGTAAGTGAAGTCGCCCACAGTGAAGCTCTGGGCCGTTGCATTCGTCACACCAGCCACGCTCAGCAGCAAGGTGAACAGGACAGCGAAAGCCACCCTTTTCCGATGTAAAAGTTTTTCTTTCATAATGATACTATTTTGTTGTTTAAGATGTTTCATTTAACTATGTTTTCGGTACATTAGTGGTTCATTGGCGGAAGTTTGGCGAACTGTATTTTTTTGTTAGGGGCAAATTTAGTGAAAAAATAAAACGACAATGCAAGTTAGTTGATTTTTTGTAATTTTGCGGACAGAATACAAGATTAGGGCCTTATGACTAAATATCCTATCGGCTTGCAGAATTTCCAAGGGCTTCGCGAAGACGGCTATGTCTATGTGGACAAGACAGCCTTTGTGTACGAATTGGCACAAAGCGGGAAATACTACTTCCTCAGCCGTCCACGCCGCTTCGGGAAGAGTCTGTTCCTTTCCACCCTCGAAGCCTATTACCAAGGGAAAAAGGAACTCTTCAAAGGGTTGGCTTTGGAGCAGTTGGAGAAGGACTGGAAAGTTTATCCTGTGCTGCATTTGGATTTGAATGCAGCAAAATACACCGATTCCGAAGCACTTGAATCCATTCTCGACGGCCATTTCCGTTATTTTGAAGAGACCTATGGTACAACTCCAAACGGACTGTCATTGTCTGAGCGTTTCAAGGTTATCATTCGGCGTGCTTACGAACAGACAGGGCAAAAAGTGGTCATTTTAGTCGATGAGTACGACAAGCCACTCTTGCAAGCCATTGGGAACAAGGCACTCCAAGACGAATACCGCGCCTTACTTAAGTCAGTCTACGGCGTCGCCAAAACGATGGACGGTTATATCCAGATGGCTTTCTTCACTGGTGTGACGAAATTATCAGTTGATAGTCTTTTCGGTGACCTAAACAATATTACCAACATATCTTTAGATAAACATTTTACAGAACTTTGTGGCTTTACTGAAGAAGAAATCCGCAACAATTTTGATAATGAAGTTGGACTGATGGCTAAGAAAAACCTTTTGACAAAAGAAGAGTGTTACGCAATACTGAAAGAGAATTACGATGGTTACCATTTCAATGAGGATTCCTCTGGAATGTACAATCCTTTCTGTTTGATAGAGGTTCTCAATGCCATGAAGTTCAAGGACTTTGGGCCTGATACAGATACTAAAAAATATATTGTTGAGACTTTAAGGCAGAACAATTATAAGTTGGAGAATCTAATCCAAGAGAACGAAGCAGATTTGTTTTTGTTTGATACTGAATTGTTTGGAGATTCACTATTGGCATCGCTCTATCAAATTGGATATCTGACAATCAAAGATTATGACCAAAAATTCAATGGATTTCGGTTGGGTATTCCAAATGCTGAAGTTAAACGAGGTCTATTATCAGTCGCAAACTCTATAAAATCGGCATCAACTTCTCCTCTGCTACACGTCGGATTGAGAGTTGGAAAATGATTTAAGCATTATGATGATCTGGCCCGACCTACTCTCCAACAAGCGTTACGCACAGCCGCACAAGAGCCCCGACATCCGCAGCTCGTTTCAGCGCGACTACGACCGCATCATCTTCAGCAGCCCCTTCCGCCGACTGCAAAACAAGACGCAAGTGTTTCCTCTGCCTGGCGCTCAGATGGTCCACAACCGCCTGACCCACAGCCTCGAAGTGGCCAGCGTCGGACGCTCCATCGCGTGCCGAACTGTTGAAAAGCTGGCGAACAAACATCACGAGCTGAAAGAACGTCAGTCCGACATCGAGACCATCGTGGCCTCAGCCTGTCTGGCGCACGACCTCGGCAACCCGCCTTTCGGTCACTCGGGCGAGGACACCATCAGCAGCTTCTTCAAGGATGGGAACGGCAAGGAGCTGGAAAAGCTTGTAAAACCTGAGCAATGGAGCGACCTCATCGCCTTTGAGGGCAATGCCAACGCCTTCCGCCAACTGACGCACCAATTCACAGGCCGTCGCGCCGGTGGCTTCTCGCTGACTTCCGCCACTTTGGCCACCTTACTGAAATACCCCTACCCTTCCTTCAACAAAGGCAACCGCAAGAAATACAACGTCTTTTATTCTGAAATCGAGGCATTTAAGGAAGTCGTCGAAGAATGTGGTATTCCACGTTTAGACGATGAGCATTTGGTCTATGCCCGTCACCCGCTGTCCTACATGATGGAAGCCTCCGACGACATCTGCTACCTCGTCCTCGACATGGAAGACGCCCACAAACGTGGTATCATCAGCACGGAGGCCATCGAGAGCTGCTTCGTCTCGTTTTTCGACCCGAACAAAGACAAGACTTTCTACAAGCACAAGGAGGACGTCTACCGCGACGTGACCGACGTCAACGAACGCATGGCTTTCCTTCGCGCCATGCTCATCAACAAGCTGGTGAACCTCGCCAGCGACATTTTCGTCAAAAACTACGACGCCATCATGGAAGGTCATTTCGAGAAAAGCCTGATTTCTCATTTGCCCGAATCTGAGAAAAAAGCGTTGGAGACATGCCGCGACGAATCGGTGAAGCATATCTACCGTCACCCTTCTGTGGTGAAGATTGAACTGACGGGCTTCAATGTCATCGGGACGCTGATGGAGGACTTCACCGATGCCGTGTTGAATCCCGACACTCCCTATAACAAGAAGCTCCTCTCGCTTATCCCTGAGCAGTTCAAGGTGCAGACCGACGATACCTACACCAAGCTCCAGTCCGTCATCGACTTCATCTCCAACATGACCGACCTCTACGCCGTTCAACTCTACAAAGACCTGAGAGGAATCGACTGATGAAAAGGATTTTAACCATCGTTTGTCTTTTGTTGTGCGGATTGTCTTCATTTGCACAAGTTCCTGAGAGCTTGTCAGGCATCACAAGAAGCACAAAGTCTTATCTGATAGCTGATTACAATCCAAAAGACACGGCTTTCCTGAAAGAGAAATGCCGTCAAGCCGATTTAGACTTGGGTCTTTCCGTATTGGCCAACCGCCTCTCGACCGACAGCAAATACGTCACACCCAAACCTTCGGAACATATATTAATCCAAGGCGAATTGCATCTCCAACTGTCAATAGACGATGAGCAGACCGAGTTTGCCGTATACCACTCCGACCTCTTCGACCAGCCTGCCAACATCAACGTGTTGCAAATCGGCGAGGAACTCATCACCTATCGCACGACGGAAAGAACCGGCAACATCAATTTGTTTTACGGTTGCGTTAGAGGCGCATTCGGCACAAAGAGATCGGCACACTCGAATAACACTACGGTTTACAAACTCTGGGACACACCCGAACGCACCCTCCTTCCCGACCTCGAGTTGCAAGAGAAAATGGCGCAAACCGAAGCCAAAAAACTAGCGAAGACCGATTACCCGCTACTGATTTTCAACGACCTAATAAGCTATTCCTATAATAATTTAGGCGACTTGGCCATAGGACGTTTTCTTGACACAATACATAAATACAATCCTGGCAAGCTCCTTCAAGCCGACCTGCTCACCCCTACTTCGTGGCACTACTTGAGCCGTGTCAACGAAAACCAACTCTGGAACGCGTCAATGCGAACCAAAATAGTGGAAACACTAACTGAGAAGCAAGACTTCTATCGAAAGAGACAAATGCCTTGGATGATCGGCAATTTCCAAATCAACCTCGCCGACAAGAACCGCAAAGCCACCACGATGGAGGAATTGGAATGGTTCCTCTCCAAAGCCGCCGCCTTTGATGCAGGGTTCGGCCTCGACTTCAGTGCAGAAACCATGCGGAAACACGGTTTTACGGATGAGATGCTACTCACTATCAACAATTGGGAGACCTTACGCTTTGCCAACGCCTTCAGCGAGGAACAAAAGGAAGCGTTCAAAGACCCCTACGGAGACTGGCACATCGAAAAAGTGGATGACTCCTCCTATTTGCTTTATCCTCAACACATTTCGAGACGCTATTTCTGCAATTTCAAGGAGGACAGTTGGCAATGGAACACGCCCTTCACAAGTCCCTTTGCACTCTGCATCACAGTGGAAGGCAAAGGCAGCATCAGTGATGTATATCTGGAAACGCCCAACGACACCTTGCGCTTCCCCTGTACCCTCAAAGCGGGACAATGCCTTATCTATGATTTTGACGGAATGGCTTTTATTACCGACATGAATTACAACAAGATAAAGGAAATTGAAACACAAGGAGTCGCCCTATTAAACGAAGGCAGTTCCGATGTTTCATTCTTTTGCAATGTGACAACAGAAGAAAAGAGATCGCCGTATGTTACCGTACGATTCATGACACGAGGCGAAGCCACCCAACTATCAACTGACAACTGACAACTACCTCCTCACCCCCGGAAACGACTCCACAATCTTCACCTTGATATCAGGGAAGCTGTTGACAATCTGCACTTTCACATCGGGAAAGTTCTCCACAAGCTTTATTTTTCCACATTGGTCTGGGAAGTTCTCCACAAGCTTTACATCCAAATCTTCGAAGGATTCCACAATCTGCACCTTGATGTCGGGGAAGCTCTCCACAATCTTCACCTTGCCGTAAAGATTGAAAGTCTTGCCGTCCTTGGTAACGAAGGTGCAGTTCTCCTTGTTGAGGCCAGGCTTTTTATCCTTTGATTGTGCCACTATGGGAAGTGATAACAGGACGAGCAAAGCCAATATCAATGTTTTTTTCATGGCAGTTCGTTTTTGACGACCAATAAAACCGCAAAAACCATTCCTTTCCCAACTAATGATGAGTGTTTTTCCAAAAAAGTATTATTAATTAGGATTAAAGTGCTTGAAATGTCTTTGTATTTTTGCACCATCAAATAAAAGCATCAGATGATTACACTTGATAAATTAGATATAGGACAATCAGCACGTATTCAAGCTGTTAACGGAGAAGGCCAACGCCGACAGCATTTCTTGGACATGGGACTCATTCCCGATGCCGTCATTAAGCTGGTGAAATATGCGCCCTTGGGCGACCCGATGGAAGTGATGATTCACGGTTATTCCCTCACCCTGCGCAAAGCGGATGCCGCATTGATTGAAGTTGAGCCATGCAGCAACACCGATGAAGCAGAAGCTGTTGACCATCAGAGCATTGACCAATTGTACATCATCTCCCTCCCCGACCACAACGCCCACCCTGGCTTAGGTGAAGAAGGCATCTATCACGACAAGACCCACGAGACACCGCTGCCCAAAGGCACCAAATTGACCTTTGCCCTCGCCGGACAGCAGAATTGCGGCAAGACCACCCTTTTCAACCAACTGACAGGTGCCAACCAACATGTGGGTAACTTCCCCGGCGTCACTGTCGACCGAAAAGACGGTACCATCAAAGGACACCCCGACACTTCCGTCACCGACCTGCCTGGCATCTACTCCCTCTCGCCGTATACCTCCGAGGAAATCGTCTCGCGTGAGTTCATCATGAAGGAGAAACCCAAAGGCATCATCAACATCGTGGACGCCAACAACATTGAGCGCAATCTTTACCTCACCATGCAGCTCATGGAATTGGGCATACCCATGGTTTTGGCCCTCAACATGATGGATGAGGTGCGCAACAACGGTGGCAGCATCCTCGTGAATGAAATGGAGAAAATACTCGGTTTGCCTGTGGTGCCCATTTCCGCCTCCAAAAACGAAGGCATCTCCGAGTTGGTGGACCATGCCATCCACATCGCGAAATACCAAGAGGCCCCGATTCGTCAGGACTTCTGCGACAAGGACGACCATGGCGGTGCGGTACACCGTTGCCTGCACAGCATTATGCACCTTATAGAAGACCACGCCCAGCGTGCCGACATCCCCGTCCGTTTTGCTGCCTCCAAACTCGTGGAAGGCGATGCCATCGTCATGGAAGCCTTGCAACTCTCCCAAAACGAGAAAGAAACCCTGGAGCACCTCATCGTTCAAATGGAAGAGGAACGAGGCCTCGACCGTGCCGCAGCCATGGCTGAGATGCGTTTCGCCTTCATCAAGCGACTTTGCGACAAGACCGTGGTGAAACCTAAGGAAAGCAAGGAATACCAACGCAGCCGCCGCATCGACCAAATTTTGACTGGCAAATGGACGGCCATCCCGATTTTTATCCTCGTAATGGTAGGCATCATCTGGCTCAGCATAGATGCATTAGGAGCGCCCTTGCAGAATTGGCTTGACCAAGGCATCACGTGGCTCGCTGAAGTAATCGGCAACGCCTTGGCCAGTTGGAATGTTAGTCCCGCTGTGCAGTCGCTTGTGGTTGATGGTATTTTTGGTGGTGTAGGTAGCGTGTTGAGTTTCGTACCCATTATCATATTGTTGTTCTTCTTCCTCAGCCTTTTGGAGGATAGCGGCTATATGGCGCGTGTAGCATTCGTCAGCGATAGTTTCTTGAGAAAACTCGGTCTCACGGGACACAGCATCGTGCCCATGCTGATTGGCTTCGGCTGCACCGTGCCTGCAGTGATGTCGACGCGAACCCTCCACTCCACCCACGACCGTTGGCGCACCATCTTACTCACCCCTTTCATGAGCTGTTCAGCCAAAATTCCAATCTACGGCTTCTTCACCAGCATGTTCTTCCCTGGTCACGGTGGGCTGGTACTCATTTGTCTTTATCTGTTAGGCATTCTTGTTGGCATTGTCACTGCATTGGTAACCAAATGGTTGGGAAACAAAAGCGAAGTTGCACCTTTCGTCATGGAGTTGCCCAACTACCGAATGCCAAGTGCAAAAAACGTTGCCCATTTATTGTGGGACAAGACCAAAGACTTCGTGCAACGTGCCTTCACAGTCATTTTCTTAGCCACATTGGTCATTTGGTTCCTGCAGACCTTCGACTTCCATTTCAACATGGTGGAGAATGGTGAAGGCAGCATGTTGGCCAGCGTAGCGGGTTGGATTGCACCCATCTTCCAGCCGATTGGCTTAGGCAACTGGCAGGTCGTCACGGCGCTTATCAGTGGTTTCATGGCCAAGGAAAGTGTGGTGGCCACCTTGGAAGTGCTCAATGCCATGCCGCTATTCACCACTGTCACAAGCATCTCGATGCTGGTCTTCTGCTTGCTTTATACACCATGTGTAGCAGCCATGGCCGCCATCCGTCGCGAGCTAGGAGCCAAGTGGATGCTCTTTATTATCCTGTTCCAATGCGTCGTAGCATGGATTTGCGCCTGGTTTGCCTATCTCATTGCCAACGCTGTCATCGCATGAACCTGCCCACTATTATCGTATTGCTGGTTGTACTTGCCCTCGTCCTGGTCGCCATTAGGGCGCTACGGAAAGGTAAAGGCAATTGCTCATGTGGCGAAAACGGGAAGGATTCGAGAAACAACAAATGTGCTTCCTGCATGGCGAATTGTCCTTTGAAGAGAAAATGTTGAGATTCGTAGTCCACTTCAACCAAAGTGTAAGTTATAATTGGGCAAATAATTCAGAAGCCTCATGTTTAAAAATATGTAACCAAATTTTGAGCAGTTACATTTAATATTTGATTATTTTCTTAAATTTGCAGCCGTCATTCGATTGAGACAAGCCAATGCGAGTGATGTGAAGGGTATTAGGGAAAAACGAAACGCTTATTCCATGCATAAATTCTAGCGTTTTTTGTTTCCTCATGCATTCACTAGCTATAAAAGTGTCAATATGAAAATGTTGGCGAAAGAGAAAGAAACAAAAAATTAAAAGCTATGAATATATTAGTACGAAACAAAAGACTAGTTATAGCAAGCCTGTTTGCGCTGCTACTGAACCTTGCAAGCCTGCTGAATGTGCAGGCACAAACCATGAATCTGACGGAAATCATCATTGGAGATGGGACGGAAACAAGCTGTACAGTGCCTTTTCGTGCTTGTGCAAATGGATGGTCCTTTTGGAATTATACAGAGAGTATTTATCCATCCGATGCAATAGGAACAGAATGCGTCATCCATTCAGTCTCTTTCAGTTTAGCTGAAACCGCCAGTTACTCGACACACATGACGGTTTATATGGGAACGACGGACGAACCAAGCCACACCTCACCAATGGGATGGGTCTCCCCAGAAGACCTAACAATTGTATATGATGCTCCAATAGAGTTTAACGGGCAAGAATGGGGGAAAATAGTCTTAGATACCCCCTACCATTATACGGGAGGCAATTTGGTAATCGTTGTTTATGCCGTGGTCTATTCTGACTCGAATGTGGTCACATACGGAACATATGCTGAAGGTGCGACGATAGTGGGGGAAATATACTGGAATGAAGGAACCATCCACAACCTTCGCCCGAATATCAAATTGGAGGTTGTTACGGAACCAGATCTTATTGCCAGCCCTGTTGCCGTTGAAATGGGCATCCGACCTAATGGTTACTGGGCTGAGCCTCGCAAAACAACACTGATTAGCGAAGGGCTTTCAGGTACAATAACCTCTTCTACCTGTGACAACAGTTACTTTTCTGTTGTTTCTCCAGAATTTCCTTTTCCGTTTGCCATTTTGGACACCATTCCATACACCATTGCGACGGGAACAGGTGAGGGATACCTAACCGGCACCTTTACTTTCACATACGACGACAACAAGACCTTGGAAATTCCAATAAGCGCAGAGGCATACACCCCCGTGATGCCAGACGTTTGGGAATTGCCACGCCAAGTGACCAGTTTCCCCTATACAGAGACCATCACAAGTGACATGGTGTTGTATGACAACTACCAGCTTCCAGGCAATAAGAGCGATGGAAAAGATGTAGTGTTTGAGCTGACCATTGATTCGGATGTTATTTTGAGCACCGAAATTGACGATGATTTAAGTGGAAAAACTGCGCTTTACCGGGAGGATTTTGAGGGATTGGGCGGTCCTATGGCGAGTAACCATTACGACGGCCTTGGAGATGCCTTTAGTGATTGCTCTTGCGACTTTGAAGGTGGGGCTCTTTGCGACTTAGGTTGGGTACATAACTCATATTGGGATCAGTGGAATGTTACTACAGAGGATGCTCATTCGGGTTCTTATTGCATGAAATCGAACAATTACTATGGCAATTCTTCTGGTAGTATCTCCTTGACCATCAATGTGCCTTTTGACATTACTATGAGCTTTTGGGCAAAAGTATTCTCGGCATTCGGTGATAGTCCGTATTTGAGTAATAATAGCAAGGGATACTTTTATATTGACGGGATCGCCATGATAGACGGCCTCACGAATGGCGAATGGGCATATTACAGCTATAACGTCAGTAGTGGCACACATACCTTTGAATGGGCACATTCAAAAGAGTATGGTCTTATCGGTTCAGAAAATGATTGTTTTTATGTGGATGACGTGTTCTTTTGGGATGCCACAACCCTTTCGTTAAAAAACGGATTGCAGGTACCAGCAGGCACCTATTACATGGTAGCCTCCTCAACCAGCGACGAGTTCACGGTGAATATCAATACGGCAGCCATACCTATACCTGAAGTGGCAACCTCACCATTGCCTGTGGATGGTTACAACTGCTATGGTGACGAAACGGTTTCCCTGAGCTGGAGTTTGGGAGAGTACACCAATGAATACCAAGTGCTTTTAGGAGAAACCAACCCTCCCAATGACGTTTTAGTGGATTGGACAAACGAATTGGCTGAAAACCATGATGTGGTGACCGAGAGTGCCAAAACGTATTACTGGCGCGTCAACGAACGCAACACCTCGGGAATAACAGAAGGCCCAGTTTGGTCATTCTCGACTTTTAGGGAAATCCATGCCTCTACCGACAGCATCATCTATGTGACCCCGACAGGCGCTGGCATAAAAGACGGTTCCTCCTGGGCCAATGCAGCCTCTAGCATTCAGGGAGCCATAGATGCAGCGGCCGCAATCTCCGAAAACCAGCCTGTGGTTTGGGTGGCGAAAGGTAACTATCTCGCCCATGGCATTTATCAAACAGGCAACGGCAAAACATTCTGTTTCTTAGGTCATGGAGGTGTGAAGTTGTACGGCGGCTTCAACGGCGACGAACCAGCCAATTATGACCTGTCGCAGCGCGATCTGGAAAACAACGCCACCATATTGGACGCGGAGGGCCATTGCTATGTGGTGGGTGCTCAGTCGGGTCAATGGGACGGCTTTGTGATGCAATACGGAGGAGAAGGAGGCTTCTACGTCTATGATGGAGCCTCAACGGCGCAAAACTGCAAAATACTGCATTCAGAGGGAACCGGTGTGTTCGTGGACGGCGGCAGCTTGGATTGTTTCCACAATGAGGTGTCATATCATGCAAAAGACGGTATCGTCCAGAATTACACTTGGTATCGCCTTGATATTAGAGACTGCATCATAACCTATAACGAAAGATACGGCGTATTTGCCAACCTGTGTATCCGATGCCAAATATGCAACAATGGCAATGGCTTCTATATGAGATCCTCAATGGGCGGTGCGGTGATAGGTTGCCTTGTGGCCAACAACGATGGATTTGGTGTTCAATGTGACTACATTGTCAATTCCACCATCGTCAACAACGGAACGGGTATCGCACGAACCTATTATTACTCGGATTTAGTACTATGCAATAGCATCTTGTGGGGCAACGAGCGACAATTTGACGAATATTGGAGTTGGGATTCTTTCTATAACATCACCATGGCCAACAACGCGATACAGGGTGGAGCCGACGGCAAAAACGGCATCTATCCTTGCATCAAATTAGATGACAGAGACGTGTTGGATGGCATACAACCAGAATTTGTGCATCCTTCATCGGGCATAGGCTCCAACTTTGCCGATGGCGATTGGACGCTGTTAAGTTCTTCTCCATGCATCAATATGGGCATGGAGAATTTGTCAAACATCCCTGAAGAAGAATCTTTTTTCTGTTACCAGACGGGGTTCACCACCCCCACTGACTATTTGGACTATGACCTTGCTAGCAACCCACGCATCATGCAAGGACGCATCGACCTGGGTGCCATAGAGTCACCATACGAAAAGCCCAACTATCAGTTCCCCATCCACCCCGATGCCAACAATTTCATCTACGTGAAGGAAGATGGCCAAGGCAATGGTTCCTCATGGGCTAATGCCACTTCCAATTTACGGGATGCCTTGGAAGCTTCTGTCTTGTACGATTCTACGACAACCATTTGGGTGGCGCAAGGCACTTACACGGTTTCAGATTTCCCGTTCCAAGTCAAGGAGCACCTGAGGATGTACGGCGGTTTCGAAGGCAACGAGCCCGCTGATTACGATCTATCGCAAAGGGATTTGGTTAACCACGCATCGGTGTTGGACGGAGACAACACGCTGCGTATCTTGAACCAATTCACCGCATTGAGCGAAGTTACTGCCGCCGTGGTGGATGGCTTCACTATCCGTAACGGTAATGCCGACAATGGTGCCGGTGCCTATCTGTTAGACAACATGACGCTTGCAAACTGCGTTTTGGAGCTTAATACAGCCTCCGACAAAGGCGGTGGCATTTATGCAGAGAATGCCATGGTGGAAAATTGTGTTGTGACAAACAGCACCGCCCAGCAAGGAGGAGGTGTCTATGCCGAACATTCAAACCTCAGCGACTGTTTCGTGACAAACAACACCGCCCAGCAAGGCGGAGGCATGTATGCATCTAACAGCCAAATCGTCCAGTCGCATATTAGCAACAACCAAGCCTCCATTGAGGGTGGTGGCATCTATGTCCATAAAACCGATTTGTTGCAATGCAACATCTTAAAGAACATGGGCATTGGCATCCACTCCAGAATTGACAAACAAGATGAATACAACCATCTCTATAACACCATTGTATGGGGAAATGATGGAGAGAGTGTTTCATATAGTTCAGCCATATCGACGCGCAACACCTTCATGAGCCATTGTGCCATAGAGGGACTCAGAAGCACCGCCAACGGCAACATTCCGTTATCGCATGACAACACTGGAATTTTCGGGCCGTATTTTGTTGATCCAGTAACGGAAGCAGGAGTCACCGAATCGACAGGCGATTGGCAGTTGCAAGAGGCTTCGTTGTGCATTAACGCTGGCTCCAATAATGTTTCAGGTATGACCATGCCGGCCTTTGACCTCAACAAAATGGAGCGCATTCAGCATGGCCAAGTCGATTTAGGCGTATACGAATCTTCATTCGATGCTATATGCACGGAAATGGATATTAGGGAAGCTACCATCGAGGAAGGAGAGACCTACGATTTCTATGGTACTTCCTTGAATGAGACTGGAACCTATGAACATCGTTGGACGGTTGGCTCTTGTGACTCCCTTGTCATGCTGTATCTACGAGTGATACATACGGAATACATCTTTGTCAGCGAAGACGGTGCAGGCACCATGGACGGCTCTTCATGGACTAACGCTTTGGATGGCAACACGATATTGGAAAACGGTTACACAAAATTAGCCGATGCACTTCAAAATGCTCAGTGCGATGATTGCTTCTGGGTGGCAAGCGGCACTTATCTCCCTTGTGGTGACTCGGATACTTCCAAGCATTTCGTCCTCAACGAAGGCGTGAACGTGTATGGAGGCTTTGCAGGCGACGAGACCACCCTTGAAGAACGCGACCTTGAAAACAATCTGACTATCTTCTCAGGTGAGCTCCAAGGCGATGATGACGAGACCAACAACACGGATGGCATATTCATTACAGCACCAGCCACCGCTTTGTGGAGCTACAATGCCACCTTGGATGGCTTGACCCTCACCAAAGGTTATACTCCCACCCATAGAGGTGCCGCACTTCTTGTCAACGAAAGCACCGCCGTAACAATAAATCAATGCCAGGTACATGACAACCAAGAAGGAGGCATCTACAACTCAGGAAAACTGGAAATCACAGCCTCTGACTTATCGAACAACACCAACAATCAAGAGTTGGGAGATTACTACATGATTTTCCCCATGGATGGTTTCATAATATATCCTTGTTCAGGTGCATTGAACAACACGGACCAAGGAACCGTTTCTTTGAATAATTGCACCTTCCATTCCAATTATTGCAACAATAACGGAGCCATTTTCAACAGTGGCATCATGGAAATCAATGCTTCGACGTTCGAAGACAACACTGCAGACAGATTCGGAACTATCATGAGTCCTGGAAAAATGAAGATCCACAACACCACCTTCAACAACAACCGTTCCGAGCATTATATTGCAGTAATGTTTGTGCTAGATTCCCTTGAACTGGTTAATTGCAATGTGACCAACAACAACTCCAATTACTATACATCCACTCATTTTCCTTCTGGAGGAGCACAGAATTTTCCCAGTAAAAGAACCTCTGGAATCGAAGCTTGGGGATATTGCCACGTGACCAATTGCAACTTTATCAATAATGATGCGGGCACTTGTCCTGGAGGTGCTTTGACTATCAAGGGAGAGGCTGAGGTGGAGAACTGCGTGTTTAGGGAAAACATAGGACAAAGGTATTGGAGAGACCCCGAAACAGGAGGCAATATCGGTGTCGGCGTTTTCCTAGGCGATCCTGATGGAGGTGCACTATACGTTGAAGGAACCGCAAGGGTGACCGATTGCGAATTCAGTGACAATTTTGGCGATAATGGCCATACCATTGGTGTCTTTGGAGGGTCACTAATTATGGAACGATGCAAAGTGATCAACAGTATCGCTGTCTCAAGTTTAGGCCGAGGTGCTATTGCCGTACTAAGTGGTGAGCTAACCATTAACAACTCCTTGATAGCCAACAACAGCAATGGGGTCATCTGTCTGATTTATGGCAACCATACCTATCTCAACAATACCACGATTACAAACACTGGTGGCGAAGCTGCTTTTTGGTTTCACTTAGGAAACAGTCAAAGTACCATTGAGTTAAACAATTGCATCCTATCAGGCTATTCAGGATTACAGAGTTATGTGATGGGAGATAATAATGGCACCGTAGTCATGAACAACACTTTGAATCAACCTGTCATTGGCGGCGAGAACGACCCACTCTTCGTCAACCCAACCACCTATTTAGGCTATGACGAGAACGTGGATCCTTTGGTTTACGACTGGAGCCTGCAACCAAGTTCGCCATGCATCAATGCAGGTGATGTCACATTGGTTGATCTCGATCCTCTCACAACAGACCTTGCTGGTGAACCGAGAGTAATAAACGGCCAAGTCGACATGGGTGCCTACGAATACGGGACAGACTATATGTTCATCACAGCCACGGCCAACCCGAGCAACGGCGGCACCGTCATGGGTGCTGGTGCCTACACCTATGGTGCGATTGCCACCTTGACCGCCACTGCCAATGAAGGCTACTCCTTTATCAACTGGACAAAGGACGGCGACGTGGTTTCGACGGACGCCACCTACAGTTTCACCGTCACAGAGCCTGGCTCATATTTCGCGAATTTTGTGGGTTATGAAATCACGGCCATGGCCAGTCCCGAAGCAGGCGGCATTGTGGAAGGCTCGGGGATTTACGAACACGGAGCAACTGTGACCTTGAGTGCCACGGCCAACACAGGCTACACCTTCATCAACTGGACAAAAGACGACATTGAAGTTTCGTCAGATGAAGTTTTTAGCTTTACCATATTCGAATCTGGCACCTACGTCGCCAACTTCAATCAGAACAGCTACACCGTCACTGTCATTTCCAACCCTGAAGCGAGCGGTATGGTGACAGGTTCAGGCACATTCTATCACGGGGCGGTCAACACGTTAACCGCCACACCCAATGAGGGCTACGTCTTCATCAATTGGACGAAAGACGGAGCCATCATCTCAACAGATAACGTTTACAACTTCACCGTGACCGAATCTGCCACATACGTCGCCAATTTCTGCCCTATCTACTGCATCACGGCCATGGCCGCCCCCGAAACAGGCGGCGAGGTGGACGGTTCAGGGGTGTACAACGAAGGCGCGACAGCAACGCTGACCGCCACTGCCAACGAGTACTACCACTTCGTAAACTGGACGAAAGACGGCGAGGAGGTCTCAACTGACTCAACCTACTGCTTCACCGTGACTGAGGCTGGCATTTATATCGCTAACTTTGAACTGGACGGCCATACCGTCACTGCCGAAGCCAATCCAACCGAAGGCGGCACAATTGAAGGTGCTGGCATCTACCCGTATGGCACCACTGCAACACTGACAGCGATAGCCAACGAGAATTATACATTTTTGTATTGGACTGAGGATGAAAATATCGTTTCCTATGATGCCGAGTATTCTTTTGTAGTTACTCTTGACCGTGATTTAGTGGCTAATTTCTCGCTTCCGTTTATCATCACAACCGTGGCTAACCCGACCGAAGGGGGTACGATAACTGGCGCAGGCGTGTATGACTATGGAACAACGTGCACTTTGACGGCCACACCCAACGAGGGCTATTTGTTCCACAATTGGAGTAAAGATGGAGCCATACTTAGCAACGAGGCTACCTATGGTTTCACCGTGACATCCGATAATACCATTACTGCCAATTTTGCTGACGAGAGCTCGGTTTGTGGCATCGTCTTCGATTTGTATGATTCTTATGGGGATGGGTGGAATGGAAACTGTCTTG
>ONFO01000017.1 GCA_900317155.1 uncultured Bacteroidales bacterium
GTAAGCGTACCGACCCAAGCGCCATTTTCGTAACGGAGATAGCTCGAATCTTGGGCGTTGACAACGATTCCATAAGTACCGAGAGCTGATTCGAAATCATCTACAGTCATCTCCACAAGAGGTGCCCACCAATTCCAACCCATGGCAAGATCCAAAGTCCTATTAATAAGAGGTAAAAGTTGAATGTTGTTCAATTCAATCCTTTGACCATCTGAAACAGTCACTTCTATAGATTGCGTGACATAACCTTCCTTGCTGAACACAAAAGTGTATGTGCCGCCTTTGATGGGACGGTGGAAATCGCCCACTTCATGGGTGCTCACAAATGAATATTCATCGTCGTGGTTCAATACAGTGACGGTCACACCTTCGATGGACTCGCCTGTCTCAGCATCATATACAAAGCCATGCACACCATTGAGGCACTGCTCCATATATGCCAGCATGGAATTGTGGTTATAGTTCCAAAAATCCGGCAGCTGTAAGGCATTGGGGTTCTTTACATCGGAACATTCGATAGTGGCTTCACGGCACTGGCGATAGCCGTTCATGTAATCTTGGCGACCACCTCCAATCATATACCATTGGGCTCCATTTGTGATGCCATTGTCCAGGTCAGTCATATAGCTTGAATTGACCGCTTGGGCCAAGTCGGCATACTCCCTTGAAACATACTGCCACCAATCATCATCCGCATGAAGTGTGTGGGTGTTGTCCCAAGGATAGTTCACCACCTCGGACCCACCATGATAGTTGGCTGCCATCACGAAAGGATAGTCCATAGCAAGCTGCATTAACCACTGCGTTTCAGATTGGTACGGTTTTCCATCAGGATGCGCGCCACCATGAGGATCGGGATAGTTGCGGTTCATATCCACCCCATTGGCATTGTAACGCCGGGCGCCTGTAACACTGTTGTTACCCCGATAATACGTACCGTCTGGGTTGGTGTTGGGGAAGATGAAGATGTCGAGGTTGTCTATCAAGTTGACGATGCGGGGATCCGTGCTGGTGCATAACTCGTCAATAAGACGAAGCATCAATATCCAGCCTGTAGTTTCGTCACCATGGATAGTAGAACTGTAAAGGAATTTAGGTTTGCCCTCGGGACTGCCGTTGTTGAGACGGACACCCATGATCTTACGACCTGAAGAAAGCGTGCCCAATTCCATTAATGTGCAGGTTCTTCCGCTGACGGCAGACGCAGGAAAGCCTTGCATCATGGCCACATATTGGCTGTAGGTTGGATAACTATTCCACTCGTAAGTGGCTCGGTTGCCATCCCACATCTCAGCCTCTTCAAGCAACGATGGTGGCGTTTGCAAATTGGGCTGGTAACCAAGACCCAACAACTGGTTATATTCCTGTTGATTAGCATAGGCAACCACAGTATGCCCGTCAGTACCATCCACAGAGCAAATTCTGCTAATGGATTGAATTTCAGCTGGTTCATTTACACTAAGGGTAAAATAATACTCATTACGTTCGCGCATGAGCCGCCCAAGCTCTTTCTGGCTTTGGGCAAAAACGGTATTGCCAATGAAAGCAATACACAAGGCACAGAATAATGGATTGATTCTCATTCTTTTACATTAATAAAGCCTGCAAAGATACAAAAAAATCCAATTCTGTTGCAATTTTACTCCGTTGTTATTGAAATTCAAGTGCTTTCGTCTCTACTGCATTCGATAAATAAACATAACCATGTCCAGACTGAAGCGACGAAAGGGGCCCGTTCCATGCACCGTTCTCGTAGATGGCATAATCCTCGTTCTGCGAAATAATCTTGTCGCCCTGGGCAGGTGTAAAGTTAAGGTTATCGATAGCCAAAGGTTGAGCGCCTGTGTAGCCAAACCAGTTGTAACCCTGCCTAATCGTGACTGTGACACTGGAAACGTAACTTCCACTCAACACAAGATTACAAGAGTTATTAGCCCATATCTTGTACATCTGTCCAGTAACGATGGCGTAAAGCGTACCATCCCAGTTACCCTCATCATAACTGAGATAGCCTGAGTTTTGAGAATTGATTAGGATGCCATTGGTGTCAAGAGCTGTTTCAAGTTCCTCCACTGTCATTTCGATGGTCGGTGTCCACCAATTCCAGCCTTGGTCAAGTGCGGTCGTCTGCTCGGCAGGATAGTCGTTAATTTCCGAGCGACGAAACAGACAAACTTCTTGCATGTTGCTGGCATAGCAAGAAAAAATGTTACTCTGACTATTGTATTTCAACAAATTATGGGTATTATTGCCTTGTGCAGTAAGGGTTGCCGTTCCATTAGTACCAAAACTGATGTTCCATTGCCCGTTGACATTATTGGAGGCTTGCGTCCTCAAATAATTGCCGCTGCTACTTGCAGCAAACAGATAACCGCCGTTGCTGCCCCAATGGGTATCATAGAAGGTCCAGTTGTTCCCCACTGCGCCCAAAACCAACTCACAAACATCATCACTAATGCTGGGGATGACATCATCATTAATCGTGACCTCAGCAGCACTCCGGTTGTTGGCGTTTTGTGTTATTCCCAAAGCCTTCCCATTATCCACATTGACAATCAGATAGGTACGGCCAGGGACGAGTTCGCCAACGGAAGTAACAAGGTGGTATTCTTGCACCAAACTTTGGGGAGAATAGCTAAACACCGCGCTTACCGTGACATCGCTGGCAGGCATCTCAAAACGGTTTTCTGTAACATTAATGTCATAACCTTGGACATCGGTTACCGTCCATTGCGCCAAGGCATAACAAGGGTCCGCAACGGCGGTCAGAATAATTTCGTCCTCTTCAAAGGCTTGGGTTGCACTGGCACTGATACTGCCATGTACCGTTTCTGCCAATGTGATGTTGAAAAGCTGGTCCCATTGGGCATACAACTCCAAGTCATCAAGCAAGACAACTGTGGCACCATCGGCAAAGTAATTGCCCGAACCATCAGCTTCGGTGTTCCAACCGTCGAAAACGAAGCCATCTCTTGTGAAGG
The DNA here is from genome assembly GCA_900317155.1 of uncultured Bacteroidales bacterium. Classification (GTDB taxonomy): domain Bacteria; phylum Bacteroidota; class Bacteroidia; order Bacteroidales; family F082; genus Limimorpha. The sequence goes on from ONFO01000017.1 coordinate 2,982, forward strand.
CATTATCAAACAAGGCTGTAGGTTCAAACTCATTCACAGTTTGGTCGTTCATTGTACCGGCACCGCCGTTTGGGTTAAAGTGGATGCCATGGGTAGGAATGGAGACGACTTTCTTGAAGAGTTGTATGGGTTGCTGGCTGCTATAGGTGCTTGATTTAAAGTAACGGAATCGGTTTTGTCCTGAGTTATTGTTAAATCGCATCACCGAGGTGTTTGAGGTCATCATCACGCTATTGGATTCGTAGGAAAGCGTGTTCACAATAGGGCTGGTGCCAAAAATCAATCTGTTTTCGCCCGACTTGCCAGAAATGTATTTCCCGTCATTGGTTCCTCCGTTGACTTTGACGGAATAGCCGCCCGACATAGGGGCAATAGTGAGGGTGACCAACCCATCGTTGGCGATACTGTTGTCGGTTATCAATTTCGAGACATAACAATTTTCCACATCCACACCCGTCCAAACATAGCCCGTTGTGCCGTTCTGTTCATAAACCAGTAAATACTCCCCACTCCAGTCTGTCGGGGCTTGAGTCACCCTTACGAAGTCACCATTGGCATTGCCTTGAACAAAGGTAGCTATCACGGTGACATCGAAAGCGGGCATGACGAAGCTGTTGCCGCTAACTGTGACAATAGTGCTCATATCGCCGGTCTTGAAGACATACCAAGAATAAAAGCTATAACCAGATGCAGGCATAGCCGACATCGTGATACTAGTGCCCGAGAGGGCAGCCTGTGTGCTGACGCCAATACTGCCGTGACTGACCGTCCCCAAGGTGATTTGATATTGGGTGGTGTTCTGTACAAAGGTCGCACTCACTGTGACGGCATAGCTAGGCATAGTGAAGGTTCCGTTGCTGCTCACGGAAACGGTTGTTGAAGGGTTGTCTGTCTTATAAACGCTGTAGGTACCCACCATATATCCCGGTGCCGGTGTAGCGGTGATGGCCACAGTGCTACCTTCTAAGGCACTTTCGGGTGCCGACACGCTGCCATGCTGTAAACCCGTGGCACAAGTAATGTTGTAAGAAACGCCTTGTGTCCAGTCGGGGTCCCAAATCATGCGGGCGTATTCGGGATGGTCTATGAAAGGGTTGCGATTGTTTTGGTAGCCGTAGACGGCATTGTTGCGGTCAATTTCTTTTTGGCTAACAGGGTCTTCGTCGCTCCAGCGCAGTAGCATAGTCATGGCCCAGGGTTTGATTTCAGCCTTGTTGGTCATGCCACTGGTGCCCCAGTCGTCATCTTCGCCGCTATAGCGAACACTCATGTAAAAGTAGCTGCGGGCGATGTCGCCTTTGTATTCATCGACGGGCTCAAACACCTTGCCAGAATAGCCTTGTGTGACGCAGGGACCAAGCTTAGAGCCGTTACCAGAGGTATAGGTCGGGTGGTTGACCTCACCATAAGGGTAGTTGCTGCGTTGCGCATTGACATAGCCATCGGTGGGGTATACATGGAAAAGGTCGCTGCGGGGGGTCGTACTCCCGTTGAACCAGCTCTGTGGCCATGTGTGCTCACGGTTCCAGCAGTCACCTTCCTGTTCGTATTCGCCACATTGATCTGTGTTTTGGCTGAATTCGTAATTGGAATAGATATCCCAGATCTTGCCGTTGGGTTTGCAGTCAGTGTAGGCAAAAGCGTTGATGAGGCCGCTATAGCTAACCACATGATGGCCTTTGATGATATTGTGCAAAGCAGTCTTCAGCTCATCCCCGGTCTTACCTGTGGCGTTGTTGTAGTAACCGTTGGGAATTTGGGCCATAATGCTGCCACTTATTGCAAAGAGCAGCAGTGGCAACAGGATACGGGAAAATGTGTTTTGTCTCATGGACACATTATTATATATTAGACTGCAAAGATAATGAAAAAGCCGACCACAAATGTAGTCGGCTAAAAAATAAGGTCCACTGTCGTGGAGGAACCTTGCAAATGACTGCACCTCCACAACGGAAGAGATCAATCCTCCTTGCGTTTCTTGGCAACCATATAAGCGGCACCAAGACCCATGAGAACGGCGATGCCGCTTCCTACGGGAGCAGGCTGATTAGATATCTCCATGTGGTTAGGAAATTGCGGGAACAAAGACCCGTTACCTTCATAAGCGTAGCCATTTGATTCGGACACAGCTTCACCGCGACCAAACAAACCACCACCATTGTCAGCAAATGATGCCATGCCCAATCCCAGGACGATGGCCAATGTCAATGCTAATTTCTTCATTATTTTATTATAATTGATGTTTTAATTGTTATTATTCAATTCGAGTTAATTTTCGTTTGTTAGCTATCTATTGATTGCCTATGGCTTTCCCCTTGTAAGGGCAAGCCATAGGCAATTGGTATACTATTTACTTGACGATCACTTTCTGAACCTTAATGTTGTCGCCGTTGACAAGACGCAGCATATAGGTGCCAGCAGCTGCATTCACGTTCACGCTGCTACTGCCGTTGATGGTCTCGCTCTGGAGGATGCGTCCGTTCATATCGAGGACTTGCAACGTAGCATTGCCTTGGTTGACGATAATGAAGCTGCCGTTGCTGAAGAAGGCAAACGGGTCAGCATCGTTTTCTTCAACACTTGTAAGGTGGGCGAACACCAACTTGAAGCGGTCGGCATAGTCAGTCGTGCGGGCTTCGAAGCTATAGCTCGGGGTGACCAGCAGGTCGACATCGGCACCAGTCATGTTGTCGATGAGGTGGAGGTAACCCATCTCAATGTCGCCAATATTCACATCGAAGGTGTAGGTGCCGTTGACAGCAGCCTTGAAGTTGACAGGCATCTCACCCATGTTGTTGGCATAGACCACTGCATAGTCGCTATCCTCCATCGGGAAGTAGATCTTGGTGTCATCGGGGTTGAGCATGAACTTCTTAAGACTGCGGCCTTCGCCGAAGCGAATACGAACGAGGTCACTATAGCCGTTATTGTCGCTCACGCTAAGATCCATCAGTTCCGGTGTTTCACTGCCTGAAGGCATCCAACTACCATCATTGAAACAGGCGAATTCATCGGCAGCAGTAGCTTCCACAAAAACACCTTCCTTAGGATGAGCTTGACGATCTGCAATTTCCAACTTGGTACCTTGAGCATTCATAACATAGAAATCCGTCAATTCATACACTTCTCCAGTACGAATATACAAGGAAGCATCCTGGTTATAAGGATTACCTATGAGGTTCCATCCAGCCAATTCGGCATCTTCGACATAATCCAAAGCAATTTCACCATCATTATCGCCATTGTAAGGAATGCCTGTGAAGGTAAGCGTGGTGTTTTCTTGGCTGGCATAGAGGTAGCCCTTGCCCGAAGCGATGTTGAAATGCTTGGCCTTGTAGTTGCGCCACTCTTCACCTTGTTTGGCTTGGTCGAAGTAATAGAGGTCGTATGCTTCGGTGAGGAAGCCGTTTTCGGCAGTAGGTCTAATCATAGAGACAGGTGAAGCAATCAGGTAATAGCCACCATCGCTGTCACCGAAGCCCTCGATATCCAAGGTATAAGTCACAAGGCTACCTTCATCAACTCTCTTGTAGAATGCAAAAGTCTGATCCTTGATGTTGTTGTTGATGGAAGTATAGCATCTCCAGTCTTGTCTATTGTAAATGCCGATATAACGCTCAGTGGCATTGTTGAACAGATAACCTTCAGGAGTCATAGTGAAAACATTGTTCTCGTTGGTTCCCACACGGACACCATTGTTGGAGTTGGTGCAATACAGCCAAGTCTCGGTTTCGCCATTCGGATAGAAGGTGTAGCCATTCTCACCGATGCTGAGGTTCCATTTGAGGTTTTCGGCGATGTCGCCCGACAAGGTGTTGCCCACCAAAGTCACTGCGGTTGCTGATGGAGCACCTGTACCATTGTTTGGCATAGCGAAGGAAGACTCATCTTCATCATAAACACCAACGATGACAAACACATCGTCCTCGGTGAGGTCGGCGAGGCGGGTCATCACCCATTCGCCTGGAGTTGGGGGAACAACAGGGGCGGCTTGGTTGATGGTGACGAGGTTGGAATAGACGTCTTCGGCGTTGTCGTCAAGGGCATAGACCTTCAGGTAAGCCGTGCGGGCTTCGCCTTCGTTGGCGTCGATGACATAGTAAACATTGTTTTCGTCATTGATTTCAGCGTCAATCCAGTCGTAAGTGGCAACTCCGCCTTCGGCATCGCAGAAATAAACCTCTGCGACAACCTCGGTGATGTTCTCATAGGTCACTGTGAGGGTGCCATCTGTTTCTTCAGCGGTGGCGTTCACTGTGGCAGGTTCAACAGTGATGGAAGCAGGGAAAACTGGGCCGCCGCCAACCTCATAGAGGTGAATGTCGCCGAGAGCAACATTACCGCTTACCTTCTCAGCATAGATCCACTTGATGTATCTCACATCTGCACCCAAATTGTCGAATGTTTCATCATCAAGTACAGTGGTTGTAAGTTCAGTGTAGGTTTCCAAATCGGTATAAGTCACACCATCTTCAGAGGTTTGAACTTTGAATGTGCCTCCCCATGAGCCTTGGCTCGGGTTGCCCTTGATGTCGAAAGTCAAAGTGCCAGGGGCTTCGTTGAAATGGAGCAGCAGCCAGTCGCCAGTGTTGTTGAATTTCAGCTTAGGTGATGAACTATAGTCGGAATCAAGGCCTTCTTGGGTCAGGCCATCGGTGTTTTCGATGTCGGCACGACCGCCGTCAAATGCAAACGGCAGGCTGGCCACCGTAGGAGCCACATATTCGGCCTGGTTGACGGTGACGATGGCATAAACGTCATCCGCTTCGGGAGTATAGACCTTAAAGTAGGCAGAGCGGGCTTCACCATCGTTGGCATCGATGACATAATACACGGAATAAACATCATTCTCCTCTTGAATTTCAGCAAGAATCCAATCAGGATCCTCTTGGAGTTCGTTACCTTCAGCATCGCAGAAATAATAATCGAAACTGATTAAATCAGGAATGTTTTCGTAAGTTATTGCAAGAGTGCCATCCGCACCTTCGGCAGGAGCATTGACCGTAGCAGGAGTAACGGTGATGGAAGGCTCGAGATTTTGTTGCACCTCGACATTCTGCGGGTTGGCGATCTGGGCAACGTTGAAGCAGCCGATGTTGCCGTCCAAAGTAAGGACATCGTCCACGGCATATTCAACACCGCTGATGCCACGCACCACGATGGTGTTGTCGCCTTGGACAATGGTGGTATTCTGGCCGTCAATGACAGTAACCGTAGCATTCTCTATGGTGACATACAAACCTTGAATCGAGTTGGGGGAAGTAATGTCGTCAGCATTGATTTCAGCAATGGTCTTCACAGTGGGTTCAACCGTGTTGTTTTGTGAAACAACGGTAACTACAGGGCTAGTGATTTCCAGCAGACCTTTGTAGGTGCTCAAGGTACCAGAAACGTTGATTTCGTCGCCAACGGTGAGCGAAGCGCCAAAAACGCAGATGGCGGCGGTGTTGTCTTGGATGTAACCCGTGGTGCCCACACAACTCGTGACGATACCCGTGGTAACCACGGCACCTGTGACTTGTGCACGCACCTCGGCGATAGTCATCGTGGCATTCGGATTACCGGCTTGGGTAACGGTCACGTCCTTGGTGACGGTGCTACGGTTGTAGCTGTAAGTAAGGGTGACGATGCCTTCACGGGCAGTGCCGGCTTCGTTGGCAGTGGTGGTGAAGGTTACCGAATAACCTTCAGTAAGCGTATTGATTTCGGCTTCGTCAATCCAGTCCACCTCTTCAGAAACCGAGAGTTGGCCACCTTCAACGGGGTTGTTGAGGGTGAAATTGAACGAACCTTCCGTGGCATCGTAGGCGATTTCCACATTATTGGCGGAAATGCTCGGAGGAAGGACGCCGCCAGTCACTTTCTTGTAGAAAGCGAAGGTTTGGCCTGAGATGTTATTGTTGATGCTCGTATAGCTTCTCCAGTTTTCTGAATTGTAAATACCAATAAATCTACCTTGACCAGAATTATAAAGATAATTGCTGTTCATAACGAAAGTATTGTCTTCACCCGTGCCAACACGCAATCCATTGTTGGCATTAGTGCAATACAGCCAAGTTTCTGTGGTACCATTCGGATAGAAGGTATAACCGTCGGTGGCATCGCCGCTGATGGTCCATTGGATGGTTGCAGTCACATTACTGGTAATTTCATCGCCAGTTACGGTCACGGCGACTGCTGAAGGAGCATTGGACGTGCCATTGTTGTTCGCCATGGCATAATTAGCGCCATTGTTGCCCACAATGACGAACACATCGTCAGCAGTGAGGTCGGCGAGACTGGTGAGGACCCATTGCTCATCGCTCGGGACGTTTTCCGTCCAAATGGCATAAAGCTCAATGTTGTCATTGATGCCTTCAATCACGTCGCCAGCATCGTAAGGATCGCCGTCGCCATCGGCTTGGGTGTTCCATTCGCTGAAGGTATAGCCTTCATTGGTGAAGGTGTCGGCACCACGCAAAGTAACATTTGCACCTTCGACATAAGTGTCAACAACAGGTGCCGTACCTGTAACATTGGCGTTATAGGTGACCGTATAGGTGGTGGGCTGGATGCCGCCGGGTTCAGTATAAGTGATGGTCACTTCAGAAACGCCAGAACCTTTGCTTGAAGAAGCTCCTTTGTTCTGAATCTTAATGTAACCCGTACCGCTTTGGGTAGTTGCAGGACTAGAGATAGTGTAGTTCGTCATAGTCGTGCTCGTTGGGTCAATCGTACCAAGAACCGTTTCTACATCATCCTCATCATACCATGACACAGAGATTTGCGCTTGTGTTGCGGAAGGTCCACCAAATTTACGAGCTTTAAGGGTAATCGAAATGAAACCTTCCTGCTCAAAATCGGCAGTTCGAATGTAATGCTCGGCAGCAATTAACTTAATGTAAGTCGTTCCGCCACCATCTACACCGATCCAGCCCTCTGGCAATTCAGAGACACTCGGAGTGGAGTAAGTGGTACCACTTACTACTTGGGCAAGACCAGCATAACTGAACATAAGCAGAAATGCTGTCATGAGAAATGTGAATTTCCTTTTCATAACTTTAATGATTTAATTGATACTTAATTATTTATGATTGTTACTTTCTCAAAAATATCCTATATGGGATGTGCAAAAATACGATTTTATCTCGTACGCGTACACGTACTTATATAAAAAAAGAAATTTTTTACAAGCATTGCACAAGAATGCCTATATCAGGCAGATACGGAAGACTGCATTTCGGCGAAATCGGGGAGATACTCCATCGCTTGGACTGCACCGTTTGTCACCTTCAAACAATAGGTCGCTACGCCATTGCTGAGGAGCAGATATTTGGGCTTTAAGGCAGAATGGTAACGGAGCGCCTGATCCAATACGGTCTGGTCGAGCGCGACGGTCGGGGCCTTGCATTCCACCACCATCAGGGGACGGCCCTCTGTGTCGAACACCACAACATCGGCACGCTTGTCCAAACCGTTCACCTTTACGGAATACTCAACCGCCACCAAGCCCGCCGGCACTTGGAGCTGCTCCACCAAGTGGTACAATAGTTTCTGCCTCACCTCTTCTTCAGGCGTGAGTGCGACAAAACGACGGCGCAAAGGGTCGAAGACCTGAGGTCTCCCCTCTTGCATTTGCGTTTTGAACCATTGGAGCCGACTTACTTCCATGACTGAATTTTGTGGGGGACAAAGATACGGGAAATCCACAGATAAAAATTCAAAGATTTAAAATTTAAACATTTAAAGATTGAGATTTTCGCATTGCGTCATTGACCCCGTCGAAAACGTAATTGATCACATCAAAATACATACAATTCAACAATCAACAATTCAACAATCAACAATAATTCATATTTTTGCATCAAATTTACAATGTCATGAAAAACCACCTTCTCCTTCTAGCAGCTCTCGCATTCGTCCTCGGTGCCTGTAGACCAAAAGCCGACTCCCTCATCGGCACATGGACCGTCGACAAAGTCAACGTGCATTTTGACGAACAACGTAGCACACCTGAACTAGTGAAACAAATCGGTGAGATGGAGAAACAGAACACCATCACCATCAACAATGATTCCATACTGGTTTTCAAAGGGTTGGAAATAACATTGAACGGTAAGCTCGATCTCAGGGATAACGGCACTATGCTCGTTGACGGTGTGGTCTTAGGACAATGGGAAGACGGGCACATCATCACACGGTCAGGATCGCCTTTGGGCGAAGTAATTATTACTTATAAAAAGGAATAAATTCTCTGGATTGCTTCGTCGGACATCCTTACAATCCAGAGAACAACATTATTCCTCCACAAACTTCACGCTATACGCAATAGACTCCAACTGGAGCATCATGTTGCGTTTCTTCTGGTTAGGCTCGTAGTAAAAACCTTCCACCGTAACTAACTTGCCGGTATTGGGATTGGCAAAAGTGTAGGAGACGAAGGGGCCGCCCATGAAGTCGTTGATAACCTTCCACATGCCGCGCATCTCTTTTGCATAACCAGCAGGAAAGCCGTTGGCTGTGGTCACCAAAGGTGGCACAAACTCGGTCTCGGTGCCCATGTAAGAGCCTTCCGAAGGACCTGGGATGTACTGCTGCATCATCACATCGCGCATGGCCACGAGGCTGTTCTTCTCAAACTGCAAGGTGTCCAAATAAGGTGTCTGATAGATGACAATACAAGCGCTCGAGCGCTCCAGTTCCTTTCTGAGCCACATAAAGTTGGGCTCGTCCTTGGCGATGTAGAAGCCTTGAGGCACAGTAAGAGTGAAGCCGAACTTGTTGGCAATGGCCTTCTCTATGGGCTCGTCCTTCGTGGCACGGAACAAGCTGAGGATGCGCTCATGTTCCACCTTGTCGAACCACTGCTGGTAGACCTCTTTCTGCTTGTCGAAGAGCTCGACCCATTGGGTAATGTTGGGTGCACTGATTTTCACATAACGCTGCGGTGACGACCACTGGTTTTCAGAGGTCTCTGCCTTGGCCTTCTCAAGACTCGGATCAATTACGACCTGAAGGATGCACTTGTGTTTCTTGAACAAGTCGGTGAATCCGGCTTCTTTGATGTGTTTCAACTCGTTTCGCGACTCAGGTTGCGGCAATCCATATTGATAGTCGCAGAAAAATGCACGAAGCGAGTCGCCGATGCGACCAGTCCACTGGTCATCATTTTGCACGACCACCATGATTTCAGCAGTGCCACCCGTCGAGCGGTCTTTACCTGAGCGGTCACGGTTCTCATCGCAGGATGCCATCATGCATACCAACAGGATAAGCATCCCAATTTTGCTGTACGTTTTCATGATATTTTATTTTTTAGTTCATTTATTTTTTCTTTGACTTCGACGACTTGCCGGATGATTTCGGTTTCGACGACTTGGAACCCGAAGCGCTCTTGCCCGACTTGATAGTAAGTTTTTGCCCAACCTTTACAGTATTGGATTTCAGTCCATTCCATTTCTTGATGTCGGCCACGGTGCAACCATATTTTTTGGCAATTGAGCTCAGGGTCTCCCCTTTTTTTACCACGTGGGTCTTCGTTGTCGTTCCCGAGCCGGAAGAGGAGGCCTTGCTGCCGCTCTTCGTGCTACCCTTGCCCACCTGAGCCATGGGTGAACCCGAACGGTAGATGGTCAGTTTTTGACCAGGATGGATGACGTCCTTCTTGATGCGGTTCCAATTCTTGATGTTCGACACGCTGACATGATACCGGTTGGCGATGGACTTCAAGCTCTCGCCTTTCTTGACCACGTGTACGAAGCTGTCGCTCACTTCCTCCACCTTTTCTTCAATCTTCTCGCGGTTCAGCTCAGCCTTACTCTTGTAGGCATAAATGCTGTCTTCCAACTGCACAAAACGCAAGGCGTATTTGGTGGGAAGACGCAACGAGCAAAGGTAGTCGGAAGAAGCTGGGATGATCCGTTTGGTGTATTGCGGGTTGAAGAAGACAAGGTCCTGCATTGGCACGCCAATGCACTCTGTGATTTGGTCGAAGCCCAACCTGTCATGAATCATGACGGTGTCGGTGCCATGCAGCAGCAGCCCAGGATTGACAGGATAGATGTTGTGCTCGGTAGCGTAGTTCATCAAATAAGTCACGGCAATGAAAGCAGGCACATAACCACGGGTCTCCTTAGGCAGATACGGCCAGATAGCCCAATAGTTCTTCACGCCTCCCGCCCTGATAATGGCCTTGTTGACCGTGCCTGGGCCAGAGTTGTAGGCTGCCAACACGAGGAACCAATCCTCATAACGAGCGTAAAGACTCTGCAGGAACTGACAAGCCGCGATGGTCTCCTTCATCGGGTCGTAACGCTCATCAAGCAACGAAGTCACCCGCAAGCCATGATCCTTACCCGTTGCCAACATAAACTGCCACAAGCCTTTAGCACCGGCACGCGAGCCCGCTGTAGGATTCAAAGCGGACTCAACCATAGCTAAGTACTTCAACTCCAAAGGAAGGTTGTATTTGGCAAGATATTCCTCAAACAACGGGAAATAGACGTATGACAAGCCCAACATGCGGCTCGACTGCTGACGGCGACGGTTCGCGTAAAGGTCGATGAACGACTTCACGTGCGAATTGAAAGTCAAAGGGATAGTCGTCTCACGCGCTAAAGCCTCAATTCGCTGGGCATAGATGCTGTCGTCGAAAGTCGGAACATAATCAGGCGCGTAACCATAGACATTCATCACCATCGAGTCGATGTCGAGATAAATGTCCTTGAAGTAACTGATACTGCTCACTCTATCAAGCATTTCCATGACCGTTGACTCCTCAACGACAGCCTTGCCCGAATTCAAATCCTTAATCTCTTCATCGTCAAGCTCGACCTCAAGTGTGTCGGGATGTGGAAGATCAGGGGTGTAGTACTGGGCAAAAAGACTTACAAAGGGAAAAAACATCAATATGAATAAGTGAGCGTATTTCATGGATTGTTCTAACGAATGATTAGGTGAGACATATTTTCAAAAGAACGCAAAATTATCAAAAATCGTCTATACAGAATGAAAAAAAACTTTTTTCCATTTTTCACTGTCTGCCTCTGATGATTTTCTGGAATGCCAGGCGTTCATTACCATCCAAAAGATAGATGATGCCGCAATACTGATAACCATGCTTTTCCAAACCTTTGCGCATGATGATATTAGCCTCGTGCGTATCGATGCGAATGTTGTTGACTTGGTTTTCGCAATAGTCCAAAAGCGCATCCAAGATGCCGTGTGATTCGGGCGTGCTGGCAATGCGATGAATGACATGATAAGGTTCGTCGTCAAGCCACTGGCCGTTGTAAATTTTGTTGTAAGTCACCTCGGGACTGGGTAACAAGGCAAAAGTCCCCACTATCCCACCCTCTTCATCAAGCATGACATGACTACCGCCCACTTCAATGTCTTTCTTGAACATATCATCGCGAGGATAGCCGTCAGGCCATTGAAAGGTGTTGCCATAGCTACGCATGATTTCACGGGCTTGGTCGCGAAGGTTGAGGATGGTAGGCAGGTCGGCCAAAGTCGATTTGCGGATGGTGTAACTCATTTTTGCCCCAATTCAAAAACCGTCAAATCAGCAACTTTCATATCTACCACCTGAAGCAAGTCCTGCGGGTTAAGTTTGAACTGCAAGCCTCGCACGCCTGCACTAACGTAAATGTAATCAAACAGTTCGCAAGTTTCGTGGATGAAGGTCGGGAACTGTTTCTTCATACCGACGGGCGAGCATCCGCCGCGGATGTAGCCTGTTAGAGGCAGCAATTCCTTCATTGGAATGAGGTCGCAGCTCTTATTGCCCGTGGCCTTTGCGGTCTTTTTCAGGTCGAGTTCGTCGTTGCCCGGGATGACACAGACGAAATACCCGATTTTGTCGCCTTTCAGCACCAAAGTTTTGAACACCTGGTCGATGTCCTCGCCCAATTGGTCGGCGATATGCTGCGCCCCGAGGTCGTTCTCGTCCACCTCGTAGGGTATCAGCTCATACGCAATCTTCTTTTGGTCGAGGATGCGGCAAGCGTTGGTTTTGTTGATTTTTTCTTTGGGCATGGCTACTTCTTATTCTCCTCCACCCATTTCCGTGCATTCACAAACGCCTCCATCCAAGGCGAGACTTCGTCGTTTTTGCGCTCGTCGGGATAGTAGGCCCACTGCCAAGGCAGGAAAGCACGCTCAAGGTGGGGCATCATGGCAAGATGACGGCCATCGTTGGAGCAAACTGCTGCTGTTGACCAGTCGCTACCATTGGGATTGCCTGGGTATTCGTCCTGACCATAAGACATCACAATCTTGTACTTGTCGCGATAGCAGGGGAAGTAGAAACGGCCCTCACCGTGGGCAATCCACACACCGAGGCGACGGCCCGACAACGACTTGAGCATCACGCTCTCGTTTTGGGCAATCTCCACATTGAGGAAGCCCGACTCGAACTTGTGCGAGTCGTTGTGCATCATCACGGGGTGCTCTTCATGGTCAGGATAGAGCAGACCGAGTTCCATCATTAGCTGACAGCCATTGCACACGCCAAGGCTTAAGGTGTCCTCGCGGGCGTAAAAGTCATCGAGGGCTTTCTTGGCTTTCTTATTATAAAGGAAAGCACCCGCCCAACCTTTGGCTGAACCAAGCACATCGGAGTTGGAGAAGCCGCCAATGAATGCAATCATATTCACATCCTTGAGGTCTTCACGGCCTGTGGCGAGGTCGGTCATAGTAACATCGCGCACGTCAAAGCCAGCCAGATAAAGGGCGTAGGCCATCTCACGGTCGCACTGGCAGCCCTTCTCACGAATGATGGCCGCGTTGATGCCCGTAGGCTTGCGGCGATGCATGTCGATGCCGAGGCTGGCAGCGGTGCCAGTGAAGTTTCTACCAAAGCTATAATGCAAATACTGTTTCTTGTAGTTCATGAAGCGTTCCATGGCCTTGCGCGGGCCGCTCTGCTTGCGGTCGAGCAGGTAGGACGACTTGTACCAAGTGTCGCGCAACTCATCGATGTCGAAGATGTAATTGTGGTCGGCATGGAGGATGTTGACCTGACGTTTGGCCTGAGGCTTGCCAATCATCTTGAAGTTGATACCCAACTCGCGCAACATACGGTTGGCGATACCATCGTTAGAGACTTGGATGACCACCGAAGGTTTCTCGCAGAACAGCACTGCCATCAAGTCTTCTTTATCAAAGGCAGAAAAATCAAGGTTCATACCGTATGTCGTATTGGCGAAGTTCATCTCCAACAACGTGGTGATCAAGCCACCCGCAGACACGTCATGACCGGCCAAGATAAGATTGCTCTCAATGAGTTTTTGGATGGCATCGAAACATTTCTTGAAGTAGTTGACACTCTTCACATCTGGAGTAACCTGACCGATGGCACCGATGCTTTGGGCAAAGCTGCTTCCACCCAACTCAAAGCCGTCTTTCGAAAAGTCGATATATAGGAGTTCTGTGTTCTCATCGGCTTTCATCACGGGACGCACCACCTGACGAATGTTCGACACCTCGCCCGCAGCAGATACGATGACTGTTCCAGGAGCCACGACCTTCTCGCCATCGGGATATTTCTGTGTCATAGAGAGGCTGTCCTTGCCCGTCGGCACATTGATGCCCAAAGCCACGCAGTAGTCGCTCAAAGCCTTCACGGCTTCGTAAAGTCTTGCGGTTTCACCTTCTTGCTTGGCAGGCCACATCCAATTGGCGCTCAGCGAAACGCCTTCAAGGTTACCTTCAATCGGAGCCCATATAATGTTGGTCAAGGCCTCGGAAACCGAAAGACGCGAGGCAGCGGCCGGATCAATGAGGCCCGCAATTGGGGCATGGCCCAAGGCCGTGGCGATGCCTCGCTTGCCGTTATAGTCCAAGGCACTGATGCCGAGGTTGCTCAGCGGCAATTGAATCTCGCCTACACATTGCTGCTGTGCCACGCGACCCGTCACGGAGCGGTCCACCTTGTTGGTGAGCCAGTCCTTGCAGGCCACGGCTTCCATTTGCAACACGTTGTTGAGGTACTTGTGAATATCGCGTTTGGTATAGCTGATTTTCTTGAAATGATAGGGCTTGGTCTTGTCGTGCAACACCGTCTTGGGTGCGCTACCGAAAAAGTCAGAGATGGCCAGGTCGATGGGAGCCTTGCCTTTCTTGCGGACGAAACGCAACCGCTCATCACCCGTCACCTCGCCCACTTCATAATACGGGGCACGTTCGCGCTCGGCGGTCTCCTTGATAATTTCCTTGTCTTTCTTGTTAACCAAGAGACCCATACGCTCCTGCGACTCGTTGCCGATGATTTCCTTATCGGACAAAGTCGGGTCGCCGACGGGCAGGTTGTCCACATAAACCACACCACCTGCATCCTCGATGAGTTCGCTAAGGCAGTTGAGGTGACCGCCTGCACCATGGTCGTGGATGCTGCGGATAGGGTTGCAGTCGCTTTCGGCCATAGCACGGATGACATTGCTCACGCGCTTCTGCATCTCAGGATTGGCACGCTGCACAGCATTCAGCTCAATGGCGTTGCTGTATTGGCCTGTATCGACGCTCGACACGGCACCGCCACCCATACCAATACGATAGTTGTCGCCACCGAGAACGATGATAACATCGCCCTCTTCGGGTTCCAGCTTCTTGGCATCCTTTACCTTAGCAAAGCCGATGCCACCTGCGAGCATGATGACCTTGTCGTAGCCCAATGTCTCTTTCTCACTATGCTCAAAGGTCAGCAAACTGCCGTTGATGAGCGGTTGTCCGAACTTGTTGCCAAAGTCGGAGGCTCCGTTTGAGGCTTTGATAAGGATTTCCTCAGGGGTCTGATAAAGCCATTTGCGCGGCTCGATATCCTTTTCCCACTCACGGCCTTGCTCCGTGCGGGGATAAGAAGTCATGTAAACGGCGGTGCCCGCCAAAGGCAGACTGCCTTGACCTCCAGCCAGACGGTCGCGGATTTCGCCACCGCTGCCCGTAGCAGCGCCGTTGAATGGCTCCACGGTAGTCGGGAAGTTGTGGGTCTCGGCTTTCAATGAAATCACCGTCTCGATAGGCTTGATTTGGAAAGCTGATGGCTTGTTAGGCTCGGCGGGAGCAAACTGCTCCACCTTGGGACCGAGGATGAAGGCCACATTGTCCTTATAAGCCGACACAAGTCGGTTCGGGTTCATCTTCGAGGTCTTCTTGATGAGGGCGAAGAGCGTGTTGGGCATCTGCTTGCCATCGATGACAAAGGTGCCGTTGAATATTTTATGGCGGCAGTGTTCGGAGTTGACCTGTGCGAAGCCATACACCTCACTATCAGTCAGTTTGCGCCCAATCTTTGCAGATATGCCTTTCAGATACTCCACCTCATCCGCGCTCATGGCAAGGCCTTCCTGCTCGTTGTAGGCCTCGATGTCGTCGATGTATTGCAGCGGCTCGGGCTTGCGGTCGACGGTAAACACATTTTGGTCGAGGTTCTCGTATCGGTTTTGCAGCATTGGGTCGTATGGAGCCTTTTTTGAGTCCACTTTTTGGAACTCCTCAATACGGATGATGCCTTTGATGCCCATGTTTTGGGTAATCTCGACGGCATTGGTGCTCCAAGGCGTAATCATCTCGCGACGTGGTCCGATGAAATGGCCTTTTATGGTGTCTTTTTCAATTTTTTCGGCATTACCGAAAAGCCAAGTAAGTTTGGAAACGGTTTCCTTAGATAGCTCGGATTTGGAATCAACTGCGATAACCTTCTGATTATCAGATTGGAAAAAGCATATCATAAGTGCAAAGATTTATGCATAAAACAATGGCGCAAAGATAGGAGATTTTATCTAAACTGATTCATAAAGATTCAAAAATTCCGAAAGCATAAAAATGTCGTAAGCTATCAGTCTTGCGGCATTTTTTCTTTTCGATGTTATTCTACAAGCCATTACTTCACCTAAACTATGCAGAGTGCATTGTGTACTCCAAGTTTTATTCATTTATTTATTAATTATCAAATCATTATTTTATGCAAAAGAAAGTAATTTCTTTGGTTTTGGCGCTCTTGCTGGCCGTAACTGGTCTGGTGAGAGCCGAAGAACTGACCGTAAACACAGGTACTGTCACCAATGCTTATGTGCCGGTTTATGGTTTTTACGCCGACGCCTACCTAAAGGCGGAGTTCGTGACACCCGCTGCCGACCTTGCCAGCATGGCCGACAGCGACATCACAAGCATGAGGTTCCAGATCGACCTCCCTGCACTTGATGCTTGGACTGGAACTTTTCAAGTTTTCCTGACGGAAGTGGACTACACCACCATGAGTGCGTTCCATGGCACTGAGGGTGCGACCATCGTTTACGAAGGTTCCCTCGACGGAACGGGCGAAGAATTGGTGGTGGACTTTACCACTCCCTACACTTACCATGGTGGTAACCTGTTGATCGGTGTCTATCAACCGATAAGAGGTAACTACAAATCTATCACTTTCAAGGGCATCAATGCTCCAGGAGCCAGTGTGCAGAACTACAGCTACACCAGCCTTGAAGCCATCACGCCTATCGCGCGCGATTTCCTGCCCCAAACTACTTTCGTCTACGAAGCGAGTGCTCCTGTAGAGCACCGTTTGGTAGCTCTTGTCAATGAGGAAGAGGTGGGCACGCTCAATGTGGGCACCCGTCCCGTCGGGGCTTGGATGGAGCCTTTCCACTTCCAACTGAAAAGCGAAGGCGCTGCCGCCACAGTGACGAACCTCGATTTCACGCCACAAGATGGCCTCTTCGTCTTGGAAGACATCGAAATGCCTTTCCAAATTGGTCGGGACGAAACCGTTGACCTCGGCATCAGCACCAATGGCGTGGAAGCCGGTGTTGTTGAACGTCAGTTTGTGGCCATTTACCAAGAAGCAGGTCGAACGGCTGCCGTTTGGCCCGTCATTGCTGAGTTCTACACACCTGAAATTCCTGATGTGGTCGAGATGGCGAGACCGCATGACGAAATCACCTTCCCCTATGTGGAAACGGTCGCAGGCATGCACAACGACTACACGCTGCCTTTCCCCAACATCGAGGAAGGAAACGACGCCGTGTTTGAAATTGTCATCGATGCCGATGCGGTGCTGAATGCCAGCGTCAGCAACGGCAACAACGGCAAGGTAGCCCTCTACACCGAGGATTTCAACGGTGAAGGCGGCCCAATGGCCAACAACAACTATACGGGTCCGATGCCTCCCACTCCTGAGAACACGGAGTATACCGCAGGCCCCGTCATCGATAACCTGCCCGTTACCCCTGGCACCTATTATCTCGTGGCCTCTTCGACTTCCGACCCGTTCACAGTCGAAATCAACACCGAGCCCATGCCTTGCCCCGAGCAGGCCTATGGACCCACTCCGGCTGACGACACCGACGGCCTTGAGCCTGCCAGCGTGACCCTGCAATGGCATCTGCCCAATTTCGCCACGGAATACCGCTTGGTGTTCGGAACGACCTACTATCCCGATCCAGAGCATCCGCAATCCGTCCTCGTTGACTGGACAAGCGACCTCGCCGAAAGCTACACGGTGACCAACCTTTGGAACAACACCAACTACTTCTGGAGAGTGGATGTGCGTAACGGCAGCGAAGGTTGCGAAACCCTCGGCCAAATCTGGGGCTTCACCACACACCTCAACAAGCCTCATGACCTCGTCGCCAACGACTACACCATCTTCAACGACCAAGAAGTCACTTTGAGCTGGACGGCCATCCAAGATCGTACCTTCCGCACCTATTACATTTATCGCAATGGCGAGAAGGTGGGCGAGACCAGCACCAATGACATGAATGCCACGAGCTATGTGGACGGTCCGCTGGAATACAACATGGACGGCTACGAATACTATGTGACCGCCGTCTATGACGAAGGCGAGTCAATGCCCTCCAACACCATCACCGTGCAGGTGAGCGGCTACACCAACGAGACGGGCATCAACGGCTATGTTTGGGAGCAAGATGGCGAAACCGGCATCGAAAACGCCATCGTCACCCTGACGGGTCAAGATGAGTTTGGCGACACCCAGACCTACACTGCCACGACCGATGCCAATGGCTACTACAGCAAGCAAGTCTATGCCGGTACCTACACCAACGCCGTGGCTTCGAAGGAAGGCTATCAGGATGTCGTAACGGTTCATCCGTTGCCCTTCACCGTGGCCTACAACGCCCAAGTGGACTCCGTGAACTTCCTTATGGACGAGAACTTCGATCCTGTCTGCACCGTCATCGCCGAGTACTACCCCGACAGCCTCGACCCGGAAAGCCCTTATGTCAAGGTATACTGGGGTTGCGGCCTGCCTGGTGAGGAGATCATCGAGCCCTTCGAGACGGGCGACTTCAGCCTGTTCGATTGGCAGATTGATGCCAACTATCCTTGGAGCATCACCACCACCGATCCGTATGAAGGCACCTACTGCATGAAGAGTGGAGGCGCAGGTGTAAACAGCGTCATCAGCAACATGACTGTGACGGTCAATATTCCTGCTGACGGAGAGATGAGCTTCTTCGGCAAGATCTCGAGTGAACAAGGTTGGGACTACGGTTACTTCTTCATCGATGGTACCCAAATGGGTAGCTACACCGGTGCGGGCAGTTGGGGCGAGCGCACGTTCCCCATCACCGCTGGCGACCACACCTTCCAGTGGAGATACGAGAAGGATGGCAGCGTGAACAACTACGATGACTGCTTCTATGTCGACTATATCACCTTCTATAAGAGACCTGAACCTCTGGGCGCCGGTTGGCACACCTATCTTGAAGGCGAGTTCAACGATGCCTTGCGTTCGAACCTGACCGACCAGCCTGCTTTCGGCTATCACTATCCGACGAGCATCACCAGCCAATACAACGGTTTCCAACTGACCAAGGTCTCCATGTTCAGTGATGACCTTTACGGTGCTGTAGGTGGCAACTACACTTGCAACATCTACCAAGGCGGCAACACTCCTGGTGCCGGCACATTGGTATCCACCCAAACTGTTGACTTGCCTGTTGGTCTCGGTGAATGGGTCGACTGGGATCTTGACACTCCCGTCAGCGTGGATGGCAGCCAAGACCTGTGGGTCATCTGGCAGGTGAACGTGGCAGGTGGTATGGGTTATCCTGCTGGTATGTGCAACAGCGACAGCAATCCGAATGGCGACTGGTGGAATGCCGGCGAAGGTTGGGAGAACTATGGCGGTGGCGTTTGGACCATGCGCAACTACTTCACCGACCGTTCGGGTCGCAGCGTGGTTCTCGGCTCTGCCAAGAGTGCCCAAAATGCTCCTCTGGCCATAGGTCAAGGCGCCAAGATCGACAGCAGACTCCGTACCATTGCGAAGGGCGACAATAGAGTGATTTCCGAGAGCATCAACCCCAACGCTTCAAGCAGACCTTTAGTGATGGCTGAAAGCAACCGTGCCTTTTCACACTACAGAGTGTATCGCACGAACTGCTACAACGATGGTCCTTACACCGAAGAGAACACCGTGCTGCTGGCCACCGTTTGGGTGCCCGACACCGTCTACATCGACGTGGATTGGCCGGATGTGGCTCCTGGCATCTACAAATGGGGTGTCGGCACCGTGTATGCTGGTAACCGTGGCGAAGAAATCGCTGGTCCTATCCATTGGTCTGAGCCTATCAACGTCAACAACGCCAAAGCTACTCGTGACGACTACACCTACGGATTTGAAACTGATCTTGAAGGCTGGACAGTCATCGATGTCAATACGGGTGAAGGCACTTGGTTGCACAGTTCAGCCAACCCTGGCGGCTATGACTATACTACTCATGCCCATGGCGGAACTGGCTTTGCCATGTGTTACTCATACATCGACTACGTTGGTTCCTACAACACCGACAGTTACCTTGTGTCACCGCAGAAGTACAGCATCGAGAATGGTTCCACCCTCACTTTCTACGCTGACAATGCCAACGACACCTATCCTGAAAACTTCTCAGTCTGTGTGGCCACCACTTCTGATGCTCCGACGACTAGCGACTTCACACAAGTGTGGAGTGGCGGCGCCAAGGGCAACTCGAACGCCAAGGCCACTGTACGCCACGATAATAACCGTTATGACAACTGGCGTGAGCACAGCATTGACCTGAGCGCCTATGCTGGACAGGAAGTATGGATTGCCTTCCACGACGTGAACTACGACCAATATGAGATTTGGATTGACGATGTGACCATCGTTGCTGGTAGCGGCACTGGCCCAACGCCTCCGACACCTGGGGGCAACACAATCCAAGAGCCTCGAGAAAGCGAAATCGTTTGGTCCAACTGCCTTGAGAAGAGCATGTATCTCGGCGACGGTCTAGTCGACATCAACGTGTTGCTCAACAGCGCCGACAACCCCGACGGTATCGAGGTAAGTTTCATCAACTTGAACGAATACGAACAAGCCAACTACCCGATGGCCTCCATCACACTCGATGAGACGGGCTTCTACAGCTGGGAGAGTTTCCGCAAAGGCGACTACCTTGTGAAGATTGATTTCGACGGTTACTACCCGATTGAAGACACCGTCCACATCTGGGATGAGACCCACTTGCGCTATGTGATGACCGAGATCATCTACGGCGTTGACAACCTCTATGTCTCCCGCACTGGCTGGGCCATGTGGGAGCCCAATGGTACGCCTGGCGGCAGTGGTGACGGTGACCGTCATCTCGAGGGCTTTAAGGTGATGTGCACCAGCATCGACGGCGAACCTATCTTCAACACCAACACCGTACATCCGTTCTGCCAACTTGAGACAGAGAGCCTTGTCGAAGGCGAGCACTACATCTGCAAGGTGGCTGCCATCTACAGCACTGGCATGAGCGACTGGAGCGAATGCCTGTGGCAATATGAAAGCTGCGAACACTACAATGGCACCCTCAATGGCGTGACAGTTAACGGCACCACTATCAGCTGGGATTACCCAACTGGCACGGGTCCTGTACCTCCGCCGCAACCGGGCGAGAATGCCGTGGTCGTGCTGAATGTCCCGACCGACATTTGGGGCGACGGTTCCGGCTATCAGATGCTGCTTGATGCCGACGCCACGATGTACACGCAACTAGCAGCTGCCATGTATTTCGACGAAATCGGCAGCTTCAACGACTTCGAATACACGATTCCCGAGAATGCTGACTATGGCATCAACCCAGCGAACATCGTCGTCAACAACAGCGTGGCCATCGAAATTCCCGCTGGCACCTACGACTACGCCATCATCAACCCCGACAAAGTCAGTACGAAATGGTTTGCTGGCAACAGCGGCAATGCTGAGAGCAAAGGTGACGACATGGTGTATGAAGCTGGTAAGATGTACACTTACACGCTTTCCAGTTCAGGCACGGGCGACATGATTAACTTGACCATAACCGACCGTAACGGCGTGGTTTCTGTGCCTACGGGCGAGAATGTGGCTACGCCAGCGAAAGCCATCCGCACTGCCGAGAACCTTGCTAACCGTGATGGTGAATGGTACTACTACGACAACGGCGTCAACGTGGACGGCATCGGTACGGGCGGCGGACAGTTCTACTGGGCCGTCATGTTCCCCGCCGGTAGCTACAACGGCAACGCTTTGACCAAAGTCGCGGCCTTCGACTACATGGCCATGACGGGCAATGTGACCATCTACAACGATGGTGCCACGGCTCCTGCCAACCAGGTAGGACAGATGAACGTGACCTTTACGGGTGTTGAAGACTTTGTCGAGTTCACTTTCGCCGAGCCTGTCACGATTGACCCGACCAAGAACGTCTGGGTGGTGTTCTACAACGAAAGCGGTGCCACCTATCCAGCGGCTTGCTGCGACAACACTGGCGATGCCAACGGTCGTTGGGTCTCAATGGATGGCGTTGATTGGATGGATATCCTTGAGGCCGCTCCGACACTGAACTACACTTGGATGATTCGCGCCTACATCGAGGAAGGCACCACACCTCCTCCGACACCTGGCGAGACCGACTGCATCGGTGCCATGATCTTTGCCGACGGTGAATGGGAGGCCTTTGTACCCGTCCCGACCAACACCTATGAATACACTGGCAATGCCAGCGAGGTGTGCGTCCGCATGGTCTATCCCGGCACGGCCGAACTGCCCGACAACAACTACTACTATGCCATGAGCTGCCCCGAGTGCGTCGAGCCTGCTTTGGTTTGCGAAAGCGACATCACCATCCACGGTGAAGCCCTCACAACGACCGACCAATCCAAGATTTGGTGGGGTGAGCAACCCATTCCCGGCAACGAATGGCTGTCTTACCTGTCCATCGATGATGAATTCCCCGTCGAAGGCACCCTTGGCGCACAAGGCATGCCGTTCTATTGGGGTTGCATGTATCCTGCCAGCATGATTGTCGAGCAAGGCTTTACCAGCGGTGTAATCGACCAAGTCTGGTTCCTTGACGTTGGCGATCCCGAACTGACTGGCAATTGCGAAGTGCACGTCTACCTTGGCGGCGACAATGCTCCTCAAACGGAGATCACCTCGCAGACCTACTACATCGATGGCGAGCAAGGCTTGAAGCCTATCCAACTCGACCAACCTGTGGCCATCGATGGAACACAGAACCTGTGGGTGATGTTCTACACCGACGGCTCCATCGACGCTCCCGCACCAATGACAACGTATCTTGGCGACCCGAACACCATGTGGATGGGCGTCCAAGACATGTGGGTCCCGCTGTCATCGTTCGGCTACACCTACAGCTTCATCCAATTTGTCCACGTGAACAATGGTGGCAAGGGTGACTTCTTAACGATGAACGACGGTACCATCACAAACTTCACCAATGGTACGACCCGCGAGGCCAACCTGGTTGTGAAGCCTGTAAGCATGAGCTCGTTCAATGCTTCAAGCTTGCGCGACGACAACGGTGCTCCTGTGAAGTACAACGTGTATCGTTCGACCGACAACGCCAACTACACCCTCATCGGTGAAGTGCCATACGTTGAAGGCCAGACCTACTACGAGTACATCGACACGCCCGAGACTACTGCTGACTACTATTACCAAGTCCGCACAGTCTATGAAGACGGTTGTGAGTCCGTCCCGGCTTTAAACGCCGACGACCTGACTCAGAACTATGTCCTTATCGCTGTCAATGTCGGTTTGAACGAACAGAGCGACGATGTCGCCCTCTTCCCGAACCCGACCAAGGACAACGTGACCATCCAAGCCTCGGGCATGAACCACATCACGGTGGTGAGCGTCCTCGGCCAAGTGGTCTTCGACACCGAAGTCAATGCCGACGAATACACCTTGAACATGGCCCAATTCAACACGGGCATGTACATGGTGCGCATCCATACGGCAAACGGCATGACTGTGAAACGCGTTACGGTCATGCAATGATAAGCCGTAACCATGGCAGTCCTACAAGAGCTGTCATAAGCAAGGAGGCGACCCCGATGGATCGCCTCCTTCATTTATTCAATACTCTTCTGATTGTTCCTCGCCGCCACCGCCGCCTTCATCGTCGCCACCTCCTTCGCCATCGGGACGGTTGCGCTTGATGTTCTGCTGGTTGATGCGATAGTTGAAGTTGAGCGAGAACGAACGGCGGTTCCAGGTGCTGGTGTTGTACTGCCAGAAGCCGTCACCCCACGACTCGCCGCCCCAGCTGCGTGAGTTGAACAAGTCGCGCACATTGAAGGTGATGGTACCGTTGCCGTTGAAGATTTCCTTGCTCACGGCGAGGTCCATCCACCAGTTGCCCTTTCGCATGCCCAAAGGTTCTTTGTGAGGACCCATAATGTGGGCCGTCAGCTGCAGGTCGAACCAGTTGCTCACCTTGAACTTCGACACGGCGCGCCCGAAGAGCATCCAAGTGGCATCATCGTAGACCTTGTCATTGATCTTACCATTGAACTGGGAACGGAAGAAGTTGACATTGCCGTTGAGGTTCCACCATTTGGTCATTTGGCCTTGGGCTACCATCTCCACGCCGAAATCGTCGGCCTTACCGAAGTTGATGGGCATGCTGTAGAACACGCCATCCTCCTCGTAAGTGTAATGACGGATCATATTCGTTCCGTGACGATAATAAGTCGTGAAGTTGAAACTGGCCTTGTCCCAGAAGTGGATGTAACCGAGTTCATAACTATCCATATAAGTGGGTGTCAAGGCGGGATTGCCAAGACGGATGTTACGGTTATCGTTATAGGAACGGAAGGGGCTCATCTGCCAAAAACCCGGACGGCGGATGCGGCGCGTGTAACTCACCTGGAACTGGTTGAACTCGTTCACCGAATAGTTGATGTGGGCACTCGGGAAGAAGTCAAAGTAAGGCTTGCCGCCGTTGATGGAGTCATTGCCGTCGTGGGCATAGCCTTTCAGATTGGTCATGATGTCGGTCATCTCGGCACGCAGTCCCACCTGTCCCGACCAGCGGCCCCATTCGTTGCCCAAACTGGTATAGAGCGCAGCCACCTGCTCGCTGTATTCGTAGTCGTAACAATAGTTGGATAATGGCTCCCAAATGCCGTCATTCTTCTGCCAAACGCTGTCGTTGCTCAGGATGTTGCGGTTGGTGTATTTGCCGCCAATCTCCCACTGCGCCTTGGTGCTGAAAGGATGAACATAGTCGATACTCGCCTGCAAGTTGCGCATACGCTGGTCGTTGCCCGTCTTCTGATAGAGGGTCCACAAAGCCTGTTGGGTGTCAGCATTAGGATAGAGCGACTCGTTGATGTCGGAGCCCGCATTCTCGGTATTGGTGAAGAAACGCACATTGGCTTTCAGACTGCGGCCTTTGCGTTCAAAGGTCTTGTCGTAGTCCAAAGTGACTTCATACATTGGGTCATACTCCCAGTAGTCCTCTGCACGCACGTCGTATGATGCGGAATCCCATATCGGATACACGTCGGAATAACGCACCACGGGATGCGTCTCCAGTTTGCCATAACGGTAGACGAATGCGGCACTCACGATGTCATGGTCTGTGATATAATAATCGGCGCCCACACGCACGTTGTGACCCATACGATTCATCCTACGCTCGGTAGTTTGGTCTGTGAGTTGAGTAAAGAGGGTGTCGCCTTCAATGATATCACTGAAGCGTTTGGTCCTATTGATGCCGCCACCGATGTTGCTGCGGTTGTTGAAACCGTAGCTGCCGAAGAAGTTCCAACGTTTCAGGCGGTAGTTGCCCGAAAGGCTCGCGCCATACATCCAAGGATAGCCACCTCTAATGTTGACCGCGCCATTGAAACCCTGGCGTTTGTCCTTTTTCAAGATGATATTGATGATGCCTGCCGAGCCTTCGGCATCATAGCGTACCGAAGGGTTGGTGATGACCTCAATGCGCTCAATCATGTCGCTCTGCAAGGTGCGCAAAGCATCCTGAGTGCTCATGCCCGAAAGGCCCGACTCCTTGCCATCGATGAGGATACGCACGCCGTCGTCGCCACGTAGGCTCACGTTGCCTTCCACATCGACCGACACGGCGGGAATGTTCTCCAGCACCTCGATGGCGTTGCCGGCAGTGTTGGCCACGTCCTTACCCACGTTGAACACGTGCTTGTCAAGAGTCATCTCATAGGTACTCTTCTCGGCCACAACGTTTACTTCGTTCAGCATGCGGCTGTCGGGAGAAAGGCTAACCTTTCCCACGTCGACCGTGCTTTTTGTGCCGTCAAGGTTGATGTTCTTGTATGCCGTGACGAAGCCCATATACTGAAACTCGAGCTCATAACGACCTTTATCGAGTTCCATCGTGAAGTGTCCTGTTGGGTCAGTGACACAACCCGACACAAAGGTCTTATCTGGCAAAGTGCAGGCACGCACAGTGGCATATTCCATAGGATGGCCTGTGGAATTGTCAACAACACGACCTTTCACAGTGATAGCAGCATAGGAATAAGAGAGACTGAACAAAAGTGTCAGTATAACAAGGAGTTGTCTTTTCATGAAAGGGATTTGTTTGCTCGTTTTAAGAAAATGCAAAAATAGACTATTTTATGCAATCTTGGGTTGGATTTGTTGGATAAAATTGTGAACTGTAATCGGCTGCCACAGTGTGACAGTCCTACACTCACTTTACATCGGATCCACATCCACCTGAACCTGCACCGCCTTATACTCGGAATTCTGCTGGAACAAATGAATCTGTTGGGCGATCAACTCCTTTACTTTCTGCGTATTGAAATCCCTACGAAACTTCACCATCATTTGTTTGATATACAGATTCTTGACCCTTGAAACGACAGGGTACTCCGGTCCAAGCAAATCCTGCTTGAAGATGGGTCGAAGCATCATGGCTAACTCAGCGGCAGCGGGATTGAGTTTCTGGTAATCCTTGTGTTTCAAGCGTATGAGTATCAAGCGATAGAAAGGCGGATAGCCAAACTGCCTACGGATGACCATTTGCTTGTCGTAGAGTCCGCGAAAGTCGTTGCGCAGCACGTCCTGTAAAACGGGATGCGCCGGCTCGTAAGTTTGGATGATAACCTTGCCTTGTTTGCCTTTGCGGCCTGCCCTACCCGCCACCTGGGCCATCAGCTGGAAACTGCGCTCGTGTGCACGGAAGTCAGGGAAAGAAAGCATATTGTCGGCATTGAGGATGCCCACCACCTTCACCGAGTCAAAGTCCAATCCTTTTGTGACCATCTGCGTACCCACGAGGATGTTGGTCTCATGGTCCTGGAAAGCCTCCAAAATGCTTTGATAATCGTTTTTTGAACGGGTGGTGTCGAGGTCGAGGCGGGCAACTTTGGCTTCGGGCATAACGAGGCTCAAATCTTCTTCTATCTTCTCAGTGCCAAAACCGTGCATGCGGATATTGGTACTGTGACAAACAGGACACTCCGTCGGAACAGAGGCCGTATAGCCACAGTAATGGCAACGCAACACATTTTGGCTCTTGTGATAGATGAGGCTCACATCACAATTGATGCACTGCGGCACATAATGGCATTCGTCACACTCCAAACGCAAAGAAAAACCGCGTCTGTTTTGGAACAAAATAGTTTGGTTGTGCTCGTCCAAAGTTTCCTTCATCGCGTCAAGCAAGGTGCTGCCAAAGTCGGCTTTCATGGTCTTTCGCCTACGTTCCACGCGCATGTCGCTGAGGATGATTTCGGGCATCTGCACACCACCAAAACGCTCGGTGATTTCCACCAAATGGTAGCGACCGTTCAATGCATTGTAATAGCTTTCGTATGAAGGTGTGGCCGAACCCAATACTATGTTCGCCTTGTGCATCGCAGCCAAAACGATGGCGGCATCGCGGGCATTGTAGCGCGGTGCAGGGTCGACTTGTTTAAAGCTGTTGTCGTGCTCTTCGTCAACGATGATGAGTCCGATGTCAGAATAAGGCAAGAAAATAGCCGAACGTGAACCAATGATAATCTGATGCTTAGGCGACTGCGTCTGGCCAAAGTCGCGCACCTGTTCCCATACCTCTACCCTCTCGTTGGTGCCATAACGCGAATGATACACACCTAATCTGTCGCCGAAATACTCCTTCAAACGGTTGATGATCTGGGCAGTAAGCGCAATCTCAGGCAATAGATACAACACTTGCTTTCCTTGGTCGATAGCCTCCTTAATGAGTTTGATGTAGATTTCTGTCTTGCCGCTTGAAGTCACACCATGGAGCAACACTGGCTTCTTCATTTCAAAACCCGACTTAATGCCCTCGTAAGCCTTTTGTTGTGCATCGGTGAGTTGAATGCTGTCCACATCGGTCTGCACCTTGAATTCTTTCAGCCGACTGACCTTGCGCTCGTAAACCTCGAAAATGCCCTTTTCAGCCATGTTTTTCAGAATGGTGGAAGTGGCGTTGGCCTTTTGCAGCAAAGCTTTGGCCAAAATATCGTTGTCGGCATCGCCACCAAGGGTGATGAAAGCCAGCAAGACTTCCAATTGCTTGTAGGCACGCTTGGTCAGGGTGTCCATCAACTCATGGACTTTCGCCTCATCGCGGTATTCCGAGGCAAGTCGCACAAAACGCTCGTATTTAGCCTTGTATTTCTCGTTCAGCTCCTCCTCCATCATCAGGATGCCTTTCTCCATCATAGAATGGACGAGGGGCATCACTTTCTTGAAACCGATGATTTTGCTCACCTCACTGATGGCGATTTTTGGTTTGATTTGCAAGGCTTCGACGATGAGATACTCAAAGTCATTTAAAGCCACTGAATCGAGCACATAATCGGGCGAGAGGGCCACGGTGGTCTCGCTGCTCAGCTTCAGTGCGGAAGGCAGTGCCGCTTGCATCACCTCGCCCAGATGACACATGTAATAGGTCTTCACCCAGTCCCAAAACTTCAACTGCTTCTCGTTGACCAAAGGCTGGTCGTCGAGCAAATCCATAAGGAATTTGACTTCCACCGCGGGCACTTGTTCCGTCAAACCGACAATCAGTCCCGACATGATTTTGGTCTTGCCAAACTGCACCACGGCTCTTTGACCCACACGCACCTGTTCGTTCAAAGCGAACGGAACACGATAGGTGAAGGTGCTCGGAACCGGAATCGGTAGTAAGATTTCAGCAAAGAGGGTGATACGGGAGTCGCTCATGGGAGTAGGTCTTTTTTGCACGCAGAATCCACAGAAATCGCAGAACCTACCAGCTGCTATTTTTGCGTCGCTTTGCGTTTCTCATAATTCTGCGTATTCTGCGTGAGACAATTAATGTGAATTCACCACGGAATAGCCAATCAGCTCATCGTAGCCCTTTATGGAGTTAAAGTAGTAGAAATATAGCTTATACACGTTGTCGGTCTCCCAGTGGTTGCCAGCAGTCAGCTCGGTGGTAATCACGCCGGTCGTGCGGTCGCGGGTGACGAACATAAAGTTGTAATAGCCTTGTTTGAGCACCATCGAGCAGGTGTAGCCATGCAAGCGGTAGTCGTAGGTCATCTTGTTGCTTTCGTTGAAGCACCAGTCGTTGAGTGCGCCCATAATGTAAACGTCCTCGTGGGTCAGTGGTGTCTCGCTTTTATAGAAAAAATTGACGCGGCAATAGTCAGCTTCAGTGGCATTGTCCAAGTTTTCGTTCTCCACATAAATGTATTTTTCGCCATGGATGTCTTCATAAGTGACATAAGCTTTCCTCGCACGCGGTTCACAAGTGGCAATGTCAATTTCATAGCAATCATCGTTTTGCCGGATATGGGCCAAATTCTCCGACTGGAAATAGAAGTTGCTGGTATTGAATCGTCTGTATTGGTTGGTCCCTTCAAAAACGGTCTGAGGATGATGTTCAAAGGAAAGATAATCGGGATAGACGTAAGTGGGCTTGAGTCCCTCGGCGGCATTGTCCCAACGGCCATTCTGACGGATGGTCAAATAGCTGAATTGCTGCGTATTGCCCGTCAAATAGTTGTTCAAATTCACCCTGATATCGAGTTGCTGGTGTGTGTCGGTCAACGACAAATCATCAGGATAGCGTGGTATAGTGGCTCCCACATGGGCTTTCTCGTCAACCACCATGAAACGGCGAGTGAAGTAGAGGTCGTTCAAGTCGTCGCCATACACAATGAGCAGATAATTCCCCGAAACCAATGGCATCATGTCCTCGTTGGGAAACTTGAGCTCATAATTCACATATTCAATTAATGTGTTACGCGAAAAAGCATAGTCATCCAAACGGTCGGATTCGAAGCCCGAAGCATATTGTATACGCTGAAGTTCAGTAGGCTGCCACTCGTGATCGCAATGGATGAAAGTATAGTTGAGCACTTCTCCCTCACCATCTATAATGTCGAATGAAAGGGTCAGTCTGCCCAACATGTCTTCCAAAGGGATGATTGGGTCGTGAAGTTGGTCATCGTCGGCATAAAGCAACACCGTCTGCACTTGGGGCTTGTAGTTAATATTGCCGCAAGGCAAGTCGAAACTCTGGGCAAAGAGACCTGCCACACACAGAAGCAAGGTCGTCAAGAAAACACTTTTTTTCATCACACCATACATTTCGGCAAAAATACTCAATTTTCCGATTACCATAAACTATTTCACGCAGAATTCGCCGAATCTTGGGAAGCGCTTTGCGACACAATGCTTGCGTCCGACTGGCTTCTGCGTGTTCTGCGTATTCTGCGTGAAACGGAAACTTCGCTGGAAATCAAAGTTGCTCCACAATGCGCTTCTGCACATCAAGGAACTCGGCCTCGCTCAGATGGACGTGTTCTTTCTTGAAGTCCAAGTCACCCTCTTGCGTGATGGGAATGAGGTGGATGTGGGCATGAGGCACTTCCAAGCCAATTACAGCCACACCAATGCGTTTGCAAGGCACGGCCTTTTCGATGGCCTTGGCCACTTTTTTGGCAAAGACCATCATGGCCCCGATTTCGTCGTCATCGAGATTGAAGATATAGTCGTCTTCGTGCTTGGGCACCACCAATGTATGCCCTTTCATCACGGGATTGATGTCCAAGAAAGCAAAGAAACGCTCGTCTTCAGCAATTTTATAGCAAGGGATATCCCCTTTAATGATTTTTGAAAAAATGGTAGCCATAACAATTAGTATTAACGTGTGATTTCCATTACTTCGAACTGAACCTTGCCGGCAGGCACCTGGATTTCGGCAACCTCGCCCACCTGCTTGCCCAGCAGACCTTGGCCGATAGGCGAGTTGATGGAGAGTTTGCCTTCCTTGAAATTGGCCTCCTTCTCAGGCACGATGGCGTAGGTCATCATCATGCCCGACTTGGTGTTCTTGATTTTCACAGTCGAATAAAGCAGCACCTTAGAGTTGTCCATCTTGGATTCGTCGAGGATGCGGGCATTGAAAATCAAGTCTTGCAATTCGGCAATCTTAGCTTCAAGCAAGCCTTGGGCTTCCTTGGCGGCATCATATTCGGCGTTTTCGGAGAGGTCACCTTTGTCGCGTGCTTCCTGTATGGCTTGCACAATGCGCGGACGCTCGCGAAGAATCAAGTCGTCGAGCTCGTCCTTCAGTTTCTGTAACCCTTCAGGGGTAAAGTATTTAATTTCTGACATAGTAATTTATATAATATTCAATTCGTAACAAGTTGCAAAAAAGAGACCCTTACCGAAATAAGGGTCTTCTTTTGGTTTGCGACTGCAAAGATACGAATTATTTCTTATCCTGTGACAGAATTAGAAAATAATTCTAGCGCCAACACTGTGCGTGCCACCAAAGGTGTAGGTGTCTCTGTAGGAATAATCCACAGCGAGCTTCAAGCCGTCTTCTTTCTTCGACAGCGGCACCTTGATGGACACACCAGCGCTCAGGCCTCTGTTGATGTTCATGCAGTTGTCGTCATAAAGGACACCTTCCTTGAAGCCTTGCTTCGACCAGATGCCTTTTTCCCAGGTATAACCGGCACGAATCATGAACATTTCCTTCCAACCATACTCCAAACCTCCGGTCAGCTGGTCGTTGGTGAAGGAGTTAGAGCAGAAGTTACCAGCAATGGTGATTCTGTTTGTTTCGGCAAACAGGAAGTCGTAGGCGGCCGAGATGCTCAACTGGGTGGGCAATTCGAAGTCGTCGACGCGTTGCACCATGGTGAACTGCTGATTGCTAGTGTTGTCCATGAACACACGCAGAGAGATACCGTCGCCCGAGAATTTCATCGTGGGTCCGATATTCTTCAAGGTGATACCAAAGTGGACATTGTCGAAAGGACCGGTGACATACTGGATACCGGCATCGATGGCGACACCGACACCACCCATATCCTTAATGGACTCACTGATGATCTTCAAATTGAAGCCGCCGCTGATGCTGTTGGAGAACGACTTGGCAAAGGCTAAGTTGATGTTCATCAGGTTGGGTTTGTAAGTACCGAGACCACCATCAGGATTCTGCACAGTGGTAATCGGAATCTCACCGATGCTGAACGACATGAAGGAGAGGCCCAACACGCTCGATTCACCCACGCGAGCCAAGAAGCCGAACGAGGAGATACGAGTGTCGTTGCCTACTCCAACCAACCAGCTGGTGTGGCTAAAGTTAATATCCAGGGAGTGGCATGAGGTGATACCGGCCACGTTGCCGAAAATGGCGTCAACGCCATTCACAAACGACATGCCTGCATTGCCCCAGCCAGACGAAGCTGCCCAAGGGTTGATCAACAGCTCTGAAGCGCCAGCTTGGCCTGAACGGTCTTTATTTCCTGCAAATGCTTGAGGAGCACTTAATCCCATAAGGACTACGAAGCTCAAGACGATATATCTAAATGATTTCTTCATGATGATAAATTATTTACGGTTAGCAATTACATTGTTTAGAATGTGTTCAGGTCAACTTGACGCATGGCACCGAAGAACTTGATGGTACGCTCGCTGCCACTGGTCAGATCCTTGATGTGGATCAAGTAGAAGCCACTGGCCACCGGGGTGTTG
This sequence comes from uncultured Bacteroidales bacterium, assembly GCA_900317155.1. Lineage (GTDB taxonomy): Bacteria > Bacteroidota > Bacteroidia > Bacteroidales > F082 > Limimorpha. Next base: position 35,236 of record ONFO01000017.1, read on the forward strand.
GCAAAGTTCGTGAGATCCCATTCAATACTCGGTTCTTCGTTGTCCTTACGGAACTGGCGCACCTTGGTGCCGCTCAACGTGTAGATGGAAACAATACACTTGTTGGGCAGGTTGGCGATCTTCACCTTGTTGGTAAGTGCGTTGCCTTCGTATGCATCGTAGGCATAGTAAGGATTGGGCACCACCGTGATGAGGTTAAGGTCGCTCTCCGTCTTTTCAGGCTCGTTCAGAAGCGGATCCCAACCGTCGATGCTGAAGGTGTACTTCGGCAACATGTTGTTGACCACCAACTCCTCGTTGGGCGTCTGCAACGGATAACCATAACCGCGGTCGTAAGGCTTGGCAACACGGATACGGATGCGGCAGTCGTTGCCTTCAGGCAACCACTTCATGCCTTCAATACCCATTGGCATACCAACCCACATCAACATACGATAGAAGTAGTTGTTGAAGACAGTCCAGAGGTTCATCTTAGCATTCTGAACATAGTTCATGGAGTTGAACAGCAACTGGCCGCCATCATATCCATAGTTCTTAATATGCTTCCACTCCGAATTGTTAGGAATGGAGTCGCAACGCCAGATATAGAGGTAATGCTTACCACCAAACACGGGTTCTAAGTTAGCACCACGGAAGAGGGCGGGATCTATCAACTGATTCAACGGGTTTTCCAAAGTAATCTTCTGCAACTTGGCAGGATTGAAGAGCATGTCGCGGCCGTTCATATCCTCATAATAGGAGTCTTCACCAAAGGCCACATTCAGACGCATGCCCGTCTCCACATCGATGACATAGCCCGGGAACCAACCCATACCTTGAGGAGCAATGAAGTTAGCATCGTCCGGATTCGTTGAACCATAGGCAAAACCTTCAGCATTCGGGTCGTCAGGATTGTTTTGAAGAACATATTCGTTTTCCTTACAATCCCAGTTGTTGGTATAGGAATTACCATCCTTGTCAACAGAGGGGTGATGACGCAGGAAGAAGCGGGCGGCTCCACCTTCAGACAGGTTCTTGTCCATACACATCTCAATGACAGGACAACGGCTCCACTTGCTCTTGTCGGCAGTAAACACGATATCGATACTTGCTGTCTTATAGAACATGGAATCCATATAGGCATTACTTGAATAGATAGGACCTGGGTTCTCGTGCTCACCTTGTCCGGAATAGGCACTGAGAATAGCAGGAGCGAAAGTGCGGTTGGCCAGCTTTTCAAAGTTCTCGTCCGGATCCCAAGGATTGTTCACATTATCGCCCGTTGCAGCCGAGCAACCGTGGTCATTATCAGCAGGCACGTCCTTAGAGGAATAGTTACCAGAACGGATCCAGTTGAGGAAGGAGTGGGCACCAGCATCATCGGTGTCGCGGATACCATCCAACCAGACGGAGTCGGGCTTCTGGAACTCGATGGATGAAGTAATCACACCATTGTTCTTGGCAATCACGTCTGTGTAGGTCTTCCACTCTTCGTCTGAGAAGAACTTACCAATTTCAAGACGGCCGATTCTATACGGTTGGGCAATAGTGACAGAGATACCTTTGTCGATGAACAGTTGTTCGTTGTCGTAGATGGTCGTAGTGTCACTGTATGCAGGGTTGATGCCCTCTTCGTCGACAGGTTCATCAAGATCCAGCAAGTGCCAATGGCTCACCATACGTGAAGCAGAGTCACCTTGAATCTCCTGGTTGCCGGTGACATTGTGGGTGTAAACCTCAAACATGTCATCGAAATAAAGCTCATATTTGTGTGATTTCACATTCAACGGGTCGATGATCTTCACAGCGAGAGGACCATTGCCAGCTTCATAAGAGGGATGATAGCTGATTGGGTAGTCGGAATGACCAAAGAGAACAGGAGTTGCTACGTCAGGATTGTGATCCTGGAAAATGGGATTGTGATCTGCGTCTTCACTGTAACCATCAGCAAGTCTCTTGCTCAGGATTTCATCGATGGTGCTTTGTGAGAGTTCAAGCTCATTGCCTCCGTTACCGACACCAACGACGCGGGTGATGGCTGGGCTGTCGCCATAAGAGGCGCGAAGCTTGGTACCATTGATGGTCTTGTGAGGCACAGCCTTATACACTTGGATGTTCTTTCTACCTTCGAGGTAAGGCTTCTTCTGACCGAGAAGGCCGTTCAGATCGCCAGGCTCCTGAGAATAGGTGAGGTAATTGTTGTAGGCGTAAGCCACAGCCATATAATAATAAGCGGTGTGGTTGACCAAGTTCGGGTCATCGCCCATGGCAAACTCATCTTGGGTCAGCACGAAGCTGTGGGTGATGCCGGCATCGCCACCGACCACCTTACGTACTGGCACATTGGCGTGCAGCGACTCGTCAAACTCATAGTTGATAAGGGTGGTCACATTGTTGCGCACGTCGCACTGGAACACCAGACGGGCCTTGTCGGAATTGCCGAGTTCGTCAGCACCCACTTCGCCATTGGCTAACTGATACACCTTATAACCTTCGAAACGATAGTATCTGTCGTAGAAAACCTCTTCTTCATGGTTCTCGATGGAGACCGAAGGAGCAAGGGTATCACCCGTATTCGGGTCAAGAATCCAAGTGGTATCAATAGTCGTAGTGTTGTCGATTCTCGAAATCGGAATTTCAGGATCGATTTCGACGTATCCTTCCTTATAGTTGTTGGAAAGGGCGGTGTTCGACAGATAAACGATGAGTTGACGGTCGAGTTCGCGGATGGTCAAGTCAGGAGCACTGGGGCCATCGATAACCTTGAAGCAGTTGTCGAACAGGGCTTGGCACTTGTCGTCAACCACACGCAGCAGCTCAACAGAAGCCCAGGCACCACCTGAAGTGGCACGAGCCCACGGCACACCAAAGGTGATATAGTTGACAGCACCAGGTTCCAAGGTGAAGGGGCCTGCCGACTGCATGAAACGACGGTCGCTCGGGGCGTTTTGGCACTGCTCTTCCGACCAGTACTTATCACCAGTGTTGTAGTTGCCGTTAGGAGGCGTGCCTTGGGTACCCCAGTTCCACGGGTCGGTATCGCCAGGGAACATGAAGTCGCATTCGGGACCCACCACATCGCTACCAGTGTAAGCATTGCCACCGTAACGCATCTTGGCACCGTTCTTCCAAATACCACGCAGGTAGTTGTAATATTCAGGAGCGGTTTGAGGGTCGCAGTTATCGCCATTACCATTGTTGTGGTACACGAAACGGCGCATACCGAAACGTTCGTCATCGATGATGCCATTGCCGAAGTTCACACCATTGATACTTTCGTCGACAACTTGGATGGCTTCAATAGTATCATTGTTGAAGATAGAGTCGCCAGTGGCAGGATCAATGTGGCTGAAGTGGCTCTCGATAATGAAGTTATACTTGGGATTGTCGATTCCGTCGGGGTCCATATAAGGGCCTTGGAAGAAGTCGATACCAATCGCAGGAGGTTGTGCACCGTAGGCTTCAGGTTCACCGCTACCGTCAACAGAGGCACCGTTGTAGCCATAGCCCAGACCACGCTTGACGTCGCAACCTACATAGTCGTCCCAACCGTAGCCGAGGTCAACGTCGGTCCAAGGTGAGAAGTAAGTACCCGTCAAGGTATAAGTGGAACGGTTGATAATTTCGTAGCTGTAGAAAGTCATGTTGTTGATTTCGTCGTTGGTGGCGAAAGCGAAAGCTTGAGCACGCACTTCGATACCAATAGCTTGACCCTTTGATTCGGTGTGAGAAGCACCTTTATCATTGAAAATCCACCACAGGGTTTGGTCACCTTTCAGCACTTGGTCAGCAAGGATGGAGCCGTGCATGGTGCCATCAAGTTCCTCTTCCATGGTCGGAATCTTGGTGTGGCAGAGTTCGTTGTTGATGTCGTAGTAAGGATAGTCACCTTTGGTGGGGTCATAGTCTCCACTGCCGTCAGCATCGTAGAAGGGAGCCAGATATGTGGCAATGCCTTCGGGGTCGTCGCTGGAACGCATGGCCGGCCAATCCTTGATGATGGACGGAATCTCATAGCCATTGCCAATTTTGCCTTCATTATAGGCGGCAAGGAACTCGTCGACTTCAGCGCGGGTAATCTTGAAAATCTTATCCCACTTGGCGCAGGTCTCGGGAGTAATAGAGGCCGAACCATCAACGGTCAGAGGGCCAGTGTAGTAGTCGTTACCGACCTGACGGAAACGCAGGGCAGCGCACTTCAACTGATTGTTCACGTCAACGCCAGCAATCCAAAGAGAACCGGCAAACAGGGAAGTAGCGGAACCATTGGCGGGAATGAAATACTTGGAACCTGTACCAGAGGGGAGGTCCCACCACATGTCACCACCAGAGTTGATACGCGTTCTAACATTGTTGATGTCAAGCCAATCGTAAGAAGACGAAGGCGTACATCCGGCTGCGGTCTGTGCGCGCTGGTTTCTGCCAGGTTGCACATCTTTCAACATCTCAGCCTTTCCAGGAATCACAGCGCCTACGATGAGCAGCGCCGCAAACAAAGTTCGAAATATATTCTTCATAATACTTGTAATTTATCGTTATGAATTTTCTTTCATTTTAGAAGTTAAAGCTCAAACCAACTCTGATATGGCGAGGCATAGAGTAGTTGTAACCGCTATTCACAATCAGTTGATACATCTGGATGAAGGCCTGCGGGTCAATCTGTTCGTTGATTTCACGCTGCCAAGCGGGAGCCGAGAGGTAACCATCGTCGTCGGCATTACCCGTGGCGTTGTACACACCAACGATGTTCTTTGAATTGAGCAGGTTCAGCACTTGCACGTAAACATTCAAGAAAGCATCACGGCCTTTCTTTTCGCCATCCTTGCTAGCACCGATTTTGAAGGTGAAGTCCTTGTCAACACGGAGGTCGAAACGGAAGGAAGCGGGAATTCTAGAACCGTTGTAAGTACCTTGCAAAAGTTTGTTACCACCGGAAATCGGGGAAGTGACCGTACGTGAAGCGGTGTAAGGCGTACCAGAACCACCATTAACTGACAGGTTTAAGCCAGTGTTGGAAAGGATCTGGATGTCTTTGCCGTCCTTGCGGTGGATGACAGGACCATCATAGTCCTTACCATCAGCAAAACGATAGTCGAGTGACAGGTTGAAGCTGTGACGACGGTCGGAGCTTGACGGGAAGGTGGATCTCAGGTTAGGCACACCAGCAGCAATCAAAGCCGAAGCCGTTGAGGTCGAAGAACCAGTCATGTCGGCATACTGTAAAGTATAGCTGGCACGGATACGGGCGTTCTTCGTACGACGCATGTCGTAGCTAGCAGTCAAACCCTTGACGGTACCGAAGTCGAGGTTGCTGAACGAGTTGTATGACTTAGGATAAGCACCGTTGAAACGATACATCTGAATCATGTTACGCAATTCGTGGTAGTAAGCCGAAATGGTCAAGGATGAAGTGTTGGTCACCTTCTGCGTGAAACCGAGTTCATACTCGATGGTCTGAGCGGGTTTCAGGTTGGGGTTGGCAATGTCATCATTGTTTTCGTTAAAGCGGTAGTAATACAACGGGCTGCAATAGAAGTCGCTCGAAGGACGCTGGGTCAGAACATCGTAGTGGGCGAAGAACAAGGCTTCGTCAGAAATCGGGAAGGAGAAGGAGATACGCGGCATGACGCTCCAAGCAGGATCATAATCCTTGAAGGAGTTGATGTCGACATTCTGCTGCTTGGCATCCTTCAGCCAAGGAGCGGAACCAGCACCCATACCGATGACTGTCGGGTCGTTGACTTCGACACCATCACCATTATACCAAGTGTTGCCGTTACGGTAACCGACAATGGAGGTCTTTTCCGTCAGCTTGTTGACGTAAACGACATAATCGTTACCAATATTCTCTGGCACCTCGGCCCACGACTGGTCGTCCATCTGGATCTTTCTGCCGTTCTGCATCAGGTCGCCAGCGGTATAGAAATCATATAGTACGTATGGATCCTTCAACACACTTTGGTTGGCATCGAAACGGTCGACACGCACACCGATGTTGAAGATCAGGTCTTTGAAAGCGAACTTATCCTGGATATAACCAGCCATGTAGATGGGCTGCTGTGCACCAATCGGGCGGGTCAGCACACCCTGGTCATCTGTCTTGTTGAAGAAGTCGGCGAGTGAAGGACGCTCTGTGAAACCATATTTTCTGTTACCGTCGTATGTAAAGCCATAATAGTAAACAGACAGCTGGGCGTCACGGGTGAGTTCGTCAGCGCCGAACATGTTCATATTGAGGCCACCCTTCACCGTTGCAGTCTGCAGGTTACCATCGGCATCATAATATTTCATCGTATTGCTGTTGAAATCGTAGGTGTCGATAAGGAGCCAATCCGTTCCGTCAACAGGCAAACCCATGGCCTGACGCAGACGGGAGTCGATGACGAACTGGGTGGTTCCATCATACAATCTGTTGTACATGATTGTATCGACATAGCCGTCATAGCTGATTGCGTAGGGGTGTGCAAGATCAAGTTCCATGATGTGGGAGTTGACCATTTGGCGCATCAGCGTCCACGGGTTTCTATTACTGTTATTTATTCTGTAATTCATGTTAGAATTGTTCTGCTGCTCGTATTGGAAGCCCAACTTGATTTCGTGGGAGTTGTCGCCTCTTCCAAGGGTCATGGAGCCGTTGACATTGACAGCGATCTGATCCCTGACCGTCTTGGCATAAGCCGTCTGGACCATGCCAGGCACAGCAAACATGCTATATACAGCACCGGGAGACATACCATTGACCAAACCTTGGTGCTGCATGATGTTGGAGATGTTGTCATAATATCCTGTTGCTCCGAAAGGTCTGTACAAGTCATAGAAGTTTTCGACGTATGTGGCAAGCAGAGGATTGAATTCGGAACGTTCGAAATCAACATAAGTGTCGTAGTAGTTGTTCAACACCCAAGCATTGCTGATGGTCTTGTATTGGCCATCCACCAAAACCGAGTCAATGCTTCCCGTCAAGTAATAGAAGTTAGGCTCACGTGTGGTGGTGAACTTACCGATGTTGCCATAGGCGAAGATATTGTTCCAAAGGTCGGGGTCGCCCGATTCGCCTTTGTAGTGCGAATAGTCAGCCTGGATGCTGTAATACACGTTGGAGATCAGTGAACTGGATTCACCCTCGGTAGGAGCAGGGAAGCGCTGGCTGAAACGGACATAACCACGATAGGTACCCGACTTCGACAGGTAGTTCTTGGCTGTATTGAAGAAATGCTGGCCGCTACCATAGTCGTAGTAACCACCGCTTCTATACATCGAACCACCGAAAGTGAGGTTGGTGTTCTTACCAGTGCGAACGTCAATCTTACCGGTCAAGTTGATGTTATTGTTAGCCGTGTTGTTGAGGAAGCGGGTTTTAAAGAGATTGTCTCTTTGTGTGAAAGCAGCAGTCTGATAGGTGCTGTTGCCTTGGCCCGCCAAAGTCAGAGGACGTTCGGTAATGTTTTTCATCCAATCGTCAGTGGCACGCCAGTAACCCACAGCCGACTGGCTACCGTATTGTTCACGGTTGATATCAAAAGCGAGGAAGAAACCGAGGAGGGCTTCCTGATCGTCTTTCTTGCTCTTGATGAGCGGTCCATTGATGGTACCACCCAAGCGGCCGTGACCATAACCGTCAACGGAGTATTCGGCTTCGAGACCACCACCCCAAGTACGGCTGGGGCCTTTGGTGGTCATGTTGATGATACCACCCATGGCATCACCATACATGGCGGGCGTACCACCCAAGATGACGTCGACCTGGTCGATGGCACCTTGCGGGACGCTGTTGCTACCGATGACTTTCACACCGTCGATGTAATAGACGGCACCTTCACGTGAACCACGGATGGAGCCGACCTCACCGTCGGACGAGAACACGCCACCGACGCTGGAAGCGACACCTTCAGCCGAACGGACTGGCAACTTGGCAATTTCTTCGGCAGTAATCGTGGCACCCGTCGAGGTGTTATCCGCCGAAATCAAAGGAATCTCATAATCGATAACCACAACGTCGTCAAGTTTGATGGCGCCACTGGTCATCTTAATGTCGTAGAAGGTGATCTTGTTGGCCGGAATCACAATGTTCTTCAGAACAAAGGGATTGTAGCCGATACAGCTCGCCTTGAGGTCATACGTTCCCGGAGGGATCGGGTTGATGTCATAATTACCGTCAAAGTCTGAGGAGGCACCACCCACTTGCGTTCCGCCCTTTTCAACAATGACGTTTGCAAATGGTACCGTTTCTCCTGTTTCATCGGTAATCTTGCCTTTGAGTCTTCCTTGCGCTTGAGCCATGGTCATCGAGCAGGTGGCCAATACTACGGCAAGGGTCATTAGTAAATTTTTAAACATACCTTGTAATTTTATGTAATACTACTTTGTTTGGTGCATATTGGTGCATTAAAAGTCGTCAAAATTACAACCTTATTTGAAAGTACGCAAGAAAAATGTGCTTTTTCAGTGATTTTTTTTCAAGAAAAAATGCTGCAAAGAATTATATTTTTGATTTTCAGTCATTTGCAAAATCACCATTTAAACAAGATTTTTTCCGCTTCAGTCGTAATTTTTCATTTACAATGCCTTTCCCCTAGATGATACCTTATTAATATAGTTTCCTAGAAGAACGGATTGGTCTTTTGGCGACGGCGCATCCGCTCGGCATGGCGTTTGTCCTTTTGAATCATCTTTTTTGTCTTTTTCGCCTGACGTTTGTAGTGCGTCGTCTTGGCCCGTTCATACTGTTTTTTCGATTTCCTCTCCATCTGTTCCATCTGTCGCTCGGCTTTACGCATCGCCCTTGACCTTGACGAAGCACATGAACTGAAGAGCAGGATACCCACTAACAGCACGGAAATAAGTTTCATCAGTTTCTTCATAGCTTCAAAATTTGAGGGCAAAAATAAGATTTTTCCCGTAATAAATACGATTTTCAAAAAAGCAGCGTTTTTCAACCGTTATGAAACACGCAAAACTACACCTATTAATATTAATAGCACTCCTGCCTTTCATTCAAGGGTGCAAAGACTACCCCGAAAACCCCAACCGGCCGGTTCTCCCCGCCCCTATCACGATTTATCCGAACTCCATGCAATATTACGACTTGAACTTCGTGAGCGGGTGGCTCTATATCACTTCCGATGTGGAAAGCACCAGTCGGGGTATCATCGTCTACCGTCAGAGCGACACGGAGTTTCTGGCCTACGACCGCATCCCGCCCAACGAGCCCGATGCCTGTACCGACAGCCATGGCAATACTACCCGTCTTGTGGTAGACTTCCCTTTCGTCGTCGACCGCTGCAACAATGCCTATTACAACATCCTTAACGGACAAATCATCATTGCCGAGCCCGACAGAATACCCAGCTTTCCCACCGACGGCACAACGATTTACCCGCTCGTACAATACCATACCCAATATGATGGAAGCCGTTTGACCATTTCAAACTAAAGCCAAATTTGCAAAGCATTTTCTTAATAATCAACTTGTTATTTGAAATCTGTTGATATTTTTAGAGAAATGAGAGAAGGTTTTTCTTGCTCAGTTTTTGGGCTTGGGATACTTTTGCAGCGTAATCGTAAAACTACTGAGTTTGGTGCATCAACAATATGCGACGGCATGTATCGATAAAGCCCGTCTTAGGCGGGCTTTACTCGTTGTCACCTTCCATAATACAACTTTGCCGCTCAATGGAAGCCTGATGGATGGCTTCGAAAACCTCAACGATTAATGAATCGGGCAAACCCAAATCGATGCCTGTGGCAACATGGTCAGCCAGGATCTTTTTCCAGCGGTCCATCTGCACCACGGTGACGTTGTTATGCTTCTTGTATTCACCAATTTGCGCACTCACCTCCATACGTCGTGCCAATAGTTGTAGCAATTCACTGTCAATATCGTCAATCTCGCCACGAAGTCCGGCCAAGTCGCGTTCCACATTACCCGACTGCTTTGAGCGGAAGGTCAAGTTGGCCAGCAACTGCTTCAACGCTTCGGGTGTGATTTGCTGTTTGGCATCAGTCAAAGCTTCATCAGGATGGATATGACATTCTATCATTAATCCATCAGTGGCTAAGTCGAGGGCTTTTTGTGCTGTGGCTTGCAGCAGATCGCGGTTGCCGCAGATGTGGCTCACATCGGTGATGAGCGGTACATTCAATCGCTGCGTCAGCTCAATGGGAATCTCCCACATGGGGAAGTTGCGGTAAGGCGACTCTTTATAATAAGCGAAACCACGATGGATGGCGGCCAGTTGCGTCATACCTGCTTTTTGAAAACGCTCGAAGGCTCCCACCCATAAGTTAAGGTCGGGCGAGACAGGGTTTTTGATGAACATGGGGATGTCAACGCCACGCAGTGCGTCAGCCAATTGTTGCACCGAGAACGGGTTGACTACGGTTCTTGCACCTATCCATAAAGCATCTACTTCATATTTCAACGCTAACTCGACATGTTCGGGTGTGGCCACTTCTGTGATGATGGGCAAACCTGTTTCTTGCTTCGCTTCGCGGAGCCAGACGAGGCCTTGCTCTCCCCTACCCTCGAAGGCATCGGGACGTGTACGCGGTTTCCAGATGCCGCCGCGGAGCATCGTCACCTCAGGGATTTTGGATAGGGCTTGCGCCGTGGCGAGGATTTGGTCTTCGCTTTCTACGCTGCAGGGGCCGGCGATGATCGTATGTGTAAAAGCAGGGGATGAATCCGCCTGCTTAATGTCCTGCGTCCCTACGGGACTTTGTGTACTATAAACCTGCAAAATCGTTGTATATCCTTCCTTTGTCGTTACATTGTTCAAAGTTTGAACGCATACAAATCCATTCTTTTCCAAAACCTTGATGGATGCCACATTTGATTCATATACCTTCGCTACAATTCTATCCAACGATAATTCACGAAACGCAATCCCACAAATCTGGGAAACCATCTCCGTAGCGATGCCCTTTGACCAATGCTCCTTGAGCAACATATATCCGACTTCGCCTTCATTAGGGTCTTCTAGACTACGTTCAACAGAAATGCTTCCAATAATTTTCCCATCCACAACAATAGCACGAAAAACTCCCATTTTACCTTCATTCAATTCAACCATTCCCAACCACCAATCGGCATCCGCATCAGTATAAGGATAAGGCAATCTGTCCGAGAGATATGTTCTATCCACAGCATTGCACAAAACTATCAATTCTGCCTTATCGAATAATGTCCATCGTTTTAATAACATATTCATTTTCATCCTTTTTTATCTGTGCAGCAAAGTCCTGTAGGGACGCAGGACGATAGGCAGGTTGTGGAATGCAATGAAACTCCTGCCGACAAACGAAAATCCGATTCCGATAAAACCCCGTAGGGGTGACGGAGATCAGTCCGTTCAATCCCTAAATGCATATCGTTCGTCATACTCGATTCCATAAGCTTTCAACGTTTCGCAATATTCGTCATGATACGTTTTGGTTTTATGATGCTCCGCCTGACCGAAAATGTATTTTGTCGTCCGTTCCATCAATGATGGGCTAACACTGAAAGCACCATAACCCTCCTGCCATTGGAATGGCTCATAATACGTATTCACCGTTTTCAACCACTTGCTACTTTTTGCCTTGATGACTCGCACAAAATCTGACATAGCAACCGTCTTCGGCAACGTCATTAAAATATGAATATGATCAGCAACACCACCAACAGCAAATGGTATAGAGCCTTCACTGCGGATAATGCCACCTATATATTCTAACACACGACTTAAATCTTCCTCACGCATTACGATGCCCGTGCTTTTCGTGTGAAAAACCACATGTGTGTATAACTGGGTATATGTATTAGCCATAATGATTTGCAAAAGTACAACATTTTCAAACCTGCATTGCATTTTTTTGTAACTTTGCACATTATTTATATAACGCAACAAATAAAATCAACATACCGTGAAAAGAGTAGAAATCAAGCAAGCCTTGCAGATGCAAGCCTCTGACAATGAGATTACTGTAATGGGCTGGGTGCGCAACAAGCGCGGCAGCAAGAACGTGGCCTTCATCGCCCTCAACGACGGCTCCACCATCAACAACCTGCAGTTGGTCGTCGACCTGAACGTCATCCCCGAAGAAAAACTGGCATTAATGCATGCCGGTGCCTCACTTTGGGCCAAGGGTGTCCTTGTCGCTTCGATGGGTAGCGGTCAAGCCGTGGAGCTCTCCGTAAAGGAGATTGGCCTGTTCGGCCCCGCCAACCCCGACGAATATCCATTGCAACCCAAGAAACATTCCTTGGAGTTCCTGCGCGACATCGCCCACTTACGCTTCCGCACCAACACTTTCGGCGCCGTTATGCGTTTGCGTCATGCTATGGTGTTTGCCATCCATAAGTTCTTCACCGAGCGAGGCTTCTACAACATTCACACGCCACTCATCACCGCCTCCGACTGCGAAGGCGCCGGCGAGATGTTCCAGGTGACCACCTTGGACCTCAACAACCCGCCCCGCGATGAACAAGGCAATGTTGACTACAAGCAAGATTTCTTCGGCAAGTCGACCAACCTCACCGTTTCGGGTCAGCTCGAAGGCGAGTTGGCAGCCACAGCATTGGGCAAGATTTACACCTTTGGTCCGACCTTCCGCGCCGAGAACTCCAACACCACACGTCACCTGGCCGAGTTCTGGATGATCGAACCTGAGATGGCTTTCTACGACATCAACGACAACATGGACCTCGCCGAGGAGATGCTGAAATACTTGATCCAATACGCTTTAGACAACAACATGGACGACCTCCAGTTCCTCAGCAAGCGCCTGCAAGACGAAGAGAAGGGCAAGAAAGAGGAAGACAAGTCGATGGAACTCATCAGCAAGCTGCACTTTGTGCTGGAGCATGAGTTTGTCCGTCTAACTTATACAGAGGCCATCGACATCCTGCGCAACTCCAACTATAACAAGAAGGGCAAGTTCCAGTATCCCGTCACGGGTTGGGGCGTCGACCTGCAGTCGGAGCACGAGCGTTACCTCGTCGAAAAGCACTTCAAGAAGCCTGTCATCCTAACAGACTACCCGAAGGAAATCAAAGCCTTCTACATGAAGCAGAACGAAGACGGCAAGACCGTTCGCGCCATGGATGTGCTCTTCCCCGGCATCGGTGAAATCATCGGAGGTTCAGAGCGTGAGACCGATATTAATAAGATCCTCGACCGCATGCACGAGGTCGGCATCCCTGAGGAATCCATGAACTGGTACCTCGACAGCCGTCGCTTCGGCTCGGTGCCGCATTCGGGCTACGGCCTCGGCTTCGAGCGACTTCTGCTCTTCATCACCGGCATGACCAACATCCGCGACGTCATCCCGTTCCCGAGAACACCGAAGAACTGCTTATATTAATGCTGAATGATGAATGCTGAATGCAGAATTATAATAGTAACAAACGATTCTGCATTCTACATTCTACATTCATAATTCAACAGATGATGAACAACCAACGATTGACTCAAACCCAGCGGCAGGAACTGAAGCTTTCGCCGCAGCAGATCCAGCTAATGAAGCTGTTGCAACTGCCATTAATTGAACTCGAGCAACGCATCAAGGAGGAGATGGAGATCAACCCCGCCTTGGAAGACACCCATGAGAACGATTATGAGGACAACGAGCCAATCAACGACGACAACAGCGACGAAGGCGAAAACGACGACTACAACGACGACGAGATTAACTTCAGCAAAGACGATGAGTTTGACATCAATGACTACCTTCCTGAAGAAGACCGCGACGACTACTCCTATAAGTTGCAAGCCAACAACTACAGCAGCGATGATGATCCGTACGAAGCACCTATCGTCAACGAGGAAACTTTCCAAGACTATCTGAACCAACAACTTGCCTACCGCGACCTGACAGACAAGCAACTTGAAATCGGGGAATACATCATAGGCAACCTTGACGACAACGGTTACCTCAACCGTCCTGTGCCTAACATCGCTGACGACCTGCTCTTCACCATGAACCTATCAGCTTCTGAAGATGAGGTTAATGAAGTACTGAAAATTGTGCAGGAGCTCGACCCGCCCGGCATCGCCGCCCGCGACCTACAAGAATGCCTGTTGATACAACTGAAAAGACTCCAAGAAGAAAACCCATATAACGACTACAGCCTATCCATCACCATCGTCAAAGACTATTTCGAGGAGTTCACCAAGAAACATTACGACAAGATTGCAAAGAAGTTAGAAGTCAGCAACCGTGAGCTGAAAGCCGCTTTGGACGAAATCCTAAAACTCAACCCGAAGCCCGCCGACGCTTCCAGCTCAGGTTCAAAAAACATCCATTACATCACACCCGACTTCTTTGTCTATATCAGAGACGGGAAAGTTGAACTCTCTTTGGACGGCAGAAACACGCCTGAATTGCACATCAGCAAGTCGTACATCAAGATGCTGGAGGAATTCTCGAACAGCAAAGACAACAGGAGCAAGCAGGAAGCTGTGCAGTTTGTAAAACAGAAAATCGACGCGGCCAAATGGTTCATCGATGCCATCAATCAAAGGCAGAACACCTTGTATATCACCATGAAAGCCATCGTTGACATCCAAGAAGAATATTTCCTCACCGGCGATGAGACCAAACTCAAACCCATGATTCTGAAGGATGTAGCCGACAAGATTGGCTTGGACATTTCCACCGTGTCACGCGTGGCCAACAGCAAATATGTGCAGACACCTTATGGTACTTTCCTGCTCAAGTTTTTCTTCAGCGAAGGCATCACCAACGACGAAGGCGAAGAGGTCTCGACCCGCGAAATCAAGAAAATCCTGAAAGACGCAGTGGAGAATGAAGACAAGGCCAACCCGATGACCGACGAACAACTGATGGTGGTCCTGAAAGAGAAAGGCTATCCCATTGCACGCCGAACGGTGGCGAAATACAGGGAACAACTCGGGATTCCTGTAGGTAGGATGAGAAAGAAAATGTAACTTTACGGGGATTACATATCCCAGTTCCGTTCGGCCGGACTTACAATTCGCTCGAACTATACGAACTATAATAATTCGGTAACTTTATCGTTTTTATCATTGTGAAAACGAATCTCTATACAAACAAAAAACGTTGGAAATGGGCTTTGGCAGTCATCGCCTTGCTCATCATTGGCGTCTCTTTGTGGTATACCAACCATTTGGTGAAATCCATTGCACAGCAGGAAGTCAAGCAAGTGAAGATGTGGGCCGCGGCCATGGAGCAGCACGCAGTGATGATGAAGTCGACAGAGGAGTTTTTTAATAAGGTGAACGAACAGGAACAGCTTCGTGTCGACCTTTTGGCTAACGCCTATCGCCGCATCATGGACATCTCATCCAACGAAAACACGGCCATCTACCTCGAAATCTTACAAAACAACATCAGTATCCCTTTGGTACTCACCGATGGGAAAGGCAACATCTTATCGTGCAACAACCTTCCTCCCGACCAAGAAGGAAAAACGGTCTTTGACGCTGAGATGAAACGTGCCTATTCGAAATTTCCACCCATCAAAATCGACCCAGGCTATGGCATCGTGCAATATCTCTATTACAACGAGTCAAGAATCTATACTGACTTGAAGGCCGTTCTGGAAGACATGAGCGACCACTTCATGGAGGAAATCACGCTTAACTCGATGGGCGTTCCCGTCATTGTCACCAACGAAGACCAAACCCAAATTCTCAATTTCGGCAACCTCGACTCTTTACTCATGCAGGACACCAACTATGTCAAGCAACAGTTGGAAATCATGCGCGACGAGAACGATCCCCTCCAAATCGAATTCATGAACAAAGGCAAAGCCACCATCTTCTATCGCACAACAGACTTGGTTCAGCAAATGCGCTACTATCCTGTCATTCAATTTGTGGTATTTGCTTTATTCTTATTGATTGCCTATCTGCTATTTAGCTATGCCCGTCGTTCGGAACAGAATCAGGTATGGGCAGGTATGGCTAAGGAAACCGCACACCAATTGGGCACACCGCTCTCCTCACTGATGGGTTGGATTGAACTGCTGAAGATGCAAGAGGAACCTTTTGTGGGCACACATGAGATGGAGAAAGATATCGAACGCCTGCAAATCGTCACCGACCGCTTCTCGAAAATCGGCTCCGTTCCCGTACCTGAGCCAACCGACATCAACTACCTCATCCGCGACACGATGGACTACCTACAAAAGCGGTTTTCCAAAAAGTTCGAATTTGAGATTAATTTGCCCGATGGTGAGTTAATCATGCCATTGATTCCTTCCCTATTCCGTTGGGTACTCGAGAACCTGACCAAAAACGCTGTTGATGCCATGGGCGACCACGGCAAAATCACCCTCGACCTTATTGACGATGGCGACCACATTCACATAGACCTGAACGACACGGGCAAAGGCATCCCAAAGTCACAAATCAAGCAGGTGTTTAATCCAGGCTTCACCAGTAAGAAACGTGGCTGGGGCTTAGGGCTCTCACTTGCCAAGCGCATCATCGAGGACTACCACAAGGGCAAAATTTTCGTAAAATCATCAGTGGTAGGCGAAGGGACCACTTTTAGAATTACGCTAAATAAATAATTAAAAACCAGACATTTAAGAAAAAAAACTTGACAAAACTTTTGTCCTGCATTATCTTTGCACGCTTGTTTAGAGCAAAAAATAGCAAACCTAACATACAATGAAACTCTCACAATTTAAATTTAACCTGCCGAGCGAGCTGATTGCACTACAGCCATCACAAAACCGCGATGAAGCCCGCTTGATGGTCGTTGACCGCAAGACTGGAAAAATCGAACACCGCATTTTCAAGGACCTGGTGGATTATGTTAAAGACGGCGATGTGTTTGTCATCAACAACACCAAGGTGTTTCCCGCCAAACTCTACGGCGAGAAGGAGAAAACTGGTGCTAAGATTGAAGTGTTGCTGCTCCGTGAGCTGGACCATGAGAGCCGCCTTTGGGATGTGCTCGTCGACCCGGCCCGTAAAATCCGCATCGGCAATAAACTCTATTTCGGCGAAGGCGACGAACTGGTGGCCGAGGTCATCGACAACACCACCTCGCGCGGCCGTACGTTGCGTTTCCTCTACGACGGCACCTACGACGAGTTCAAGAAAACCCTTTCCGGACTCGGACATACCCCCATCCCAAAGGAACTCAACCGCGACGAACGCCCCGAAGACGCCGAGGACTTCCAGACCATTTATGCCAAAGTAGAGGGCGCCGTCTCTGCCCCTACCGCTGGCATGCACTTCAGTAAGATCCTGATGAAACGCTTGGAAATCGTTGGTGCCTCCTTCGCTGAGTTGACCCTGCACCCCGGCATGGGCAACTTCCGCGACATCGAAGTGGAAGACCTCACCAAGCACAAGCCCGACTCAGAAGAGATGTACATCGACGAAGAGTGCTGCACCTTGGTCAACGAGGCCAATGCACGCCACAACAATGTGTTTGCCGTGGGCACCACTTCACTGAAAGCCCTTGAGACAGCCATGACCATCGGTGGTAAGATCAAGCCCTACAAAGGCTGGACAAATAAATTCATCTTCCCACCTTACACTTTCTCAGTGGCCAACTGCATGATTACCAACTTCCACCTGCCCAAATCGCCTATGATGATGGAAGTGGCAGCATTTGCCGGCTACGACCTGCTCATGAAAGCCTACAAGGAAGCTATTGCAGAGAAGTATCGTTTCTTCACTTATGGTGACGCGATGCTGATTATTTGAATGCTGAATGCTGAATGAGGTTTGAGGTATGTTGAATTTTGAACCTTTGAATCTTAAATTTTAAATTTTAAATCTTTGAATTTTAAATAATTAACAATAATGAACCAAGAAGACTTTTTCAAGAAAATAACCGCTCATGCGAAGGAATACGGTTTTATCTTCCCTTCGAGCGAGATTTATGATGGATTGTCAGCCGTTTACGATTACGGACAGAATGGCGTGGAGCTGAAGAAGAACATCCGCGAATACTGGTGGAAGGCCATGGTGCAGATGCACGAGAACATCGTCGGTATCGACGCCGCCATCTTCATGCACCCCACCACCTGGAAGGCCTCGGGCCACGTCGACGCCTTCAACGACCCGCTCATCGACAACCGCGACTCGAAAAAACGCTATCGTGCCGATGTGCTCGTCGAGGACTATATGGCCAAGATCGAGGAGAAAATTAATAAAGAGGTGGAGAAAGCCCGCAAGCGCTTCGGAGATGCCTTCAACGAGGAACAGTTTGTGACCACCAACCCGCGCGTGCTCGAACACAAGGCCAAAATCGAGGAAATCAGCCACCGCCTGTATGGCGCCATGGAACGTAACGACCTCGACGCCATCAAGCAGCTCATCCTCGACCTGGAGATTGTCTGCCCCATCAGTGGTACCCGTAACTGGACCGACGTGCGTCAGTTCAACCTGATGTTCGCCACCAAGATGGGTAGCGTTGCCGACGGCTCCGACACCATCTACCTGCGTCCCGAGACGGCACAAGGCATCTTTGTCAACTACCTCAACGTGCAGAAAACCGGCCGTATGAAGATTCCGTTTGGCATCGCTCAGACCGGAAAGGCCTTCCGTAATGAGATTGTGGCTCGTCAGTTCATCTTCCGTATGCGCGAGTTCGAGCAGATGGAGATGCAGTTTTTCGTCCGCCCCGGCACGGAGCTCGAATGGTTCCAGCACTGGAAGCAGGAACGCCTCGCTTGGCACCTCTCCTTGGGCCTGCCCGCTGAGAAATACCGCTTCCACGACCACGAGAAGCTGGCCCACTACGCCAACGCCGCCACCGACATCGAGTTCGACTTCCCCTTCGGCTTCAAGGAGCTGGAAGGCATCCACAGCCGCACCGACTTCGACCTCTCGGCCCACGCCAAATACTCGGGCAAGAAACTCCAATACTTCGACCCCGACACCAACGAGAGCTACACACCTTACGTCATCGAGACCTCCATTGGCCTCGACCGCATGTTCCTCGCCATGTTCAGCAACGCCTTCACCGAGGAGAAGTTGGAAGACGGCTCGGAGCGCGTGGTACTGAAGCTGCCGGCCATCCTGGCACCTTATAAGGTTGCTGTGCTGCCGTTAGTCAAGAAAGACGGTCTGCCGGAAAAGGCCCGCGAAATCATCGACTCGCTGAAGGCCGACTTCATGTGCCAGTACGAGGAGAAAGACTCCATCGGCAAGCGCTACAGAAGACAGGATGCCATCGGCACGCCGATGTGCGTCACGGTGGATAACGACACCTTGGTCGATAACACCGTCACTGTCCGCGACCGCGACACGATGGCCCAAGTACGCGTCCCGATTGAGAACCTGCGTACGATGATTTTCGATGAATTGAAGCCGAAGAAATAAAACCTATGCAAGTCAAATGTGATTTCTGCGGGGCGATGATTGACGAGACAAAGGAGCGCTGCCCGAATTGCGGCGCTCCGCTCTCGGGTGCTAACCGTACGTCCGCTGAGCAGCCCAAGACCATCGAAGAGCTGCAGAAATGGTATGTGGCGCACCATCTACCGCCAGAAGAAATCACCAGGTTTTTCATCGGCAAGAACATCACCGAGCCCAAGGCTTTCGGTATCTATAGAGACGGCAATGGCGACTTTGTGGTTTACAAGAACAAGTCGACTGGAGAACGTGCCATCCGCTATCAAGGTGCCGACGAGAAGTATGCCGTCAATGAATTGTACCAGCGCCTAAAGGCGGAAATCGCCGACCAGAAAGGCAACCGTCCTGCAAGCAGCCCGCAGCAGCCTTTAGTAGACAGTAAGAAAAAGAGGAGAAAAGGCTGCCTGATTGCCGTCATTATCTTTTTTGCCATGGGCATCTTAATGGCCGTTTTTGACAACACACCTCCTAACGGCTACTACAACTACAACGGTACACAATACTACCATCAAGGCTCGTCATGGTATTACTACGACAAAGGGCAAGACGATTGGTTCAAATCCTATGACGACCCCGACATCACGGACAAAAATGCAAAGGACTACCAAACCTACCACCATACGGGTAAATCGTTCGAAGAGTCTTGTTGGTACGATTCAGGGAGCCATAGCGACGATTCCGGCTGGGACAGCGACAGCAACTGGGACAGTGGCAATGACTCGTGGGACAGCGGAAGCACCGATTGGGATTCGGACTGGTAGTATTAGGATTGCCTCTGGCAAGAAAGGCTCTGCCTTCGGCGTAGCCAAATCCGAGAAAAATCATTTTCAAAATCTCTCAAAATTCAGTTTTTGGGAGTTTTTTTTGTTTTTGGTTTTGATATGTTTCTTGCGAAGCAATCCCTTAACAACATAGACAACCACATAGACAACGGTTGGATTTCAATTTTACAACAATTTGAAATCCAATCGTTTATTTTTTATTATCTTTGCGGATTGATAGACAAGGCCTCTTAGGGGCTTGACAATTGGTTTTTTGTCTTGAGAATTGTTATACTTTTGCGTTGCAGACATCAGAACGATGTAGGCGAAAGTTCATGAACGGATTAAAAAAGGTATTATCAACAATCAAAAACATCTACGACCATGAAAAAGTTATTCACATCATTAATTATGGTGGTGCTGGCAATAAGTTCCTTCGCACAGAATTACCATTTCTCTGCCGTGTGCGAATCGGGGCAGACTTTGTATTACCGTATTCTCTCCGAGGAAAACCAAGAAGTGAAAGTGACATTTCCAAACAACAATCCTGCAGGCTGGGATGACTATGCACAACCTGAAGGAGACCTTGTCATCCCTGAATTTGTCGAACACGAAGGTATAACCTACACCGTAGTTTCCATTGGCGACAATGCATTCGGGAGGTGCTATAGTATTTCATCTGTTGAACTCCCTAATAGCATTAGGAGAATTGATTATGAAGCTTTTTGGTACTGCACGGGACTCTCCAGCGACCTTGTCATCCCCGACCAATGCACTTTCATCGGTGGCTATGCCTTCATGGGCTGTTCGGGGCTTTCTTCATTGACCATCGGCGCTTCCGTCAATACCATACAATATAGTGCTTTTGAAGATTGTATAGGTTTGCAATCCATCCACTGCAAAACTCCAGCACCACCATTCGCCGAACATATTCCAAGCAACCCTTATTATGAGGATCGCAGTATATTCCATAATGTTCCCACCGACATTCCAGTATTTGTCAGTTGCCTTACCATCGACCAATTCCAGATGAGCCAAGATTGGAGCCGATTTACTAACTTGGAAGGCATTTTCGTAGGAGCACCCTTGCTAACAGTTGATGTCAACAACCCCGAATACGGCTCTGCCGAAGTGGTCTCCATTCCTGAAAATTGCGACGAACTAACTGCAACCGTGCGTGCCACACCCAGTCCAGGCCATACTTTCGGTTATTGGAAATGTGGATCCGTTGTTTCTTTTGACCAAGAATATACTTTCACCCTAAAACATAATACCACTCTTACTGCCTATTTTGATTGTATAGCAATAATTGACGATGAAATCGCTTTCCCTGACCATATTGTTGGAAGAAAGTATAATGCCTCTGGCCAAGTCACAAATGAATACCCCTCTAATTTCGTCTATTCCAATGAAGGCATAATGACGGACTTCTCATTTCCTGGAATCGTTTCAACCCAATACAATTTTGCACATTTCCCTTCTCGCCCCTCCTCCTTCCTTTCCTTTTTTGGCGGACATCCATTGATGACAGAACGTTACAATTTTGGCTATAACAACTACAACAAAATCGAACACTCTAGTGTTGATCGCGATGGAGCCGGGGATTCATACATTAGCCATTATTACTACTATTATGATGACGAAATGAGACTGATAGAAAAGGAATTCTATTATAACGATTACATCTACTTTGAAGGCTACACCCAAAGGCATTTCTACGTCTATTCTGACGGAAACCGAACCAGAACAGACTCAGTTGTACACTATAACACAAGCGAAGGTCATGTTTCCAAATGGACTCTAACCACAAACCATTACAACCAACGAATCCAACCCTTGACCGTCGAAAATGAGACTTTCAACAGTGCGGGCGAACTGACAGCTCACACACTAAAAACCTATTCTTACACCTCAAGCAATAAGACGGATAGCATCATCACCCAAACCTTCATCGACGGAGAATGGGTCAACTCGAGCCTTATCCATTACGTTTATGACAATAAGAACCGTGTGGTTGAATATCAAACAGGCTCGTGGTCGGCTGAAAACGAGGTTTGGAACATCAACCATAAGATCATTTATGACTTCAACGATGAGGAGCAAAAGCTCATCGTATCGTTCAAAAAGAAAAACAATGGTGAATGGATATGGGACACTTTTTCAGGACAAACCCTATTCTATGAATCAGAGTTATACGAATGGCAAAGAGCTATATCTAACTATATAGGTTTATACATCAACCAATTTGAAATCGACTTGCATTATGTAACGAAAGAGATTGAATTTCCTTTGCAGTCGGAATGGTATTATGAAATCGTGTGGGATGATGGCAGCACCACCTATCAGCATCTCGAATACGCCTCCGACACTACCATCGGCACCTCACGCCCCAAGGTCATCGTGCGCAGCAACACGCATTATGACCGCGATACCATTAACGAAGTGACCCATGAATATATCCTTGAGGAAAACGGCATCGTCTATTGGTGGAACAATACATTGCAGGAATTCACCACGCTCTATGACTATAACGCTGAAACAGGCGACGAATGGGAAATCAAGGTGGGCACGGAGAGCATCATCGTTCACGTGGACCATGTGGATGTCTTCGAATATCAAGGGGGAACATTTAAAATGCTGCAAATCAGCGATGCAAACGACATCTTCAACGGCGACATTGTCGTCGGATTTGGCCACATGACCAGTTTCTTCCCTGAAAAACTGATGAACCAAGGCAAAGGCTTCCGCGTGGATGGACTCCGATGCTATTGGGTGGAAGGTGCCTTGCTCTATCACAACGGTGAAGAGGACTGCGATGCCATCCATAGCGAACTGCAAGGCGTGGGGAAAACTCATGGGGATAGTTTCGTGGTGTATCCCAATCCAACCACCGGCATTCTCACCATTCATCATTCAGCATTCTTCATTCATCATTCCGAATTCAGAATTACCAACCTGATGGGACAAACCCTCCTGCAAGGTTCAATTAATGCTGAAACCCAACAGATTGACATAGCAAACCTGCCTGCGGGCATGTATTTCATTAATGTGGGTGAACAAACCACGAAATTTGTTGTAAAATAAACCATTAAAAACCTAATACCATGAAAAAGTTATTTACCATAGCATTAATCTTGTTGGTAGCCACAATGGGCCACTCACAAGTGAGTAAGGTGTCGAAGAACGACGCTAAGAATAAAGTCGCTACCAGTCAAGTCACCAAAGACATGGAAAGCTTAAAGAACAAGCAAAGCGAACTCAACAAGACCCGCTCCGACGGCGAACTCGACTACACGGTCAACGATTGGCAGACCAACTGGAGCAATATCAACCGCACCATCGTTTGGCCTGACGGGAAAGTCAACTTTGCCTACAACATGGCTAATAGCGAGAGCCTCAGCGATTGTGGTACCGGCATCGGCACTTACGACTCCAACCTTGACGAATGGATTCCATCAGATGGACGTATAGAAATTGAAAAAACCAGTTTCGGTTCCATCGCCCGCTATCAGGAAAACAGTATTGTTGTTGCTGCCCAAACTGAATCCATGTGTGGCTTGTACATTGTGGAGGACAAAGACAACATAACCCCTAACAGTGTCCCTGCTGTCAGTTACCTTGACCCCACATACAATCCTCGCTGCCCCAATGTAATGACCTCGGGAGCCAACCGTGACATCATCCACGTGGTTGCCACTGCCAATAGTAATTTTGGTGTTCCTGGTGCTGAAGGCGTCAACATGCCCATCATTTACTTCCGTTCGATGGACGGTGGCGAAACTTGGGACAAAGAAAACATCGTTCTTCCCTACATGGGTCCTGAATATGGTGTTGCTTGGGGCAACCACATCTGCTATTGGATGGAGACCACCGAAGACAACTGCCTCGCTTTAGTTGTCAACAACCCTTGGAGCGACGGTATGGTTATCTACAGCTATGACGATGGTGAAACATGGGAAAGAAAGGTATTCTACCATCATCCTGGCATCAACACTACTTTCGACACTTGGTTCATGTATCCGCGTTGGACCTCCTGTGTCTGGGGAGCCAACGATGAGCTCTGTCTTGCCTACGAGTTTAACTGCACCACTGGTGAACCTGGTTCAAGAAACTACGATCCAAGCATTGGCGGTGTTGCATTTTGGAGCGAAAGCCTGCCTTACCATGGTGAGACCCCACCCCCCACTCCTGGCCAGCCCTTTGTCATGAACACTGATTACATACTCGAACTCTATAATAGCTGGTACAACAGCTTTAGCAACTACTATAACTGGTACAACCCTTTGCAAGAGATATGGACTGAATTTTTTGGCTACATTGACGAAGGAGAAACCCTCTTTTTAGGTTTACACGGCGATTATAACTGTGGTCCAGTGGCCATGCCTGTCCTCTGCAAGGTGCCAAATACCGACGATGACCTAATAGCTGTTTGGATTGCCTTGGATCCAAACAATATGGATTATAATGGCAATCTTTACTTTAAACTCTTCGGCAGCTATTCCCCTAACGGTGGACTTCAATGGTTTCCCAAAATTCATCTTAGTGACGACTTTATGTGGACACTCAACGAGTTCGTTTATCCACAAGCCGCTGTGATTGGATCAACCCTCGTGGTTGCTGTCCAGACTGATAGTGAAACGGGTACCTTCATCCAAGACGACGACCCAGATGGTGGCAACAATTTTTACCAAGGCTTTACCTTCGATATCAGCGGTTTCATTCCCCCAGTCCCACCCTCACCACACCCAAACAATTCAGAATGGTACTACGAAATCGAGTGGGACAACGGCGACATCACCTACCAACACTTGGAATGCACAGGCGACACCGTCATGCAAGGCAAGCGACCTAAGGTAATCGTGCGCAGCAACACGCATTACGACCGCGAAGAAATCGAAGTGACGCACGAATACATCTATGAGGAAAACGGCATCGTCTATTGGTGGAACAAGGATCTGCAGGAGTTCACCACGCTTTACAACCTCAATGCCAACGCGGGCGACGAATGGGAAATCAAGGTCGGCACGGAGAGCCTCACCATGCACGTGGATGCCGTAGAGAATTACGAATACGAAGGCTACACCTATCGGATGCTGACAGTGAGCGACCCCGAAGACCTTTTTAGCGGCAACATCGTGTGCGGCATCGGCCACCTCACCAGTTTCTTCCCCGAACGGCTGATGAACCAAGGCAAAGGCTTCCGCGTGGAAGGCATACGTTGCTATTGGATTGACGGCAACTTGATATTTAAAATCGGCGAGGAAGACTGCGATGCAATTTATGGCGAACTTCATGGAATGGAAGAAATCGGCCTTTCGACAGGCTCAGGAACCTTCACTGTCTATCCCAACCCGACAAATAGCGTCCTCACCATTCAGCATTCAACATTGACTACGTCGAATGCTTCGCATTTCAGCATTCCGAATTCATCATTCAGAATTACCAACCTGATGGGACAAACCCTCCTGCAAGGTTCAATTAATGCTGAAACCCAACAGATTGACATCGCAAACCTGCCCGCGGGCATGTATTTCATCAATGTGGGTGAACAAACCGCAAAATTTGTGAAACAATGAAAACACGATGTATAATATGTGCGTTCCTTGTGCTGGCAGGTCTCACAGCATGCCAGCACAAGGCGCGATGGCTCAAAGAAGCGGAAACATACTACCAGCAAGGCCTCGAACAACGCGCCGCCAAACAATCGGAAAGCGCTGCCGAATCGTTCAGCCAAGCACTGATTGCCATTGATCACTGCAATCAAGCAAAGCCTGAAGTGCAACGGCTGAAAGCGCAAACCGAGGACAACCTCGGCTTCTGCTACTGGAAGCACGAGCTCTTCGACGAAGCCTTACACCTACATGAAGATGCCGCCACACTGGCTCGTGAACTCAGCGATTCCACTTTATTAATGAATGCCCTGCGCAACTGCGGGCGGGCTACTGCCTCGCTGGGCGACATCGATGCGGCGGAGCAACATTATGAGGAAGCTCTTGGACTAGCCAAGGCTCTGAACGACAAAACGATGGAAAACGAAATCCTTTTGGAATCAAGCCGCGACGTGCTGTTGGTAAAAGAAGACTATGAACAAGTAATTGAACGCGTCAGTCAAGCCTTGGCCAACGGCGCACAAGGCGATGGCCCACTGACTTTGGGCTTGGCCTACTATTATCTGGAGCAGGACAGCCTCGCCATCGTCCACCTCACCGAAGCCACCCATAACGAGATGGCAGGCGTGCGTATGTCGGCCTATCAAAGCCTGGCGTTCATCCATCAGTTGGCTGGAGATTACCAGCAAGCCCTTGAATGTCAAGAGCTGTTTAACGAGAACATGATGCAGGCCAACCATACCCACCGCAGCGAGCAAATGCAACGCATCAAGGCGGAATATGACCTCCAGATGCAGAAAATCAACCTCGAAGCCGAACAGAAACTAAAGAGTCTCTATCTCTATCTCATCCTCGGCGGCTTGGTGGTGGCCTTGGCCGTAGTGTTGCTGCTTCTGCGACAAAAAACGCTGAACGCCAAACTGAAAGCCGAAGAAATGAAAAACCAACTGGAGCTGGAGCTGAAGAAAAACAAGGTGTATGTGACCGCCCTCGCCCTCACCGAACAAATCACCGCCTCAACCCTCGACTTCGACCTGAAGGAAACAGAATGGGACGACTTCGTGACGCTCATCGACAAGGTCTACAGCGACTTCACCAAACGGCTGCTGAACCAGTACCCCACACTCACCAAGAGCGACCTGCAAATCTGCTGCCTCACCAAGCAAGGTTTCAGCAACCAAGTCATCTCCATCCTGATGAACCTGCAAACCAACTCCTACGCCCGGCGCAAGTCGCGCATCAAACAGGAGAAGATGAACGGCTTGGAGGACGAGCGGAGTTTTGAAGAAATTATCAATTCGATATAGTTGTCTGTTGTTCAGTTATTCAGTTGTTCAATTGAAATATTGAGTCTATGAATCTTAAATCTTTGAATCAAATAATAAAAACCTAAAATACCATGAAAAGTTTACTTACAATTACAGTTCTAATGGCCTTGGCCATGGGTGGATTTGCTCAAAATCAGTATGATTTCTCGGCAGTTTGCGAATCGGGGCAAACATTATACTACCGCATTACTGATGCGGAAGCACACACCGTAATCTTGACGTACCCTTGCCGACAAGAAGGTAACACTTGGTTCGAGGGAGATTATTATTATGGATTTGTAAAGCCGGAAGGAGAAATCATTATCCCTTCTGTTGTTACTTATAATGACACGAATTATACCGTAACCGCCATTGATTCCAACACCTTTTGGGAGTGCATTATTACATCTGTTTTTATGCCAAACACTGTAAACCATATCACTCCAAGAGCATTTGGGGCTTGTGTGTTTTTGGAATCTATCTCAATGGAAGAAGTAAATCCAACATACTATTCGGAAAGCAACACCATCATCAGAAGAGAAGACAATGCGTTGGTGGTGGGATGCAAGACAAGCACAATTCCTGAAGGCATTGAGATCATATGCCAGCAGGCTATTTATGCTATGGACTACAGCGGTGTTTTGACAATTCCCAATTCTGTTAGGATTATTGAAGATGGAGCTTTTGCCTATAACCCTTTTTCGGGTTCCCTTGCTCTTCCTGAATCATTGGAAACCCTTGGCTCGATGGCTTTTTATGCAAGCGGTTTTTCAGGATCCTTGACCATGCCCAATTCCGTGACGGAAATAGGGAATCATGCGTTTTATGGATGTGGTTTTACTGGCAATTTGACACTGTCTTCATCACTTTCCACAATAGAGAATTGTGCTTTTGCGAATTGCCATTTTTCTGGAACTCTCGTCATACCGAATTCTGTAAACCTTATTGTTGGTGCTGCTTTTTCTGGAAACAACTTCTCAGAGCTTGTCTTGGGAGAATCTGTGGCTACTATCGAAAGCATCGCTTTTTTAGATTGCAACAATCTGACAGGAGCATTAAGATTACCCGCTTCGCTTACTCAAATTGATGAACTGGCATTTAAGAATACTTCTTTCAACGAGATTTATTCTCCAAACAGGATGCCTCCTACACTTAATACTACCGATTTATATCCATTCGCTTTCGATGGATACGACACAAGCACCCCAATACATATTCCTTTTGGTTGCACAGAAGCCTACCAAAACGCCGAGGGTTGGAACTATTTCACCAACTTTATCGAAGAGGAACCTATCATCTATACCGACTTTGAACCAGACCTATGCGTGTCTTGGGTTAGCGCTCCTTACCCTCATGACACAATTAAAATTGATTTCGACCAAGATGGAGCTATTGATTTTAAGGTGTTTCTATCATGGCGCTCAACTGGTGAGATTGCCATTGACATGATATCGTCTTGGGAACATCGTTATAAGGCATATGACAGCGATTCCATCGTCCCATCCGACGAAGTCTATCCATCCATACATTACTGGCTTACCCCAAATTATCCATGGCAATATATGTTCATTGATACGACCTATTTGGAAGATTATATCGGTTTTCGTAAGACAATAAACGGCGAAAACTACTATGCTTGGGTAAGCGTACATGCAGACAAACAGCATACATCATCTTCCAACAAAGTTTGGGCCTATGTCGACCGCGTCGCCTACTGCACCATCCCCGATTATCCCCTACGCTGGGGACAAACCAGTTTGAACAGCATTGAGTTGGAAGGCTCCGAATGGTACTACGAAATCCTCAACGACGACGGCAGCATCACCTACCAACACTTGGAATGCACAGGCGACACCGTCATGCAAGGCAAGCGACCTAAGGTAATCGTGCGCAGCAACACACACTACGACCGCGATACCGTCACTGAAATATCACACGAATACATCTATGAGGAAAACGGCTTCGTCTATTGGTGGAACAATGAGTTGGATGAGTTCACTACACTTTACAACCTCAATGCCAACGTCGGCGACGAATGGGAAATCAAGGTTGGAACTGAAAGCCTCACCATGCATGTGGACGCCGTAGAGAATTACGAATATGAAGGCAGAACCTATCGGATGCTTCATGTGAGCGACTCCAATGACCTTTTCAGTGGCGACATCGTGTGTGGCATCGGCCACCTCACCAGTTTCTTCCCCGAAAGGCTGATGAATCGAGGAAAAGGTTATCGTGTGGAAGGCATGCGTTGCTATTGGGTGGAGGGCGAACTGATCTTTAAATACGGAGACAGGGATTGCGACGAGGTGTATGAACAACTGCACAACGGCATAGAGGACTACCCTTCGGCAGGCTCAGGGACTTTTGTGGTTTATCCCAATCCCGCCAACGGCATTTTGTTTGTGCGGCTGCCCCAATGTGACAGCCCTACAACGGGACAAACCGAATACCGAATCACCAACCTCATGGGACAAACTCTGCTGCAAGGCAACATCACCACCGAAACACAACAAATTAATATTGAATCATTGCCTGCTGGAATGTATTTCATCACCTTTGCAGGCGAAACACGGAAATTTGTGGTTCGATAAACATGAGCTTGTAGGGCTGTCGTACTACGGCAGCCGCTCGATAAAAACGACACAGCGGCGGCTACGATGTGACAGCCCTACAGGCAAAACGAAAGCATTTACCTCACATTTGCCTTCAAACGGTCGGCGATCTTCTTCTTCAGCTCGAAATACAATTGCTCACGGTCGCTGCGTTTGTTGGGTTTGTAAAGATTGGGGTATTTGCAGTCTTCAAGCTTGTATTCCAACTTGTTGAATGGTCCCGAAATCTTCAATCCCAATCTCACTGGCAAAGGCGACTGCGTCACTGAGAGATGGTATTCACCGTTCTTGTCAAGCGTCATACGTCCGTCAACCGTAACCTTGTATTTTCCGATGGCAATCTGCGAAGGCCACAGATCGATCTCATCCTTAAATGCCGTGAGTTGCACATCGAGACTGTCGACACGGTACTCGCCATTGGTGCTGACATTCAGCATGTCGGTAATCTTCGTAAAGGTGAATTTATCATTCACCGTCAGGTTCTTGCCCTCAATGTCGGCAGCGGCACGCAAGGTGGAAATCTTGGGCTCGTAGTTCGACTTGAGATTGGTCTCAGCCCCAAGATGGAACTCACCCTGTCCATCGAAGGTCTTCAGCATAGGCACCAACGTATCGATATAGGGAATCATGTGCAACAAGTCGTTAATCTGCACATTGAGCAGGTGAAAGTCCATGGCCAAAAAGAGGTTGTTCTTCCGTGGTGACTGGTACATGGCCGTAAGTTGCATCTCGGCAGCCTTGTTGGTGAAACCGATTTCCTGCAAAATCAAGCTACCATCCTTCACCGTGAGCGTTCCGTTGAGGTTGTTCAGGTCAAAATTGTCATACAAAGCTTTCTTTGTGTTTAGGATGAAGCTGAAATCGACTCCCTCAGGAACCATAAACGGATTGTCTTCGCCATTATCATTGGTTTCGGTTGCTGAGCCCTCGGATGAAGGCGAAGCACCAAGGCCGCTGGTCAAATCCATGATTTCGTTGATATCCATAAGATTGGAAGTGAGTTGCATCTCACCTTTCATCAAATTCTTATGGTCTTCTATCCACTTCTTGACACCAATGACGCTACCCTGCAGGCTCATGTCGGACTGCCCAATGCGGAAGGTGCTCTTCTTGAAATCGAGTTCGTCGGAATTAAAGAGAAAATCAATGTTGTTGATGCGGATTTCTTCATCGAGACCCGACACCTGCACCACGGCATTGTTAAGCATAAAGTCGGCCAACGGATTCCATTGGTTCAGGAAATCTTTCTTGTCTTTGTTTTGATCCACTGACGCATCCACTTTCAATGACTTCGTGTTCAAAGCATAACTCTTGCCCATGGCGGCATCCAGTTCGTTGCTGTTGAAGACGACATGTGCCTTCAGCCCCTTTGAATGTTTGGTAGGCTGAGTAACGAAACTAACGGAGGGTCGGTTGATTTGTGCCGAAATGCTATCATACTTCAAATCCAAATGGCCGAACTTCAGGTCGGCATTCAGGTCCATCTTTTCCATTCCCTTCTTGATATTGTCGGCACTCACATCAACGGCAAAATCCTTCACATCGGCTCGAATGCCTTCACCCATTCGGGCCTGGAACACATCGGAAGCAAGGGATACAAAGCCTCCCCTACGCCCCCTTTCCTTTGCCGAGGCAGGCAAGGTGAGTCCCAGATGAAGCATAGGTGCCGTTGCATGAATGGTATCCATATCGAATGCAAAATTCTTGACTTTCAACTTTCCTTTGGCAACAAGCCGGTTGAGGTTGTAGTCTTTCAGGGTCTTCATCAGTTGCTTCAGTGTGAAATTGGCATCCAAGTTAAGGTCAGTACGACCGTCCAACTTGAGGTTCTTAGGCAGAAAACCTTTCAAATCATTTATCGGCACATCCCCTTTCACGTTGAATTTGAAACGCATGTCACCCAACAAGTCCTTGATCGTGCCTTTTAGATTAAGGTCGCTGCGGTTGAATTTGGCATTCAAGCTATTGACTTCTACACTACCCGTATTTTCGTTGAGGTCCAAATCCAGCAAGCCATCCAGATTGACAGCTGTAAACGGATAAGGCAGACGCGGAACGTTGACCGTGGCATTGTCGGTTTGGATTTTAGCCGATATCACGGGCATGAGGCTGTCGTTGTAGATGCCTTTCACCTCGACCGCATTGAGCGTCAACTTGCCGGAATAATTAATATCACTCAGCCGCTGCTGAATGCGTTCTGGTAAGTAGGTCAACACATCCTCTATGAGCAAGGTATTGGTATTCAAGTTCAAATCAAGATTGTAATCACCATTCTCAGCCATTCCAGCATCGCCTCCCAAATCAATTAGATAACTATTTAATCCGATTTGCGCTTGATCCAAATGGGCGGCTTTGTCCTTCAAACTCAACTGAAGCGGTAGATTCAAACTCAACGTATCGTTTTTCAGATAAGGCTCTTTGAGATCCAGACAAATGCCCGGAGTGCCCAATTTCAAAACCCCTGTAATCTGATTCATCTCTGTGACATCGCCATCGAAATCCAGATTCAACGATTTCAATGCCATTTTGATAGCTTTCATCTTCAGATTCAAATCATCTGCTTTCAAGGTCAGGTTTGCGCTGATGTCTTGATTTTGCATATTGCCTTTCAAATCGAGATTGAGGCCTTTGACTTGAGCCACCATTCCATTGCGGTCATCAGAATACAGCAAAGTGGAATTCTTCAGTTTCACTTCCTCAATGTCAACCAGATAATCAAAAGAAGTATGAGTTGTATCATCATCATTTGAGTTGAAAACATTGAGGTTGCTGTTGCCAATAGAATCCGTATAGAGGTTGACAAAAGCGTCCTCAAGAATGCAGCGCCTGAGAATGATTTCCTTCTCATTCAGGAGTTTCTTGGCATCCACAACAACAATAAGGTTGTCGATGTTGGCCAAGGTATCGGAAGGTGAGCCCGCCATCGGATTGATAAGCGCGACATTCTCGATTGCAATGCCTACATTGGGAAAGGTCTTGAACAAGGTAAGATCAGCCTTGCCCAACTGCATCTCACAGTTCACAAACTGCGGTGCGTATTTTCTGACCATTTTGGTGAGTCTACCCGAGGAAGTAATCATCGCTGCTGCAATGCCAGCAACAACAAGCACCAATCCGACAAGGGATGCCAAAGTTATACCCGTGATTTTCAGTGCTTTTTTCATGTATAATCCATTTATTTGAAGAAAACTACATGCTTGAAACGCTTAGTTCACTTTAGAAAAATAATGTGTCTTACCGTAATCATCACGATAGGTCAAGTTATTGGAATTCAACGTAGTTACAGTATACACTTTAGGAACGGTGACAAAAGTCCCAATATGTTCATGAACGAGCGTCGAGCCTTCCAATGACCATTTGAAAAGCTGGGCTTCCTCTTCCTCTATATCATCGCTTGCATCCCAAGTGGCACCCATGCCAGTTTCGTCATAGCGTTCAAACACAGAGCCTTCCTGCCAACGGCCATACAACAACGTCGCGTCGAAGTTATCCTCGTTACCAAAGCCACTACAGGAGCTGACGCCCAGCATCAGTAGCACTCCCATAAGTAAATAGAGTAGTTTTTTCATTGTTTAGTATTATTCGTTTGCTTTGATTCTTATTTTTCGGCAAAAGTAATAAGATTTTTCTATCTATTCTTATGAATTAGCAATGGCTTTTTGAAAGTTTTTTTATGTAGGAGTAAATATCATGTAGTTTCGTTGATAGGCTTCGTCCCTTTTGACG
>ONFO01000026.1 GCA_900317155.1 uncultured Bacteroidales bacterium
GAGAACAGCTACAACACCAACCCGATAACCGTCACGGTCTACCTGGGTGGAACGACAGCCCCTGGTACTGCATACAGCAACCAGACCTTCGCTCCTACGGGCAACGAATTCCAAGAGGTCACTCTGGACACGCCTGTCGCAATCGACGGCACCCAGAACCTGTGGATTGTGATGGCCGAACAGGGTGAGCACCCGGCCACAGCCTGCGCCGACACGGGCGACCCGAACAACCGCTGGATCAGCCTCGACGGCAACGCATGGCAAGACCTTGCCAGCGCCGGTCTGCCTGGCTACGGCTGGATGATTCGCGGCTTCGTGACCAACCAGGCCAAGGGCACGGTTGAGAACATCGCCATCGAGCCTGCTCCTGCAATGCCTGTGACCGGCAACATGACGCTGAGCCACACCGAGGTGGTGAGCAAGCCCGCCGACCTGAGCTTCATGAACCGTTCGGAGATTGTGAAGTACAACGTGTACCGTTCGGACGACAACGACACCTACGTCATGATTGGCGAGGTAGCCGCTGTTGCCGGCCAGACCTACTACGAGTACATCGACACGCCTGAGGCAGTTGGTACATACTACTACCAGGTGCGTGCCGAGTATGAGGATGGCTGCGAGTCCGATCCTGCACTGTCGTTCGACGATCCTTCGGTCAACTACGTGACCGGCCACATGACGGGTATCGACGAGAACGGCGCCACTGTCGCCCTCTACCCGAACCCGACTAAGGGCAACGTGACGATCGAGGCCAACGGCATGAGCCGCATCACTGTGGTGAGCGTCCTCGGCCAGGTGGTCTTCGACACCGAGCTCAATGCCGACAGCTACATCCTGAACATGGCCCAGTTCAACGCTGGCATGTACATGGTGCGTGTCTACACTGAGAGCGGCGTGACCGTCAAGCGCGTCACTGTCATGCAATAATTGACCATCGGTCAAAAAATTGAAAGGCAATCCGATTGAAAGGCAATCCGAAAGGGTTGCCTTTCTTTTTTGTATTTTTCCGTATCTTTGCAGCACCTTTTTGATTGTAGTGTCATGGAGATTCTGGATTTGTACGATAGTGAAATGAGGCTGACCGGACAGACCATCGAACGGGGGAAACGCATTCCTCCTGGTTTTATGATCCCCATTGTGGCAGTGTATGTCTATAACGACAAGGGCCAGTACCTGATTCAAAAAGTTTCGCCAAAGAAGGGTAATTATTATTCCACAACCGCTGGCCATGTGAAGAGCGGTGAGTATGACTTCGCTTTGGCTATGTTACGCGAGATGAAAGAGGAGATTGGCTTATCTGCGGCCAAGAGTGAACTCAAATTGGTGAAAATCAGACGTTACGAGTATAAGTTTACGTTTCTTTACATGTTAAAAAGCAATGTGCCTGCCGAAATACTACGCGTGCAAAAAGATGAGGTAGAGTCGGTGATGTGGATGAGCCACGAAGATATTGAGTTGCTTTGCAAGATGGGGCTTTTCAATAGAATCCATTACCAAATGCTACTTGATTGTGAAGAAAGAATGCAAAACAACCATTGATTGTTTGTCCGTTTAACAAAATTGGCTAATTTTGCAGCAAATTATGTTTAAGCAACAAATACCTTAAATAATATGATAGCAAAAGAATTATTAAATCCCCAAAGCATCGTAGTGTGCGGTGCATCGTCAGACATTCACAAACCCGGCGGAAAAGCCTTGAAAAACCTTCTTGAGAGTCCTTTCAGAGGCCCGGTTTATGCAGTGAACCCCAAAGAGACTGAAGTGCAAGGCGTGAAATGCTATGCCAAGGTCGATGACCTGCCACAGGTGGAATGCGCCATCATCTGCATTGCCGCCAAGTTCTGCGCGCAGACCGTCGACGTGCTGGCCAAAGAGAAAGGCTGCAAAGGCTTCATCATCATCAGTGCTGGTTTCTCGGAAGAGAATGCTGAAGGCGCTGCTATCGAGAAGCATATCGTCGACACCATCAACAGCGTTGGTGGATCGCTCATTGGTCCTAATTGCACGGGCTTCCTCAACGTGAACTATGCCGGCTGTTTCGATACGCCTATCCCAACCCTTGACCCTAAGGGCGTTGACTTCATTACTGGTTCAGGTGCCACCGCCGTGTTCATCAAGGAATACGGCATGAGCAACGGTTTGAAATTCAATAGCGTGTGGGCAGTGGGCAACAGTGCACAGCTTGGCATCGAGGACGTGCTGGAACACTTGGACGAGACCTTCGACCCAGTGAGGTCGAGCCATGTCATCATGCTCTATATGGAGAAAATTGGCGACCCGCAGCGACTGCTTAAACATTCACGCAGCCTCATTAACAAAGGATGCCATATTGCAGCCATTAAGTCGGGTGGCTCTGCAGCTGGTAGCCGCGCCGCCTCGTCGCATACGGGCGCTTTGGCGACCAACGATGCCGTGGTTGATGCTTTGTTCCGCAAAGCGGGCATTGTGCGCTGCCAGAATCGTCAGGAGCTGACAACGGTGTGTGGTGTGTTCATGCATCCCGAAATCAAGGGCAAACGTTGCGCCGTTATTACCCATGCCGGTGGTCCTGCAGTGATGCTCACCGACGTGTTGTCAAATGGCGGCATGGAAGTGCCTTCATTGAAGGAACATCCTGCCAGCCCTGCTTTGTTGGAGAAGCTCTTCGCTGGCTCCAGCGTGGGTAACCCCATCGATTTCCTTGCGACTGGTACAGCTGAGCAACTCGGGTATATCATCGACACCGTAGAAAACGAGTACACCGACATCGACTTCTCGGTGGTCATCTTCGGCTCGCCTGGATTGTTCAGCAACAAGGAGGTCTATGACCTGCTTGACCAGAAGATGAAGACGTGCAAAAAGCCTATCTTCCCAGTGCTGCCTTCCATCATCAACGTGAAGGGCGAAATCGAGGACTTTATCGCCAAGGGCCGCATCAACTTCCCGGAAGAATGTGTGCTCGGTAATGCTATCTGCAAAGTCTATAACACCCCGAAGCCGCAGCCCGAGAACGTGGAGATGCCTAAGATTGATACCGCTCGCATCCGCAAGTGTATTGACAGCTGCGAAAACGGTTACATCGGTCCTGATAAGATATACGAATTGTTAGATGCTGCAGGCATTGCGCAGAAGCAGATCCGCGTCGTCGACAAGAAACAACAAGCCTTGGACTTCGCGAACGAGGTGGGTTATCCGCTCGTGATGAAGGTCGTGGGTCCCGTCCACAAGTCGGATGTCGGTGGTGTGACCTTGAACGTGCGCGACATCGAGACCGTTGGCAAGGAGTTCGACCGCTTGATGGCCATCAAGGATACTTATGCAGTGGAAATGTATCCTATGCTTGATGGTACAGAAGTATATATCGGCGCTATTCGCGATGCCAAGTTCGGCCATCAGGTGTTCTTTGGTTTGGGCGGCATTTTCATCGAGGTGCTGAAAGACGTGCAGAGCTCATTGGTGCCCATCAGCGCACCCGAAGCGAAAGACATGCTCACCAAGCTCCGCGGTTACAAGATTCTGCAAGGCGTACGTGGTCAGCAACCCGTCAATGTTGATGTCTATGCCGAACAGATTGCGAGAGTGGCTGCTTTGGTGATGGCCGCTCCTGAGATTGCTGAGATGGACCTCAACCCGTTGCTTGGCAACCCGAAGAATGTCGTTGCTGTGGATGCACGTATCCGTATTGAAAAATAATTGACTATGACTTGTGACAATGACTATGACCGCTTCACCTATCGTGGAATCGGTCATAGTCATAGTCAACGGTCATGGTAAAACAAAACAATATGATTACCGAAAAAGCAACCTATTACTTGGTC
The DNA here is from genome assembly GCA_900317155.1 of uncultured Bacteroidales bacterium. Classification (GTDB taxonomy): domain Bacteria; phylum Bacteroidota; class Bacteroidia; order Bacteroidales; family F082; genus Limimorpha. The sequence goes on from ONFO01000026.1 coordinate 3,798, forward strand.
TATGCAGCTTTAGTCGTCGTCACCTTTTTGCTCGATAACCTTTTGCTGAAGAAGACCGACAAGACCAACCGCACCATTGGCTATATCCTAAGCATCATTGTGGATTTGGCCATCTTTGGTTATGGCATTTATCTGTACGTAGTCAAAGGCGAGGACCAGACGGGTTTTGTGCTTGGCGGCATCCTTTGCGGCCTGTGTTTGCTGTGCTTGTTAGGACGCTATTGGCAGAACAAGGAACTGGATAAAAGGAATAAGGAATGAAAAAGTCTGATGTCATCACGATCGTTATTTGGGCCGCTGTGATTTGTGGCTTCGCTTTCATCCCAGGCGCATGGGATTGGTTCAACGATACCACCAAAAACCACGGCTTGTTGATGAGTTTCTTCAAGTTTGCTATTCTAGGTACTTTCGGAGAGATGTTGGCCCTTCGTATCCGTGAAGGCGTGTATTTGAAGCAAGGATTTGGCCTGTTGCCTAAAATGCTGGTTTGGGGTGTGTTGGGTGTGGTTATTGCCTCGGCTATGACCATCTTTAAGACGGGTACCGTAAAGCTTCTTGATGGTGGTTTCCATTTCAATGGAAAAGCCGCTGAATGGTTTGCTGGTGACCTCAGCTGGGGCAAATTCTTCGTTGCGCTTTGCGTCAGTGTGCTGATGAACACCCTGTTTGCCCCAGTGTTCATGACTTTCCATAAAGTCACAGATATCCATATCGCCGAGACAGGTGGTACCTTGAAAGGTTTTTTCAGTAGTCCGTTGAATATCGGTGAGGCACTTTCGAAAAAAATCAACTGGGACATCCAGTATGGTTTTGTTTTTGCCAAGACGATTCCCTTGTTCTGGTATCCTGCGCACACCCTCACTTTCCTACTACCGCCTACTCTTCAGGTGCTATTTGCCGCTTTCCTCGGTGTGGCGTTGGGTGTGATATTGAGTATAAAGAAATAAATTATGTAGCTATGAAAAATAATAAAGTGTTCAGATGGTTTTTGTCTGCTTTGGTATTTGCATCAGTGATGTTTGCTATGCAGGCCTGCAGTGGATCTCCTTTTAGGTTGAAGGAAATGCAAGGAACGTCTTATGAAGAGGAAGAAAAAGAAGAGGATCTAACGCCTTCGGAGGATTTGGAGTTTTGGGGTCTTAAAAATGAGGATTGGCAATCTGGCGATGATCCATATGTTCCATAATTTCTCTTTTTTAGGGGCGCATTTACCATCTATCGATCTGTCTTCTGAGTGAAACTCCTGTCCTTTCACGATTACCGATGAAGGGAAGTTGGCCAATATGCTGACAGAAAAGAGTGATTATGAGCGGTAATGTTGCTAAAAGTGGTTGGTGATATGCAGGATAATCTTCTTATGCCTCAGAACCCCCAATAGCGTAATCTGTTGTAATACAAGCATTCTTTTTATCATTCTTGCTTGACAAAGATAAACAATTATCCTTTTGATGAAAGCGATTTCATCTAAAAGTCCGCATTTTATTTGTTTTCAGCAATTTATGCATGGTTTTACCAACCATTTTTGTCTATTATACCGATTTTTTTTATTTTTCTCGAAAAAAAATCCACTTTTTTCTTGACAGTAATGAAAATTGTTGTACTTTTGCAGTGTTCTATTCAACTAATACACTATTAAACAAGAACAAATCAAAAGTTAAACAGTTCAATAATAAACAATTCAACATGATTACAATCAGCAACTTAGACTTCGGCTACAAGAGTCAGCCAGTCTTCAAAAACATCAGCCTCAGCTTCGAGAAGGGTAACATCTACGGGCTGTTGGGCGAAAATGGAGTGGGGAAGACCTCCCTGCTGAAACTCATCAGTGGCTTGCAGAAGCCCACATACGGCGCTTGCGAGGTGGACGGCATCGCGCCCTTCAACCGCTTGCCCGAAACCCTCCAGAAGATTTTCTTCATCTCGGAAGACTTCGCCATCCCGGAGGGTACACCTATTAATAATGTAAGGGAGTTGGGCGTGTTCTATCCCAACTACGACGAGAAGCTTTTCTTCGAGCTTTGCAGGGAAATGGACGTGGATCCACAGCGAAAGTACGCTGAATTGTCGTTCGGCCAACAGAAGAAATGCCTCATCGCCACGGCTTTGGCCCTCAACACGGACTATCTGCTCCTCGATGAGCCTACCAATGGTCTTGACATCCCCTCGAAGACGCTTTTCCGTCAGGTCATCACCAAGCACGCCACGGAAAACCGCACCATCATCATTTCCACCCACCAAGTGAAGGATGTGGAAAACCTCATCGACCCCATCATCATCCTCGACCATGATGAGGTACTGCTCAAGGCCTCGTTCCGCGACATCACCGACAAGCTCTATTTCGACTACGGCATGGAGAAGGACGACAGCGCGCTCTACAGCGAGATGATCCCTGGCGGCTACGTCAACGTGACCCGCAACCCCGAAGGCCTCGACAGCAAAATCAGCATCGAGGTGCTGTTCAACACCGTCATGAAAAACAAGGAAACTATCAAACAAATCTTTAGCTAATAGGAGGAACAAGTCATGAATAACACTTTTAGTTTAAATCGTTTCAAGAACCTCTTGCTGAAGGACGGCAAGATGTATATCCGCAACTTCGGTACCTCGCTCATCGTGTGGTGCTGCCTGAACGCCATCTTTTGGATTTTCAACCTGCTTTTCGGTTCCGAAACCATGCCACCTGTCCGTTTCGGAATGTTATGCACATGGACGGCGTTGGCCATGATGATGGTACCTTCCAAGGTTTATGGCAATGCCAACCTCTCGCGTGAGGGTGTAGGTTTCGCCATGATGCCCGCTTCCTCTTTGGAGAAGTTCGTTAGTATGTTCGTCTATTGCGCCATTGTGACACCCCTCATCGTGTTCTTTGGTGGTTATTTAGTTGACGCTTTCTTGTCGATTTTCCCCTTTGGAGGTTTTGAAGGCCGAATACGTATTTACACAATCGGTGAGATTGTACGTATGATTGATGATACAAGTGGCGTGGCGCAAACTGGTAAAGCAAGTGTATTATTCTCTGATATATTTCCCGTGGGTGTGATTCGCACTGCATTTTATACGGGCATTATCTCGTGGTCTGCTATCTTTATGTTGGGCAATATGCTCTTTAAGAAACACAAAGCTGGTAAAACCTTCGCCTGCTATCTCGGCATTTCTTATCTGATTTCTACAGTTCTTGGGCTTGTTGCGGTTTCAAGTGAACGAGTGAAATTGTGGCTTGAAAGATTTGACGAATTCAGCGATGCACAAATTGCAAATACATTAGTCAATTGTATGACCTGGAGTTTGGTCATTTCCATAATCATCACCGTCCTGCTGCTCTTCTTCACTTATCGTAAAATCAAGACCCAAAAATACTAAACCATGGAATTCAACGCACACAAACCCATATACTTGCAGATTTGCTCGCAGCTCTATGAGCAAATCCTGCGCGGTGAGCTGAAAGCTGACGACCGTATCCTTTCGGTACGCGACTACGGCATCCAACTCGGCGTGAACCCCAACACCATCATGCGTTCCTACGAGACCATGACCGCTGCGGGCATCATCTACAACAAACGCGGCATCGGCTATTTCATCTCCGCCGAGGCCAAGGACATCGTCCTCAAGCAGATGCGCGAGGAGTTTCTCGAAAAGGAACTGCCTGAAGTGATCAAGAAGATGAAATTGCTCGGCATTGGACTGGATGAGATAAAACTGTAGGAGATTCCCTGCGGGAATGGAGTATACAGTAGTTGTTTCCTGCGGCGGCTTATAGAGCTTACGAGTCGTTAAAGTTACAAGCCGCCGTTTGATACCTAACACAATACTCCATTCCCGCGAAGCGGGAACCTAAAAAATCAAACTTGACTGTAACTTTTTCACCTATTCTCCGTCTTACTACAAATCAATTAAAACAAACATACAATGAAAAGAAACATCTTAATCATCGCAGCGGTCATCATCAGCATGACGCTCAATGCCTGTTCCCTCAATTTGGATGGGGAAACGATCGGCGGCAAAACCATCGAAGGCGATGGCAACATCGTTACTCACACCTACGACGTGACCGCGTTCAATGAAATCTCGACTTCGCTGCCGGCAACGGTCAACTTCACGATTGCCGACAGTTACTCCTGCAACGTCAGTGTGGACGAAAACCTTTTCGACTACCTCGACATCAAAGTGAAAGACAATGAGTTGCTCATGGGCAAATGTAAGGACGACAAAAACAAAAATTTGAAAGCCACGAAATTTGTTATCGAAGTAACGGCTCCGAGTTTGGAGGTTATCAACCTTGCTGGCAGTGGCACTTTCAACGCCAATAGTCCGTTGGAAGCGGAGAAATTTGAGGCCAACGTGGCCGGTTCGGGCGACATCGTTTTCCATAAAACGGTCACTACTCAGAAAGTTGATTTGAATGTGGCTGGATCGGGCGATTTAGCTTGCAATGAACTGATTTCTGACGAGTTAGGCTGTTATATTGCTGGTTCGGGCGACTTGAAAGTCGTTAGTGGTCAGGTGCGCAAAGCCGAGGCTGGTGTGGCCGGATCGGGCGACATCGTCCTGACCTGCAACATTGAGAACCTTGATGCCAACATTGCCGGTTCAGGCGACATCAAGGCGCGGGTCAGCGCCAAGCTCAAGTACGCCATCATCGGCTCTGGCGATATTGGTTACTATGGTAATCCTGTCGTGGAAGGAGACAAAGCGGGTCGCGGTGGTTTGACACGCCTTGGCGACTGACAACAGCGAAAGTAAATCTCTTTTTCATAACCTTGTAATGAGAAACGGCTGACCCATCGGGCCAGCCGTTTTCTTTCGTTTTACATGAATTGCCACGAATTATTCATGAATTTCATTAATGACAATTCGTGTTCAATTGATGATAATTCATGTAGAAAATCACCTGATTACGCTAACACGCTTGACACCCACACCGTTTTCGGTATAGATGCGAATCATGAACACACCTGCACCAAACTGGCTCATGTTCAAGGTCTCCGTGTCGTTATTCACTTCGGCATCGTACACCACCTGGCCGAGCTCGTTCACCACAGTGAGGCGTTGCATGTCTTCAGCCACAATAGTGACATTGCCATCGGTCGGGTTGGGGTAGAGGCTGGCGTTGATGCTGTACTCGTTCACATCGGTGGAGTTCTTCACCTTGATATCGAAGGTGCCGTTGCCGTTGTTGCATTCCGAAATAGGTGTGGCAGTCAAGATGACTTCACCCTTGTAAGTGTCGCTCCAAGTGACGAGGACCGACTTGCCGTCATTGGCAGGTGTCAGTGCTCCGGCTTCTTCAGGCTCGATGCTATAGCCGACTTCCACATCATTGGCAATCGTATAAGTGCTTGTAGGTGTGAGGCGCACATCCAATTCGGCATCGCCGCTGATTTCGGGCAGGGTGGCCACAGGATTCACAACAATATTGATGGGCAGTTCGAGGGCAGCCTCACAACCATGAGAATCGGTGATTTTGGTGAAGACGATGTTGACATCTTCCGTGGGGGTGAGGCTCAATGTGTAATAGTCAATAAAGCTAAAGCTTTCAATGCCTTCGCCTTCAACAGTATATTCCACACCGCTACCACCAATTACAGTTGTGCCAGACAAAGGAATATTCACTTCTTCGCCTTCGCAAATGCTGGTTGGGACTTCACCAATTGAAAGCGTGGGCTTTTGGTAGCAAAGGACTACAAATCCCAAATCCCCTTCTTCGTATGTGATTTGGCATGTGCGATTGCTGATAGACATGATATTGTATACTGTTGTGCCAAGTTCCGGAATGCCAAGGTCAATAATGGTGTCGTTGGCATTAAGCTCATATTCAGTCCCATTGATGTCGACAACGAAATCTGGTTCCGTGGGATTTCCATTAGGTGTGAATCCGTCAAGAGAGATGCCCATAAAGGCGTGTTCACCTTCGCAAGCGACAAAACCAGTGTATTCCAGATCTATCGTAGGCATGGGGTTCATCTCAAAAGGATAATCGTAAGTGAAGGAACCACAGCCAGGAGATACAGCAAAAGCAGTCAAAGTGACTCCGTTTGCAATATCCAGTAATCCAGGAGTATAAGTGGTTTCCAAAGCGGAGGCATCTTCAAAAGTGCCGTCGCCATCGGTCAGCCATTGGAAGGATATATATTCGCCGGAAATACTCACCGAAATGGGTTGAGGCTCATCGATGGCGCAATAATGAACATCGATAAGCGCGTTTTCAATCACTACCTTTTCCGTGACAAACACTGTCATTTCATCAGTAAATGTTTCGCCGTCGCCGTTGATGGTAATGGTTAATGTGGCTTGGCCATTATCAATGTCCTGTTGTCCAGGGGTATAAATCGGGGTGGAGATGGTAGCGTCATCGAAGGTGCCGTCGCCAGAGGTCGTCCATTGCAGGTTGTCGTAATAGATGGCGTAGCCCACGACTTGGGCTTCACTGCCTTCGCAAACAGTTACATCATAACCAGCAGTGCCTGCCATCACACGATCGGAGGGCAGGCCGACGAAGTCAATCCAAACGCAGTCGCTTCCACCAGTGGTGTATTGGTCTTTGGTGTAGGTCCACTTGTACGTGTGTCTTCCAGCGGTAACAGGATAAGAAGCTTTGGCCCAAGCTACTGTACCCGACCAATTGTTCTTTTCTTGGTTGTCGATGTAGAAATGCAGCTTGTCGTAGCCATTCTCCGTCGACACCTTATAATAGAAGGAGATGCTGTCGTTTGAGCCAGCCTCATGGGTTAAAGTCAACGTGGTAGTGGCGTTGTCACCGATGGCACCCGACTTGATGCAGTATTGGCCTTCATACGGATCTTCGGTAACGAAACGCCAGGGCTTATTGGCATCGTTGGTCCAGCCTGCGCTAAATTCACCGCTTTCGAAGTCTTCGATGATGAGACCAACCTTGGCGACATACTCATTTTGGACATTGTAAAGGCCAGATGTCACGCTAAGGTCAAGTGGGCAAGTGTAGCCAATTGGTGTGTCCTCGCTAATAGTAATAGTGAAGACGGCAGTCTGCGTTTCACTGGCATTGACATTCTCAAACTCGACCGTGCTTTCTTCCAACATGATGTAGGGCGAAAGCATTTGCAACGTGGCTGTGGTTGTGGCAGCATCAGCATGGCCGTTGTTGTTGATGGGGAAACTGATTTGGGCAGTTTCGCCGGCGTCCAAGCGTCCGTTGCCGTTGCCGTTCACTTCAGTGATGCTCATGCCACCAAGCTCAAACACAGGCGCGTAGGCTTTCATGACGAGGTTGCTGACATACACATCGTCACCATTGGTCACAGTGATGGTGAAGCGATTGCTTGTGTTGTCGGGCACGTTGTCAGCCACCGTAAACGAGAAGGCGTTGGCCACTGACTGTAAAGCGTTGGGATCCATACTCTCGAATTGGGCGGTGCCGTTGGTGATGGTGATGTATTCCGATTCGGTCTCCAATACGGCTTCGAAAGCGTTCATGACATCGCTACCCACGTTTCTCAAAGTGATGTCAAGGTCGATGGCTTCACCAAAATCGAGTTGCCCGTTTTCATTCTGGTCGTGGATGACCTTGTTGTCGAAGACAATGTAAGGTCCATCGGCTGGAATGACACCCATGACAGCTTCATAACGCAGGTAGTTCTGACCGGTTACGATGAGGTTGATTTCGGTCGGGGGCACTTGGGGCTCAAACGCGATGGTTTGCGGGTTGCCAGTAGCTTCAGCGACGGCGAGGATATCCCAACCGCCTTCAATGTTTTCCTTCACGAGGCTAATTATGCAGCCTTCAGGGGCAGTGATGCTGACTTCGCCCAAGCCAGCAAGTACCACTTCAGGATGAACTACTTCCATCTCTTGAGGCACTTGCGTGTAGATGCGAAGGAAAGCGTCGCAGTGGGCGGTGAACATGGTGTAAGTAATGTCTTTGTTTTGGGTGTTGTAGGGCCAGGCACTTTGAGCCAAGAAATACTTACCTGCCACATTGCCGAAAGCAGGCATCCAGTTGCCCGTGTTTTCGGCAAATGGACCATAGGTAGGCATGAAATCGCCGTCGAAGAGGTCGTAGACACCCCAAACGTATGCGTCATTGACGAAAGAGTAGGAGACATGAGTCGGGCTGAGCACACCTACAGCTCCCGCATTCTGACCGTTGAAGGTACGTCGCATCCATTTTTCCGTGAAGCAGTTGCCGTTTGATCCGGTATAGTCAAACATACCAGTTTGACAGTTGATAGACATCACAAAGGGCATCTTACCAACATTGTTCATCTGATCAATATGGCTGTTGCGTACTGCAGGTTCTCCCCAACCGGTCTCAAGACCATGGTCGCGATGTTGCAGCCAGAAGGAGCCTTCATTGACGGCTTGAACCACCAGCTCAGGGGTGCCGTTGTTCCAATCACCCAATTCACTCGGGGAGGCGGGGATATATCCAACACCGTTGGGACCAAAGTAGTTGACCACCATTGAAGTGTTTTGGTTGCTCGACCAGATGCTGCCTGGCGTACCGTCATAGATGCAGTTGATACGATTGGTGTCGTAACCATGATTGCGCATGTAACCACCAAACACTTCAGAACACAGTTGGAACCAACGTTCAGTTTGCCAGCCCAATGCTGTGATGGGGCGGCTGTAGAAGTCCGGATCTGTATTGGGGTTGGTGTATTCGTATTCAATCTGCTTGCCGACAAAGATGGGAAGCTCGGAGGCGTTTTGTGCCACCAGACGCGAGAAGACCATGTCGGGAAGGTTGTCGTTGCCTTGGGCATCAGCATATTTATTGTCGGTGATGCAGTTACCATAGTAATCCGAGTGGTATACAACCTCGGCAGGGATATACTGGCCCAAATCGTTACCGTGGTCACCGAGCAGACAGACCGCTACGGGGGGAATATCCCAAGTGTGGTAGGCGTCGTGGAACCAAGCCTTCAACTGGGAGGTGTTGTTGGCAGGCATCTCATCCAAACGATACACTTTGGTGATGATGCCTTGACGGGTGCGGTAGTCTTTCAGCTGGTTGGCATATTCGGCCCAGGCATCGTTGTTCGGCGTGATGATAAGGTACTCGGCACCGTTTTCATCGCCGCGAAGCCATTCTTGCATACGAGTGGAATAGTCAATGACGGGCAGTTGATCGTAGTTCATCAACTCGGCTGCAAGGATAGGATCCCAGTAGGGAGAACGCAGACGGTCCTCACCAAAATGGTCTGTACCGCCTTCAAAATCAATGGCAAGCTCAATGTTGGTGTAGACAATCAAGTCTTTTGTGACAGGGTTGTACTGGAAAGGTGTGATGGATACCGTAACCGACTCAACGCCACGGATGTAGGAGCTGCCCATGGTGAAAGGCTCGACGGGATAGAAGGCGTCCTTGCCGTAAATGGCCATGTCTTTCACATAGTTCATGTCGGGTTCCTCAGTCTCCGCCTGAATACGAAGTGCAGGGGCGATGTTGACATTGTGTAGGGTCTCTTTTTCAAAGCTGACCACGCGCAAGCTTGCTGTGGCACCTTGTGGGATAGCCATCATGCGGCTTTCGGTGGGAAGGTTGGGGCAGCCTGCGTTGTTAGGAAGGGCAATGGCAGAGATGGTAATCTCCGACATGTCTTCGCCACGATAGTTGAGTTGGCTCAACGACATCTGCCCTAAGTTGTAGCTGATGTGAAGGCCACTGCGGGTCTTTTCTGTCAGGGCAAAGCCTTGCTTCCCCTTGACGGGATAGTTGAAGGTCTGCGCCAAAGCAATATTGCCGATAAAGGCAAATAGCGTAAAAGCTAGTGCAAAGGATAATGACTTTTTCATATTGATTGTATTTTATATGTTGCTTGTTGTTTTTTTGTCCTCTATTTACGGAAAAGAGACGCAAGCTGACTCCAATGAATCATAGATTTGCGTCTCTAGTCTTAACTTCTAACTCTTAACAGGTAGCTCAGTCATACTCTCCCCATCTCATGCAAGCACCTTGTAATTGCTTCTTCAACGGGAATAGCAAGGTGATTTTGACGGTAGCATCCGTGTTGATTCTTGTACCCAACAGATAGGGGTCGATGTAACCTGCGCCAATCACATTTTGCGATGTGCCGCTGGTTTCCTCATGAGTGAATGAGTTAAGTGCAGAGGCGTGTACATCAAAGGGGCTTGTGTTGACGAGAAAATATGCAAGAGAAGCGTGAGCGGAGACATCGGCTTTGAAGAGTAAGTAATAGTTGCCCACGTTGAGTTTGTACATCACGCCAGCTCCTCCCACTACACCAATATTCCATTGCCATGTGTTTTGTGCGCTCAACCCCACAGTGTCAATTGTTGCTGTGTTGCTCAGTTGTTGCTCAGGAGTACCATAGTTCAGGATTTCTGTCTTTTTCCAAATCATTTTTCCTGCCATAGGGACGCTGACACGAGGACCGACGAAGACATACGGCCTGATGGCGCTATTGGAGAAATAGTAGGTGAACGGTGCTTGGACATTAATCTCAGTAAAGTCAACATCCAATTGGCGGTAATAGTTTTTGTTATGTTCGGGACCCATGCCCAAACTTACTGGGAAGTTGTGTATCTCGTAGTTCAGCTGCAGGTTACGCATGGCATAATACCCTTCGAGGCTGATGGACATGCTTTTGTTGAGCATGCGTTCAACAGAGAGGCCACCAACAATACCGAAGTTAAAAGGCTCGTTGTATTTGGTTTTTGTCCCGCCAAAGTGGAACCAATAAGTCGAGGTGACGCCGCCAATAAGACCGACGTTGTATTTGGCTTCCGTTGAATTCACATTGCTGTTGGCAGATTGCAGGGGCTTTTTGAATTGTGCCTGCATGGTGTTGCAAAGAAGTGAAAAAACCAGGAATAAAAGGAAGGTCGCTTTTTTCATTGCGTGTTGAGTTTGATGGTTATGTACTTAATTAAACTCTCCGTAATGCAAATCACCAACACTTTTCATAATCCAAACATTACCGGGAAGCGGTAATGAACCATTGTTGATAAGCGCATTATACAGGATGGAAGACTTGTTATAGTAATACATGGTTTGATAGCCGATTCTAAAGTCTTGTATGACAGGCATCTTTATCGTATCAGTAGTGTTGTGGACTGTGTCGGTCTGTACAACGATTTCTTCAGCCATTTTACCAGACATGATGACGGCATGAAGTGGCTGCGTATTGGAACTGATGTTGCGTAATTCATAAAAATACGCTGTAAAATATGGATCGTTTCCCATGATGTATATAGTGTTGAAATCCATATATTTGGCGTTTTCATTTTTGAAATAAGAAGGAGCTATGGTGTCATTGACGAACGCGTCAAACCTGTCGTTAGCGCTAATAATGCTGACCGTACTGTCGTTGCTCGAATTCTCCAAAAACTGAAGGTGTCCCGTGTTGGCGTCAATATAGGGTCTTTGGAGGGTGTAGGTCGCGATGCCTTTATGTTGGTCGTAAAAATGGTAATACTCTTTGACGGGCAACAAACCGGTGCGGGGCTGCCAAAGCGTGTCTATTTTTACGGAAGACTCGAAGTAAAAACCATCGACAAGGTATTTCCCTTCTATTTTTGGAGGCTCATCACCAAAGTACAAATGATTCTGGCCAAACGCTTCCAACAGTCGCTGAGGCATGTATTCATTGATGTTCGGAATCTGCTGGTAGCCGTAATACACGGTCTTGTTGTTCGCTGGATCGTTTTTCATGCAGGAGCTGAAAAGCGCGAGCCCGCAAATGAAAACCAGTGATCTGAATAGGTGTTTCTTCATCGTATTAGAGCTATGGATGAGGTACTTTTATTTTGATAAAAAATAATCTGGCAAATGTAAGGATTTAGTCGTTACGTACAACAAACCAAACGAATTTTTTTTGCTGATTATTGTAAAACCTTGAATATTATTTTGATATGATGAATTTCTTGGAGCTGGTGATTCCATGATGACTGAAGACCATGAGATAAATCCCATTCGGATAATTGCTTAACTTATAATAGTAAGGGTTGTTGGGCGTAGCTGAAAGTTGGAATTGATCAATAAGTAATCCTGTCATGTTGTAGATTTTGACATCTACCATTCCTGCCAAATCGTTGGTGTTGATGCGCATCTCGCCATTGTTGGGGTTGGGGATGATATCAAATGAACCAGTCGAAGTGCCGTCTTCCAGCCCATAAAATGTGCAGAGCAGCCAGAAGCGTCGTTCAATGTTGCCTTCTAAATCGCATGGACTGAATACCTTGGCCTTGAGCCAAACGGTGTCTTCCACTCGCTCGATTACGAAAACTCTGCAACAGGCATTTTTCTCACCAAAAGGATGTAATATCCAGTTGCATTTGGTTCCCAAACTCCAGGAAACAGAGTCCCATTCGTTGCCTACAATACTGTCGCTCAGCATGAAGTCATAGGAGTTAATGTTGAATTCGGTGGCTGTGATAACCAAGTGCGGGACAATATTATTGGTATCCATAGGGAAAATAGGAGTGGGATGTGGCGATAAGCTCATGCTTAATTCGAGATGGACGATGCTGTCGCAACCCAAGGAGTTGGGGATGGTGTCGGTGTAAAAACCAGGCTGGTCATAGAAATGTCCATGCCAGAACAATCCTGTGCAACTGCCTGTCAAGGTGTCGGTGTCTCCTTCTACAATATTAGAGAGGGTCAGGTGAAGGGTGACAATACTGTCGCATCCGGAAGACGAGACGAAAGTTTGGTCATAGATTCCGTCTTCGGTATAGGTGATGTCGTTCCAGGTGTAGGATTCGGAGCACGTGATTTGCACTAGTGTGTCGGGGTTGAAAATGCGGTCGGAAACGACAAGGTGCAAATCGATAACGCTGTCGCAGCCTTGTGATGTCGGCTCACTGATTTGCTGGTCGTAAACGCCGGGGTGGTCATACACGAAACTGAAACCGTATTCATTGTAAGTCTCAGGCTCGCCTCTCCAGCATCGCGCATCGTTGTATGAGGCATAGTACCCAGGCAGTGCGGTGACGTAAACCAACAGACTGTCTTTGCAGATGGGGTGGACAGGATTGTCAATCTCAGTTCCAAGGATGGTGTCGTTGGTGATGATAACATTGAGCCCATGGTCAGTATAAACAAAGCCTTTGCATACTTCAATCTCCTCAGTGACGAGTTTCTTTCGGGTGTCGACATAGTAGTGTGAGACGTCGTTTGCCATCGGGCCCTTGGCAGTGGCTGTGAGCACCACTTCATAGACGCGTTTTTCGGCGTATGTGTGGTTGACCGGATTCTGTGTGCTGGTTGTGCCATCACCAAAATCCCATACGATGGAGGCATTTTCCAAATTGACTTCTGCCTCGAAGGTGATGGTGGCGTCTGGACAGTATTCGTAGGTGCCCTGCTTGGGGACGAAAGTCTCGTTCATGTTGACTCTTGTGCTGAGGTCGATGGCTTTTGAGCCAACGAGATAGGCATATCCTTTGGCGATGCCGAACCCATAAACGTGGGCGTTGAAACCACCGAAGCATTCCAGATGGTGGACACCATGGGAGATGTTTTGGCGGGTGAAGCTGTAGCTATCAGTGCCGTTGACGTCTTCGAATTGGCTGGCAGGGATAAGGTTGCCGTCCAACAATACGGTGCCGACATCACTTTTGTTCACGATAATATTGACGTGGTGGGTGTCAATGTTGATGTTTTCGTTGTTGAACGTGGAGAAGGTGATTTCATCGATGCGCTGTTCGATGGGGGCAATCCAAACTACCGAAGGGTCTCCAATGGAATTGCCGCCACGGGTTGTGTTGTAAAGATACACAGCTGCAGGTCCTGAACATTCGATGAAACACGACTTTTCCGTGTTTTCCAGAGGGAAGATGTGTGATTCGTTGCTGCCAAGGGTAGCGATAAGCTCTCCATTCTTGCGTATTTCATTGTTGTCGAAGGCAGAGGTGATTTTCACGTAATCTTTTTCGCGCTCAAGAGAGCAGGTCACTACAAACTTTTTGCCCCACGACTGCAAGGGCATGGCCTGCTCGAAAATATGGTCGAAGCTGCTTCCGCTAGTGGGCACAGAAGTCAAAGTGTTGCCATTGAAGACTGCGAAGGGCTTGCTGTCGTGTGAAGTCACGCGTGAACCGCTAAGGTCGCGTTGATGGTTGTCTTGTGCATTGTCTGAACGAACTTGGTAGACTTGTCCTCTGTCCAAGTTGATGGTGAGGGTTTGGCCAGCCTGGTGACCTGAAAGGGTTTTTGCTGCTGGTGTGATGTCGATAGTGGTGCCGTCTTCGGTTGCCACAATCAGAAATGCACTGGTTTGGTTCACTTTCTGGTATTGGCTTCCTGGTGCATACGATTGGTCGTAGGTCTGGATAATGTAGTCGTCGGCTAGACTTTGTGTGGGCAACACATAAGAGGCATCGAAAGAGAGGTGGGCAATGTTGGTGCAGAAAACCGAGACTGTGTCATTGGTGACGACTTGCAATCCTCTGTTCAATACTTGTTCAGAGGTGGCATCTACATAAGCTTGGTCTTCGGGGATATTAACCGTTGTGATGTTGTTGGCTTGCACGTCGAAGGAGGTGGTCCAACCTGTATTTGGATTGGTGATGGTGCCGTTGCAATCACGTTTCGCGCTAATGAGTAATTGGGTGAGAATCCAGTTGCCGTCATTGGGCGCTTGGGGATGGTACTTGTGGCCATTACTCATGAAGGATACCCAAAACTCCGTACCTTGCGTGGATGCATCTTGAGCAAAGGAAGGAAAATATGTGGAAAAGAGAACCGTAAATATCAAAATGGTAAGCTTAAGCTGTTTCATGGCATTAATGGTTTTAATCTATAATTATGCCGCTAAAATAAATAAAATCCATTTTCAACTTTATATTTTACCGAATAATTATTACTTTTTTTGTCAAGATTGTGTTTTTGCATGAGGCAACGAACAGATAGGGCCCATCATTGGGCAATTTGCATTGGTAGGGCAGGGAATAAGTGTCAGTCTCACTGATGACCTGGAATTGGTCAATCAAACGGCCACGCATGTCGTAAACTTTGAGGTCGATTTCACCTATGAGGTTCTCAAAGTTCAGGTGCATTTGCCCATGGTTGGGATTAGGGGTGACGGTGAAGGTTACAGAGTTTGTCGAAAGATTGTCCTCGTCCAAACCATAGAACGACGAAATGAGCCAGTAGCGTCGCTCAACGCCTTGCAGAAAACAATTATTGAACACTTTGGCATTCAGCCAAACGGTGTCGTCCACATGGTTCAAGACATAAATCTTGCAATTCTTTCCAATGGGATTGGTGGTCGAGTCGGGTTCAATTATCCATTGAACTTCAGGATTTTCGAAAGTCCACCTGATGGAATCCCAATGGCAAGAGCTGTTGTCGTCCCATAAGGTGAAGTCGTAGGAGCTGATGAAGAACTCGTTTGGTATTACAACCCAATGGGGAGCAGCGTTTTCTGGATCTTTAGGGTAGATTTCGGTGGGATTGGGCGTATAGTCCAGCTCAAGGTTGAGATGGGTGATGGTGTAGCATCCTTCTTCGTTGGGAATGGTGTCGGTGTATTGCCCTGACTCGTAATAGGTCTTGCCGTGCCATTCATAGGAATCACAATACCCACTTTCGTCTATCGGTTCCTCCTCGTTGAGGTCGCCTACTTCCAGAATAAGCTTGACCTGCCTGTCGCAACCATATTGGTTTGGACTAATGTAGAAGTCAGTGTAGTTTCCAGGTTGGTCATAATATAGGTTAAAGCCATGTTCCGTATAGGTGTCAGGACCCGTGAAGCATACATAGTCGGAGATGGTGCTGTCGCTGACAGGATAGCATGTGATGGCCACGTTGACTATGCTAATGCAGTCAGGGTTGGGGCCTGGTTGTTCGCGGCTCAAGATGGTGTCGTGCTCAATAAGGACATCGTTGAATCCGTGACCCGAATAGTGTTGTCCGGCGCAAATCTCGTCTGCGAAGTTCTGATCCTGCTCTTGCCGTGCATCAATGTAGAAGAGTGAGGCGTTGCTTGACGATGAGCCTCCGCAGGGGTTTTCTCCCGAGTTTACGGTCAGTGTGGCGGTGAAGAAATCGTTTGTCGCATAGGTGTGGACAACGGGGTTGTCGGTACTGGTGGTACCATCGCCGAAGTCCCAAAGCAAGTTGTAGTCGTTCAGGCTGATTTCGGCAGCGAAGGAGATAGGGTCAAGGGTGCAGTTGCTAATGGTGTCTTGAGGTTGGATGACGACATCGTCGATGATGAGCGTGGTGGAGAGGTCGGTAGCCTTCGATCCCACCAAATAGGCATAACCTCTATCACTGCCAAAGCCATAAACATGAGCATTGAAGCCGTTTGGACAAGCGATATGGTGTACGTTGTGACTGATTCCCTTCCTGACGAAACTGTATTCCTCATTGCCGCTTACTCGCTCAAATTGGTTGGAAGGAATGGGAGTGTTGTCGAAGAGCACATTGTTGATGTCTTGAGTGGCGACTATGATATTGACGTATTGGTTGTTGATGGAAGAATTATGCTCTGCGTCGCCTGAGAATGTGGTGAAGGTGACTTCGGTCATCCTTTGTTCAACGGGTGAAATCCACAGCATGGAAGGGTCACCGTTGTGGGAAAATCCTGGGTCGTCTGAACTTGTGGTGTTAAAGAGATAAACGGCACTGGGTGCGGTGGCTTCAATATAGCATGACTTGTCGCTGGAACTGAGCTCGAAGCTGTACGATTCGTAGGCTTGCAGCGTGGCCACTTCCGTCCCGTTTTTTTTGATGGTGTTGTCGTTAGCCGAGGAGGTGATTTTCACGAAATCGCGATGACGTGATGAGGATTGCGTTACCACGAACTTCTTTCCCCACGAACGTAACGGCATGGCCTGCTCAAAGATGTGGTCGTATCCGTTGTCAACGTCGGGAATGGTTGTGAGTGTGTTGCCGTTGAAGACGGCAATGGGCTTGCAGTCGCGTGAGGTGACGCGACTCCCGCTAAGGTCTCGCTGGTTGCCGTTTGTGGTTGAACGCACTTGGTACGACTCGCCTTTTTGCAATGTGACACTAAACTCTTCATTAGCAGGCTTTCCGCTTATCGTTTTTGCCGAAGGGGTGATATCAACGATAGTGTTATCCTCTGTAGCCACGATAAGGAAGGCACTACTAAGATAGTTTGAGATATTTTGCGCGAAATAAGAATCGTAGGAAGTGGACTGCTCATAGGTTTGTATGATATAGTCGTCAGCCAAAGCTTGGATAGGGAGGACATACGAGGCATCGAATGAGTTGGTCGCAATGTTAGTGCAATACACCGAGACCGTATCGGTGGTGATGATTTGTAGGCCTTTGTCGTTGGCAGTCTCGTATGCAAAGGTCTCATTATAGCCTTGAATCTCGGGGATGTCGATGGAAGTGATGTTGTTGGCCGTCACGTTGAAGTTATGACTCCAGCCGGTTTGGGGATTGCTGATGGTGCCAGAACAGTCGTGCTTCGAACTGATCATCAGTTGCGTGAGTAAATAATGCGTACTAGCATTGGTTTTGAATCCATTTCCCATGAAGGACACCCAAAACTCCTTGCCTTGGGTTGAGATTTCTTGGGCTTTACCGTTTATTGCAAAGAGGGTAAATAGGACGAAAAGTAGCGAATGTAGTTTGTTTCGTTTCATGGCAGAAGGGTTTAGCTATTATTAATTAGGTGCAGCCCTCGACTATGGAATAACAGACTTTTTAGTTTATGACGATTTTTTTGCTAATAGTGCCTCCTTTGCTAGTGACGATGAAACAATATATGCCTTTTACCGGGGTCTTGAACTGGTATGGCATCTCGGAATCAGTGGCTTGGAACTGGTCGATAAGTATGCCTCGCATGTCGTAAACCCTCACTTCGAGATGGTCTGTGAAGTTGTTAAATGACAAGAGCATTTGACCATTGTTGGGATTGGGTACGACATCGAAGTCCACGTCTCCAGGACCTATCGAAGGATTGTCCTCGTCCAAACCATAGAACGAGCAGATGAACCAATAGCGGCGCTCAATGCCTTGCGGATGGCATTTGTTGTAGACTTTGGCACTCAGCCAAACGGTGTCGTCCACTTTGTTCAAGACATAAATCTTGCAGTTTTTTCCAACAGGAATTGTGGTCGAGTCAGGTTCAATTATCCATTGAACCTCAGGGTTTTCGAAAGTCCACCTGATGGAATCCCAATGGCAAGAGCTGTTGTTGTCCCAGAAAGTGAAGTCATAGGAGTTGATTTGGAATTCAGTCGCCGTCACTACCCAATGGGGTGCAGTGTTTTCGGGATCTTTGGGGTAGATGTCGGTGGGGTTAGGTGTATATTCCAAGTCGAGGTCGAGGTAAATGGTACTGTCGCAGCCCAAGGCAGTCGACAGGGTCTTTTGATAGAAGCCCGAAGTGGTATAGTCTGTGTCAATCCAATGGTAGGAGTTACATTCTGATACATTGATGGTAGTGCCTTCCACATTGCCTGAGAGAGTCAGATGACAGTCAACGATGCTGTCGCAACCATCGTATGTGGTAAACTGCTGTTGATAGGTACCGGTCTGTGAATAGTCTTGTCCGTTCCAATGGAAAACTCCACAAGTGATGGTGTCGAAGCTGGTGTATTGCGGATGTCCCATGGTGAGATGCAAGGTGACGATGCTGTCGCAACCACCTTGCGAGGTGTAATAACGCTCATAATCACCCGAAGTGGAATAGGTTTGCCCGTCCCAGATATAGCCGTTACCGCATTCGTGGTGGTCGAATTCATAGGTGATTTGGTCGGCTACCGTTAGGTGCAGGTTGATGATGCTGTCGCAGCCGTTGGCGGTCATCAGGCTAAGTTGCTGGTCGTAGGTGCCAGGATGGTCATATTGGAAACTGAAGCCATGGTCGTCATAGAACCCGGGTTGGCCTTGCCAGCAGCGGCTGTCGTTGATGGGAATGTGGTAGTTCTGGTGTGCGGTGATGTAAACGAGGAGCGAGTCTTTGCATTCGCTGTGGACTGGGTTGTCTTGCAAACGGGCCAAAATCGTGTCGTTGTTGATAAGTATGTTGCTGAAACCGTACCCTGAGTAAAGCTCGCCAGCGCAAGTTTGATCATTCTCGGTGACGTATTGTTGTCTGGTGTCCACGAAAAAGTGTGTGGTGTTGCTTGACGATCCTGAGCATCCGCCTTCAATATTGGTAATCACCAAGGAGACATTGTAGATGCGCCTTTCATTAAAGGTATGTGTCACCTGGTTGGAGTTGCTGGTGGTGCCGTCGTCAAAATCCCAAACGAGCTCATAGTCTGGTATATTGACTTCCACATTGAAGAGGATGGGTGAGTCGACGCAATAGAGGAAGGTCTCGTCAGGGAGCATCACTTCGTCATTAAGTGTCAGGCTGGTGCTCAAGTTGATGGCATTGGAGCCGACTAGGTAGGCATATCCTTTGGCTTGGCCGAAACCATACACATGGGCGTTGAAGCCATTGGGGCAGGTGATGTGATGCACGCCATGGGAGATGTCCATGCGTACGAAGCTGTAATCACTGTTGCCTTGAACACGGTTAAACAGCAGTGGCGAGATTTGGTTGCCATCAAAATACACCTGAGCGATATCTTCAGTGTTAACGATAATGTTGACACTGTGGATTTCAATGTTGATGTCGGGGTGGTCGAAAGTGGAGAAGGTCACGTCGCTGATTCGTTGCTCCACGGGTGCAATCCATACCATCGAAGGGTCGCCCAATCCACCTAGCCAGTTTTGGTCGTAGCTCGAGTTGTTGAACAGGTAGACGGCACAAGGTTGGGTGGCTTCAAGAAAACACGAGCCTTCCGTCTCAAGCATTGAGAAGGTGTACGACTGTCCTGCCCTCAAATTAACAAGAGGCTCTCCGTTCATGGTGATATCATTGTCATTGGCACTCGAAGTGATTTTGATGAAGTCGCGGTTGCGGTTACGCGAGCTGGTCACTACGAAGTTTTTGCCCCACGAGTGTAAAGGCATGGCTTGCTCGAACACATGGTCTAATCCATTGCCTTGGTTGGTAGGGATGCAGGTGAGGGTGTTGCCATTGAAGACGGCGATGCGCTTGCAGTCGCTTGACAGGATCTTTGTTCCACTGAGGTCACGCAGGCTGCCCGTTCTCATCGACCTGACATGATAGGTCTCCCCGGCATTCATCGTGATGGTGAAGGTTTGTCCGGCTTCATGCCCGCCTAAAGTGGCGACGGAAGGGGTAATGTCAATTTCAGTATTGTCTTCTGTGGCTACGATGAGGAAAGCACTGGTCTCATTGTTGTAAGCATAGGGGTTGGAGTTGGGTGAAATGGACTGGTCGTAGGTTTGGATGATGTATTCGTCCCCCAAGCTCTCGGTAGGCAATACAAACGAGGCGTCGAAGGAAACATTGGCAATATTGGTACAATAGACCGAGATGGTGTCGTTGGCTTCCACCTTGATGCCTTTTTGCGTGATGGTTTCATAAGTGTATTGGTCGTGATAGCCTTGCTCCTCTGGGATTTCCACAGTGGTAATGTTGTTGGCTCTGACGGTAAAGTCTCGTGACCATCCTGTCAAGGGGTTGGTGACGGTGCCGCTACAGTCACGTTTGGCGCTGATGAGCACTTGGTTGATGATCCAACCGCCTTCAGGGTGATCTCTGAACCCATTGTGCATAAACGACAGCCAAAACTCCTTTCCTTGGGTGGATGTGTTCTGCGCCATCGTGTTAGGGGTGCAGAACACAACCAAAAAACAAATAACCAAAATCGTATTAAGGCGCTTCATAATCGTTGTAGGATAGATGTTATCTTTCGATGACAACCTTTTTAGCCAAGGTGCCTTCCTTGCATGTGACGACGAAGAGATAAATACCGCTCCTCGTGGTCTTCATGTCATAATTAAATAAGGTGTTGCCGTTATAGGTCTCGAAATTGTCGATAAGTGTGCCTTTCATGTCGTACACCTTGACGTCAACCTTGCCACTGATGCGGTCAAAAAGAAGTTGCATTTGCCCGTTGTTGGGATTTGGAATAACATCGAAGGTCGCTGAGTTTGTCGAAGCAACGTCTTCCTCGATTCCGTAGAAAGAACATACGAACCAATAACGCTGAATGATGCCTTGTGGTGCGCAACGGTTAAAAGCGTGGGCTTCTAACCAGACAGTGTCATCCACTTGGTCCATGACATACACCTTGCAACATGAGCTTCTATCGCCGAAAGGCTCGAGCAGCCAATCAATGGGCTCGGCAAAGTTCCACGTGACGGTGTCCCAATGACAGTAGGGATTGGTGTCCCAAAGATGGAAGTCGTAGGAGTTGATTTGGAACTCTGTTGCGGTGATTACCCAGTGCGGTGTAGTGTTGTCGGGATCCATCGGATAGATTTCGGTCGGTACTGGAGTGTATTCAAAATGGACATTCATCGTGACTAAACTGTCGCAACCCAACTGGTTTTTGTAAGTCCGATGATAGCTGCCCGACTGGTTGTAAACAAGACTCTCGTGGTCGGTGTAAACAATTTCATGTCCTTCGGGATCCCAATAGTATTCATCACAGTTCTCTTCGTCGCTAACGGTAAATTCATACTCGTTAAGTGGGTTGACTGAGAGGTGGAGGTATATGACGCTGTCGCAGCCATGGATGGTCTGGAGGGTATGGTTGTACACGCCAGCTACGTTTAGGTTTTGACCGAAGAAGTTGTAGGATTCATTCTCGCAAATCGACTCGTATAGACTTGACTCTTCTTTGGGATGCACGAGGATGGTCACGCTGACTTCCAGGTCTGTCATGCCGTCGCTCACGATGCAGGTGAAAGTGGTGGTTCCTAAAGGTGGCGTGGCCACTGGGTTCTGTATTGTGGCGTTGTTGAGCAGGTTGGCAGGCGACCAAATGTAGGTGTAGTTGCCAGTGCCAGCCATAGGCAGGGCATGGAGTGTCGTTGAGCTGTTTTCGCAAATCTCATATTGGTCGGCAGTGGCGGTAGCGGTCAAGTCGGAGCCAGCCATGTTGACGGTCACTTGAATCGTGTTGCTGCAGCCACCCAATTCGTTGGTGACGGTCACGGTGAAAACCTGTGACGTTGTGAGGGGAACGGTTTGGGTTGTCTGACTGTTAGGGTTGGTCACCATGTTGGCTGGTTCCCAATGATAGCTGTAGTTGCCTGCTGGTACCGCATTGACGGTAAGTGTGGCCGTGCCGCCATAAATGACGGAGGAGGGACTGGCGGAAATCGTCAGTTGTGGAATGGCATAGACGGATACAGTCTTAGTTATTTCATCAATGCAATGTCCATTGCCTGTATGCACTATGTGAGTCACTTGATAGTCACCTGGCGAGGCGTATGTGTGGGTCACGTTTGGCTCGTCAGCTGTTTCTCCGTCTCCAAAGTCCCAATGATAGCCGGTGATTTCCTGCCCTGAGGGGTCAGTGTCGGCTGTGCTGTTCAGTTGGGTAGCACTGCCTTCGCAAACATTGTTGAAGCTGAAGTCGGCAATGGGCTGGGCATATACGATGACTTCGGTGGAGCCAGTCGTGGTTTGGCCATCAACGGTGGTGACACAGGTGTAGATACCGCCCATCTCGAAGGTGCAGTTGGGGATAGTGGGGTTTTGCTCGTTCGAGGTGAAGTTGTCAGGTCCAGTCCAACTGTAGGTAGCACCTGCTTGGGTAGTGATCGATAGTTGGATGGTATCGCCAACGCAATAAGGGCCACTATTTGTAGCGATACCAGGAAGGATGCCGCAGTCTGTCGTGCCAGGACCAGAACCTTCTGTCTTGGTGAAGGTGATGATGCAGGGGTCACGCGAATAATTGGTAATCAGTAGGATATAATATTCGCCTACTTCTGGTGTGTGCTCGATGATGCTACCATGTGAGGTGTTATGGTAGTGCTCACTTTCTGGATACCCCAAAAAAATGTTTTCCGTATAACTGGAGGAATAACAACAGTCAATGATTTTGTTGGAAGTCAATTCTTGGACGCATGGTGTGACAGGGTCGTCAAAAGGTCCCCAAATGATAAAGTCGATGTCTCTTTCAATGCTTGGGTCGATGGGGTCGACGCCTTCCATGTGGATGATGAACTGTCCACCCGTATTGATTCTCATGTGATACCAAGAAGGGTTGTAGGAATTGCCGATGCAACCGATGTCAGGGATGCCGGCTTCTGCTTGTTGGGTGCTGTGTGAGGCCTCAAACTGGATGATGTCAGAAGTGCAGAAAGGATCGGAATTCACACAAAAGTCGTTGTCAGTGATGGCTCTGTTGAGGGCTATATCCATAGTGATTGAGGCGAAATACCTTGGAGTGACGCTCGCTTTCCATTGGGACTCCAAATCAAAAATGTCTTTTTTCTCAATTAATCTGAAGTTGATGGAGGTCTCGTTGTAGAACGACTCAAAACTGTCAAAGAAGCCGTTTTCCATGTAATCTTCAGTTGGGTTGACGATGAACAATCCATATTCGTCTTCCGCATTTATCGAGAACCTATCGTCTTTGCTGAGATTATACAGAAGGTATAACCTGAAGTCGATGTTGTCAATCTCGAAAAAATTGAGGATTATGCCATCTTCGGCATATTGTCTGTACGGCGTTTGTTCATGCCCCGATGGAATGGATACCTTGACAGGTTGCGATGGTTGTGCTTGGAGCATGAATGGCAATAACAGGAAAAAGAAGCCTGAAACGATTAGTTTTAGTTGGTTATTCATAGTTATAAAAATTGTAAAAATGTAAGTTTTGTTGCGCTATCTTTGTATGACGACCTTCTTCGCTATGGTGCCTTCCTTGCTGGTGGCAACGAAGAAATAGATACCGTCTGTCTTGTTTTTCATGTGATAAAGGTATGTGTTGGGACCATTGCTACTGAACGTCTCAAACTGGTCGATGAGTGTACCCTTCATGTCGTACACTCTCACGTTGACTTTGCCAGTGAGGTACTCAAAGTTGAGTTGCATCTCTCCGTTATTGGGGTTGGGGATAATGTCGAAATCAATGGCCGTTGAGCTTGTTGAAGCATCATTCTCGTCGATGCCGATAAATGAGCTGAGGAACCAGTAGCGCTGTGTGACGCCCTCTTGAGGTGCGCAACGGTTGAAGGCATGGGCTTCCAACCAAATGGTGTCTTCCACCCAGCTGAGTACATACATTTTGCAGCATTGGTTATTGGTGCCAAAAGGTTCAAGCAACCAATCCACAGGCCTGGTGAAGTTCCAAGTGACGGAATCCCAATGGCAGTTCGGGTTGGTGTCCCACATGTTGAAGTCGTAGGAGTTGATTTGGAATTCAGTGGCCGTAATCACCCAGTGGGGAGCACCGATAGTGGCATCCATGGGATAGATTTCGGTGGGATGAGGTGTATAGGCGAAATCCACGTTCATGGTCACCAGACTGTCGCAGTCGGATTGGTTCTTATAGGTGCGGTGATAGGTTCCTGACATGGTGTAAATTGGGTCTTCATGGTCAGTATAAAGAATCTCGTGGCCCTGAGGATCCCAGAAATACTCGTCGCAGTTCTCTTCATCGCTGACGGTGAAAACATACTCGTCATGGTCGTTGATGGTCAGATAGAGTGTGGCTTCGCTGTCGCAGCCATAACTGTTGATATAGTGATGTGTATAGACCGTGTTTTCGTTGAAGGTCATGTCAACATTATAAGCGTCGTTTTTCCAGCGATAGGCATCGCAGCTGGTGACAACGACATCATTTTGGAAGCTCGGTCTCAGTTCAAGGTATAAAACGAGCGTGCTGTCGCAAGAGTTGGGATAAGACAAGGTGTCATAATAGGTTCCTGATTCATAATAGGTTATGCCGTTTGAAGCCCAAGTATATTCTTCAGCGCAGAGGGAGACACTGTAACTCTTCGAGTTGTATTCGGCTTCCTCAATATGAAGGTTTACGATGCTGTCGCAGCCCAAAGCGGATTCAAACACATAAACGTATGGATAGGGACTAGGTTGCAGATAATCACCGTTGTAATAATAGCCTTGACCACCTTCACAAGTAGATTCGTAGAAGTTGAACTCATAAATGGGGTCTTGGATGAGGTTGAGTCTGATGATGCTGTCACAACCGTGAACCGATTGCAAAGTGTGGTAATAGGTGCCCGCAGCGTCAAGGGCTTGGTCGAAGAACATGTAATGTTCGCCTTCGCAGAAACGGTCGGTGATGGGGGTCTCGTAAGTCTGCCAGTTGCTCAGATGCAGGTGGATGACGCTGTCGCAACCGTATTGTGTCTCAATAGTGTGGTCATATACACCGGGGGTCTGTAGCATTTCTCCAAAGAAGCTGTAAGTGCTGTTTTCGCAGATGGTTTCGTACACATCGGCTTCTTCGTTAGGATGCACCACGATGGTGACACTGACATCTTGGGCACTGAGACCATCACTGACATGACATGAATATGTCGTCGTTCCTACAGGTGGTGTGGCCACTGGGCTTTGAATGTTGGCGTTGTTAAGTGTGTTGGCGGGCGTCCAACTGTAGGTGTAGTTGCCAGTGCCGCCTGAAGGTTGGGCATGCAACGTGGTTGACTCGCCTTCGCAAAGCGAGGTCTGGTCGGCGGTGGCCATGGCCACCATGTTGGAGCCTTCGATGCTCACCGTTACTTGTGCTGAGGCGGTGCAGTCGCCTTGAGGATTGGTGACGGTGACGGTGTATGTCTGTGTGGCTTGGAGCGAAACGGTTTGTGTGGTCTGTGAATTGGGGCTGACCACCATATTGGCGGGCTCCCAATGGAAGTTGAAGGAGCCCGTGGCTCCAGCATTGGCGGTAAGGGTGGAAGTGCCGCCGTAAATGACGGTACTGGGTTGCGCCGTGGCAGAGGGAACGGGAGAGGCATATACGGGCACGGTTTGGGTGATTTGCCCATTGCAGTCACCACCACCGACACCCACAGTGTGGGTCACTTGATAGTCGCCAGCTTGTGCATAGGTGTGGCTCACGGTCTGCCCTGAACCGGTTTGTCCGTCACCGAAATTCCATTGGTAACTGGTGATCTGTTGTCCGTTGGGTGCTGTGGCTGTGCTTGTGAATTGGGTTGGGTTGCCTTTGCAGACCGAGGTGTAGGTGAAGTTCGAGGTGGGCTGGCCATAAACGGTAACGGTCTTGGTGATTTGGTCGGTGCAGTGCCCGTTGCCGTTCGAGACGGTAAGCGTAACTTGGTAGGTGCCGGGTTGCGCATAGGTGTGGCTTACGTTTTGTCCTGTCCCAGTTTGTCCATCGCCAAAATTCCATTGGTAGCTTTCGATTTGCTGTCCACTAGGGTTAGTGGTGGAGGTGCTGGTGAATTGGGTAGGGTTGCCTTGGCAAACTGTCGTGAAATTGAAATCGGCAGTGGGGTCAGGATAGATGATGACTTCGGTAGAGGCAGTAACGGATTGATTACCCACGGTTGTTGTGCAGGTATAAGTGCCAGCCATGTTTAAGGTGCAGTTGGGGCGGGTTGGGTTCTGTTGATTGGAGGTGAAGCCAGCAGGTCCTGTCCAAGAGTATGTTGCACCATCTTGCGCGTTGACGTCCAAATAAATAGTCTCTCCAACACAATAGGGACCGGTATTACTGGCAACGCCAGGTAAAATGCCGCAGTCAGTCTCGCCGGGACCGCTACCTGGAACTTTAGAGAAAGTGATATTGGTGGATCCAGAAGAATACTTTGTAATCACCATAATATAATACTGACCTACTTGTGAGTTGGATGGAATAGTGCATTCTTGAACTGAATTGTACGGTGAGTCGCAGTCAATGATTTTGTCTGAAGTGAGTTGGTAAGGGCATGGGGTGACAGGGTCATTAAAAGGGCCCCATGCACAAAAATCCAAGTCATTGTTGTTGCTGTTGGTGATCTGGATCGTGAAAGTCCCGGCAACGGCAATTTTCATGTGAAACCAAAAAGGTGGTCTCTGTGTAAAGGAAGACATGCAACCGTAGTTGGGACCAGGTTCACAAACAGACGGGTTGTCTTCAACGTGGAAGGTGACGATGTCGGTGGTGCAGAATGGGTCTGATTCGGCGCAGGTCTGGTTTCCATCCCTGCTGTTTGGGTTCTCGATAAGCAACTGCCTGAAAAGCAACACAAAAAGTTCTTGTGACAGGCTTTCTTTCCAATAGGTGAAAGTGGCTCCTTGTGTCTCTTTGTCTGCGTTAGTATAAGCGTTAAAGCTTTCAGTGGCCGTAGCTCTCAATTCATTGAAATAGGCTTGGAATTGTTGGTCATCAAAATTAGCCGTTGATGACAATAATAACGAACTCTCTTCTTCATTGATGACGTACGAAATGTTTTCGTCATTAGCGATATAGGAAATCAAACAGTAACGAAAGTCGGGATTGCTGATGGTAGACAGCTCAATCTCAATGGTGTGGTTTCTTACGGTTTGTCCAAATTGTCGTATGGGCATGGCTATCAGCATCAATGCAATCCATAATAGTTTGATTTTCTTATTCATATTGGATCTGTATTAAGGTGTTTGTTATGTTATTATGTCTTAGTACGTTTGATTTATTTTTGTATGACGACCTTCTTCGCGATAGTGCCTTCCTTGTTAGTGGCGACGAAGAAATAAATACCATCTGACTTGGCCTTCATATTGTAGTCAAATGTTCCTGAACCGTTGTTGTAGGTCTCAAACTGGTCGATGAGTGTGCCTCTCATGTCGTACACCTTGATGTCGACTTTTCCGGTGAGGCGCTCAAGGTTGAGTTGCATCTTGCCATTGTTGGGGTTGGGGATGACATCGAAATCAATGGCCGTTGAACCTGCTGGAGTATCATTCTCGTCGATGCCGATAAATGAGCTGAGGAACCAATAGCGCTGTGTGACGCCCTCTTGTGGTGCGCAACGGTTGAAGGCATGGGCTTCCAACCAGATGGTGTCTTCTACCCAGCTGAGCACATACATTTTGCAGCATTGGTTATTGGTGCCAAAAGGTTCAAGCAACCAATCCACAGGCTTGGTAAAGTTCCAAGTGACGGAATCCCAATGGCAGTTCGGGTTGTCGTCCCAAAGGTTGAAGTCGTAGGAGTTGATTTGGAACTCAGTGGCCGTGATCACCCAATGTGGAGCGTAGTTGGTGGCGTCCATGGGGAAGATTTCGGTGGGATGTGGCGTGTACTCGAATTGCACATTCATGGTCACCAAACTGTCGCAGTCATGGCTATTTTTGTATGTGCGATGGTAGGTGCCTGACATGTTATACTCCAAGTCTTCGTGGTCGGTGTAGAGTATCTCATGCCCTTGTGGGTCCCAATAGTAGCTGTCGCAGTTCTCCTCATTGCTGACGGTGAAAACATACTCATCGTGGTCGTTGATGGTCAGATAAAGCGTGGCTTCGCTGTCGCAACCATAGTCATTGACATAATGATGCGTATAGACTGTGCTTTCGTCGAAGGTCATGTCCACATTGTAGATGTCGTTCTTCCAACGGTAACTGTCGCAACTGGTTTCATGCACTTCAATGTCATAACTTGGTCTGAGCTCAAGGTTGAGGACGAGGGTGCTGTCGCATGCGTTGGGAAAGGAAAGTGTGTCGTAAAAGGTACCCGTTTCGTAATAGGTCCTGCCGTTTGAGGGCCATGTGTATTCTGTGGCACATAAGGAAACATTGTAGGTCTTGGAGTTGTATTCCGCTTCCTCAACGGTGAGGTAGACGACGCTGTCGCAGCCCTGAACGGTTTCAAAGACGAATGCGTTGGGGTAGGGGCTGGGCGGAAGATAGATGTCCAATGGGGCGAAGTAGTAGCCAGGCCCGCCTTGGCAAGTCGATTCCCACAATTCAACCTCATAGGCGGGGTCTTGAATCAGGTTGAGTTTGATGACGCTGTCGCAGCCATGTGCCGATTCTAAGGTATGGTAATAGATGCCAGATGTGCTGATGGCTTGGTCATAGAACATGTAGTGCTCACCTTGGCAGAAATGGTCGGTGATGGGGGTCTCATAGGTGTCCCAGTTGTAAAGGTGCAAACGGATGAGCTTGTCGCAGCCAAACTCGGTTTGTGTGTGGTGTTCATAAACGCCTGGGGTCTGGACGTTTTCTCCATAGAAGTCATAAATGTCATTTTCACAGATGGTATGCTCCACTTCTTCCACTTCATTGGGATGCACCATGATGGTCACGCTGACGTTTTGGTTGGTGATGCCGTCGCTGACCGCGCAGGTGTAGGTGGTTTCGCCAACGGGCGGTGTGGCCACAGGATTCTGGATAGTGGCGTTGCTCAAGGTGTTGGCGGGAGTCCAGTTGAAAGTGTAGTTGCCTGTTCCGCCTGAGGGTTGTGCATGCAGTGTGGTCGACTCGCCTTCGCAGAGCTCATACTGGTCGGCGGAAGCCATGGCGGTCATGTTGGAGCCTTCCATGCTCACAGTGACTTGTGCCGTGCTGCTGCAGCCACCTTGTGGGTTGGTGACAGTGACGGTATAAGTCTGAGTGGCTTGTAACGGCACGGTCTGAGTGGTCTGTGCATTGGCATTGACTACCATGTTGGCGGGTTCCCAATGGAAGTTGAAGGTTCCAGTGGCACCAGCGTTGGCCGTAAGTGTGGCGGTGCCGCCATAGATGACGGTGCTGGGTTGGGCAGTGGCTGAGGCCACTGGTGCTGCATAGACGGGCACGGTCTGGGTCTTTGAGCTGGTGCAGTGACCGTTACCTGTGGTCACATTGAGCGTCACCTGATAGTTGCCCGCTTGGGCGTAGGTGTGTGTGACGTTTTGCCCCGTTCCAGTCTGTCCGTCACCAAAAGTCCATTGGTAGCTTTGAATTTGCTGGCCGCTGGGGTTGGTGGTTGAGGTGCTAGTGAATTGCGTAGGCGTCCCTTTACAAACCGAGGTGTAGTTGAAGTTGGCCGTGGGTTGGGGATAGATGACCACTTCAGTGGTGGCGCTGTTCGATGCGGTGCCAACAGTGATGGTGCAAGTATAGGTGCCAGCCATGGCCATGGTGCAGTTCGGGCGGGTTGGGTTTTGCTGGTTTGAGGAGAAGTTGCCAGGACCAGTCCAACTATAGGTGGCTCCTGCTTGGCCTTGAGCCGACAGATGAATGGTCTCGCCCACGCAATAAGGGCCTTCGTTGTTGACCAAAGGAGGCAGGATGCCACAGTCGGTCTCGCCATCACCAGCGTATTTTTGGAAAGTGATGTTGCCGCTGCCTCCGTTATAGTTGGTGATAAGGAGAATATAGTATTGTCCTACTTGTCCATTAACCACGTGAGCATATTCGTAGGCTTGTGCACTGAAACTACAGTCATGAAGGTTACCTGATGGATAGAAATTGGGGTTTGAGGTGTTGTTAGGACAACTGGTGCAATTCGAAGTCAGCAAACCTGTTTGACCTGCTGCTGTCGGACAAGGAGTGGTCTGATCGGTAAAAGGCCCCCAAAGCGCAAAGTCAATGTCGAAGGGCGCTTCCATCTTGATGGTGATGTTACCGGCAACACCAATTCTCATATAGTACCAGAAGGAATGTTTGTTTGTAGGGGAGGAACCTAAGCATCCGTAGTCGGGTCCCGACCATGAATAACCGCTGTTGGTTGAGGGGAAAGTATAGACATCCGAGGTGCAGAATGGATCTGCATCCATGCAGTGGTTGGCACGGTCGAGGTAGTCGGAAATCAAGAAGTTGTAGTAGTCGTCACTGATATTTTGTGCCCATGAGTTGAAGATTTCACCAAATTCCTCTTTCGGCAACAAGGATACTTCTTCGTATTCTTCTCTCAGTGTCGTCCTAAGATATTCAAATTCGGCATAAATCGGGATGTCGGCATTGTAACTGTTGGGCCTGATGAACAATTCACCAGGGTTCTCAGTCGGGTTGCAAAGCCAGATGTCGCTTGTGGCGAGTGCCGACGCTAACTGAACACGTTCCTCCACATTTTCAATTTCAAATACGTTGAAAAGGAATCCGTTTTCATAATCCCTGACATGGGACTCGATATTCGTTTGTGCATGATTTGACATGTAATCCTGAGCCCATATCCTTGCAGGGATTACCGACAATATTAGGGCAAACATAATTGTCTTAGCGAATCTTTTCATGGTATGTAGGTTTTTATCTTGTTCTTGTTTTCAATTGTTTATCGTATCACATTGACGCGTTTCATCGCCACGCCGTTTCCGGTCTGGATGCGGATGAGGTAGGTGCCCGTGCCGAACTGGCTCATCTCGATTTGGGCATAATCACCTTCCGTTTCATGGTCGTACATGATCTGTCCGAGGACATTCACTACAGTCAGGCGTTGCAGGCTTTCAGCCTCGATGGTGACAATACCGTTGGTCGGATTCGGGTAGATCTTGGCTTTGAAACCATATTCGTCCACATCGGTGGAATTCTTCACATTGATGGTCATGCTGCTTTCGTCTTGACCGCAGTATCCAAGCGCCCACACATGGAGGAGGACTTCGCCTTTGAAGGTCTCGCTCCAAGTGATGGTGGCTATGCCTTCTTCAACGACTACAGTGCCTGCTTCCTCTGGATCAAGGCTCCAGAAGGTGCCTCCATTGGGTGCGGTCGAGTAGACACTCGTTGGCATGAGCCGCACGTCAACCTCTGTTTCACCGTTGATGGTCTCAATTACAGGAGCCGTCATGACACCCAAGTCGATCACGACAGTTGAGTCGCAACCATGGATGTCGGTATAGATGTGTTCATATATGCCAGTTTCGGTGTAAACAATGCCATCCCACTCGAAACTGTCGCAGGCATCAACGGCCAGCGTTATTTCTGCTGACGGATTATACGATTCATAAACGGTCAGGTTCATCGTCACGATTGAGTCGCAGCCGTATTGGGAGGTAAAGGTATGCTCATATACACCGCTTTCAGTGAAAACCTCGTCGTTCCATACATAACTGTCGCAGGCCGTAGCCTCGGTTTCAACATTGTAGCTGTCGATGAAGCTGAGGTGCATCACCACGGTTGAGTCACATCCGTAAATGCTTTGCAGGGTCTGCTCGTAGTCGCCGGCTTCGTTGTATACGATGCCGTTCCAAGCGTAGGCACTGCACGAAACCATGTCAAACTCTGTGTTTTGTAGCGGATGAATGGTCAGCACCAAATCGTGGACAGCGTCACCACAGCCGTAAGGTGAGTTGGCGTTGAGCGTCAACGTGACGCTGCCATTGGCTTTGTCTTGCTCGCCAGGAGTGTAGTTGGCGTTGACGTTATCGGGGCGGTCGAAAGTGCCGTCACCGTCGGTGGTCCAGTTGACGCTGCCCGTCTCGCTCACCAGGGCGTCGACTTCGAAGATGTCGCCTTCACAAATCTCACCAGTTTCGTCCATCTCGATGCTCGCGGCTTCATGGAAGTTGACGACCACGTTGTCGTTTAATGTCTCTCCCGCTTCATTGGTTGCGGTGAGGCTCAGGGTGACGACCTTGTTCACAAGGTCTTGTTCTCCTGGGGTATAGACGGGGTTAAGGATGTCGTCTTGATTGAAGTTGCCGTCACCGTCAGTCGTCCAGAGGAGACTTGCATATCCGAAGACAACGGCATCCAACTGGGCGGGCACTTGGCAGATGTCTTGGTCGGCGCCAGCGTTGCAGGCGAAGTCGATGTGGCGGACGGGGAAGAGGATCTCGTCAATCCAGGCATGGTCGTCGCAGTTGCTGCCCGAGGCGTTTTTCTCGTAAGCCCAAGTGAAGGTGTGCTCGCCTTGCGTGACGGGGAATTCGACCTCACGCCAACTGATGGTTCCTGTCCATTCTTGTTGTAATGTGTTGTCAATATAGAAACGCAGGTAGTCCCCGTTCATTTCGCAATCGGTCTTCCTGAAGAAACGGATTTCGTCGGTGCTGTTCTCCACGTTGAATTGGATGCTCAAAGTGGAAGTTTGGTTGTGACCTATTGTGCCCGATTGCAAACAATAGCTGCCCGAATGGGGGTTGGTGCCGACGATGGTCCAAGGATGCTCAGCGTCGTTCTCCCATTCAAAGTCGTCAAGACCGTTTTCGAAGCTGGCTATCTCAAGGCCGACACGGTGTGAGTAGTTGTTCGTGTGGGAATAGGAGCCGGAAGCAACAGTAAGGGTAAACTCGGCTGCTTCGCCCAAAGGCATGTTAGCAGCGACATTGACATAATAGGACACTTCAACGGACTGGCTTGCATTCACCGTCGGTGTCGTAACAGTGGGGTCACTGATGGTAATGTATTGTTGCGTTGCAGTGCTCAAGGTGGCGTTCACGTCATTGGCTGTTGAACCGCCTTCGTTTTCATACGTGAAGGTGATGGATGCGGTCTCGCCTGGGTCGAGGCGACCGTTGCCATTGCCTTTATAGGTACCTTCGTCATGGATGGTTATTCCATCGGAAATCTTGAAGACAGGGGCGTAAGCTGTGAGACTGAAATTATGTCTCCAGTTATGGTTGCCACTGACCATGGTGAGGTTAAATTGCAGTTGCGTGCCGTTCGGAACGTTATTGGCCACGGTAATATCGAACACATTTTCCAGGCTGGTGGTTTGGTTGGGACTCAGTGCAGGAATGCTTGCCGTGCTCTGGTTGATGGTGACGTATTGGGGCGTGTCTGTGGTAAGGGTGGCCGTAGCCTGCGACGAGGCTTGGTCGCCGGTGTTCTTGATGGTGAAGTTGAAGCTTGACTGTTCACTATAGTCAAGTTGGTTGTTTCCGTTGGCGTCATTGAGGCTCATCTCGGTGACGTTCAGTGAGGGTTCGCTGATGACGTGGATGGTACCCACATAGCGGAGCTTGTCTTGCTTGGTGGCCACGATGGTGATGTTGGAGTTGGAAGGCTGGGCAGGGAAGGTGATGATTTGACTGCTGCCTGTTGCGGTGGCCACGGCCAGGATGTTGTTGTTGCGCGTCAAAGCAATGACGGCACCTTGCGGGGCGCTGACATTGACGCTGGTGGTGGATGCGGAGATCTGCGAAGGATGGCTGACATTCATCGCAGTGGGCACTACGGTGTAGAGTGTCAGGAAGGCATCGCAGTGTGCCGTGAACATCTTATGGGTGATGGCCTTGTTGTTGACATTGTAGGGCCATGAGCTCTGTTGTAGGAAATATTTTCCGGCCACGTTGCCGAAAGCGGGTCTCCAGTTGCCTTCATAGTTGGCGTATGGGCCATAGTCGGGCATGAATTGGGGGTCGTATTGGTCGTACATGCCCCAGGCATAAGCGTCGTTGACGAAGGAATAGGAGGTCTGGGTGGGTCCGATGCAACCCACGGCACCTGCGTTCTGCCCGCCACTGGTGCGGCGCATAAAGGCCTCGATGAGGCATTCGGGGGTGTGGTCGAAAGTGCCGGTCTGGCAGTTGATGGTGTTGACGAAGGTCATCTTGCCTACATTGGTCATCTGAGCCACATGGCTATTGCTGAAGTCGGGCTCGCCCCAACCTTGGTAGTAGCCATGGTCACGGTGCTGGAGCAGCATGCAGCCGCTGTTGACAGCATTCACGACCTGTGCAGCTGTACCGCCTGTCCAACCGCCGAGTTCCGATGGCGTGGCAGGAATGTAGCCCAATCCGTTGGGACCAAAATAGTTGACCACCATATAGGTGTTTTGGTTACTCGACCATTGGTTACCGGGATAACCGCTATAGATGGCATTGATACGCACGGGATCCTTGCCTTGGTTGCGCCAATAGCCGCCTACCACTTCAGAGCAAATCTGGAACCAGCGTTCGGTCTGCCAGCCTAAGGCGGTGATGGGGTGTTCGTAAGAGGACGCATCCAGGTTGGGGTTGGTGTATTCGTATTCCAATTGTTTGCTCACCATCATCTGGGCTTCGTTGACGTTGGCAGCCACGAGGCGCGAGAAGGCCATCTCAGGCAGTAGGTCACCCGTGACGTCGGCATAGCCATTGTCGGTGATGCAGTTGCCATAGTTCTGTGAGTGATAGGTGTATTCGGCTGGGATGCCCACGCTCATGTTGGTGTTATGGTCACCCAAAAGCAACACGGCCACAGGTGGAATGTCCCAGGTGTTGTAAGCATTGTGGAAATAGCTCTTCATCTCATTGGTGGTGGTGCAACCCATGTCGCTGAGGCTCTTCACTTCGGTGAGGATGCCTTGCTGAATGCGGAAGTCGCGCAGTTGTTCGGCATATTGGCGGAAGCCTTCGTTGTTGGGGATGACGATGAGGTATTCGCAGCCGGTGGGACGGTTGTTCACCCATTCCTGCATACGGGCTTCGTAGTCGATGCTGGGCAGTTGGTTGTAGTTGGCCAGGTTCTGCATCAGGATAGGGTCCCAATAGGGCGAGCGGAGGCGGGTGTCGCCAAACTCGCCGTTGCCGCCATCGAAGCGCACGTCGAACTGCATGTCGTCATAGACGCGCAGCTCTTTCGTGACGGGGTTGTATTGGTAGGGTGCCACGGTGATGGCCACGGTCTGCACGCCACGCAGGCTGAAGGGCTCGCTGATGGTGACAGGCTGTTCAGGGAAGAAGGCATTCTTGTTGTAGATGCTGAGGTTCTTCTCGTAGGTGTTCGGGCTGTCGTCGGTGTCGAACTTGATGGGGGCGGCGGGCAGCAGGTCGACGTTTGCTATGGTGGTCATGCTGCGGTAGCCCATCTCGATATGTGCGTTGGCACCATTGGGGATAGCCACGAAGCGGCTGAAGCTTGGCAGGTTGGGCTCGCCTTCGTTGGCAGGCAGGCTGATGCCCGTGCCGCCTTGGATGACATCGCCCGTATAACCGTTGTCGGTGATGTTGAGGATATGCAACTGCTTCAGTGAGTGGCGCATGGAGAGACCGGAACGGGTGCTTTGTTCAACGCTAAGGCCTTCTCTCTGGGCATTGTTGCTGAAGGTGAAGTCGCGCGTCTGCGCGGTGAGTGCCATGGCCGCGAACAGCAGGATGGCAATGGGAAGGGTGCGTAGAATGTGTTTCATCATGTATGGATTTTATTTGTTTGACTACCTACTTTAATATAAAAAAACGCGTAAAAATACGCACTTTTTTGGAATAATGATGCATTTTTCTTCTAAAAAGCAAAAAAAGAGCTACCAAACGGCAACTCTTTTTGTTCATTCCGGTCTTGCGCTGAGGTTTTGCAAAAAAAACCAACCTTCCGCAAACCCCATATCTCCCCGCAGGATAGGGTATATCTTACAGCTGGGAGATATGGGTGTCGTATGTATGAGATATGGGTGTCGTGGGGAAATGATATGGGTGGTTTCGGAGGTGTTAACCGTTCATCGGGAAATTCTCATTTCGTAACGACCAATTTTCCGGTGTGGATCAACTCCCCGCAACAGACAGTGTACACATAAACGCCGTCAGCCAAGCCGCGCAGGTCAAGCACCTTCTGCCCCTGGCTGCCGTCCAGCTCGGTCGACACCACCGAAACGCCGAGGGTGTTGGCAATGGTGACTGTGGCTTTGGACGTCTTGGCAGGCAAAGTATAATCCACCGTTGTCCATGTGGTGGCGGGATTGGGACTTAGGCTGACAGTGAAGCCCATGGCTTCGTTCATGGAAGCGTTCGTGGCATTGCCTATGCCCCTGTCTCCACCGTCACCATCATCGGGCATTGTCGGGCAAGAGTAGGTCGTCACGTAGTCGTCCGAGATTTCAGACAATATGGCTTCCGCCATTGCCCTGGATGTGCCGGTTCCGTATGTGGCAATGCTGTCCACCATCAAAGCCTCGGCCTCCGTCAGCCCTAACACGTTTCGGTTCTCCCTGTTGAGGGTCTGGTGGAGGGTGATCAGACGCATGTAGTCAGCATGGTCGGCAAGGGCGTTGCCTTGCAGCCCGTAGAGTGCGGGCAGCATGTTGGCCAGGGCGAAGGCATGGACGGAGTCGCCTTCCTGAAGGTAGGAAGCGACAATCATCCTGTCGGAGGCGATGTCGCCCATGTTGCCGAGCCATGTGCGGAGCTCCGTTGGATTGGCAATGCTGTCGTCGAGGTTGCTGCGCACGATGTCGCCAGCCGCGAGGCTGTAGTCGTGTTGGTATTGGGCCATCTGTGCCTGAAGGGCGGTGCGTGCGGTGAAGCCCGAGGCAATCTGCCTGAGCAGGTCAACCATGTAGTCGGGAAGCGGGTTGTCCTTGTTCTCGAGATAGCTGATGAGGGTGTCTTTCTTCAGTTCGTCGGGGTTGGCGGCGAGAATCTCGAACAGCACGGGGTCGGTGAACACGTCGTCGCGGTCGGCGGCGGTGGTCAGCACCTCGCCCGATACGTAAGGAGAAAGGCCAAGCAGTTGTGCGCGCAGCCTCCACATGTCAGAGGAGGTGGCGTTGTTGATGTCGGCCACCTGCGCGGGAGTGCTTCCGCCGTCGATGCGGCTCTCATAGAGCTGCAGGAGGCTGGAGTAGGTCGCGTGTGCCGATAGGTAGTCCGACTCCAATGCGGCCTTCTCGGAAGCTGACTTCACCACGGAACCGCCGTTCCCGTAATGCGTCAGGCACCTGTTGGAGTTTCGGGTGTCAAAGGCATCCACACGGTGAAGCAAGGACGTGGCGGGCGTCTGGTCGGAGTCGTTGATGTCGTAGTAGTATGTGATCTTCTGGTTCCCGTCATTGTAGAAATGATAAAGGCTTCCGTCGAAGGTGTTGCCTGCGGGCATTGTTGCCGAGCCTTGCGAGGAAGCGACATCGCCGATGCTGCCGTCCTTCAGCACACAGAAGTCTATGGCATTGCCCGAGTTCGTGTTGCAGGTGTAAGTGAGGCCAGAGGTGGAAGTCTTATTGTCGCCGACGGCCACATTGCCGCAGCGCAGGTTGGCGAACGAGTTGCGGTAGATGTCGTTGGTTCCCTGGGAGTTGACAATTACAATGCCATAGGGCGAGCCGGTATTGGTCGCTCTCGGATGAAAGGTGTTCTCCTCGATGCAGAACGCCGACAGTCCGTCGGCATAGATGCCGAAGTCGCAATCAGAGCCACAGCCGACGGTGAAGTCGTTGTCCACGATTGTGGCGTAATCTGTGTTGAGTGCGTAGATGCCGCAAGTGTTGTTGTCGAACAGGGAGTTCCTGACGGTGAACATGCGAGCCGCGCTGCCGTCGTTGGAGGCATGTATGCCACGGTGGAAGCCATAGAAGGAGGAAGGTATGAGGTACTCGTCAGGGCAGGGAAGGACGTTGCTGTTTTCGCAATATGAATTCACAGTGAAGCCTGCCTCATAGGCGCCGATGCCCATGCACCACAGGGAAACGCCTGGAACGTTTCTGTTGACCGAGAAGTCACAACCCAAGAAGCTGATGCCTTTGACGTGTTTCATGTCAACATGTTTGAAGAACGTGGTTGTTCCGAGGTAATTGGCATCGATTGAGAAAGAGCAGTTGTGGAAGAAGGAATTATAGGGCATTTCCTGCTCGTCATTTATGTAGGAATAGTTGGTGTACCAAAGAGCATGTACAGACTTGGCGTTGTTTCGGAAAGTGGCGTCGGTGGCATGGATGATGCCGCCGGTGGTGTTGTAATGTTCTGGCCTCCATAGTTCCACAGCGCATATCGCATTTTCGATGGTGGCACCGTTACGCATCTCCAGATAACCTTGTCCATAGCTGCCGTTGGCCTCGTACTGGTGGGTGCCACTATTGCCCCAGACTTCTATGCCTTGCCACATAAGACCACATCGGTTTGTGATGGTTGCTCCATCTAAGAATAATGATCCTCCTGGTTTTACAATAATACTAGCTCCACTCGGAACATATAGTGTACAATCTTTAAGAGTGAGTCGGGCGCCATTTTCAATAACAAGATTGTTTTTCAAAATTCTGTCATTCTGCCAGGTGAGGACTTGGCCAGCTCCCAACATATATTCAGGCTCGTTTAAGTTTAAACTACAATAATCATCATAAATATAGGATATCATGTCATGCATTAGAGTATAGTGTATTCTTCCTAATTGTTCTGGGGTTACAGATTGCTCTCCTGAATAATCCATGATGTTATTGGATTTTGTCGGAATGTTTTGTCCCCAGTGTGGACATGGATCTGGTTGACCGGATGCTATTATCTCATTTAGAGTAGGAGTGTCCATGCAACCATCATCACAATTATTACTAATTGTACAGCATGTACCATCGGGTAAATGCATAGTATGATGAAGCCCTAAATTATGACCAGTTTCGTGAACCAATGCCCATGCATCTCCCCAAAATCCATCATTTCCACAACCATGAATATATTTTTGCCAAGCTGCTTTTATTCTTACAAATCTATTACCAGACATATATGCATTTCCACCACCGACATACCCATTTTCCTCGTAGACAAAAAACACGTTGATTTCTTCGGTTGGATTAACACTATAGTATTCTATTTCACTATCCGATAAATAACCTGATGAATTTTTGTTGTACGTATAAGCGTTGTCATTGTAATGGAAATAAATACCTTGGAGACGCAACCTGTATTTTCGGTCTAGTTGAGGAGTACTATTCCCTAAAGGCAAATGCATTTTTGGATTATCAGACAGCATATGATTAGCATAAAAAATAAGGGTTTCAGAATAATCATAAGCTGTAAATCCACAATTCCCATTTCCATCATCATGAGGCGTAAAATTCAATGTACTGTCTGATTTCATCATGAAATGAAAATTTACTTTTACGAATTTCATGGAAGTATACTCATCCGGAATATACCTGTCTGTTAATTCACTGCGAAGGAAATCCTCTTCATATTCAATTTCGCATGTGTATTGGGCATGTAAGTATAAACAATGAAATAGGAAAAACCAAATAGATATAGTTTGAAAGATTGTTTTTACATTAGTTCTCATAGTCGATAGTTTTATCATGATTGTTCTTTAATTATTCTTGTCGATAATATAGTTGTTCCAAGATTGCAGGTTAGATAGTATAATCCTGCAGGAACATCGTCTAAATCAATGGTAATAGAAGTGGAAGATTTTTCATCAAACGAGCGAATTTTTCTACCCATACTATCATACAATTCTAAGATAAATGGTGTGCCAACAGGAACAAAAACATTGACATCACCTTTTGTAGGATTAGGAAACACACTCCACATGGTATTGTCAGGGTTTTCAGCTGTATCAACATAGTCTTCACAAATATAATCACAATTCACATTCGGCCAGGAATAGTTAACGTTGATCAAATCATCCGAATAACATCTTAAGATTCCATAATTGTTGTTGTCGAAATGGCATTTTTGCCTCGGAAAAAGACTACTACTCACAGGCCCGATTCGCTCCAAAACTTTTATAGTATCAGAAGGCTCCCCCACCATTCCATTTGCAAATCCCCAAAACGAGTTCAAGTCGTCTGCAAGAAGTATGTATCTCAATTCAACCCCATTGACTAATTCACTTCCTTTACCTACAATCGATACTCTTCCCTCTTCTTCTTCACATGATGAATCACCTGGTACAATCCAAGATGCCCCAATTTCCGCACCAAAATCAAAAAGCTTGTAAAACCTCCCTTTTCGATAAATCATGATGGAATCTTGGTATTGCATGACATACTCTTTCCCAATCTCAAAATGAAATAGCTGTTCGGAAAAAAAGTCGTAACAATATTCCTCTATGTCAAGGACGGTACATTTGTAATTATCAATGATTGTGTCATTTGTAACTCTGATTTTTACATATCCTTGCGTGAACATTTCTTGTTTTGCGTTGTGCCATTCTGCCCCTATTGGAGCGAATTCCTGAATTTGTGAATACCCCTCTGATACTATCATAAGTAGCAGGAGAAGTAGGCCTTTGTTTTTTGAATTGTATAATGAATTCATTTTGTATCAGTTTTTAATGTTTTTGTTTCAGAATAATTGTGGTTGCAATACCCTCCGTCATTCCTTCACCACCTTGTCCGAATAAGTCTTCCCGTCCTCCAAGGTGACCTTCATCAGGTATTGCCCTGGCGCGAGGCCTTGCAGGTTGATGCTTTCCAGGCCATCGCTTTGCGTGCGCACCAAGCGCCCTTGCATGTCGTAGAGTTCGACTTTGGCGGGCTTCACGTCGGGCGAGTATTGCAGGTGGAGCCGGTCTTGGGCGGGGTTGGGATAGAAGAGGTAGGGGCGGATTTCTATTTCTCCTTCTTCTACCTGATCCAAACCTTCATCGGTTAGGAAGAAAAAGAAAATGCCGCTATGGGGTTCCAGTTGGTTGTGACTATATCCTGCAACGTATACCCCTTTCTCATTCCCGTTCTCGTCTTTTAGCAAATCAGAATAGCAACTCCATTGAGGATCCACCTTAAGTGAATGGGGCTCATAGCAGTAACGTTTCCAAATAACATTCAGGTTACGATCCATCTTCACAGCGGTCATGGTGGGGTTAGACTCCACGTCAGGTTCCCTGTAGACAAGATAAACGTTGCCATCAGAAGATATCTGGAAACACATGATGCGCACATTGGTTGTGGGGCCGGGTTGGTCGTTGAAATGTACCAAGGCTTTCCTCTGCATGGTGCGCATTTCATAGCATGCCACTGAGGCGCCGCATTCACGGAAGTCATAATACCAGGCCGAATCACGAATAACAGGTGCGGCCATATACACATCTTCACCATCGGGAACGACAAACGTGGTATTGGCGGAGCCAAACTGAAACTCTTTCACCACTTGGATGCTGATTGTATCATTAATTTCATATATGGTATCCTGCAGCAATTTGTTGATTACATGATAGTTTTTCACTTGGAAAGTGGAATCTATAACATAGATGAAAAGATTTCCTCCAGAGCTTTCTTTCCATTGGTAATATTGTTTCGGTGTCGACTTAAACTCATTCATCGTACGGATGTAATTATGGCTTTCGGGCAGCACGGCCTCATGCTTCAGCGTTCCATCGACACCGCAACGAGCTATGTGGCAAACATCCCCTCCATTGGCTCTTTCGGTATAATATTTCAAAATCAAATCACCTTGGCTGTCAATCATATAGCTATCGATATAATCGAAGGCGATTGTGTCGCAAAGGTGAGCCACCACGTCATCGTCAGGGTTGGTGTTGAGATCATCGTCAGAGAAGTGCGAGATTCGCAATGCGGTGCCACCGTTGCCGTCTGGTTCGATGTTGACACGAAGGTTGCCCTCACCACGTGGGTCTTGAGCGAACAGGTACCATGCCGGAGGAGTGGTGTCGGCCACAAACAAAGAATCGGTGATTTGCAAAGAGGTGGGAGACACCTTATAAAAACAAAGACCTGCAATAATTGGGGGAATGTTGTTGTCTCCACTGGGACTCATCATCAATACATTGGCAACAAGGTCACCGTTGCGTTGCTGCAAAAGCTTGTTTTCAAACTGAGGAATATCGTAGCCTGAGTAATGGAACGGGATGAAATCCATCTGGACTTCCTGAGCATGGGCAAGAATGGCCACAAGGGCAAAAGCCATGGATAAAAGTATTTTTTTCAT
>ONFO01000036.1 GCA_900317155.1 uncultured Bacteroidales bacterium
GAACAAACGACTGACATCTGGCATTAAATTTTCAGCCTGCAAAATGACCCATTGAACTACAACTCGTTTTTTTCAGCCTGCATTTTGACCTATACGCCTCAATTTTTTAAAAACAAACACTCGCTGTGTTAGAAATATGTGTAGTTTTGCACCCAAGAAAAAGCAAACTAACAATTGAATAAAATGAAAAGAATTAACCTAATCCTCTTAGCTCTGATGTTCAGCCTGTTCGCTTCGGCGCAGACCATCGAGAAGACCTATTACCTCGGCCTGCCGAGTGTCAGCCAGATCCAAGGCTACGAACAAATCCAATTTGCAGACTGCATGCAGAGCGCCCTCGCGGGTCAGCCCTCACTGCCATGGCATAGCATTAGTCTGATGCTGCCACAAGGCACG
Organism: uncultured Bacteroidales bacterium; assembly: GCA_900317155.1. Classification (GTDB taxonomy): domain Bacteria; phylum Bacteroidota; class Bacteroidia; order Bacteroidales; family F082; genus Limimorpha. The sequence continues at coordinate 397 of ONFO01000036.1, forward strand.
GAAGCCGCTAACATCGAAGTGGAACTCTCCGATTTCCAGACGATGGAAGGCAGCCACAACCTCTTCCCTTATCAGTCGGCACGCACCTATTCCGACCCAGTACGTAAGCAGTTTGAAAAAGACGAGGCCCTTTATGCCTCGAAGAGCGTCTACCCTGCCCAAGCTTACGGCAATCTTAGCACACAATACTTGAACGGCATTGGTTTTGCGTTCTCGGCTTTCACGCCCGTGCAGTATGTGCCTGGCACTGGCGAAGTGCGTTATGCCACCAAGGCCACTGTCAGAATCACAACGACTGCCTCAAAGGCCGACCAAAGCCGCAAGTTGTGGCTCAACAGAGGCAACGCCAAGCGTGCCATGCGCCTCGCCCAGAACCCCGAGATGCTGCAGACCTATAACGACAGAGGTCGCACCGTAGGTGGCTATGATTTGCTTGTGGTCACCAAGCAGCAGTATGTCGCCTCGTTTGACGAGTATGTCAGTTTCTATCAAGCCCGCGGTCTCCGCACGCATGTTGTCGACCTTGAGACTGTACTCAGCACCATGGAAGGTCAAGACAATGCGGAGAAGCTGCGTAACTTCATCATCCAAGAATACGAGGACAACGGTATCATGATGGTCAACCTTGGCGGCGACGTGCCCGACATCCCCTATCGTGGCTTATACTGCTATGTAACCAGCGGAGGTGGCGACAAGGAGGACAACAACATCCCCGCCGACCTCTATTATGCAGCGCTCGACGGCAACTGGAACGACGATGGTGACAATCGCTGGGGCGAAATCGGTGAAGACGACCTGCTTCCCGAGATTGGAATCGGACGTATGTGCTTCAGCAACCAAAGTGAACTTGACAACATGCTCCACAAGGCCATGACCTATCAGGCCGAACCCGTCCTTGGCGAGTTCCGAGATGTCATCATGGCAGGCGAACACCTCTATGACGACCCGATGAGCAACGGCAGCCAATACCTCGAACTGCTTATAGGCACACACGACGACAACGGCTACACCACAACTGGCATTCCCGAAGAGTATAACTTCACTCGCCTCTATGAGGAAGAAGGCAACTGGAGCGGATCCCTGCTCCGTAATGCCATCAACCAAGGCACGCAGTATGTCCACCACGATGGTCATGCCAACACCAATTATGTGGCTGGCTGGACCAATGGCGACATTACCAACAACAACTTTAGCAGCGTGAACGGCGTCGACCATAACTACACCTTCTTCCACACTTCGGGCTGCATCTGCGGTGACTTCAGCAGCGACTGCATCTTGGAACGCATGACCAAGATCGCCAACTTCGCCGTGGCCACCTTTGGCAACTCACGCTACGGCTGGTTCAACGAAGGCCAGACCGAAGGCCCCGCCATCCACCTGGCTCGTGAGACAGAAGATGCCTATTACAACGACCGCATCCCATACGGTGGCATGGCCTTGAGGGAAAGTAAGATTGAGACAGCACCTTGGGTCAATGCTCCTGGCCAATGGGAGGAAGGCGCTCTGCGGTGGAACTTCTACGACCTCAATATGATGGGCGATGTGGCTGTCAGTCCTTGGCACGACGAACCTTTTACGCCTGAAGTCAGCTACGCCTCTGAAATCCTCGTCGGCACGACCACGATGGATGTCACGGTGACCAACGGCAGCGGTTTGAAGAACTTCCGTTGCGCTTTGTTCCATGGAGAAGACATGATCGGAGTTGGCTGCACTGACGAAAACGGCAATGTCACCATCGAGTTTGCCGAACCCATCGACTTCGTCGGCGAGATGAGCCTCATCGTGACTGGCTGCGACGCTTGGCCTCAGACCTTGCCCATTCTCTCCCTGCCTGGTGACTGCGCTTATGTCGTCTACGACAATTATGCCATCAGTGGTGGTGCTCAGCCCGACTTCGGACAAAGCATTGCACTCGACTTGCAAATCAAGAATGTGGGCACCGTAAACGCCAACAACGTCACTGCTACCCTCAGCACCGACTGTGATTACATCACCCTCACCGACGCCACTGAGACTATTCCCAGCCTCGATGGTGGTGCGACAGCCACTCTTGCCGAAGCCTTTGCCATGGACATCGCTGACGATGTGCCTAACATGATGAAAGCCGACTTTATATTGACCTGCACCGATGGCGTCGACACTTGGGAAAGCAAATTTGCCATCCGTCTACAAGCGCCTGAGTTCACTGTGGTAGGCACCGTTATTGAAGACGGCGACGGCAACGGCCATGTCGACCCGGGTGAGACTGTCACCGCTCACATCACCGTGAAGAACGCGGGTATGGCCGCAGCACCAGAGACCGAGCTCAACATCATCTGCGACCTACCTGAGATCACTTTCGAAGAGGACAACTTCCCGCAAGGTACCGTGAATGCCGACGGAGAGTTCACTGTTGACTTCGTCTTCACACTCTCTGAAACGGCTGAATTAGGTGTTGCTTACGAAATCGGCTTCTACATCACATCGGGTGCCTATTCCACTAATGGCAGCTTCGCCTTCGCGGTAGGCAATGTCATCGAAGACTGGGAAAGCGGTGACTTCAGCAATTTCGAATGGGAAAACGACCCCGTTAAACCTTGGACCATTGTCACCGAGAACCCTTATGAAGGCGATTATTGCGCCAAGTCGGGCAGTATTGGCAACAACCAAAGCTCCGTATTGAAGATTACCTTGGACGTGCACAGCGAAGGCGAGATCAGCTTCTATAGAAAAGTCTCCTCTGAAGAGGGTTATGATGCTTTATACTTCTCCATTGACACTGACTTGTTAGGTGAATGGTCCGGTGAAGTGGCATGGGGCAAAGTAACGTATCCCATCACCCCTGGACAGCATCAGCTCTATTGGTCTTACAACAAGGACGTTTACATGAGCTCTGGCAACGACTGCGCTTGGCTTGACAACATCGTCTTCCCGCCTGCGGAGACCATCACCGTCACGCAAGAGATTGTGACAAACGGTGTTGCCATCTATCCCAACCCGAACAAGGGTCAGTTCAGTATCAACCTGCCTGAAGAGGATTGTGACATTGTGGTGTTCAACAGCTTAGGCCAACAGGTTTACAGTAAACAAGCCAAAGGCTTGACCACGCTCAACCTCGAAAGTCTGGACAGCGGCATGTACTTCGTCAATGTGAAGTCAGACAAAGCTGTTAGTACTTTGAAGTTTGTGAAGGAATAAGCGACTGTTAAATGATTTGAAAGCGCCTCGGGATGATTTCTCGGGGTGCTTTTTGTTTGGCATCCTTTAGTTTTATTGGAAATTTGAGTACCTTTGCAACCATTAACAAACACAGATCAGATATGAAGAGACTTTTCCTTATCGCATTCTTAGCCATGGTATTAATGGCTAAAGCCCAAACCATTACCATCGGTGAAGGCAATGGCATGACCGACGTAGTGCCTTACAACACGTTTTACAATTACTCCTTCACCGAGCAGATCTACCTTGCCAGCGAAATCGAATATGCCGGAAACATCAAGGCCGTCAGCTTTCGCCTCGCTTACAGTTACAACACCGAACACACCAGTGACATTGTTGTTTATCTGAAAAACGTATCGAGGAGCGTATTCGAAGACACTTCTGATTACGAGCCTGTTACCGAAGAAGACATCGTGTTTACTGGTCCGTGGACCATCCCTGCCGATTATGACGGCTGGATCACCATTGAGTTTGACACCCCATTCGCTTACAACGGCACCGACAACCTGCTGATTGCCGTTGACGAGAATTCCGCCGACTACGCCATCCGTTATTTCAGATTCACTGATACACCCAATACGGTTCTTAGCTATTGCAGCGACATTTGGAACCTGAATCCTTATGACCTTGGTTCATTTGTAGGACCCAAAGAGGTGAGCCACTACCGTGGCAACATCAAACTTGTTTTTGGAGGGAATGTTGGATTGGATGAGGACAATATGAACTTGCTTTCGGTGTATCCAAATCCCGCAAAAGACATGTTACACATCAATGGTGTTGACAATGAAATGGTCAGCGTTTATGATGACTCGGGCCGTTTGGTAATGCAAGAAATATATAATGGGCAACTCGACATCAACAACCTTGAAAGCGGGCTCTATGCCATCTGCACAAGCAAGGGCGTGGTGAAGATGGTGAAGCATTGATTTTGAAATTGTACCCTATTACATACCAAATCATCGCAACTAAGGTGGTTAAACTATAGATTCTCAACTTAAACCGCTGATTCTGCAATCAATCTGTGATGCATTTCAAGATGGGTTGCAATGATAAATCATCTCTCTTAGTTTCCACACTTTCAACAAATTATTATTCAAATATAAAGCAACTGCACATAAAAGATAGCTATAAGACTACCTGAATAGTAGCTTGAATCAGTTAATGAAGTTGTCGATTTCCTCGAATTGTGTGCCTGCGAAAACAGTCATTTTCATTCGGTTTGGTCTTAATAATTCTAAAGATTGTCGCTTAATTCCGCGGCTTTGCTGATTTTTGTTTATCAAATCTCATGAAAGTTTCGTCCCTGAGTGATTCTGTTGGTCTTTTAAATCTAGACCCTTTTGACTGAAATACCAAAGATTTCGTCTCGCTGCTAGAGGAATAATACATATATCCTTGTCCTGGCTCAAATGTCATAAATCCCATCCAAAAACCATCACCAAGGTATTCTGCAATACCACCAAAATTGCATTCAATCCTATCACCCACTTCAGCTTCGAAACTTGCAAGGGCATCAGTGATTTCCATTTCCTCAGTACAGGGGTATCCAATCCAATTCCATCCTGGAACGATAGTGATGACCATTTCATCGAAATTGACAGCTGGTCCCTCTAGTTCCACCGAGCAAGTGGCGTTAGTCAAGACCATGTACATCTGCGTGTTGATTATACCTAACTCATCCAAAGAGCCAAACCAACCAAATCCATCATAATAATCCGTATAATCGTCCACACTCTTTATCTGAAGGCCATTCTCTCCAAGACCAGCCTTCAGCATGTTAAGTAATTCAACGGGATCCCTATCGATATATGTGCTGAACCAGTTCCAGCCTTGGACAAATGTATTGACTTGGGTGATGGTCGAAGACGTAACGCCAAAGATAATCTGGTTTTTCTCTGAGATTAGTGTGCCTGTATATCCATAAAGTTCTTGCGGGTTAATATTTGTACTAAATCCCAAGACGCGCAATACTTGATTTGCATCTGTGCCAAATGTACGACAAGCAATTGTGCTAAAGCCAATATTAGTGTTGTCGTCAACAATTAAAGCAACATTTGACACCCCATCGTATATAAATGGCGTGTCGAAATAGATGGTTGTCCATCCCTGGGATGTCATAGTGAAGCTACCGTTGTACACCAGATCTGCTTCAGTGACTGCAATCCAATCGGAAGTGTTTTCGAATTCAGTCTTGTCAGTATGAACCATGTAAATCGACATGTTACAAGTTTGTGAATAACGGGTGTTGAAGAACGACAAACTTAATATTTCATTAGCCATATCACCCATTTCACTTGCAGTGTAAATTTGCTCTGACAAAGAATGATAGCCACAATACGAAGGGAGAAACCTATTAATAAAGGTCGCATCGCCTATGACAAGGCCGTCCACTTGACTGAAATTCGCCACATATTCAGCTGACTCGGTCACTGTAAAAACGTAATTTGAAAGGTAAGATACTACCTCTCCGTCTTTTGTCCAGCTGTCAAACACATAGCCTTCGTTGGCCGTGGCGGACAAGGTGCAGATGTTATTGAAATCAAACGCTCCTCCTCCTGTTACTGTTCCCCCTTCTGTAATATTGGTCGTAACATAAATAATCGGAAGCAATGTGAAACGAGCCAGCAGATTACGATCAGCTAGTACGAGGAAGGAGTAATCGGCATCTGATGAAACTATTTCTCCGTCTTCTTCCCAATACAAAAAATTATAACCTTCATTGGGAACCGCAGACAAAGTTATCAAAGTGCCACTTTCATAAGTGCCTGAACCATACACAACACCGCCTTCCACAGGGTCGGAGATGGCGGAAATAAAATGAGGTGTATAAGCTGATTCACAATCTAGGGTAAAATCATAATGAAAACTGGAACTGAGGTTTTCGCCATGATATATCAGTGCGCCGTTCCCAAATCTAACATCGAAAGAACAACCATTTGAAGTTGAACTAGATATCCAACTAAATGAAATAGTATTTCCTGTTTTGACGGAACGTGAATAAGAATCAGTTAATCCATAATTCAAAGTCATTCTTTCGGCAATTCCATTGCCATAATCTATGACCAAATAATTTCCATTCCATCCGTCTCCATAAGAATCGTACAAATCGAAAATGATATCACAAACAGACCCTTCTTCGACAAAGTTTGCTACCAGATTTCTGTTGTTAGTCACGGTAAAGGAATATGACGGCTCGGTAGAAACTATCACTCCATTTTCACTCCAAGAGTTGAATATATAACCATTAGCTGGTACTGCAGTCACGTTGCAATGATCGCAGCAGCCAAAAATACCAGTACCATAAACTTGCCCTCCATTGTAAGGGCTTTTCGATGCAGTCACTTGATAGGTTGTTCCCTGAGTACAATTCGGATGGATATTGATAATGGCTTCATTGTTACTATTGTACGAATTTCCTACAACATTCAAAGCACCCAAGGCAAAGTAGCCATTATGATTACCGTTCCAGCCCCAATTGAAATGGAACAAATTATTGGAGTCGTAACCATCACAAACAAAAGCATGACCGCCATTGTTTCCAGTGCCACTATAGAGAACCGGACGTCCCAAGTTTAGACTACTCTTCATCATATTCAGCCATTCCACATCATTATAATTATATCTAGAAACTTCAGATAAATCATTAGAATAACCGAAATAGTTCAATAATGAAGGGGCAACCTTTGAGAACAACGCTCCAGATACACTAGGACCATAATTCATGTCGACTGCCACGCCACATTGCCACATCAACGTTGCCACTGCATTGATCTCAGTAGATGTTGATGCATTTGACAGATTATTGGGCATGTGTGCCCAGTCGTATGTAGTAGTACCAAAATTAGCTGTCTGGGTAGGATAATTTGTCGGCTTATAAGTGTGTGATCCCATACCTATTGATGGATAACCCCAATAGTGCAAAACCTGAGACATAGAAGTGGCGACACAACCCACTTTGACGTGTCCACAAGCTCCATTTGAATCTATCGGGCAAAAATTGTTGTAATGACACCCCTGGCCCCATGTGTCCGATAATAAAGGTTCAACCCCTGCATATCTTTGCTCAATGAGGTAACCCGTAGTCTGTACCATTTCCCACTGGAGTATTCTAGTCGAATCTGCTTCAATATGATTCTCTATACAGAATTGAATTTGTTCAACAAAATCATGTAAATAGGCCTGCAATTGGGCGGGAATATCCTCTATATCAAACTGCCCTTCTTCGGAATAGCCTAATATAGGTGTGGCACGATCATCGGCTGAAACAATGACAAAGCCATTGGGTGTGTTGAAAACATAAAAGGCAGCATCACCACAAGAGATATTGTAGGTGCCCACAAGCTGAAGTTCTTCTACAACCTGTATGGGCATTTTCGTGTTAGCATTCATAAACTTTACCGCCACCTCACGAGCAATCCTCATATCAACTGTATTGGCATTCACTTCAAAAGCAAGGATAAGAAAAAGCAGCAAAAGGGATAATCTTCTTCCCTTTTTTATGATGAAATTTGTTTTTATCTTAATCATATTATAACAAAACCATAATCAATTTAATTCGACTGATAAAAAAGCATGCAAAAATAAAAAAAATAATTTTGTCAACATATTATGCTGAAATTATACTCAATGATGAAAAACTATCTACAAAGCTCAAGCTCCACTTTCCCATCATCTACTTTAAAACTATTTTTTCTAAATAGTGAAAAAAGATGATTCATCTATTTTGTAATTTTCCAATAAATCACTATTTTTGCAACTTCATTTTTTGAACGAAAGAATATCAGTTAAATCACTAATAATCAATTAAGAAAATGACAAAGTACGTTTACACCTTTGGCGGAAAGACCGCTGAAGGCAATGCTTCGATGAAGAACGAGCTGGGCGGCAAGGGCGCTAACCTCGCCGAAATGTGCTTGCTCAAGCTGCCTGTACCTGCCGGCTTGACCATCACAACCGAATGCTGCACAGCCTATTACCAAAACAATTGCCAACTTCCCGCTGGCCTGATGGACGAAGTCCATGCTGGCATGAAGAACATGGAGAACATCATGGGCATGAAATACGGCGACCCCGAGAACCCGCTGCTCGTCAGCTGCCGCTCTGGTGCGCGTAAGTCGATGCCTGGCATGATGGACACCGTGCTGAATATCGGTCTCTGCTCCAAGACCATCCCTGGCCTGATCAAGAAGACCAACAACCCCCGTTTCGTGTATGACTCCTACCGCCGCCTCATCATGATGTACGCCGACGTCGTCATGGAGAAGGCTGAGGGCATTGAACCCGCCGACGGCAAGAGCATCCGCAAGCAACTCGACGATATGCTCGACGCCTACAAGGAGAAGATGGGCTACAAGAGCGACACCGAGCTGAAAGCCGAAGAGCTCCAGCAACTGGCTGAAGACTTCAAAGTCCGTATCAAGGAAGTGCTGGGCACTGAATTCCCAGACGACGCCGAGGCCCAACTCGAAGGCGGCATCAAGGCCGTGTTCAAGAGCTGGAACGGCAAGAAGGCCATCTCCTACCGTCGCATCGAGGGTATCCCGGACAACTGGGGCACTGCCGTCAACGTGCAGACCATGGTGTTCGGTAACATGGGTGATGGCTCCGCTACCGGCGTGGCATTCACTCGTAACCCCGCCACTGGCGACAACCAGTTCTATGGTGAGTGGCTGATCAATGCCCAAGGTGAAGACGTGGTGGCTGGTATCCGTACCCCCAACCCGTTGAACGACGACACCAAGAACGAGCAGAACAAGCACATGCAGTCCATGCAGGAGCTGATGCCCGAGACCTATAAGGAACTCTGCGAGGTGCGCCGCATCCTTGAAGAGAACTACCACGACATGCTCGACATCGAGTTCACCATCCAGGATGGCAAGCTCTACATGCTGCAGTGCCGCGTCGGCAAGCGCACTGGCGTTGCCGCTCTGACCATGGCCCTCGACATGCTGAAGGAAGGCCTCATCGACGAGAAAGAAGTCGTCATGCGCCTCACTCCTGAGCAACTCGACGAGCTGCTCCACCCCATCCTCGACGCTGCCGACGAGAAGAAACACACCGTCATCGCCAAGGGTCTGCCCGCAGGTCCTGGTGGCGCTGTCGGTCGCATCGCCCTCACCAGCGAGAAAGCCAAGGAATACCGTGCCGCTAAGGTGGCCAACATCCTGGTCCGTGAGGAAACCAACCCCGAAGACGTCGAAGGCATGCGTGCCGCCGACGGTATCCTGACCGCTCGTGGCGGTATGACCTCACACGCCGCCCTCGTGGCCCGTGGTTGGGGTAAGTGCTGCATCGTGGGCTGCGACGCCGTGAAGATCGACCTCGAGAAGGGCATCGTGAAGATCGGTGACAAGCAGTTCAAGGAAGGCGACACCATCAGCTTGAATGGTTCCAAGGGCTGGGTCTATGCCGAGCCCGTTGGTATGATCAACGCCACCGAGAACCCGCTGTTCCAACAGTTCATGGCTCTGGTCGACAAGTACCGCAAGATGGGTGTCCGCACCAACGCCGACAACCCGGAAGATGCCCAAAACGCCGTCAACTTCGGCGCCGAAGGTATCGGTCTGTTCCGTATCGAGCACATGTTCTACGGCAAGAACAGCGAAGAGCCGCTGGCCAAGCTGCGCAACATGATCCTGGCCAACACCACCGAAGAGCGCGTGGCTGCCTTGGCCGAACTCGAGCCTTACATCAAGAACGCTGCCAAGGGCACGCTGAAGGTCTTGAACGGCAAGCCGTTGACCTTCCGTCTGATGGACCCGCCCTTGCATGAGTTTGTGCCTCATACCGAAGAGAAGCAGAAAGCCCTCGCTAAGGAGCGTGGCATCAGCTTCGAGGAGATCAAGAAACGCATCGACGCCCTCAATGAAGTGAACCCGATGATGGGTCTGCGTGGCGTCCGCCTCGGCATCGTCTATCCCGAGATCACCGAGACCCAGTTCCGCGCCCTGTTCCAGGCCACCGCTGAACTGATGACGGAAGGCTTCGACCCGCATCTGGAAATCATGGTCCCGCTGACCATCAACGTCAAGGAGCTTGAGCACCAGAAGGCCATTGCCAACCGCGTGAAAGCTGAAGTGGAAGCCAAGTTTGGTGTCAAGATCAACTACATGTACGGCACCATGATTGAGATTCCTCGTGCTACTTTAGTGGCCGACCAGATTGCCAGCGTAGCCGAGTTCTTCAGCTTCGGCACCAACGACCTCACCCAGATGACCTTCGGCTTCAGCCGCGACGACGTCAACGCCATCGTGAAGGACTACATCGAAGAGAAGATCATCCCTGCCGATCCGTTCAACACCCTCGACCAAGAAGGCGTTGGCCAACTCGTCAAGTTGGGTGTGCAGCGTGGCCGTAGCCAGCGCGCCAACCTGAAGTGCGGCGTCTGCGGCGAACACGGCGGTGACCCCGCTTCGGTCCACTTCTTCTACAAGGCCGGCTTGAACTACGTGAGCTGCTCGCCGTTCCGCGTGCCCGTGGCACGTCTGGCTGCTGCTCAAGCCGCTATTGAAGAAGAACGTTGCAAGTAAGTTTTGAATTCAAAATTTAAAATTCAAAATTTAAGATTAGAGCCTTCGGAAACGGAGGCTCTTTTTTATTAGGTAAGTAGATGAGTAAAATTAGTTTACATATTGGACACGAGACTACGAGACTTTTTGACTATGACCATTGAAAATGGCTATGACCGTTTCCACGGATGCTGAAGTTTCAGCCCTTGGTTGAAGCGGTCATTGTCATAGTCACAAGTCATCGTTCCGAAGTCAAAGGATGTTGCAGTTTGATTTTGAACAGTTACTTACTAAATTTTAAATTACTTTAACATTTTTTAGTGGGCAGTAATGATAAACTCTAAACTAAACCCCACACTTCCCGCTTCTGATCCCCATACTATTTTGGGTTCAGATATGGGTCAAAAAAAGTTGAGATATGGGTCTTAACCTTTCTTGCATATACCCGTTCCCGTTTCAAGCCAGATTTTTCCCGTTTCAAACGTATGGTTGGATTCCCTCTTTTTCGCCACATAGAGTCCAGGAAAAATGGTTAAATCTGCGCGTAAAACTTAAAAAAAATATATTAACTTCCCATGGCCAGGAGCCGACGCTTCCAAGCGTCGCAAAAATGATGGTTCCGACGCTTGGAAGCGTCGGCTCCTAATCGAGAAGACCGCCCAAGCCATCCTTGATGCAAGAGCAAAGTATCCCGACAGCACCCTTGCCGACTTGTATGACTAATGCTTGAATAATAGAATAACCAAAATAAAACGGAATTTTTTCCATCGGATTCCATTTTTTTCTATTTTTGCACTTTGCAGCCATGAAACTCCAACATGAAAAAGCTTCTCGTCATAGCCTTAATGATACTCGCCATCCAACTCCAAGCGCAAGTGAGGATTGGATATGCGGAAGCTTATTCGACTGCCGAAAAGTTTGTGTCGCAACAAGGAACACAAGCCAAACAAACGCTAACGCTAAGCGAAGAAATCAAAAGTGCGGAAACAGGGCAAACGAACCTGTTTGTGTTCGCCATTGAGCCGAAGGGTTTTGTCATCGTTTCTGCCTTGAATGAGGTTTTGGCCTACTCTTTCACCTCTTCCATGCCAGCGTCGGACGAACTTCCCGACCACATCGCCTATTGGATTGACATCTACAGCGAGCAGACCGATTATCTCCTCCAACATCCCGGCAAAATCAAGAGACCTGCAAAGCAACAATGTACCGTCGGGCCATTGTTGACCTCCGTTTGGGGGCAGGGGTGTTTTCATAACGCATTGTGTCCAGAAGATGAATTGGGTCCGTGTCATCATGTTGAAGCAGGCTGCGTTGCCATTGCCATGGCTCAAATCATGTATTATTACAAGCAACCCGTAACTGGGGTCGGCTCTATGACCTATTCTTGTCCTCCTTATGGCACCCTATCGGCTAATTTCGGTAATACCACCTATGAATGGGAGGATATGGTCGACACAGTGTGCCAAAGTAATTATGCCGTTGCAAAGCTGATTTCGCATTGCGGCATCAGTGTGCAGATGATTTATGGAACACATTCAAGCATTTCAAGTAACGTTGCCGCCAATAATGCTTTCCACTTACATTTCTATTACCCTTGTTCCATCCTTTCGAGCCGAAGTTCTTTCACTGATGAAGAATGGACAGCGTTGATAAGACAAAACATTGAAAACCAACGTCCTGTTTATTACACAGGCAGATCAAACTTAGGCGCTCATGCATTCGTTTGCGACGGATACGACAACAATGGCCTGTTCCATTTCAATTTCGGTTGGGACGGCGTTGCCGACGGCTATTTCACCCTCGAGAATCCATACGATTTCTCAACGCTTCAATCTTGTATTCATAATATCTTTCCGATAGCCACCTTACCCATACAAAGCGACAGCCATGGCATTATCTATGTGGCTCCAGATGGCAGTGGCAATGGTTCATCCTGGGAAAACGCAACGAGCGATTTTCAGGCAGCCATTTACAAATCGCACGCAAACAATGCCACTATCTGGGTCAAAGAAGGCACTTACATCGATGAGCCTCTAGATGGGTATGCTTACAATTTCTTCGGAGATTGTCAGCTTTATGGAGGTTTTAAAGGCGATGAACCATACGACTACGACCTTTCCTTAAGGGATTTTGAAGCCCATCCCTCCATTTTGGAAGGCAACCACTCTCATGGCATTTTCAATATGCATTCTGCGCCCAATTCCATCATCATTGACGGTTTCACCATCCAAAACTGCAATGCCTTAAAAGGGAGTGTTCTTGTGAAATGCCAAACCCTCATCAAGAATTGCAAGTTCCTTTCAAATTATTCCACAACGAATGGCGGTGGCATTTTTCAACAATCACCCAACTCGGGAAATATTGTCATCCAGGACTGCGAGTTTTTCGGCAATGAAGCGAATCATTTTGGCGGAGCCCTCTTTGATTATGGAAACACCAAATGCCTTCGTTGCCAGTTTATCAACAACATTGCTCATATGAACGGTGGCGGCATTTATAACAACTCCTATGATATCCCTAGCAAGTTTTTCTATTGTACCTTCAGCAACAATACGGCCAAAAACGGAGGAGGCATCGCCACCGTCAAGGAAGGAACTACATTTTGGAGTTGCTTGATCAACAACAACACAGCTGAAAAAGGAGGAGGTTGCTATTTGAAAAATGGCGCCAATCTATATAATTGCACCATTGTCAAAAACGAAGCACAAATCGACTATGGAGGAATATATTCCCCACCCACATCGCCACCTAACGAGATTCGAAACTGCATCATCTGGGGTAATGTCTGTGCGGGCGAGAACGCCCAAATAGAACCGTTGTGCACCTATACTCATTGTGCGGTTGAAGAGGACCTCTCGGAATCAGGCTACAATTTCAATGCTGATGTCGACAATGACGGCGAGTCACCTAAATTTTACGTCAGATTTATGAACCCCAACGTAGCTGCGGGCATTGGTGGACAAGGAGGCGACTGGCGGCTTCAATCCAACAGCCTTTGCATAAACAGAGGATTAGACATCACCGGCCAATCTGTGGCCGATCTGGACGGAAATCCACGATGCCAGCATGACAAAGTCGATCTTGGTGCTTACGAATCGAACACTGCGGTCAAATTCATTAATGCATATTATTGCGAACATAATCCTTATTATTATCAAGACTCACTGCTTTCCGCACTTGGGTTATATACATTTTTGCATCCTGGCTACACTTACGACAGCCTCGCAGTTATCCAAATGAAAGATCCACCTCCCACAGTTTTCTACACAGAAGAAATCTGTGAGAATGAAATGTATGACTTTATCGACACCCTTATCAACACATCGGGACAATACACCACCACAATAAATTGCATAACCTACAAACTCGACCTCACTGTGCATCCTTTGACCTCCTTTGAAGAGGAAGCAGAGATTTGTGAAGGAGAGTCCTATAACTTCTTTGGTATGCCTCTGAAAGAAACAGGAACTTACTCCACCATTTTCGATTGCCAACTCCACCAGCTTGTCCTGACTGTCAACCCCTTATTTCCAATCGACTATACAGAGAAGACGATTTGCGAAGGCGAAGCCTACAACTTCCACGGCCAAAAGCTCCAATACGCAGGGCATTATCAGACCACAATCGATTGTCAGCCCTATGTTCTCGACCTGACAGTCAATCCAGTACCCAGCCTGCAATGTAGCGGCGACACTATCGTTGAGTTTGGTGAACCTGTGTTTCTTTCAGCTACAGGCGCCGATTCCTATCTTTGGTCGACGGGCGACACAACGGAAAGCATCCTTGTTTTCCCAAAAGAGGAAATAATTTACTCTGTCGAAGGTTTTTATCAAAATGGGTGCAGTAAAACACATTATATCACCGTGCAGGTGAACAATGAAATTGAGAAAATAGTTTTGTTCCCCAATCCAGCCCACGACAAAGTATTCATCAACCTTCCTTTTTTCGATGAACTGGATGTGTTCAACCTATTTGGCGAACACATTGTTCATGTCGATGCGCATCGAGAAGCTGTTGAGTTGGATGTAAGCCATTTCGCTGAGGGAATCTACATCGTCCAGGTGAAACAGTTGAAGAATCTATATTACGAGAAACTTGTTATAGTGCATTGACAATCAAAGGCTCCACTTCAATAGCATCCTCCGACAAATACACCAGATAAGCCCGAATCTCCTTACCGGACAATTCTTTCACGGCATTGGCATAGTGCTGAACTTGGGTATGGTGCTCTGGATCTTTTTTGCCCGTCTTATAATCAATGAGATAGATGACATCGGGAAGCTCGGCATAACGGTCAAGGCGGATGACCTTTTTTATTGCAGGATAATAAATCTCGCATTCCGTCTTCACCTTGGCCTCACTGCTGAAAGCACCACTAATCAACGGGTGTTGGGTCATTTGCAGGAACTTATCCTTCAATGCACCAGCCGTCTCCAAGTCTATGACGCCATCATGCAGATAAGGCAACAAAACCGTGTCTGCCTCCTCGATGCAACGGATCTTCGCCAGAATCTGATGCACCAGTTCGCCCCATTCTCGCGGCTGCATGGCATCATCTTTTGACTGCCATAACAGCGTTGGATTAGGATCAACCTTGATTTTGCGAAGCCAATCCGAAGCCACTGAATCTGTCATGGTTTCCACCTTGTCTTCATCGGTTTTCTCCTTTGGATTCCTGAAACCAGGGTCTCCGAAACGATATACCAACGCCTTATCATCAGCGACGCGATGGTCTTCCTTATCAACCAAAAAGTCGCGGATGATATTCACTTGTTTCGCCTTGCCCTGCTTGGCGATGATATACAGCCGCTGCACGGCACGAGTGAATGCGACATAAAGCAGGTTGAGGTTGTCCAAACGGTTGCTTTCCTTCTCTTTTTCAACCTTTTGCAGAGCCACATCACCCATATTCTCTGCGTTCTTGTCCAACTTGAAAAGCACCTTCTCAAGATTGGGTATCGGGTCGAAGCCCAAGTCCTCAGGACGCAGCCATTCCTCAGCGGCCTTGCTGGCATTCAACTTTTCGTCCAAGTCGATGATGGCATCGGGATAGATGACCACGGGGAATTCCAGCCCTTTTGACTTATGTATCGTCATGATATTCACCGCATTGCCACTCACCGATTTCACAGCGAGCACATCCTGTTTCTTGTCCCAAAATGATAGGAACTCAACGATACCCTCCTTCGGTCCCGATTGCCATTTGAAGACCTCCTCCATAAAATAATTCAAAAATGCATCACGGATGGTGTCGAAATGGAAGATGCGCAACAAGTTGGCACAAAGGTCATAGAGACAAGTCGCCTTGGAAAGTGCACCCTGAAGCAGACCCGCCTCACCTATGCCCATTTCTGGTTCAATTGCCTGGTCACCTTTCGCAATCACTTTCACATTATTGAACAAATGGCTAATATCGCCCTCGAAATCAGGCTCTTGCGTTAACTTCCAATAGTATAGCACATTAGCGACATTGGTTTCATTGTCGCCATAAATCAAGTAACGTAGGGTGTTCACCAAGAATTGCACCTTATCAGATGACTTCAGTAGAATTGAAACTTGTGATATTACAGGTATTCCCCTATCATTCAGAAAATTGGCCATCTCTGAACCATAATCTGACTTTCGAGTGAGCAGGGTGATGTCAGCGTATCGGTAACCGTGGTTTTCGGTAAGATCCCGGATGATGGCCTCTACCCTTTCAAAGCAATAATCAGGTTGGCTTTCAGCATCATAGAGTTCAACCTGTGCCAAGCCTTCATCGCTTTTGGCTTTTTTCTGGAAGATGCTAACCCCTTCGTCGCTACCAGGTTTTTCCGCCACATACACTTTCTGCGTTTCTGGCGACAGGTAATGATATGCCGCTTCAAAGAAGGCATTGTTGAAATCGACCACATTCGCAAACGAGCGGTAATTGGTATCCAAGTTTTTGAAGGCATAATTGTCCTTCAGGTTCTGCTCATATTGACGGAATGCAGGTTCGCGTTCGTCTTTGGGCAATGCATATATTTCGGGTAGATTCACAATCTGTTCCACCTCACCACTGCGAAAACGATAGATGGACTGCTTGCCATCGCCAACGACCATACTCATATTGCCCGACGACAAACCGTTGTCAATCAACGGTAAAAGGTTCTGCCATTGAAGCACAGAAGTGTCTTGGAACTCGTCCACAAAGACATGACGGAAATACTCGCCAATGCGCTCATACACAAATGGAACCGAGAAATCGCCCATCACCGAGTTGAGCAACTTGTTGAACTCCGAAATATGAACCACCTCCTCCTCGTTGGCCAGTTGCTCAAACTCCATCCGGATTTGGGTGCGTAAGGCATAAAGATACAACAAATCGCGTTGGGTCCTATAAAACAAGAACTTACCCAATTCCAACTTAACAAAAGCATCCAGTTTCTCCAACACAGGCAGCAAAGCCGAGTTAAACTCTTCGACCTTCGCCTTACCCAACTGTTTTTCAGCCTCTTTAGAAAAACAACTGCGCATTTCAATCACCGTTTTGAAACGGGAACTGGGTTGCTCATACACCTTATTTTTAAGTTTCCTGATGAATGAAATGAAGCCGTTTTTCCCGTAGGAATACAGCTTGTCACTGAGTCCATACCGCTGTTCGACGGCTTCAAAATCCTCAAGCAGAGGCTTCAGTCCTTGTTCAAAACCATGGATTCTACCGTTCAGGAATTCAAGCGTTTGCTTGTATTGGACTGGATTTTTGATATTATTGTTCTCGTCTTTTTGGTAGGCCTTTTCGGTCATCAATTTGGTGATGAAGTCGGCAAGTTGCATCTCGATGGCCGTGGAGCGTTCGTTGTCGAACTGGTTGTTGCTGAAGTCCACCAGAAGACGGGTAAGGTAGTCATCCTTGTCGGTGATTCTCAGGCCCAAGTTCTCGGTAATTGTCGCCGCCACCTCGTCAGTGTCGATGCTAACTGTATATTGGTTGGGCAAACCCAAGTCATGGGCAAAGCTGCGTGATAGCTTCTGCACGAATGCGTCGATGGTGCTCACACAGAAACTGCTGTAGTCATGCATGATGTGGGTCATCAAGTTTTGTGCATTACGTTTCAGTTCCGCATCGGTGATGCCCAATTCCTCAACCAATTTCGCCTCCATCGATTTCGGATCAAGTTCCTCGCTGTCGATGATTTCCTGAAGCGTGTTCACGATTTTGGCCTTCATCTCATTGGCTGCGGCATTGGTGAAAGTGATGGCGAGGATGTTCCTGAAATTGGCCACCGTACCTTCGTTTGCAAGGCAAAGCTTCAAGTATTCCTTAATGAGCGTAAAGGTCTTGCCAGCACCAGCTGAGGCCTGAAAAACTTTGAATTTGGCGTCATTTTCCATGATTGTCGGTCTCGTTTTCATTCTTCTTGGGTACAATGAGCGGTTGGTTGGAACTGGTCTTGCTTTTCCGTTTCAGCAAATCACTGAACTTGTCGAATGTCCTACTGTAGGAAAGACCTAAACCTTGTGTATAAGGGGCACGTCGGTCGATGGCGAAGCTATTGAAATTGCTGTTGTAGTTGGAATGGTTATAGAAATGTCCCTGCAATCGCCCATCCTCGCTCAGTTTGTAATACATATCGAACTCGCCAACGATGTTCGAGGCGGTGCTACCGCTGTTGCTCGTCATCACGCCCAAGTTAGTCTCGATGGTCAAACGGTCTTTAAAAAGCTGGGTCCTCAATGCCACTTGATATTCATCGTAGGATTCAACTGTTCCTGAATGATAACTGACTCCCAAATTGAGTTTGTTGGTAATGTCGACTTGCATATGTGTTGAGAAAAGACCACTAATGTCAATGGTCTGGCCACCAAGTGATGAGTTGCCTGCATAAGCAAACTTGTTCAACACCAACAACGACAAAACCTGTTGGGTCATCACCGCCTGATTTGTGGTATCTATCAGTGAAAAAACTGTACGGGTGATGTCTTCGGAAGCATTTGGCAGGCGCATCCCAAAGGAAATGGTTGGATTGAGCAGTGCGTCCTTCAGGTGTATGAGGCATTCGACATTGACATTGGTGTTCACCGACATGGTGGTATCAACCTGAGCGCCCAAGTCCGCCAAAGAGCCTTTGATGGTATAGACACCAGTCGCGTTGATGCGGCCGTCGGTTGGGCTGCCCGTCCACGAAATGGTGCCTCCCGGCATCAAGTTGAAGTTTCGGTTGACCACGTCCTTGAAATTCAAGGCAAAGCGTCCAAATTCTATGGTGTATTTCCCGAACATGGTCAGCTCTTCCTTGGTCGCCGTACTCAGTTTCACGTTACCGCTACCTGCGGCCTCGATGGTGCCCAAGCTGGCTGGGAGTATGATCTTTAGCGTGGCATCATTGGTGGCGGTCACGTCGAGGTCGAGGGCAAAATTGCTATCCTTCTTTTCATTGGGTTCAACTGGGATTTCTTCTTCCACCTCTTCTTCTGCAGGATTGATGAAAACAATGAAATCATTTTCCTTCACTGTTGAAGCCCTGTTAAGCGGGATGGTCAGCGATGTCCCTTTTCTTGTGACAGCCTTGATATCGAGATGGATGTCGTTGAAAGGCCCTTTCACGGTGATTAAACCGTTGGCAATGGCCGTGCCGTAGAACGTATCGTTTTCCTTGCTTGTGGTGGCCAAAGCCAAAAAGTCTCTGGGATGTAGTTTTAAGTCCAGATTAAAGTCCTTAAAGCGATTATGGTTGATTTGGCCTTCAACGATGGCAGTGTTGTTCAACGTGTCGGTCAATATCAAATTCTTGAAAGAGATGGAATTGTTGTCGATCAATATGGTTGGGCTTAAGGTATAGAAGGTGTTCAGGTAATCAATATGACAGCCGGCATCAACCAGTATGACACTACCTTTGATATCGGGTTGTTGCAGCGATCCCGTGATTCTGGCAATGCCATCGGCATAGCCTTGCAAACGCGAAACGATGCCCGTCAGCAAGGGGCTGAAAGTGACCAAACGCAATGAATCCAAGGCGACAGTAAAATCAAGGTTGTCTTCTTTCCTCGTGGTGTAATAGGAGCCGTATGCATTCAGCATCCGTTTCTCTTGGTCAGTGATATTCACCTGCATGTCGACGGACTTCTTCTCATTATTCCATGAGCTTTCAATGATGGCCTCACCCACATCCTCACAATCCACCTTGAGCTTTTCCACATTGAGGTTGGCAAAGACCATCGGATTGGTTTTCAAGCTGCTGACCAAAGCATCGCCCGAAACAAAGCCGTCAATATCAAAACCATTGAATAGGAAATCCAAATTGGAAATATCGAAACGGCGCAGTTGGAGAGAAAGGGTGTCTCCTTCGTTCATAGGCACATAGCCGTCAACTCGAATAGACTGATTATGATGGCCAAACATCAAATTGGAGATGCTCACGCGATTACCATTCATGTCAATGAAATTGTTGGATGAGACATTCCACAGCGAGTCATTGACAAGAATATCTGCTTGCGTGATGGAATATATGCCTCCATTCACATGCGGATGGAAATAGGTTGAAATGTTTCCAGTGTTATGGTTTCCTTCCTCATCATCATCCCATGTGATACGGGCAAAAATAGTATCGTCTGTCATTCGTGTGTTTATGGCGACGTTCTCCAATCCCAGTTCCAACGTGTCGGACTCTGAAATGTTTTTATATTTGATCTCCTCTAATTTCAGCGATGAGAACGCAGAATTCGCAAAGTTGAAATTCCTCAGTTCAATGTCGTTGAAATTCAGTTGCCCAACCTGCACATTCTTCGAGCGCAACGTCATGTTAAGTGTATTGGCTCTCGATGTGAAGGTACCATTTAAAGTGGTGTTTTTGGCGATGTTCACCGAAGGCATCAGCAACCGGCTAATCGTTTTCGTGTCTTTCAAGGTGAGTTGTACGATAAAGTCTTGGTCCACATCGTGGTTCTGCCTGTACTTCTCGAATGCCTCTCGTTTGTCTTCCCAAATCGGGAAATGGACAAAAGAATCGGCATATTCATTGAACGTCATCATCAGGCTTGCAAAATTAATCTGTCCCGCCATCTCGAAATCAAGGAAGTCGCAGTTGATATTGATACGGCGCTGCATCAAGTTGTCATTGACGAGTGATGCATAAAAGTCTTTCATGTAATAGTCCCCGCGGCTGTCACGGTAGAGTGTGCTGTCAAGACGGATCTCGCCTTCAAGGTCGTCAAGGTCGAATCCGGTCATGTTGACATAGACATTGGTGCTGATTTCGGAAATAGAGTCTTCTTTGAGAATGTGCAATGCGTTCAGGTTGGCGTTTCTGATGACCGCATTGAAGTCGGATTTGGGGAACTTCTTGTTTTCAAAATCGACTAAACCATTGAAATCGAGAAATAAATCGTCGTCATCCACCTTAATTTTGCCTTTGAAACGGTTTTCCTTCATGGAGCCATCCAAATTGACCTCAGCAATCTTGCAACCCAAAATCTCGGCATTGTGTACATTGCCTTTCACATCCAGCTCGGGTTTGCCTTTCTTCGGGAATTTCATGGAAAAATCAGCATTCAAGTCCAACATGCCAAGCAACTTGGAATTGTTAATGAAGGAACCCACATTCATTCCATCGCCGATGACATAGCCCGAAAACACATTGTCACTCTTGCTGCTGTTCGACCGTGCAATGTTGGCATCGATCTTTCCCGCCCCAGAGTTCAGCATGATTTCAGAATGGAAATTGTTGTAGGAGCCTTTGAATTTGAGCGAGACCCTACCTTTGTTCATGACACGCAACGACTCGGGCAGCGGGATGGTCTTGGTTGACGAGGGGATGTAGAAGTTCACCAAATCGTCATAGGTGAAGTGCATGTTCTTGATGTTCATCGTATGCTCTCCGTCCTCGAAATCCAAAGGATGCATGCTCAGGTTTCCCTGGATCTTGGTCGACTTTCCGAATTCCGCGATAAAATCATCCACGCTGAAATGCTCGATAGGACCCGTGAAAAGACCTTCGAACTTAACTCGGTCAGGCATTTTGTACATCACTGATGTGAAGACGCCAATGTCGGAAAGCATGATGTCGGTGGGACGAATCGTGGCATCAAACTCGACCTTATTGACGAAGTCCTGGAAAGCCGTGAAGTCGTCGTATAACATGTGAAGGTCCATGTCAAACAGACTGTTGTTGGTCTCCATCTTCATTCCGTCAAGATAGATGCCTTTTGAGCAAACGACCGTCTCCGAGCTGAAGTGTTTCAGTTCCAATCCGCTCAGTTCTTTGGCTGAAAGGGAGGCGATATTGGCATGGATGGAATCGCCCAGCATGTAGAATTTAGTAGCCTCAAGGTTGATGTCGTCGAGGTCGATGTGGGAATAATCCATCAGGTTTTGCTCGGTTTTTTCAGGATGGTCTATGTTTTGGTTCCAATAGACGAAATCCACATGCTTCAGCGAAATCTTGTCTACAATGATGGGCATGGGCGCTGTTTCCGGCTTCTCCTTGTCGCTCTTGAACACCTCGGCAAGGAAAGCGAAATTGAACTTGTCTTCCCCCTCATATTGTATCAAATTGGCCTCGGTGTTGCGCAATTCCACGTTATCCAGATGGATTTTCCCTTCCAACAAGTCGCCGATGTCGATTTTGGTCCTTAACTTTTCTATCTTTGCCAAATCATTCTTTCTCAGGTCTTTAACAACGACATCATCGATATAGATGCGGAAATCAGGCGTGACGGCCAAACGTCCCACCTTAATGTCGGAGCCGGTTTTTTCAGAAAGGTAGCCGCCTGCAAAACGCACTGCAAACTTCTGAATGATAGGGTCTTGGATGGCAACAAAAACACTTGTGATGATAGCCAGCACCACCACAAAAAACACCAAAATGCTATGGATAATCTTTTTTTTAATACTTTTGACCCTCCAAATTGAGACCCATGAACGAATACATTTTAGGCATAGAATCTTCGTGCGACGACACCTCTGCCGCAGTGCTTCAAGGCACGCGCGTGCTTTCCAACGTCATTGCCAGCCAGAAGGTTCACGAGCAATACGGCGGTGTGGTCCCCGAACTCGCTTCGCGTGCCCACCAACAAAACATCATCCCCGTCATCGACACGGCCTTAAAGACTGCAAAAATAGGAAAAAATCAGTTATCCGCCATCGCTTTTACACGCGGGCCCGGACTTTTAGGCTCATTGCTCGTAGGCACCTCATTTGCAAAGGCTTTCGCGCAGACCTTGAACATCCCAATGGTGGAAATCGACCACATGAACGCACATATCTTGGTGCATTTCGCCACCGATGACACCCACACCGAGGTGCCCGACTTCCCGTTCCTGTGTCTCACCGTCTCGGGCGGCCATACCCAAATCGTGGTGGTGAAAGACTATTTCGACATGGAAGTCATCGGCAAGACCATCGACGACGCGGCTGGTGAAGCCTTCGACAAGACCGCCAAGATCCTCGGCCTGCCCTACCCTGGCGGACCCATCATCGACAAGCTAGCCAAGATAGGTAATCCTGATGCCTTCACCTTTGCCAAGCCCCAAATCCCCGATTTGGACTACAGCTTCAGCGGACTGAAAACCAGCATCTTATACACCGTCCGTGACAATCTGAAGCTCAATCCGAACTTCATCGAGGAAAACAAGGCCGACCTCTGCGCCTCGGTGCAGAAGACCATCATCGACATCCTGATGAACAAGCTCGTGAAAGCCAGCAAGCAGACGGGCATCAAGACGGTGGCCATAGCCGGCGGTGTGAGTGCCAACAGCGGCTTGCACGATGCCATGCTCGCCTTGGGAGAAAAATACCATTGGAAGGTCTTCATCCCGCGTCTCTCCTACTCCACCGACAACGCCGCCATGGTTGCCGTGGCTGGGTATTTCAAGTTCTTGAAAGGAGAGTTCGCTTCTCAGGATTTGGTGCCGTATGCTCGGCAGAGTTTGAAGGAATGAGTTAACCGATAACCCAATTATCAATGGTCTTGGTCTCTGAAGAAAAGCTCACACCTGCTTTCACCACTTTTCTACCCTCTGTTTGATACTGGATGGCATAGCCCTTATCGTCGATTTGTTCCAAAGCTTGCTGCGCCGAGCCATCTACTTTCAACTCAAAAACATAGATTGTATCGGGCATGTGAACCACCATATCGATGCGGCCTCGGGCGCATTTCACCTGTGTTTTCACATACACATTCAGCATGGAGAAGACGAGATAGAAAGTCCATTCGTAGAATCCTTCCACATTCGAGACCTCAGCCAGCTTTTTCTTAAAACCTTCAATATAAGGCAATCCCGCGAGATAGGCCTGCATTTCCTCCAAAGCCAAATTGATGTCGTCTTGCTTTAGGGCGCGCCAGAATTTCAAGGCAAAGCCTGTTTGGACATCGGAACTCTCCAATCCGATATAGGTCGGCAACAAACCATCGGTAAAGCCAATTCGTACCTCCTGATTAGGGATTGACAATTGATAGAGCATCGACACCCGATCATAATCTTTAATGGTCAAATAACCGCTTTGATATAGCAACGGCAATGCGGTCGTCATGGCTTCGGTAGGACGGTCGAAAGCCATAGAAGGCACCTCGATGTCGTCCAACGCCGTGATGTCGGTGCGAAATTCTTGCATCTGACGGAAGAGGAAGGTTGGCGTACCACTCTCAAACCAATAGTTACCAAGCTCTTTATGCTGGAAAGCTTTCAGCAGGCTGAAAGGATTATATACTCCTTTCGAATTGCCAGAAAAATGATAGCCGTCATATTGTTGTTTCAATTTCCCATGCATCACTTCCGAGGAGCATCCATATTCCTTGGCCAAACGATCAATGTCTTCAGCCAACACGGTAGTCAGTTCCTCGTCTGTAATGCCGCAAATGGTGGCGAATTCGGGACTCATGGACACATTGGTGAGATTGTTGATGGTCGAGAAAATGCTCAATTGGCTGAACTTGGTGATGCCCGTGATGAAACAGAACTTAATCATAGCTTCGTTGGCTTTCAGTTGTATATAGTACTCCTGCATCACATTACGGAACTCGTCAAGTCGTTCCTTATTGTGAAGTTTGTCCAACAATGGTGCATCATACTCATCGATAATGATGGCCACTTGCTTGCCAGTCTTCTCATGAGCGCGACGAATGATACCAGCGAAAAGGCCACCTGGAGAAGTTTCGTAACTCCCTTCTCCGTAAATCGCTTTATAAGGTTCCAAAAGACGCATTAGCACAGACCTCAAACCTTCAACAGTAGTTTCGGCTTTTGCCACGCTCAAATCCACATGAATGACAGGATATGCTTCCCACTCCTTCTCCAGTTCCATGATTTTCAGGCCTTCGAAAAGGTCTTTTCTTCCTTGGAAATAGGAATCCAAAGTGGTGGTTAGCAAACTTTTTCCAAACCTGCGAGGACGGCTGAGGAAGATGTATTTGGTATAATGAGCCACTTTCCAAACCAGATCAGTTTTGTCTACATATACATAACCTTCTTTCCTAATTTCAGAAAATGTCTGTATCCCAATAGGATAGCGTCTTCCCAAAAAAGCTGTATCTACCATAATTGTTGTCTTTGGGTGCAAAGTTACGAAGAAAAAATAGACTTGAAACCAAAAAACAGCATTTCCTTGCGGAAACGCTGTTTTTGTCTATATCCTAGATGCTGCGGAACCCGATGCAACACGCGATGACGCAGCCATAGATACCCGCCAGCGCACTGGCCCGAGTTGGGATGACATGGCTGCTGCGGATATGGTTGCATGAAAGCCGCCGGGCGGGGCCTCCGTGCTCACTCCCGTGCGCGCCCCGCCCAGCGGCTTTCACGCCTCTGGCTCGTCTTGCCCGTGACGGAACAAAGGTTAGTTCTGAGAAGCAGAACGCACGGGACGCACACCCTGACCGACGTTGCGGTCGGTGCAGAGCATGTTGTAATCGCCCGAATCGAAGCCGAGTAGCCACGCGTAGACCGAATAGCCCGTGAAGAGCGAACTCGACCAGTAGAAGCCGTAGATGCTCACACCGTCGAACTCACCGCCCCAGCGTCTGCCCGCGGCGGGCAGGAAGAGACTGTTGCCGTTGGCGGCAGTGAAGAGTCGTCCATTCACGCCGTTCTGCGTCGTCCAAGTGACGGTCGTGTTGTTGTAGAGCTCCTGCCATTCCTCATAGGTGGGCATGCGCCAGTCTGGTCCCCAGTTGGCCGTGGCCGCATCGTCCTCGGGCAACAGGGTGGTCAAGCCATCGCTTCCAGTGTATTTAGTGAAAGTGTCGCCGTCACCATATTGGTAGTTGCTCCAGTTGTAGGTGTCCTTCGGCGTGGTCTCGCCCCAGGCGAAGTAGTCGCCGTAGTCCTCGGGGCTGTCGGCACCCACGTTGCAGGTGGCCCACTTGGTGCCGCTCGGCAGGCCCAGATCAACGTTGGCATGCTCGGTCTGCGGGGAGCGCACTGCTCGGACAGATACCCCAAAGTAGCGGCCGAAGTAGTACATGCCGCAACCGGCCGAATTGAAGTCGGATTCCCACGCGCCGTACGGGTCGCCCGTGTAGAGCGAACTCGACCAGTAGAGGCCGAGGCTGCCTGCGTAGCAGAGACTGCTATTGTAGCGGTGGCCAGCGGCAGGCAAGAAGAGACTGTTGCCGTTCGTGGCGGTGAAGAGTCGTCCGCTCACGCCGTTCTGGGTCGTCCAAGTAACAGTCGTGTTGTTATAGAGCTCCTGCCATTCCTCCCGGGTGGGCATGCGCCAGCCGCTGCCCCAGTTGGCCGTGGCAGCATCGTCCCCGGGCAAGAGGGTGGTCAGTCCATCGCTTCCAGTGTATTTAGTGAAAGTGTCGCCGTCACCATATTGGTAGGTGCTCCAGTTGTAGACATCCTTCGGCGTGGTCTCGCCCCAGGCGAAGTAGTCGCCGTAATCCTCAGGTGCGTTTGCTCCCAGGTTGCAGATGGCCCACAAGGTACCTCTCGGCAGGCCGAGGTCGACGTAGTCGTCCTCATGAATGGCCGTGCCGCGGAAGCAGACCGTGGTCGTCTCCGTCACATGCACGAAGAAGCCTTGCATCGGGGCCACGGGACCGCCATAAACCGTCTGCAAGTCGCCGTTCGCGTCATACATCATGATAGGCATCGGCACCAGCTCGCCGTCGCTGGTCTGGCGGTAGATGTAGACATTATAGGTGAGGGGGTTGCCCAACAGCTCCCAACCGTTGTAGGGGTTAGCCGAGCCCTCTGAGTACTCGACGACATGGTCCCACATCGTTTCAGTAGTGGTAGCATACGTGTGGCCTGACAACGAAAGCACGTTGGACTCGGGGCTGGCAAAGAGGTATCCGTGTACTATTTGGATGTTGAACGACTCACTTTTTAGGTTGCGCCATTCGGCATTCGG
>ONFO01000042.1 GCA_900317155.1 uncultured Bacteroidales bacterium
TCATATCCTTTACGGGCACACTATATACTGGCCACCAGTGATGGCGGTTGTCTTGTCTTGGGCAGCGGTCACAAAAACGACCATTACGATGCGTTCGCCCTCAAAGTCGACTCCGAAGGCTCGGTTGGCATGGACGATGTTTCAGCATGTCCCTACCTCTTCTACCCCAACCCCACACAAGACCGGCTCCACCTGCAGTACTCGCCCGACGTGAAGCCCGCCCAAGTCGAGCTCTACGACATGCAAGGACGCTTGGTGCACACGCAAAGTGAGGGCATAGAAAGCATCAACCTGCAAGGCCTCGCGCCAGGGCAATACCTGATGAAGGTCACATTGGAGGATGGGAAGACTTATTCGGACAAGGTGGTGAAAGAGTAGGCACTTGCGTGGAAAAATGCATCTATGCGCTATGATAACCGGATCAATTTCTATATCTTTGCAAGCACTAATATCAAACAAAACCTCTAATAGAATGAACAGAATACATAACCTGAAGGACAAAATCTTTCTCCTACTGCTGCTATTTGTGGCAGGAGTGGCAGGAGCACAAACACATGAATTCGCTCCAATAGGGGCAGAATGGCACTATGGTATTAAGCAATTTTCGACAGAAGGCTATGTTCGAATAAAATCCTTATCAGATACTGTCATAGATGGCACCTCATGCAAGATAATAGAAAAACGGTGCTTCTTGTATGACCATTTAGATGGTATTGAGAAAGAATTTGTCAAAGGCCAGGAATACATAGCACAAATTGGTGATTCTATCATGTTATACAGATTTGGGCGGTTTTACAAATTGTATGATTTCACTGTAGAGACAGGAGATACCGTTTCTTTTCCAGGTAGTTATTCGTTTGAAGCTGATGAGTTTGTAACCTTCGGAGACTCCATTGGGAAGGCAGTAGTCATTGGCAAAGGTGTTTCCAAAATAGGCGGACTTGAATTAAGGTACTACGATTTGCAAAAAGTTGACAATTCAGCTTGGGCATTTGATCAAGACTTTTATCAGGGTTGTGCAAGAATCTATGAGAAAATCGGGAATATTTCAGGCTATTTGTTTCCAGAGCAACAACTCATTGCGGATTATTTCGAAGGAGGGACGCTTCGTTGTTATTCTGACAATGAAACCAGGACGATTAATTTTTCAACGCCCTATGTTGAATGCGATTATTTTCATGCTGTTGAAGAAAATACATTAGAATCACTAGCCGTCTATCCTAATCCTTTCAAAGAAAGACTCATCGTTGAATTGCCGACAGAAGACAGGTACACTGTCTTGGTTTATGACACCTTTGGCAGAACATTAATCAAACAAGATATTATTGGAAAAAAGATGGAGATCGAATTCCCATTTCCACAAACAGGGGTGTTTCACCTTGTTATTCAATCTAATTCGTATCACTTTGCCATTAATGTAATAAAAATCTGAAAAACATGAGAAATTATAGAAAATAATGCACCCCAAATTACTGACCCAAACAATGCGGATTTTTTAAAGGATGTTTTCTTGGTCTCTTTGAATCCTGATGTCAGCAATTGCCCCCACGTTGCTGATTATTGGGCAGATGCAAATGCTGTTAACGGTAACGGTTATATGCCGCCGAAAGTAGCATAGAAACGCCATTCCATTCCCCGAAGGAGAAACTCAACAATAGAAATAGTAATGTAATAACTACGGCTATTCAACAACAAGTTTTCGCGTCACCAAGCTCCCTCCCAACATCTGCACAGTATAAACCCCAGCCGGCCAACGGCTCACGTCGATGGTGCGTTGGCCTTCCACAGTGAAGGTGGCCACGATTTGCCCCTGCATGTTGAGCACCATCACGCTGACGGTTCCCATCTCATAATCGGTGCGAAGGGTGAACTGACCTTTGGCGGGATTGGGATAAAGCTCCGCATGGAAAGTCGTTTCGGGCAACTCGGGATGCACACTGGTAAGGATGTCCTCATCGTTGCTGTAAGTAATCACCTTGCCTGCCACGCGCAACACCGGGTTGTCGGGTGCGGCACATTCATCGCAGGTCACATGGTCGACGCAATCGGGATGGTTGGGATGGCAGAGGTCGAGGTAGGTCGGGTCGAACTGATAGAAGAGCTCGGCTTGTCCGGAAGCGAGATATTCTGAAAGGTCGAAGTCCCACACGAGGCCGATGCTGCCCGGGCACCATCCGCTGCGGTCGTAAATCCAAGTGCCGTTTTGGGGTTGGCAGCCTGCCGGATTGGGGTTGCAGGTGCGCCACAGATGCTGGTCGTACTTGTTTTGGCCGTTCACGAGGATGTGGTGCGTAGCCTCGTAAAACTCAGCGGCGTTGCCCGTGTTGTAGCAGTTGTTGGTGCCGCTGCTCCAGTTGTGGCCGGTCGTCGTGATTTTCAGTTTGGCGGATTGCGCCTTGTCGCTAAACTCATAGTTCACCACGGGCACGGGCTGCTGGTTGGCGTAGTCGCCGAAAGCATAGATGCCGAACCAAATCTCATCCACATCGGCATAGAGATAGGCGGGCGTGCCTTTGGTGAAACTGAAAATCAGCGTGGGATTGTAGCCACTGCCACCCCAACTCTCCATGTAGTATTCAAACTCTACCAAACCTTGCAACAAGGAGGTGTAGTCGCTCACATCCAAATCATCCTCGCACTGCACGCCGAAGGGGGTGGTGTAGCGGAACAATTCAACCCACTCGCCGCGATAGTTGCGCACCTTCACGCCGCCAACGCGGTCGTAGGGGTCACAGTTGTTGTTCACACAGGTGTGGTCGTAGTGGGCCAAAATCTCACTGAAAGCACCCACATGCGTAGGCATGACATAATCGCCTTTCGCGCTATGGTGGCTGGGATCACAAACCAAGTCGCCTTGCAGGGTCACCACGTCCAAGTGGTTGTCGATGTCGTTGGTGACTTCAAAATGGTTGGTAAAGGTGGTCGTCTTGTCGCCACTTTGGGTCACACTGACGGTCATGTCGAAGTCGCCAAAGCCCGAAGGCGTCCACACACCATAATAATAGCCGTTGTCAGGGTCGTTGGGATAGTCGGTCTGAAGCGAGATTTCTTGACCGTCAACGCTTGCTTTAATACTGGTGAACTTGATAACTTCAGGATGCTCGATATAGGCCGAGACAACAATCATGACTGGATGGATTTCATTTAGATACACCTTAGTTCCTTCGTATGGGCGGCGAATTTTCACTTCAGGTTCGTAGGCATAAGGGTCAACAACCTCGAAGCTCTTCACCACATCGGGAGCAGGCAGCCAGTTGGCATCGCCGGCTTGGGTGGCTTTCAGCTTCACCACACCCGTTTCACCCGTCAAGGTCAAAACGTTACCATTGATGGTGGCCGGGCCCTCCATCATCTCGAACGAGACAGGCAGTCCTGACGAGGCGGTAGCCACCAGCGTAATCGGTTCATTGAAAATCAATTGGTTCGGGATGTCGGCCATCTCGATGAGTTGGGCGTTGCCGTCGGGCTGCTGGCGCACAAGGAGGTTGTCGAAACCGCCCGTGCCACCTTGGGAGTGGAAGAAAATGCCGTCCCACACTTGGTAGTCGTTCTTGTCGCCACTGCCTGGGGTGAGGTTCATGCAGACGTTAGTGCAACCCGCCATCTGAATCCATTCGCCCTCGCAGCCGGGCTTAACGAATACCGTCACGGCACCTGCGCCGTCGTAAGCTGTAAAGTCAAACGACATCTTGTAACGTGTCCAGCCACCTTCCTCGTAGTCGAAGGGGATGTTGCTGCCGTCAGGTAGACAGACTTTGGCGTGTCCGCTGTCGCCTTGGCTTTTAATGAAGAGGTAGACGCCGCCGTCGGGGTCGGTCATGCCGGGCAAGATGTGCCCGTCGCCGTCGGCATCAAAGCCTACACCGAAGAACGAACCCCACCACGTGCGATTCATGTCGATTTCAAGGTCCATGATGCCGCCGCCTTGGAAGCTGAAGTTGAAGTTTGACGAGGCTTTGCGGGTGGCTGTACGTCCTACGCCAGAGCCACCGTAGGGATACCAGATGGCGAGGCTCTCGTCGGGCGCCATGTCGGAGCCGCACACATAGCTGACATCGAAGTCCTGCGATGAGGTAGCTGTCTGATAATGCGTCACCCAGCCGTCTTGGCCATTGAGGTTTTGCGAGCCTTCGCTGAGGCTGTTGAAGTCGTAGAGGTATTCCACTTGGGCCGTCATGGTGAAGGCCAGAAGGAAAAACAAAGAGAGTAATGCGATTCTTTTCATTTGTGTTGGTATTAATTTGAGGACAAAAATAAAAAAAACTACAAAACAATTTGCTTGAAT
The DNA here is from genome assembly GCA_900317155.1 of uncultured Bacteroidales bacterium. Taxonomy (GTDB): domain Bacteria; phylum Bacteroidota; class Bacteroidia; order Bacteroidales; family F082; genus Limimorpha. The sequence continues at coordinate 4,286 of ONFO01000042.1, forward strand.
ATTAAAAAACACTATTTTTGCCGCGATAATAATGCCGATTTAATATGAAATTATCCTATTTTATACTAATTTTCGCACTATTCATCGCTGTTTTTGCCTCATGTAGCACCGATGTGGATTTGTATGCTGATTACAAGGATGTTCCCATCATATATGCCATGCTTGATTCACGTGCCGACACCAACTATGTCAAGATAACACGTGCTTTCTGCGGCACCAACGACAATCCTATTAATGCGAACGAGGTGGCTTTGATTTATGATTCAAGTAATTATCCAGAAAAGCTGGATGTTCGATTTATCGAGTTGAAAAGCACTTATGGAAACAAATACGAGCCCACTGGCCGTGTTTTGATACTTGACACACTGACCATTCACGATAAAGAGGAGGGCGTGTTTTATTCACCTGACCAGGTTGTCTATTATACGTCTGAACATCTTAAGGTTGGTACGGGTGATGGCAAATACAGTTATCGCCTTCTTGCAGTCAAACCCGATGGCGATACAATTACGGCAAAGACCACCATGGTTGGAAATGAGGAATTCAGCATAGAGACCGGAGGCATGAATTTTCAGCTGGCTCCGACTGATGCCGTGGGGAAACTGTTTTTTAGGGCTGATGGAGCGGCTTCCCTATATGATGTCAAGATAGAGTTCAATTATCGGGAGCAAAAGGCGGGCCAGGAGATGCAGATGAAAAAAATCAGCCGTTCATTTGGCACCAAAACCATCAACGAATACGCACATCTTATAGAAAATACATATTATCTGGAGTACTCGCTCAATTGGTTGTTTAATACGCTGGGGAATGCCATTGGAGGTGACACGGTGATGGATGCCAATCATCCCAATGTGGTTCGCTATATGGACGACTTTGTCATTTCCATCAGCGCGGGCGGCGACGATTTGAACTATTATTACCTCGCCAATCAAGGGCAGATAAATAGCCCGATTTCGCTTGTCACAACATATACCAACATCGAAGGAGGTTATGGCCTTTTCTCTTCTCGCACAACGATAAAAAGGACGGTAACGCTTACCAGCAGTTGCAAGAGAGACCTCTTTTCCGTGTCGGCGTGGGGCTTCAAAGAACAATAAATTTACCAAAAGACTGATGCTTTCAAAAAAAATGCTATTTTTGCAAATTCTAAACAAACGATTCGAACAATGAAGAAACTATTATTATCACTCTCCATGTTGGCTGCATTACTAGGCTTTAACGCTTGCACCACTGATGTCGAACTTTACGCCGACTACAAGGACATTCCCGTCATTTACGGTTTGCTTAATGCCTCGCAGGACACCAATTTCATTCGCATCAATCGGGCTTTCTCGGGTAGCAACGACCATCCCATCAATGCCGCCCAGGTGTCGCTGATTGCGGATTCGTGCAACTATCCTGGCAAACTGAAAGCCTATATTGTGGAATACAAGCAGGCCAACCTCGGCTCATACACGCCCACGGGCGACACCATGGTCCTTGATACGATAACCATACATGACAAGATGGAAGGCGTTTTCTATTCCCCCGACCAGAAAGCCTATTACACTGCCGAAAAAGAGAAGTTCCTCAACAACAGCGCCAACTCCAAATACAAGTATAAGCTCTTCGTCCATAAGGGGAATGATACCATCACGGCCGAGACCAACCTAGTGGGTGGGGATAATTTCAAAATCAACACCTATACCCTCTCGTTCACTTCCAAGCCGAGCGACAACACAAGGAAAATCAAATTCACGGTTGCCGACAATGCCGTGTTCTATGATACAAAAATGGTATTCTATTACCAGGAATCCCTTAATGGCGGCCCGCTGACCGACAAAAAGGTGAGCTATTCCTTGGGCACAAAGAGCATCGACGAACTGACCATGGAAGACCAGATGTTTGTCGTGTCTTATGGCGAGAACGTGTTATTCAATTTGTTGGAAGAAGCAATCGGTGCCGACACAGTGACCAACCCTAATCATCCTAACGTGGTGCGTTATTTCGACGACAGCCATCCAATGCAAATCTTCTTATCTGCCGGAGGCGATGAATTATACAATTACATCCAAGTGAACCAGCAGACCGGTTATTCCCAGACCATCCCCGACTACACCAACATCCTAGGCGGCTATGGCGTATTCTCCTCAAGAATCAATCTTGTGAGGGACGTCGGGATTTCTGCTCCCACTAAAAGAGACCTATACAGCAAGGAGGCCTGGGGCTTTGTAGAACATTGATTATCCCATGTTTCAAAACACAATCGCATGATTCGTTCCATGACTGGCTACGGCATTGCCGAGCAGACCTATCTTTCCAAAAAAATCGTTGTTGAAATCAAAACACTTAACAGCAAGCAGTTGGATCTTCAGGTGAAGTTGCCCAATGAGCTCCGCTTTGCTGAGTTGAATTTCCGTAATGCCATAGGAGCCAAACTGCAACGCGGCAAGGTGGATGTGGTCATCACCATCACCGACATCGACTTGACCCAGACCTATCACATCGACAAGGACATTGTTAAAGCCTATAAAGAGCAGATAGAAGCAATTTCTTCCGAATTGGGCATCCCACCTGCGATGGATTTGGCAGCCACCCTCTTCAGGATGCCGGGCATCTTCAACGTGCCTGTGGAGAATTACGATGAGGCGTTTGTCGCTAAGGTTTCAGACACTATCGATCAAGCCTTGGACATCGTCGACGGCTTCCGCATCCAAGAAGGCAACACTTTGAAGAAGGACTTGTTGCACCGTGTGGAGTTGATTTTAAGCTACCTCGACGAAGTGGAGCCTTACGAAAAAACCCGCCACGACGTGATTAAACAACGCCTGACAAAAAACCTCAGCGAACTGACTTCTTCGGGCCAATACGATGAAAACCGTTTTGAGCAGGAGTTGATATACTATCTTGAAAAATTAGACATCACCGAAGAGAAGGTGCGTCTGCGCCAGCATTGCAACTACTTCAACGAGAGCTGCGACGACGACCAAGCCGGCAAGAAACTTGGTTTCATCAGTCAGGAAATGGGCCGCGAAATCAACACCCTCGGCTCGAAGGCTAACGAAGTGAACATCCAGAAGCTTGTCGTGAAAATGAAGGACGAACTGGAAAAAATCAAGGAACAGGTGTGTAATATCTTATAAAGTTTGCAATTGTTCGGTTTGCAGTTCTCAGTTATTCGGACTGTGGCAACTGAACAACCGTACGACTGAATAACTGAACAACTATGAAAAAAGGAAAACTTCTAATCTTCAGTGCCCCATCAGGCTCGGGCAAGACCACTTTGCTCAATCACGTCATGGCCAACATCCCCGAGATGGCTTTCTCCATTTCGGCCACCACCCGCCCGCCTCGTGGCGAAGAGGTAAACGGCCGTGAATATTATTTCTTGAGCATGGACGAATTCAAGCAGCGTGTCGAAAACGGCGAGTTCCTCGAATGGGAAGAGGTCTATCCCGGCAGATGCTATGGCACCCTGCTTTCAGTCATTGAACAGATGCAAGAAGACGGGAAACATGTAGCCTTCGATGTGGATGTGTGCGGTGGCGTGAACATCAAAAACCACTATGGCGACCAAGCCCTTTCCATTTTCATCCAAGCTCCCTCAGTCGAAGTGTTGCGCGAGCGCCTTATCAAGCGTCAGACCGACTCGATGGAAGAAATCGAGAAACGCATCGCCAAAGCCGCTTGGGAAACGGAGTTTGCACAAGGCAAGTTCGACCGCACCATCATCAACGACGACCTCGAGACCGCCAAGCGCGAGATCCTTGAAGTCGTCACCGCGTTCTTGAACACCCCCGAGACCAACCGCCCTGATTTGGACTTTTAAGGCCATGAAAAAAGTAGGAATCTACTCTGGCTCATTCAATCCCATTCATCACGGCCACGTGATGTTAGCCAACTATTTAGTGGAGTTCTCCGACTTGGACGAGCTGTGGTTTGTGGTCACGCCCCAAAACCCTTTAAAGAAAAAAGAGGATTTACTTGATGATGACGAACGTCTGAACATGGTGCAGCTGGCCATCGGCGACGACCCCCGTTTTCGTGTCAGCGACATAGAGATGCACCTCCCTACCCCATCTTACACCATCAATACCTTAACCACACTATCGGAGCAGCACGCTGATTGTGAATTCGTTTTCATCTGTGGAATGGACAGCCTACAAAACCTGAAACAATGGAGAGAATACCAGAGAATCCTCGACAATTACAAGCTATTAGTGTTTCCTCGCGAAGGTTATGATGGTGGAGACCTTATTAATTATCCTTCGGTCTCCGTGCTGAAAACTCCTATTCTGGAGATTTCATCCACGTTTATCCGCCAATGTGTAAAGGAAGGCCGCGACGTTCGGCATTTCATGCCTGAAGCGGCTTTCCTTTACATGAAACAGCATCGTTTTTACGAATAATTACTTCATCCAGGCTTCAACATCCTCCAGCTGCAAAGCCGGAATGTCGAGTTTGTTCTTCTTGCGCAAGCCGTTGAGCTTCTCGCGCAGGGCAGAAGGCTTCTCGGCCTTCAGTTGTTCAATGGTGTTGTAGCCGTTGGTGAGCAACAGTGTCGCCCATGTCTCGGCCATACCCAAGGCCATGAAGTCTTCCTTGGTGGCGTTCTTCACAACCTTCTCGGGACGCATCATCGGGAACAGCAGCACCTCTTGGATGGTGGTCTGACCCGTGAGCAGCATCACGAAACGGTCGATGCCGATGCCCATGCCAGAGGTCGGAGGCATACCATATTCAAGCGCGCGGAGGAAGTCGTTGTCGATAATCATGGCTTCGTCGTCGCCGCGACCTGCCAACTTCATCTGTTCCTCGAAACGGTTGCGTTGGTCAATGGGGTCGTTCAGCTCGGTGTAGGCGTTGGCCAACTCCTTGCCGTTGACCATCAGCTCGAAGCGCTCGGTCAGTTCGGGATTATTACGGTGACGCTTGCAGAGCGGCGACATCTCCACGGGATAGTCGGTGATAAAGGTCGGCTGGATGTAGGTGCCTTCGCACTTCTCGCCGAAGATTTCGTCAATCAGCTTGCCCTTACCCATGGTTTCGTCCACCTCAATGCCGAGTTGCTTGCACACGTCGCGCAGCTGGGCTTCGTCCATGCCAGTGATGTCGATGCCGGTCTTCTCCTTGATAGAGTCAATCATGGTGATGCGCTTGAAGGGACGCTTGAAGCTGATTTCGTTGTCGCCCACTTTCACGGTTTCTTTGCCCAAGACATCCATCACGCAACGGTGAATCATCTCTTCGGTGTAGTCCATCATCCAGAGGTAGTCCTTGTAGGCCACATAGATCTCAAGTCCCGTGAACTCAGGGTTGTGGGTGCGATCCATGCCCTCGTTGCGGAAGTTGCGCGAGAACTCATACACGCCCTCGAAGCCGCCCACGATGAGGCGCTTCAGGTAAAGCTCGTCGGCAATACGCAGGTACATCGGGATGTCCAAAGCGTTGTGGTGCGTGATGAAAGGACGCGCCGTGGCACCGCCAGGGATGGCTTGCAGCACAGGCGTTTCCACCTCGAGATAACCGCTCTCGTTGAAGAAACGGCGAATGCTGTCGATGATGCGGGTGCGGGCGATGAAGATGTCCTTCACCTTGTCGTTCACCACGAGGTCGACATAACGCATACGGTAGCGCAGTTCGGGATCATTGAATTCGTCATACTTCACACCGTCCTTCTCCTTGACGATGGGCAGCGGCCTCAGCGACTTGCTGAGCACCGTCAGTTCCTTGACATGCACCGAGATTTCGCCCATCTGCGTGCGGAAGGCGAAGCCTTTCACGCCGATGAAGTCGCCGATGTCCAAAAGGCGCTTGAACACCGTGTTATATAAGGTCTTGTCCTCCTCTGGGCAGATCTCGTCGCGCTTGATATACAGCTGGATGCGGCCTTTCGAGTCCTGCAGTTCGCAGAACGAGGCGGCGCCCATGATGCGGCGGCTCATGATACGGCCCGCGAGGGTGACCTCTTGGAATTGGTCGGGATTGTTGTCGTCAAATTGGTTGAGGATGTCCGTGGTGAACACGCTCACGGGGAACGCGGCCTGCGGATACGGGTTGATGCCGAGCTTGTAGAGTTCGGCCAACGAATTTCTTCTGATTTGTTCCTGTTCGCTTAACATAATGTGATGCGTTTATTTGGGGTGCAAAATTAGTCTTTAATTCCATATCTTGGGCAACAGACATAGAATTATTGAATTATTTTGCGGTTTATGGGGATTCACGACTTGTTATCAAACCGTTTTGAAAATCAACAACGATGCAATATAACATAAGAAAGCAAACAGAATAAACAGCCCTACGCCCCAGCCTTTCAATTTTACATTGTCTTCGTTTTTGTATTTCTTTTCAAGCTTTTTATACCTTCCTTCGCTATCCATCAATATACTAAAAACAAAGTCCAAAAAACAGCAAAATACGGCTATACCTATATTGATTTGATCTGTATATTCAATTCCAACTTGGTATAACAAAAAGTTTATTATTGAACCCAAATATAAGGCAATGGCGAGGAACAAAAGTCCAAAAGCCATAACATAGGGCCCATTGTCGCCCCATTTCTTGTAAAATTTCGCGTAGCGATAGAAACAGTAATTGAAAAATGTGATCATACAAATCTCATTTTAATGCGCAATCCCTCCGCCATCTCTTCAAGTGAATCGGAATCCAATTCCAAGGAATCAAAACTTAGCGCAAACATGGCCACCAACTCAGAACCAAGATGAACCGAATAGGAATTGCAATAGTGGTTGCGGATGCTGTCATTTAAGCCTGAATGGATGAAATCATCCATGGCCTCTATGCCGCAATGGAAATTGGCTAATGAAGTAGCATCTTCAATCTGTCGGATGGTCAAGCTATTCATGCCCATTCCACTTCGTATTTAGGAGTAGCTTCCTCAGTTTCGGTTGTTTTTTCTCTGTGCCATATAGCCAGCACTTCGCTCCAGATTTTTCTGGCGAATTCCCCTGTGATTATTTCCCTTTTTGAATCAATGCCTAACATGTTCGTGTGTTTTTATGCCGCAAAAATAGTCACTTTTTGGTTTTGTCGCAACTATGGATGAAAAACATTCACTTCGTCACTTCAACAATCTTCTCCCCCAAGGCCAATTAAATATGGGCTATTGTTTTGCAAGTGAAGTTGAGACGAAACTCAGATTTTTGTAGTTTTGCGCCTTCAAAACCTAACTCAAATGGAAAAACTCGAAAAAGCCTCAACCCAATGGTGGTTTTTCGTCATTTTGCTGACGGCGCAATCTGTTTTGTTGCCTATCGTCAGCCGTAATTTCGACCCGAAGAACATCCAACAAATGGTCTATACAACACTTTCCCATGCACCACAAGGACATTTGGGCGGGTTCAACATCCTTTTCCAATCCCTATCGCTTTTGATGTTCGTCCTGCTTTTTGTGTTCAAGAACAAAGTCAGGACATTGTTCAACGGATATGTTGCCCTTTCCTATTTGGCCTTCGCTTTCATCCAGAACATGGCCGTCACGGAACGCTACGGATTCAGTGTAGTCACCGTCAATTTGGTGATGTTCCTTTTTGTGGCCTACGTTTGGATCCGAGAGACCTTGAATCCAAAAAACACTTTTGATTTCAGCAACTTACGATGGAAGTATGCTTGGATGATTGCTTTTGCTTTGTTTGCTTATTGTTGTCCGTTTACCAGCCAAGGAGCTTTCGATTGGAACCCGTTGCATTTTTTCTATAAGAATTCCGTAACAGCCTTTTGCTTGACTACGCCAGCTTTCCTGACCATCTTGACACTGAACATCCCGAAAATCAATATTGTGACATACCGAATTACTGCTATTATTGGCACCGTGATGGGAATCTACAACATGTTCAACTTCCTCAATCCTCATACGGTCTATGTAGGTATTATGCATATACCCCTGTTAACCATTTCATTGTATTGCACCATTTTGAGCTATAGACAAACCTCAAAGCAAAAACAAACGGGATCGGTACATCCTTTGCTATAGTTTTGTACTTTTGTCCCCGAACTATACCGAGAACAACACACGATGGTTGTTGCGAGCATTGTCGCCGAAGCGTAAACAAACCGAATCACCTTATTCGAACAAACTCATCTCCCCAGTAGGCTTAATACGAGCCTTCCCCAAATGCTTGTACGCCAAATCGGTGCACTCACGACCGCGAGGCGTGCGCATGATGAAGCCTTCCTGTATGAGGAACGGTTCACAGACTTCCTCGATAGTGCCGGGATCCTCACCCACTGCCGTGGCGATGGTGTTCACACCCACAGGACCACCCTTGAACTTGTCAATGATGGTCGAAAGAATCTTGTTGTCCATGTCATCAAGGCCGTGCTCATCTACATTGAGCGCTTTCAAACCGATGCGGGCGATGTCGATGTTTATGGTGCCATCACCTTGGATTTGGGCGAAGTCGCGGACTCGGCGCAACAGCAGATTGGCGATACGTGGGGTGCCACGGCTGCGTCGCGCAATCTCAAAGGCAGCCGTATCGTCGATAGGTACACGCAAGATGCCTGCCGAACGTTTCACAATCTTGGCCAAAGTGTGCGCATCGTAATACTCCAAGCGCAGATTGATACCAAAACGCGAACGCAAAGGAGCGGTCAAAAGACCACTTCGGGTGGTGGCACCTATCAAAGTGAAAGGATTCAGTGTGATTTGGATGCTGCGGGCGCTAGGACCCGTCTCCAACATGATGTCGATGCGGAAGTCTTCCATAGCGGAGTAAAGATACTCTTCCACCACAGGACTTAGGCGATGGATCTCATCAATGAATAATACATCGTTGGGCTCAAGGCTGGTGAGCAAGCCAGCAAGGTTGCCTGGTTTGTCCAACACCGGGCCTGAGGTCATCTTCATGCCCACGCCCAATTCATGCGCGATGATATGCGACAAAGTAGTCTTCCCCAAGCCAGGAGGACCATGCAGCAAGGTATGGTCAAGGGCTTCGCCACGTTGGGCGGCAGCCTTCACGAAAACGCGCAGGTTGTCAACCACTTGCTTCTGTCCCGCAAAGCTTTCAAACATGTCGGGACGCAAGGCATTCTCAAGGTCTTTCTCAGCCTTAGTCAGGTGGCTCCCATTCGCATCAAGGTTACTGTTCATAGGATTGATTTGCGCTACAAAGATACAACTTTCGACGGAAATTGGAATGTCATCAAAAAAATGTATCTTTGCAGCCTAAACTTCAAAGAAATGAAACGCATTATTTGTTTAATCATATTCACAGCTTCAGCACTACTGACCTTTGCGCAAAACCATGGTTCTCTCAATGTTGACCAAGACAACCGCATCGAAAGCCTCATCGCAAAACAGCGTTCGCTCTACCATATCGACAGTTCGTTCAGCGGCTACCGCATCCATATTTTCATGGAGATTGGCAACGAAGCCCTGAAACATGCTGAACAAGTGAAAAGACAATTTGAAAGATCTTTTCCCGACATTCCGATTTATTTGACATATGCGGAGCCATACTTCCGTTTGCGTGCCGGCAACTTCCGCGATCGGGTAGAAGCTGAAAAATGCTTGAGACGAATCAAGCCGAAATATAAGGAAGCTTTCGTCACCTCGGACATGATTTACCGTCCGAGAGTCGACTTATATAAAAATGAAGAATGACGCAAATTTGCGTCATTCTTCATTTTAGCCACTCCGTCACATTGCGAACGACGATACCCAGCCGCAGAATGAATGCCTCTTCGGTGGCGAAACCGATATGAGGCAACATGACGAGATTAGGCGCGTCAAATAACGGATTGTCAAGTTTCAACGGTGGCTCCGTACCATAGACATCTGTGGCTGCTCCAGCAATCTTTCCTAGTTTCAATGCATTTGCCAAAGCCATTTCGTTCACAACGGGACCACGTGCCGTATTAATCAGTATGGAGTTCGGTTTCATTAAGACGAAATCCTTTTCTGTGATGAAGTCGAGGGTCTCGGAGTTCAATGCGATGTGTAGCGTGATGATGTCGGATTCTTTCAGCAAGGTTTCCTTGTCGACAAAGGTCACGCCTTCCACCTGCTTTGCCGTGCGGTTCCATGCCAGCACCTTACAACCGAAGGCATTAGCCAATTTTGCCACACGTTGCCCAATGTTGCCCATGCCGATGATGCCAATGGTCTTACCACCGATTTCGCGTCCAGGCATGATGCCTTTGCTCTGACATTGACGCGTAATCTTATCGTTTTCAAGAACTTTACGATACACATCAATCATCATGGCGATGGCCAACTCCGCTACAGCCTCAGTACTGTAGCCTGCAGCATTCTTCACAACAATACCACGTCGTTGGCACTCCTCCATGTCGATATGGTCCAATCCTGTGAAAGCAATGGAGAGCATTTTCAAGTTTGGACAAGCATCGAGGAAATCCTTGCGCAGCGGGATGTTGCTCTCGATGATGACCTCTGCGCCTTCGGCTCGACGTTTCAGCTCATCGAGTTTTTCATTGCGGTCAGGATAGATGACGACCTCGTGGCCAGCCTTCTTCAGGCCTTCGCACGCGGCTTCAATCTGCTGGACCTTCAGGCCTAAGGGTTCCAAAAAGACGATTTTCATTTCGCAGCGATCATTTCGATTTCGACCAAAGCCTTCTTGGGCAGTTCCTTCACGGCAAAAGCGGCACGAGCGGGATAGTCACCTTTGAAATACTTGCCATACACCGCGTTCATCTCGCCAAAATAGCTCATATCGGCCAAATAACAAGTCGATTTCACCACATTGTCGAACGTGCAACCAGCCTCGTTGAGGATGGCCTCAAGGTTTTTCATGCTCTGCTCGGTCTGGGCAGTCACGCCTTCAGGCATCTCGCCCGTGGCGGCATTGATAGGAAGTTGACCCGAAATGAAAACCATTCCATTGGCTTCAATAGCTTGAGAATAAGGTCCGATGGCTCCGGGAGCCTTTGTTGTTGCGATAACTTTTTTCATTATTTTAGATTTAAATGATTTCGAGATTGCAAAAGTAAGAAAAAAGGTCATTGAGTTCATCGAAATATTATACCTTTGCAAACTGAAAAAAGAATATGCCATGACATTCAAAGAAATCCTTCGCAAGCTCAACAACCGTTATATCTATGCCACCTTGGCCTTTTTAGTGGTCATCCTTTTCATCGACCAATTCAACCTCTTTGAGCAAATCAGGCTGAAAAAGTCGCTGAAGGACCAAAAACAGCAGATCGAGTATTACGAAAAAGAGCTTTCCGAGAGCAAACAATACCTGAACGCCTTGCAGAAAGACACCGCGACAATGGAAAAAGTGGCCCGCGAGCAATACTTGATGAAACGCGACAACGAGGTTATCTATCTAATTGATACGCAAGAATGAAACCCATCGGCACACGCCTTTTCCACTTGCTTCTGCTTTTGTTCCTGACCTTTGCGACCGGATCTTTGTTTTCACAAAACCACATTCTTAGCGGAAAGGTAACCGATGAAGACAACCACCAGCCCTTAGCCTTCGCCAACGTGGTCATCAACGAAGGGCAGCACGGCGTCATCACCGACATTGACGGAAAATATGAAATCACCTCCAGCCAAGCCATCACAAAAATCGTCTTCTCTTCCATCGGCTACGAGACGAAAACACTTGAATTGATGCCCAACCAAAAGAAATGCAATGTGGCACTGAAACCCACCGTCTTCAAGCTGAGCGAAGTCACCGTTGAAGCAGGCGAGAACCCTGCGCACCGCATCATCGACAGCCTGATGGCACATCGCAAGGTCAACAATCCCAACTCGTTAGCCTCATACAAGTATAACATCTACGACAAGATGGTCTTCACCATCGACAGTAGCGATTTTGGCAAGGCTCTCGCTCTTTCGAACCTTGAAAAAACCGACTTGCATTATTTCGACAGCATCCTGAAAAAGAGCGACATGATGGTGATGGAGACCGCCTCAGAGGTGCTTTTCAAAGCCCCTGACCGTAAGTTGCAGAACGTTCTCGGCACCAAAGTGGCAGGCATGAAAGACCCCACCTTTATTTATATGGTCAACAGCATGCAAAGCATCAGCTTTTATGACGATCTCATCGACGTCATCGGCAAAGACTACGTCAATCCCATCAGTCGAGGCAGCAAAAACCACTATTTCTTCACGTTGGAATCAGTCAACCCCATCGGGCAGGGCGACTCGCTTTATGTGATTTCGTTCCATCCGAGGCTTGGTAGCACTTTCAATGGCCTACGGGGCACGATGACTGTCAACAGCGATGGCTGGGCTCTTCAAAGCGTGAAGGCCTCCCCCAACGACCAAGGCGGTTTGTTCATCGCCACCATCCAACAACTCTATCAAAAAGTGGACGGCCAATGGTTTCCCAAACAACTCAACACCAACCTCAAGTTCCCTGGCATGGTGGTCAACATCGATGGCATCGACTTCCCCATGGTGGCCATCGGAAAGAGCTATCTGACAGCTATTGAGATCAACCCAGAGATCAGCAAAAAACAATTCTCTGACATCGAGGTTTTGGTTGACCCTGATGCCGCCTACCGTGACGAGACATTTTGGAACGAGCACCGCATCGACTCGCTCACCGAACGCATCAAGGCCACCTATATTTTCGTTGACTCCTTAACCCAAGGCACCAACATCTTTGACCGCGTGTTAGGTTTGACCGACAAAATGATGAACCAATCGGTACTTCCCCTCGGCTTCCTCGACCTTGACTTGGGAAGCATCATCAAGATTTCGGCCACAAGAGGCTTCTATCTCGGATTGGGTGCCTCCACCAACGACCGCCTTTCTCGTCACATCCGCATGAACGGTTTCGTGGGCTATTGGACCCGTATGAAGTATTTCGACTATGGAGGCGGCATCAAATGGCTAATCAACAGGCAGCGCCAGATGGAACTTGGCCTGCAATTCACCAACCAATCAGGGGCCTTAGGCGAATTTGGCGGCTTCTCTGAAAGCGGCTTGCTCTCGGAATCGGAATATAAATACACCTTTTATGAGAACATCCATTTGCGCCGAAACATGGCAGAATTGCAGTTCTCGACACGCTTCGCCAACTATTTCAAGGCTTTTCTGAGCCTCAGCTCGAGCTACAATAAATACAATACACAGTTCTTCCTAACCCAAAACGAGCCTCTGACTCATGCACAGTTTACTAACGCTGAAATCAAAATACGTTTCGCTTACAAGGAGAAATTCCTGAGCAAGCCCGACGGCATACAAACCCTGGGCACGCTCTACCCCATCGTCTGGCTTTCTTACCAACATTCCTTCCCTATTTTGGGCGGCCAATATGACTTCGACCGTGTCAAATTTCAGGTATCGAAGAACTTCTATACCCGCTATATGGGTGTTTCCAAAGTCCTCTTCCAGGCAGGCTATGCCTCACAAAGCTGCCCCGTGATGGAAACCTTCGACATCCTTGGCACCTACGACCGTTTCGGACTCTATTCCCCTGGCAGCTTCAGCACCATGCGACTCGACGAGTTCTTCTGCGACCGTTTCGTAGCACTATATCTGAGCCACAACTTCAGCGGGATGCTTTGGAAGACCAACTCTGCGTGGTTTAGGCCCGAACTTTCCGTCATCACCAACATCGGCTGGGGCGATATGAAACGTGCCGAGGCCTATCCCCTCAAGAATTTCAAGACCATGGAAAAGGGGTATTTCGAGAGCGGAATTGTGGTTAACGGGCTCTTGGCCACGCCTTTGACAAAAATCGGAGTGGGCGCATTCTATCGCTATGGACCTTACAGCATGCCTAATGTTTGGGACAACTTCGCATGGAAATGGTGCGCCTCGATTAGTTTATAGTTGATAGTTATCAGTTGACAGATAAGAAGATATGAAGAGATTGTTGCTAGGTGTTTGTTGCGTTTTGGCGTTACTGAGTTCGTGTGTCAACCAACCCCAAAAAATCGTGTTGCAAGGCTTGGCACAAGGTTCTTATTATGCCATCACCTATTTTGATGAACTGAACCGTAATTTCCAGCACGAAATCGACTCGATTTTCCATGCCGTGGATATGTCGGTTAACCTTTGGGTTGACAGCTCAGTCATCTCGAAAGTCAATCGGAATGAAGAGGTTACACTTGATTTCATTTTCATCGACAACTTCCGCATTGCCCAAAAAGCTGCACGCCTCTCCGATGGCTACTTCGATCCTACCATCTCGCCCATTGTAGCAGCTTGGGGGTTCAGTTACAAAAGCGGCGACAGCATCACACCGCAACTAATCGACAGCCTAAAACAGTTGGTCAATTACCAGAAAATCCGCATCGAAAATGGAAAGGTCGTCAAAGAGAACCCGAATATGAAACTGGATTTCAACGCCATCGCGCAAGGCTACACCTCCGATTTGATTGCGTCATTTTTGGAAAGCCGGGGCATCAAGAACTACCTGGTCGACACAGGCGGCGAAATCATGGCACGCGGCAGCAAGCCCAATGGCCAGCCATGGATTGTGGGCATCGAAAAACCTGCCAAGAACTGGGATTCGGAGCAAGTTGTGCAAACCCGCATCACCTTGCGCGACAAAGGCTTGGTCACCTCGGGTAGCACTCGAAAATATGTGGAGCGCAACGGCAGACGTTATTCTCACTGCATCGACCCTAAGACAGGCTATCCTGTAGAGCACAATGTGCTCAGCGCTACTGTTATGGCCGAAAACTCCGTCTGGGCTGATGCCTTGGCCTCCATCTGCATGGTGATGGGCATGGAAAAGTCGTTACCGCTCATCGAAAACATGGACGGCGTTGAGGTTTATTACATTTTCGTCAATGATCAAAATGAATTGGAAACCTTTGCCACTGAAGGATTTCAGAAACTTATAATCGATTAACAATTATTTTTTCTTGTCATCCTCAATGGTATCCAAAATGGCCTCTACCAGATTGTAGGCACCGTCATAAACGTCTTTAATTGTCGCGTCGAGCATATAGGCGGGCGAGGTGAAGACCAGCAGTTCGTTGTCGGCGCATACGTCGCCATGTTCGGTCTGCACATGGAAGGCACCCATCTTGCGGACATTATCGGCATCAGGTGTGCCTTCGTTGCCCAAAGTGACACACACGCCGGGCAGCAGCTTGGCAAACAACACTGGAGAGATGCACATACCACCCATAGGTTTGCCGGCTTCACGCGTCTCAACAATAGCACGAGCCACATCAGGCTGCACCTCCATGTCGGCTCCCTTGAAGGCATAATTACAGAGGTTTTTTGCTGCACCGAAACCGCCACTGAAAAGCAGACCGTCAAAGTCCTTGGCCTTATATTCCTCAATGGGCAAGATACGCCCACGAGCGATACGAGCCGCTTCAGTGAGGATGTTGCGCTCCTCCTTGACGGCATTGCCAGTCAGGTGATTGACTACGTCATGCTGCGAACGATTGGGGGCAAAACATTGGTATTCACAATGATGTTGGTCGATAGAAAGCAATAATGTAGTGGCTTCGTGAATTTCGCTGCCGTCCTTGTGACCGCAGCCTGATAGAATTACTGCAAATTTTTTCATGATTCAATTCGGGTTTAATATTTGAGGCAAAAGTAAAAAAATCCCTCGAATCCGCCAGAACCAATGGAAAGTTTTATAAAACCGCAAGTTCAAATAGTAACTTCCATATTTGCTTCAAATCAGCTAAACTTTGAAATTTTTGGTATGTTTAGCAGGTTTAAAGCATCTTTCTTCTCCGTTATCTCTCAAACAGATCTTCCGCAGTGATTGTGTTGTGGATGTCGCTCCAATGCCCGGTGTGGGTGATGCCCTTCACGGTAATCATAGTGAGGCTGATGGATTTGCCCTTGCCGACACTTTTTGAGAAGCGCTCCAAACCACCCCCAAAAGGGCACCCCAAACGAGGTGCCCTTTCCTACCCATCACATTGAAAAAACCTTTACTCCTTTATGATTTTTCCTTGCAGCACGCCGTCCTCGGTGCAGATACTGTAGAAGTAAACACCAGGCTTCCAAGCGTTACCGTCTATGGTGAATTCCTTGGTTTCTGTGCAGTTCTCGGTCTTGGTGTAAATTTGCTCGCCCAATACATTGTATACAGCAATGTTAGCCTCACCATTGACAGTTTCCGTTGCCGTGATTTTCACTTCGTTGCTGAACGGATTGGGATAGATGGTGTGGGAAAACGTGGTATGTGTCATTTCCTGATTTAGGTTGACTGTTTTATGTCGTTAATCGCTGGTTGGAGTTGACCTTGTTGGTTATTAATACTGATATTGGTTGACTGTTCTTTT
>ONFO01000023.1 GCA_900317155.1 uncultured Bacteroidales bacterium
GATAAAGACCTTCAAGACGGAGGAGTACAACCTGCCGGAGGTGAAGTCGAAGGAAGTGGTTTCAGTGGGCGTGAACCGTGCCGAAGTGAGTGGAGAAGTACTAAGCGATGGTGGCGGTGATGCGGTGACGCTACGCGGCATCTGCTGGAGCATGAGCCATAACCCAAGCGTGGGCGACGAATACGCCAACGCTGGAGAGGGTATAGGCACTTTCACCTGCGAGCTGACGAGCCTGCAACCTGAGAAGACCTACTATGCTCGCGCCTTTGCAGGCAACAGCAAGGGCGTGTCGTACGGCGAGGAACTGACCCTTTTGACCATGGCCGCAGGGAGTCTGGCCGAGGTTAAGACAATAGGCATCATGGGCAACGCCAATCTTCAGGCTACGGTGAGCGGCGAGGTGACGAACGAAGGCACAAGCTCTGTAATAGAACGGGGTGTGTGTTATGGCAAGGAGCATTATCCGACAACAAGCGGCCTGCATGTGAGTGCCGGCTCAGGCACGGGAGAATTCAGCTGTCAGCTGACCAACCTTGAGGCGGGCGCGACCTACTATGTCCGTGCATACGCCATCAATGGCCAGGGGATTTCCTACGGCGATGAGATGAGCTTTGGGGCCCAGACAGAGGTGACAGTCCCTGTTGTGTTTACGGGTATGGTAAGCGACATCACAGTGTCGTCCGCCACAGGACATGGGACGGTGGTGAGTGACGGTGGCGCAACGGTAACCCGTCGCGGCTTATGCTGGAGTATGGAGCATGAGCCAACGACAGGCGACATCTATGCGGACTGCGGCAATGGTGTGGGTGAGTTCAGCGGCCTGATGCCCCATCTTGAAAATATGACAACCTACTATGTGCGCGCCTACGCTGAGAATGTCGTCGGAATGGCATACGGTGAAGAGGTGAGCTTCACGGTGGGACAGCATGAACATGTCGATTTGCCATTTGTGGAGACGATGCAGATCATGGATGTCACGTCGACAACGGCATGGGGCACTGGTGAAGTCCTTAACGACGGAGGCGGAACGATAACAGATCGCGGTCTTTGCTGGAGCACGAGCCAAGAGCCCACTGTTGGCGATAGCCATGCCAGTGGCGGGACAGGGATGGGCTTTTTTGAGGTGCAAATGACCGATTTGGAACCCTCCACCACCTATTATGTCCGCGCTTACGCCAGAAACAGCGCAGGTGTCGCTTACGGAAATGAAATGGAATTTACCACTTTGCAGGAAGCAGGCCTTCCTACGGTGATGACACTGGATGTAATCGACATTACTGCAACTACGGCCATATGCGGTGGCGAGGTGATGGATGACGGAGGTGATGAAGTGTACGAGAAAGGTGTTTGCTGGAGCACGAGCCAAGGACCCACTATTGGCGATAGCCATGCCATTGGCGGGACCGGAATAGGCTTTTTTGAGGTGCAAATGACCGATTTGGAACCTTCCACCACCTATTATGTTCGCGCTTATGCCAGAAATAACGTTGGTGTCGCTTATGGTGATGAAATGGAATTTACCACTATGTCGGAAGCAGGTCTTCCTACGGTGATGACAGTGGAAGTGTTCAACATTACTGCGACTTCGGCTATATGCGCTGGAGAGGTGATGGATGACGGAGGTCAAGAAGTGTTTGAGAAGGGCGTTTGCTGGAGCACGAGCCACAATCCGACGCTGAATGACAATCACGTTATCGGAGGAGAGGGAGGAGGTTTCTTTGAAGTTGAAATGAACGATTTAACTCCAGGCACCACCTATTATGTCCGTGCATACGCTACCAATAGTGTTGGAACGGGTTATGGTGAAGAGATTCTGTTTGTAACAGAGGCCAATTTGTCTATTTGGCACACCTATGCCGAGGGCGAATTCAACAACGCTGTTGGATCTAATGTCGGTACCCCACGCTGGGCTTACGAATATCCTGTGAGCCTGTTGGGCACTTACGCTGGCTTCAACATAACAAAGGTTTCCTTGTTCTCTGATAATGAGTACAACGCTGTTGGTGGCAACTATACCTGCACCATCTACCAAGGTGGTAATCTGCCTATGGAAGGTATAGCTGTGAGCACCATTACTGTTGACGTTCCTCAGAGCATGAACGCATGGGTAGACTTCGATCTGACGACTCCTGTCAGCGTGACCGGTAACGACAAACTGTGGGTGGTATGGACTGCCAACACTACCTTGAGCAATTTTCCTGCTGGTTGCACCGATGTCAACCTTGTTGAAGAAGGCACATGGTGGAATGCTGGCTATGAAGCTGGTTATGAATGGGAACACGTGACGTATGGCACTTGGACGATGCGTCAGTACTTCACCAACCGCGAAGGCCGTACTGTGATTTTAGGTAATGTGGAAGTGAAAACAGATATTATTCCGAAGACTAGAACTAAACGTGTGATGAATTCAGAAGCGGTTACAAGTACCGTTTCTAAAATGAAAAAGTAAACATTATTACGACAGGTTCGTCTATACGAATAAGTGTTTTAATAGTAAGTCACCCGAACCATAGTTTTCGGGTGGCTTTTTTCGTAAATCCAGGGTTACTTTTCCAAATCAGACCAATTCTTTGCTATCTTTGCACGCAAATACATGGATGTCATTGAAAATTGGGTCTCCAATGAGGAGTTATTACATTGAAATACAATGATTTTAAGGATAATAGATTGTTTTTGTCTTGTCGTAGACCCAATATGCTGTTCGGATAATTGAAAAATCAGTAATAATAAATATCAAATCAGATGAAAAAAGCGTTTTTACTTTTAGGATTGGCTCTCATGGGAGCCGTGGGCATGGCCCAGAGTGTTGTCGAGGTGGAATCGGGAACGTATAGTTTCAGCGTCGGCAATATCAAGGACAAAGTCAGACTGTCGGATGTCGATATGAACATCCCGCAAACCAGGACGGTGAACGACATGACCTTCTGCATCATCTTCGCCAACGAGAAGTATCAGATGGAACAGTCGGTTCCTTTTGCCGCCCATGATGGGGAAGTGTTCAGGGACTATTGCGTGAAGACCTTGGGTATTCCCGAAAAGAACATTCACTATCGGGCCAATGCTACCAAGAACAACATGGAATTCGAAGTGGATTGGCTTGCAAATGTGCTTGCCACCCATAAAGGCGAGGCAAAAGGCATCGTCTATTATTCCGGTCACGGTATGCCTAACGAGTCGAATCTCAATTCCTACCTGCTTCCCGTCGATGGCTATGCCTCCCGTCCAGAGTCGGGCTATAGCTTGGACAAGATGTATGCGGAACTTGGCAGCACCGATGCGGCTTCCGTAACCTATTTCATCGATGCTTGCTTCAGCGGCGCCAACCGCAGTGGTGACATGATGGAGCAAAACCGTGGTGTCGCCATCAAGTCGAAAGGCGGTCGTCTGCAAGGCAACTCCGTGGTCTTCTCGGCTGCCCAAGGCGATGAGACGGCCTACGTCTATCAGGACAAGTCACACGGCATGTTCACCTACTTCCTGCTGAAAAAACTGCAGGAGACCAAGGGCAATGTCAGCTACGGCGAACTTTCCGATTTCATCAACGAGAAGGTGTCGCGCATGTCGCTGGTTGAAAACTCGAAGAGCCAGACCCCTCTGACGACCTCTTCGATGGGTGATTGGAAAAAAATGAAATTCAATAAATAAGTGAAGCCATGAGAAAGACTATTATACTGACCGCAATTCTTGTAGCATTTTCTACTATTGCAGCTAAGGCACAGCAAATCGTCAATGTGTCGCAAAAAAACAATGATATCGTCGTGGAATACGACTTAACCAATCCCGCTGATTTCGTGCGTCTCTATGTCTCTTTGGACGGCGGCGAAACCTATCGCGGCCCTTTGAAGGAAGTCAGTGGCGACCTTGCCAACGTGCCTGCAGGCTACAACCACAGCATCACTTGGCATGTTTTGAGGGAGTTTGGCACCGATGCTTTTGAAAGCGACCAGGTGCGTTTCAAACTGAGCGTAAAATTGAAAGAGAAATGGTATAAGGAGACGTTCATCACCTTCAACGGTGCCTATTCGTTTTTGCCGCAGGCTTCGTTTGGTTTCAGTGTAGGCCAGGTGAAGCACTTCGGCTGGTTTGTCAGCGTGATGAGCAACGGCAACTTCTCGGGTTTCAGCCATGCCGTTGATTGCGATGGCAATGGTTATACTTCGGAGGGCTATTTGCCGAGCTATACAGGCGAAAAGTCGAAGATGCGCCTGTCGGTGATGGGCGGTGGCGTGATGCGCCTCTCGGGACCGCTTTGCGCCCGTGTCGGCGTGGGCTATGGCAACCGCACTATGCGTTGGCAAGTGAACGACGGCTCCTGGAACCGCATCAAGGACTCCAGCTTCGAGGGCGTCGACCTTTCTGCTGGACTTCAATTGAATTTAGGCGGTTTTGTGGCCTCTTTGGAAGCGGTCACCACACAGTTCCAGACCATTGAAGGAAAATTGGGGCTGGGGTTCTCGTTTTAATGAAGACCATAACAACATTGAATTGAAAAGAATTGTATACAATAATTAATTAAATACTAAGTAATTATGAAAAATAGTTGTTTGTTGGGCTTGTTCTTTGTCCTTTCTGTTTTCGGATTGTTTTCATGCAAAAAAGATACCGATGTAAACACTGACAAGTTTAGTATTAATAAAGAAAAAGAGAAGGTGGTTGTTGAAGCTACATCAGCTACCATTTCCGGTACTTATTCCTATTCAGGCAAAATCAACAGCATCGAATTGGAATATGCTGAGAACGAAGCTTTACTTTCTTCTTCCACGACCGAAGCTTCAGTTGAAGGCAAGAATTATATGGTAAAGCTTGTAGATTTACATCCTGGCACTCAGTATTATTATCGGTATGTTGTAGATTTTGGTACGGACAATAACTATCAAACGGAAACATACACTTTTTCTACTTTGAGTGAGGCTCCTACGGTACAAACAATTGAATTGGTAGTTTTGGATAGTACATCTGTAGTGGTTAAATGTAATGTGTTGTCAGACGGTGGTTCTGATGTAACGGAACGGGGTGTGTTATGGAATACCTATGGTAACCCGACTATTGATGATGAGCATAAGGTGTGTTCTACCTCGGGTTTAGGAGAATTTCAATGTCTTTTTCAAGAACTTACCGTTGGAACAAAGTATTTTTTTAGAGCTTATGCCAAAAATGCAATAGATGTTGGCTATGGCGAAGTGATGGAATTTGGTGTTGACTTGCCAGTAGGTCTTCCAGACGTGATTACTTTGGGCGTTTCAGATGTAACTACAAATTCGGCGGTTTGCCATGTAGAGCTGACGTCTGATGGAGGTGCTGCATTAACTGAATTGGGTGTTTGTTGGAGTAAAAACCATAATCCGACAACTATGGATGGCCATGCTACAATTTCGGGTATTGAATTAGGTGAGCACACGGTTAGTATGACAGGATTAGATGCTAATGAAACCTATTATGTCCGTGCATACGCCACCAATGAGAAAGGAACTGCGTATGGCAGCGAATTGTCATTTGATACTCAAGAAGGCCTTCCGGTTGTGGAAACCAGTGATGTGTATAATATAACAAGTACGACTGCATCTTGCACTGGCCAAGTACTTGAAGAAGGTGCCAGTGAGGTCGTAAGCCGTGGTTTGTGTTGGAGTACAAATTCTAATCCTACATTAGAAGATAGCAATGCTTCAAGTGGTTCAGGAATGGGATCTTTTTCTGTTGAAATGACGGGACTCTCACGGGCAACACGTTATTATGTGAAGGCGTATGCCACAAACGGACAGGGTACAGCTTATGGGAGGACAGCCATATACTTTGACACAGCAGGTGAACCGTCAATAGTGACAATAGATCCAGTTGGAGAGGTCACAGCAAACTCTGCCTTGTGTGGCGGTACGGTCACTGATGATGGTGGACTAACGATTTCTGATCGTGGCTTCTGTTGGAGCACACAGCCAATGCCGACGATGAACGACAGCCATGCAAGTTGCGGATCAGGAACGGGTCATTTTACCTATCATTTGACAGGATTGATTCCAGGAATTACTTATTATGTTAGAGCTTATTCTGTCAATCCACTTGGAACCAGCTATTCAGGTGTCGTCAGTTTTGTTACAACGGTGTTGTTACCGATTGTAACTACTTCTGAAGTGACCGATATAACTATGAACAGTGCCGTTTCAGGAGGCAATGTCACTGATGATGGTGGCGCTCCAGTCACAGAGCGGGGCATTTGTTGGGGTAATAATCCCTATCCTACGGTGAGTGACGACTGGCATATTGTATGTGGCAATGGTCTGGGCTCGTTTGTTGGAAACATCAATGGTTTGATGCCAACCATGACTTATTATGTGCGTGCTTATGCTATAAATAGTGTTGGTATTGCATACGGTCAAAATCTGTCGTTTACTACTAGTCAAGTCTTATGGAATGATGGCATATTGCCTGGCTTGTTCTCTGTGAGTCAAAGTGATAAAGTGCATTTTTCACAAGGTAACCTTCAGTATCAAGCTTCAACTCATACATGGCGTTTTGCAGATTCCCAATATGAATACATTGGGGAGGACAATATGAATATTTCATCATCTTACAGCGGTTGGATTGATCTGTTTGGATGGGGAACTAGTGGTTATAATCATGGTGCCGTGTGTTATCAACCTTGGTCTATCTCTGATAATTCTCAAGACTATTATGCCTATGGTTTTTGGAACGCCTCACTTTATCAATACTCTGGCAAGGCAGATTGGGGGTACAATGCGATTAGCAATGGAGGCAATCAGGAAAACTACTGGCGCACTTTGCATGGTCCTGAAGCTGATTATTTGTTTAATCGCCGTCAAACTCCATCAGGGATACGTTTTGTGAAGGCAAAGGTGAATGGCATAAAAGGCGTGATACTGCTGCCTGATGATTGGGGTGTTAACACGTATGCGTTGAATAATGCAAATAATGGGAGCTCTCCGTATGATGCTAACGCCATAAGTCTTCAAGATTGGACGAATATCTTGGAACTTGCTGGTGCCGTGTTTTTACCGAATGCAGGAGACCGTAGTGGTACTTATGCCGCAGATTTCAGCGACTATGGCTTTTATTGGCTTGCGGACATTGGGGGCCAACAAATAGCCTCTAATGTTATGATTTCCGAATCTGAAATTGTTTCTGAGGCATCTTATAATTTCCGTTACGGTGGTATGTCAGTGCGTCTAGTGCGAGATGCCAACTAAATGATTGAAAACAAAACAAATGATTAAATAAATAGGTGTGATGAGAAACAATCGTGTCATTGTGGCTTTCAGCTTAATGTTCTTGTCTTTTTTGACGTTTTCGTGCAAAAAAGACGGAGAAGTAAACATAGAGTCTTTCCAGATCCTAAAAGAAAAAGAAAAAGTGGAAGCAGGCTCTACCACTGCAATGATTACAGGCGCTTATTCCTACTCGGGAACTATCAACAGCATTAAAGTCCAAGTGGGAACTAACGAGAACTTTCACAGTTCTGATGAATTCACTTCAGTGATTAATAACAAGGCATACGCTGTTGAAATAACTGGTTTGGAGCCTCATCACACCTATTATTACCGTTATTTGGTCGACTATGGTGGAAAAAAGGATTTGGTTACTGATTATGATCAATTTACCACTACTGCCGAGTTTCCAGTGGTGCAAACCGTAGAGGTGCTTCCCCTAGATTCAATTTCGGTGAGAGTGACAGGTAATGTAATCTCTGATGGAGGACTGGAAATCACGGAAAGAGGCATCTGTTGGAACACTTACGGCAACCCCGACTTGGAGAATGATTATGTGGCCTATGACTCGCCTGGTTTGGGCGAATACACCTGCCGCATCAACAATTTAGCTGCCTCTACTAATTACCATGCGAGAGCATACGCAAAGAATGCCTTGGGAATTCCTGTGTTTGGAGATGATATTCCGTTTCAAACGGGATCCTCGTCATCATTGCCCATTGTAACAACACTGGAAATCAAAAATATAACTGTTTCTTCTGCTGTGTGTGTTTCAAAAGTGATGAGTAGTGGAGGTTCAGAAGTTACGGAAAGAGGCGTGTGCTGGAGTAGTATTAATTCGTTCCCCAATTTGGAGGACAACCATGATTCTTCAGGCTCTGGAGTAGGGGAATACCATATTGCAATGACGGGATTGGAACTTGATACGAAGTACTATGTCAGAAGCTATGCGATCAATGTCCAAGGGATTCCGTCATATAGTGAACCCTGTGATTTTTATACTAGTGATGGACAACCGACGGTGATTACAACTACGGTAACTGAAATTACGGCCAACTCTGCAGTATGTAGCGGCAACGTTGTAGATGAAGGCGAAAGTCCTGTTTTTGAGCGCGGCGTTTGCTGGAGTACCCATCCTGAACCTACTATCAATGACCTTCATGGGAATAGCGGTACAGGCCCTGGATCTTATTCGGTGTTTATGGATGGTTTAGTTTCGGGAATGTCCTATAATGTCTGTGCTTTTGCCAAGAATTCGTATGGCATTGCGTACGGTGACATCGTGAGTTTTGTTCCGACTGATGGTTTGCCCGTTGTGGAAACAACGGATGTCACGAATGTTACTTCAAATTCGGCTGTATGTGGGGGGAATGTCAGGGAAGAAGGTGTTGGTGACGTAATTAGACGTGGTGTGTGTTGGAGTAGTAATCATAATCCGACGACGCAAGACCATGACATTCCTAACGGTACAGGGTTGGGTGAGTTTTCCTGCAATATTACTGGTCTGAGTTCCAACACGGTTTATTTTGTCAGAGCGTATGCCACTAATACTGTTGGTACCGCTTATGGTGCCGAGAAAACTATACCCACCCTTCAAGGCAAACCTTCCGTAACTACAGCTGAGGTGTTAGAATTTACCTATAATACAGCAATTGTTGCAGGTGAGGTAATCAATAATGGAGGATCAACTGTTACCGAACGCGGTTTTTGCTGGAGTACATCACCAAATCCAACCATAAATGACAGTTACATTGAAGCGGGTCAGGGTATGGGGACTTTTTCTGCGCAACTCTCTGGCTTGCATGCCAATACAAAATACTATGTTAGAGCTTGTGCCAAAAATGCATTTGATGTTGGGTATGGCAATCAGGTGGACTTCACTACTCCAATGGGGCCACAGCCCCCTACTGGAGCAGCAAAAGGATTGTTTAAAGTAGGTCCAAACAAGCAAGTATGGTTTGCCCAAGGCAATCTGCAATATCAGGCATCTACAAACCTTTGGCGTTTTGCTGACGAGCAAACTGAATACATAGGAACGCCTAATTCTCAAATATCTGCAGCAAATCCAGAATGGATTGATCTTTTCGGTTGGGCTACAAGTAATTATAATCATAATTATGCTTGCTATCAGCCATGGTCGACCTCTGATGTTGATTCAGATTATTATGCATACGGCAGATATCAAGCCCATTTGTTTAATGATTCGGGACAGGCCGACTGGGGCTATAATTCAGTCTCTAATGGTGGTAACACGGAGCATGTTTGGCGTGCATTAACCTCGGCAGAATGGGTATATGTGTTTAAAAATCGTGGCACCCGTTCTGGTATTCTTTACGCTAAGGCTTCGATAGGAAACGTAAATGGTGTGATTCTTCTGCCTGACGATTGGGATGCTTCGTTTTTCGATTTGGATAGTCCAAATTCACCAGAAGCAAGGTACAATAGCAATGTGATGACTATGGAAGTGTGGAAGAATGTTTTGGAGCCTTTGGGAGCTGTTTTTTTGCCGGCAGCAGGTTATCGAAACAAAACAAATATCTTTGGAGTGAATAGTTTTGGATACTATTGGGCTTCAACGGGTGGCGGTGAAATAAAAGCGTATTTTGTTAGTATCAAAAATACTAGCTTTTATCCTGACACTTTTGAAGCTCGCCATTATGGTTATTCGGTTCGTTTAGTACAAGATTTCTAACAAAGTTATTATGAAACTAAGAAAAACAACATTTTTTGCCATTCTATCTTTGGTTGCTTTTTATTCCTGCAAGAAAGACACCGACGTCAATATGGAATCCTTCAAGATAGTGAAGGAAGTGGAAAAGGTGACCGCAGGCACCACCAGTGCCACCATTACGGGAATGTACGAATATTCCGGCCGAATAGACGGCATCAAAGTGAGGGTGGGGACGAGCGAGCAGCTGTTTGGATCCGACGTGTATGTGGCCGAAATGAGCGGAAAAGCCTATTCGGTGAACATCACAGGCTTGCGTTCGGGTACCAAGTACCATTACCGTTACGAGATAGATTATGGCGCGAAGGAGGATTATCTGACTGAGATTTACGATTTCACTACGCTTTCGGAAGCACCTACTGTGAAAATCTTGGCAATTGATCCATTGAATAACGACAGCACTTCCTTCGCAATCACTTGTATGGTGGTTGATGCCAACGGCGGCCCAAATTTGCCTGAGTATGTGACCGAGTGCGGCATCTGCTGGAACAACTACCCCAATGGCAATCCGACGTTGGATGATGAGAAGCATCCTTATACGGACGTGAACAACCCATACACCATAAGGATGGAGAACCTGCCTACAAGAACAGTCTACCATGTGAAGGCTTACGCGAAAAGTTCAGCAGGCACTGGGTTTAGCGAGAAAGAGAGTTTCCGCACGGGCGGTGAAACCACAAAGCCTCAAGTGTCGACGGTTGAAGTGAGTAATGTGACCTATAACGCAGCTACCTGCCTATGCAACGTGAGCAGCGACGGTGGCCTCGAACTCACGGAGCGCGGTGTGTGTTGGGGCCTCGAACCCGACCCGACCGTCAACGTGCATAAAGTCACAGCCGAGGGCACGGAGACAGGCAATTACACCGTGACCATCGAGGGGTTGAACCCCAACGCGGACTATCATGTGCGTGCCTACGCCATCAATGAGAAAGGTATCGCCTACGGAGAGGATTTGCCTTTCACCACTACCGATGGAAAGCCAACGGTGACCACCTCTGGCATAACAGAGATTACCTCAACGAGTGCTAAAGGTGGTGGTGAGGTGACCGACCAAGGCGCAGACCCGGTGACCGAACGTGGCATTTGCTGGAGCACAAGCCATGAGCCGATGGCTACGGGCAATCATGCGACTAGCGGCACGGGAACCGGCAGCTTCATTTGCGATATGACCAACCTTACACCTAACCAAACCTACTATGTGCGTGCCTACGCCACCAACAGTAAAGGAACGGCGTATGGCGATGAAGTGGATTTCATGGCCATGGAAGGCCTGCCCTCAGTGGAGACCGTCGATGTGACCAATGTTACCACATCGAGCGCAAAAGTTAACTATAAGGTAACCATTGAAGGCGGTCTTGAAGTGGATGAGCACGGCATCTGCTGGAGCGAATCCAATACCATACCGACCATTAATGACCACTATGTGAGCGGCGGCAATGGCACAGGAACGTTCTCCGTAGACCTGACCGGACTCAACCCGGGCACCAAGTACTATGTACGTGCTTACGCCAAGAACGAGCAAGGTGGTGAGGCCTACGGCACTGCGAAGGATTTCACCACGGAAGCCACATTGCCTACGGTGACCACCGATGGCATAGAAGGCACAACAGCCCACGGCACCGTGAGTGCTGACGGTGGTAAACCGGTGACCGAACGCGGCATCTGCTGGGGACTGAACCACAACCCGACTACTGCCGACCTACATGATAGCAATGGCACTGGTTTAGGCAGTTACGCCGTACCGTTGACCGACCTCCAACCTGGCAAGACCTACTATTACCGCGCCTATGCCACCAATGAAATGGGTACGGCATACGGCCTTGAAGGACCGCCTTTGGTAGTGGAAGCCAACCCGCCCACGGTGAACACTGGCGAGGTGAGCAACATACAGCAGACCACGGCACAAGGCAGCGGCAACGTGACCGACGGCGGTGGTGCCGAAGTGACGGAGCGTGGCGTGTGCTGGAGCACGAGCCCTAATCCGACCATAGCCAACAGCCATGCCGATGATGGAGTAGGGGGCTTGGGCAACTTTACCGTACCCATGACCGGTCTGACAGCCAACACGCATTATTACGTTAGAGCATACGCCAAGAACAGGGAAGGAAAAATAGGCTATGGCAGCCAAACTGACTTCACCACCGCACAGAGCATTAGTGCCCCGACGGTGACGACAACAAGCCCCATAACGAACATTACCCAGACCACGGCCACAGGTGGCGGCAACGTAACGAATGACGGCGGCTCTCCTGTTACCGAACGCGGCATCTGCTGGAGCACAAGCCATAACCCGACCATTAGCGGAAGCCACTCCAGTAATGGCACAGGCACAGGTGCATACCAGGTGAACATGACGGGTCTAACTCCGGGTACGACTTATTATGTGAGAGCTTATGCCAAAAATAATGCTAATCTTATAGGCTATGGTACAGAAGTGCAGTTTACCACGCAGCAACAGACGACCTATACAATAACCGTTTTGGCCAGCCCGAGCAACGGCGGCTCTGCGCACGTGGGCAGCCCCACAGGCCCGACCACAGGAACGTATACCAGCGGCCAGCAGTGTACGGTATATGCCGTGGCCAACACTAACTACACCTTCACCAATTGGACAGAGAACGGCCAAGTTGTACAAGGTGCAGGTGCCACCTATTCCTTCCCAGTGACAGCAAGCCGCACTTTGGTGGCGAACTTCATTACCAAGCCGACGGTGATAACGACCGACCCCGTGACGAACATACAGCAGACCACTGCCACAGGCGGTGGCAACGTGACTAGCAGCGGAGGAGCGACGGTGACCGCGCGAGGCGTGTGCTGGAGCACGAGCTCTAACCCGACCATAAACAATAGCCACACTACCGATGGCACGGGCACGGGCAATTTCACGAGCAGCATAACCGGCTTGACGGCAGGAACCCTCTATCATGTGCGTGCCTATGCCACCAACAGCGCTGGCACTGCATACGGTGCGGATGTGACCTTCACCACACAGCAAGTGCCGACCTACACCATAACCGTTTCCGCCAACCCAAGCAACGGCGGCTCTGCGCACGTGGGCAGCACCACGGGCCCGACCACAGGCACCTATACCAACGGCCAGCAGTGTACGGTATATGCCGTAGCCAACAGCAATTATACTTTCACCAACTGGACGGAAAACGGCCAAGTTGTACAAGGTGCAGGTGCTACCTATACCTTCCCAGTGACAGCAAACCGCACCTTGGTGGCGAACTTTATTACCGTTCCTACGGTGATAACGACCGACCCCGTGACGAACATACAACAGACCACAGCCACAGGCGGAGGCAACGTGACCAACAGCGGAGGAGCCACCGTGACAGCGCGAGGCGTGTGCTGGAGCACGAGCTCTAATCCGACCATAAACAACAGCCACACTACCAACGGCACGGGAACGGGTATCTTCACGAGCAGCATAACCGGTTTGACGGCAGGAACCCTCTATCATGTGCGTGCCTATGCCACCAACAGCGCTGGCACTGCATACGGTGCGGATGTGACTTTCACCACGCAGCAAGTGCCGACCTACACTATAACCGTATATGCCAACCCGAGCAATGGTGGCTATGTGACTGGCGGCGGCACATACAATTATGGAACAACTGTAAACCTCACAGCCAATGCCTATAGCGGCTTCACCTTCGGCCATTGGCAGGACGGAAATACCAATAACCCACGCACCATTACAGTGACTGGATATGCCACTTATACCGCCTATTTTGAAGCACAACCCCAAGCCCCCGAAGGCGCGATAAACGGCAAGTTCACCATAAATGCCAATGGCGACAAGGTGTACTTCTCGAAGGGCAACCTTCAATACAACAAGACAACACAAGTTTGGTCGTTTATGGAACACCAATATGATATTGTAGAAACTAATGAACAAAATGTTGGAGAGAACTATGCAAACCAAAATATCGTAAGTCTCTTCGGCTGGGGTACAAGCGGCTATCACGATTCAAATGACCCGTATAACGTGAACTATCAGCCTTGGTCGACTTCGAAATCCTCTGTAAATTTGTCATATAATTGGAATGGATATGGTCCATCGACGAATATGCCATCACCGAATTTGACGGGCAGTTCGGCAAACTATGACTGGGGCGTATACAACACGGTCTATAGTGGTAGTGTTGCTACCACAGGATGGAGGACATTGACTGGCGGGGACAATTTTAATAATAACGAAGAATGGTATTATGTATTCAATGGCCGAACGACTCCGAGTGGCATCCGCTACGCGAAGGCGGAAGTGAATGGGGTGAACGGCGTGATTCTGCTGCCAGACAATTGGAGCATTTCCTACTTCACGTTGAACAGTCCGAACACGCCTGATGCCAGCTTTAGTACCAACGTTATCACAGCCCAACAATGGAACATATTGGAGCAGTATGGAGTAGTCTTCCTTCCTGCAGCAGGCGATCGCAATGGGATTACTGTCGAAGATGTGGGCAGCGATGGCTATTACTGGTCGGCCTCATCGGGTGGTAGCTTTAGCGAAAAAGCCTGCGGCGTGTGTTTCTTTAGGGGGATTGATGCAATAGATCACTTCTTTGCGAGTGGCATCTACGACCGTTGCTATGGTCGGAGTGTACGTCTTGTTTGTCCTGCAAATTGATTGATTCTTTGCCTCCGTTCCCCGTTCTCCCGAATTTGCAATTCGGGAGGCGAGAATATCAGCATTTGTAATGCGGAAAAACAACGATATGCGGCTGCCGTGGTACGACAGCCCTACAGCCCAACGGTGGGGTTGTAGGGCTGTCACAAGGTTGCTGAGCTTGTCGAAGCACCGTGGCAGCCGCAGGATTAATGGGAAATTGACTGCGTCGAATCTTCGATTTCGTGGGGGATGGTTTGTGTTTGTTATGTTTGATGTTGGGCGGCTGGATAAACAGAATTGAATATAAGCATTTGCAATGCGGAACAAAAAAACAGAGTATTGTAGAGAAATTGTTGTAATTTTTAGGCGAAAAAAGAAATGAAATGAAGTATTCGGATTTTGAGGAAGCCATGTCGCCCGAAAGGATGCGGAAATATGTGCAAGCATGTTCTGGCGATACGAAACGTGCTATGACGCTCTATCGTTACAATTTAAAGCTTTCGCAGGAAATGTTCACATTTGTCAGTTGCTTTGAAGTGGCGCTGCGTAATCGTATTGACAAGCAGATGACCGCACAATTTGGTGGTGACTGGTTGCGTGATGCCATTTTGCCGAAGGGTGCTCTTTATTACGACCACCGAGTGGACAAAACGCGTAAAATCATAGAGAAAGCATATAATGAATTGATGCGTAGCAACGCTTACTCCCATTCAAAACTACTTTCCGAAATGGAGTTTGGTGTTTGGAAATACATGTTTTCAAATGTGGTATATGCATTGATGGGTCAGATACTTTTGCGTATTTTCCCAAACAAACCCATATCGTCTCGACAACAACAGTATGATAATTCCTATATTTTTCAGGAGCTGGACTATATCAATAAATTACGAAACAGAATAGCACACCATGATCCGATTTGCTTCAGTCGTCCAACTGCCACCATCGACACTTCCTATGCACTCAATCAATATAATCGGATGATGAAATTGTTCCAATGGATGGGTTTGGACGGAGCATCACTGATGTTTGGGCTTGACCATGTGAATGATGCCTGTTCAAAAATTATGTGTTTGTAAACTGTTTTGAAAAAATCTGTCTTGAAAAATTGCGAGATTCAAAAATAACATCTATTTTTGCATCGTTGATTCCCGGCAGCCTCTGATTCGTCAAGCTGTCGGGTCTGTTTTATATAGTAATTGCGAGTTTAGGAAAATCCCATTCTCCCAAATTTGCAATTTCGAGAGGCGAGAATATCAGCATTTGCAATGCGGAAAAACAACAATAAGCGGCTGCCGTGGTACGACAGTCCTTGAGGGTAGGGCGTAGGGTTGTCACAAGGTTGTTGGGCTTGTCGAAGCATTGTGGCAGCCGCAGGATTAATGGGAAATTCGTGGGGGATTTATGGCAAGTTTGGTTATTTTGTTTATTTTTGCAAACGTATTCAAAATGAGTTGTAAGCCATGCCGAAAATATATGAGTATTTGTGAATCATTTTCTTCCTGTATCCTAATGACCATGAGCCCATCCATGCCCATGCCATAAGCGGAGAATATGAAACCATTTTTGAGTTCCATTTTGAGAATGGCCAACTGAAAGAGATAAAAACCAGGAAGAAGAGAGGTAAGGAACACCTTCCAAAGGCAAAAATGGAACAAGCAAAGGAATTTGTGGAGCAGTTTGCCATTCAGATTGCCGAAAAATGGTATCGCTTCTACATCTTGAAAGAACCTCTTATTTGTGAGAAAATCAATAAAAAGATATGAAAACCATAAACCGTTACAATGTCGTTGAAATAGAGCCTTGTGGCGAATACAAGCTTCGAGTCACTTTTGCCGATGGGAAGTGTAACGTCGTTGATTTTGAACCGTATTTCATCAAACGGCCTCATCCGCAATACAACCAATATCACGATCCAGTCCGTTTCCTTGACTATAGAATAGAGTATGGAAACCTTGTATGGGGCGATAATTGGGATTTGATGTTTGATCCGCTCAATCTTTATTATAACAATCTGTTCAAGAATTACAATTGATTTAGCGAGAAACGGCCTTTGGGTCACCCGTTCCCCCGTTCTCCAGAATTTGCAATTCGGCAGGCGAGAATATCAGCATTACCTCTTATGCTTCAAACAGAATCCCAAGCCAACCCTGAACTCTACCAGCTTCTTGTTGCTCGAAAATACTTCCACAACCGGAATCAGCACGTCGGTATTGAACACGATGTTGTAGATGCAACATTGCACCCCAAGCGCGCCTTCAAAAGAGTTCCAACTGACGGGGTCGTTGATGACCCACGAGTCGTAATTGTTTTTCCATGCCTCGCGTCTGATGCCATAGCCTCCACCAACCCTTAGGTAAACAGGTCCCGCCACTTTCACGGCGACACCGAATAGAGCCGAGGCTCGAATGAGGGAACGCTCGTCTTGATAGGAGTCCTGCTGACTGTCGGTCGCTGTGTTGTTTTCGTTTGCCACAAGATAGGCGTTGAGCACCGAGTAGTCTTTTCTGAATAATTGGCTGATGAATTCACTGTTGGTCATGATGTTGAAATACCATCCTGCCCGGCCACCCTTGGCGATATCTCCAATATTGAAACCGTAAGCGATTTTACCACCTTTGTTTACAAACCCTAAATTGCCCGTGAAGAAGAAGGCTCCGTTTTTCAAGAAAGAGCTTGGGCTTTGCATTTGGGGCACGATGCGAAGGTCGGAGATCTGGCAGTCTCTTGATACGTCGATGTCTTGTTCCCCAACGGTCCATCCATATTCAGCTCTGAGTGTATGCGCTCCGTTGTAGATATACAGTTGTTGTGGGGCACGGCCCATGTATTCGCCGTCAAGGTAAAGCTTGGCATTCCTTTCCCCTGTTTCAACGTTTACGGTTTGGCCAAACGGAAATTCGAAGACGGGTTCCAAATTGTCGGGACTTAAAGTGATTTCTTCTTCCTTGCCGAAATGTCCAGGCCTTACAATGTAGATGGGATAGGTGCCGAAAGGCTTTTCCAGGGTCACTGGGGTCTTGCCAATGAAATTCATGTCCATATAGACTTGGTCGCCTGGCATGTCGGTGAGGATTGTAGCCACACACGAGCGTTTGAGCCTTAGGAAATAGGTCGTTTCAAACTCTTCTTCGACGTTGATTTCGCATTTGAGCGTGGTGTGTAATTCCGCTGATAGCTCGAGCTGGTGGGCGCCAATCGACAAGCTGTCTACGGTGATGGGGGTGCGGCCGTATGCGATGCCGTCGATGGTGACTGAGGCTTCAGGCGTTGCACTGATGGCGACCTTGCCTCTGATGGGATAGTGTCGTGTACGTTTGACCTGAAACGAAGTGTCTATCACGTCTTGGCTGACGTTGCTGTTGTGCAGCCTTGCATAGGTCGAGCACATCTCGCTGGCATTATTGACGCTGACAAAGTGTTCCTTGATTTCTATTTGCGTCGAAGCCACAAGGGAATCGCCAGCTTTCAGTGCAACGTCGTATGTGCCTGGGACCATTTTCTCGCTTGTGTAGGGCACCTTGCCTTTGGGTTGACCGTCAACGTAGACCTCATAATCTGGACTTTCCTCCATGTCGTAGGCCTTCACAATCTTCATGTAACCATAGGCAGGATTTAGGTTCACGTGAATCGTGTCGATTTGTCCTGAGGTGAGCGAAACGGTGCCTTCGGCAGCGTGGTAAAGCGGGTGCTTCATGGTCCATTGGTAATTTCCTGACAGGCTGGTGATGCTGTGGGTGCCGGTTCCGATGGAATCACCGTTGATGAAGAGGGTGGCGTCTTTGGGGTAAGGCAGGAAAACCATCTGGCATTTTCCGTAGGTCACAACCTCTTGGGGCAGTTCTTTCAACCCTACAATGCTGATTCGGTATGTGTTGAGGCTCTGTATGTTGCCTTTCAGCATTTCGGGGATGTTGAGGATGTAGTTGCCTAAAGTGTTATGCTTGATTTTCAGGATTTTGATGCCAGGCGAAACCCAAAGGCAAATCTCGCCACCGTCTTTTCGGCGTTCGCGGATGACCGATCCCATGTCGCATTCGAACTGGAAGATGTCACGCTGCGGGTCGAGTATGTTTTGGGTCGAAATCCGGAGCACGGCACACTGCTGCCCTCCATTTATTTTTTCCGTAAGGATGGTCTTCCGTGCCGTCATGTCGTTTTGGAGAAGCTCCACACTGGTGACTTTGTAATCTTGCGAGAACAGTGTGAAACGGAATGCCAGTATCAGCATTGATAATATGGACAGCCTTTTCATAATGATGAGGTTTTTGAGGAATCAATAAACGTCTTTTAAACTGAACAGTTGGTCGATGGGCAGCTTGTCGTCTTGCCAGGCTCTGATGTGAATCACGGGGTCTTCCTCTCGTAGGTCTACCAAAAGGAACAGATACCCCACATCACCGTAGTTGTTGGAGAAATACTCTTGTCGCACCCTGATGCCAAAGAAGTCCTCGGTGCTCCAAGCTTGGGTGAAATCGGTTTCCGTGAAGTTCAGGT
Source organism: uncultured Bacteroidales bacterium (assembly GCA_900317155.1). GTDB lineage: Bacteria > Bacteroidota > Bacteroidia > Bacteroidales > F082 > Limimorpha. Next base: position 19,058 of record ONFO01000023.1, read on the forward strand.
TGATGTATTCTTTGGTTTTGAAATGCCTGCGCAGTTTGGCCATGTATTGCGATTTGGATAAGGTGTCGTAATGGGTGTATCCACGTAGTTTTATGCCATCAGACGATACTTTTTTCAGCACCTTGTAGCCGGAGATGATGAGGGCGTTCTCTGAAAAGATGCGTTCCAGGTAGTCGATGCGTCCGAGGGCGTATGCGGTTTGGTAGTCCTCCATGAACGAAAGCAGGGTAAGCTTTGAGTCCATTTTCCAGTCTTCGTTGTCCATGATGTCATGTTGGGCGACATCGGTCAGGGCAAAAGCCAGCGATTCTATTTTGTCGGCCTCGTCGAAGCGGAAAACGACATTCTCCACAAACTTCTTGTTGTTCCTGAACCGGAATTGCATGGTGATGCTGCGACAGATGACCAGATGCCCGAAAGAGACAAACTCATAGTGAGGCTCGCCGATGATGGAGGCATTGCCATAGCGTATGAGCTTGTTGAAGCAGTCGTAACCATCTGTAGTGAAATGGTCTGCCACTGATTCGTATCGTTTGTTTCGTATGGCTTCTTCGATGTCAAACATGATGCTTCTCAGCCTGTCGACCCGTGTGGTGTCGCTGTTTGGCGAAGGTGTCTCGGTGATGCATGAATTGACCGTTGGAGGCTCAACGATGCTGGCGATTTCTTCTTTCTGGGTTGTGTCGAATTTGATGTACTTGTCGGCGACGGTGAAGGTTTTGTTCTTTTTGTCTTTGACCATTTCTTGCAGTTGAAGTGGGGTCTCGCTTGAGTCATAGTTGTAGATGCAGTGCAGGTTGGTGTGGTCCAAGTCGTAATTCAATTCGGCCACGCTGACGCCATCGCGCACCCTGGGACCTTCAACGTAGGTGTTGCCGTTGTGGTATTTGAAATCCAAGCATGTGATTCTTTTGTAGCTGTTGTCGTCAGTTTTATAATAAAAACCCAATTGCTTGACATAGAGGGTTTGGTATTCGTTGATTTTTTCGTCTTTTTGTCCTTCGCAGATGATGGTGATGTTGCTTAGGGTCTGGTCGAGCAACAATGAGAATACCGCATCGGCGGGTTGCTTTTTCCCATTCCGTTCCAACTCCATCTTTGTGTCGGAAGCTATGAGATAACCCCAATAGAAGTATTTCAAGGCATCTCCAATTCTGACGTCGTTGATGGCCCGAAGCCCTTCGTCGTAGTAGAAGCTGATGTCGTTCTTTAGCTGTTTTTCCCTTTCGATGGCGGCTTCGATTTCTGCCTGTTTCAGCTCTTCGATGATTTCTGCGACTCTGTCGGAGCTGATGTAGACAAAGGCGGTATAGGTTTTGGTCTTTTTCGTAGGCTTGCCCACCATCAAGACATGGTAATCGGTCAGACGCACATCGGTGAATGTCTTGACGACATTTGAAAAATAGGAACTGCTGGTGATCTCACCGTTCAAGTTGTGCTCCTTGATGACAGAACTGGCTTCGCTTCTCACATTCGTCATAATCTGACTGGCCAACATGGCAACAGCATCGTTGATAGCCAAGTCAAACGAATCGGCAACCGCGGTGGCGTGATGATAGTGCTCGGCATCCATGATGATTTTGTTCATGGTTTTCCGGTTGGCGTCAATGTTTTGTGCTTGCAGGATAAAACTTGACAATATGAGCACCAGCGTTGCTGCCGACTTTGCCGTTTTCTTTGTGCGTGATAACAACTTATGTAGAATTACGTGGTTCATAGGGACAATCTTGGAAAGGTTAATCGATAACATTTTTAGTCGGGGCTTTGTTCGTCCTCCATCGCCATCTGTTCCTCAACACGCTCAAGGGCATAGTTGGAATAGGTGTCGTGGAAGCGCAGGTCGAAGGGACTTAGTTGGTCCAGCTCGTAATAGCGTGGCACAATGCCTCTGATTCTCAGCTTGTAGGTCATCATGATGGCTTCTTCGTATGCTTCCCAACTAAAAGGAGAGGCTTCGTCCTCGGTGATGTCGTCGTCAACATCCCAAGTGTGACCCTTTCCGTCGGGTTCGAAGCGGTAGAAGACGTGTCCGTCTTTTTGCCAAAGCCCAACGAGCATTTCTTTGTTGGCAGGGCTGGCGTGCAGTGTGCGTGGGTCGATGGATTCGGGGTAATATGCCGTCGGACGAAGCAGGAAATACAAGGTCAAGCCTATGGCAATGGCCACTGCCACGATGACGAGGATAATCCAATGTTTCTTTTTTATGGTCATATCAGTTGATTTTCACGATTTCATATTTAGCGTTGACGAATTTAGGCAAGACAGTGCCGATAGCAGCATTGCTGTAGGTGGGGTCGCACACGAAGTAGCGCTTTCCGTTGAAATCGACGCTCTTTCCCTGCAGTTGTGCATCGTTGCCGAAACACACTGCTGTGGCCAAGTGGTCGTCATAGAGCACGCCGATGACGTCATATCCGACAAAACGGCGCACCAACCAGGCAAACAATGCTGAACGGTCCTCACAATCGCTGAACGGGTAGCCAATGACCTCTTCAGGGAAGAAGTATTTCTCCCGCCCGAATTGTTGCTCGTCAATCTTGTAGGCGAAGGCGGTCTGGACAAAGTTGAGCATGATGTCGACCATCTGCACTTTGTTGTATCGTTTGCCTAATGTGCTGAAGGTCTGTGCCAGTGCTTGTTCGGCTTCGCTGGATACCGGGGTTTTGAAATAGATGGGGAAGACCGTCGTGGGTATCTCGTCATAATAGCGAAGATGTGAGGTGGAGTAGGGAAGCTCAACGTCCTGGTCCACCTTGCCGAAATGTAAGGTACGCGACTTGTCGCAGCTGGCAATGTTGAGCGTCTTGGTGAAGTCGAGACCGATTTCCTTTAGGCCACTGTCGTCGGCGTTTTCATCGTAGGAATATATACTTTCACCTTTTTTGCCGTTGCCGTACACCACATAGAACTTTGTGCCTTTGATGCGGAAGAAGGTTTTGGAGTAAACCTCTTTACTGTTGTCTAAGGCAAGCAGTAGCAGCAGCTGCTCGCTATTCTTGCCACGGCCAACGCGGGCTTTGAAACCGTGACTGTGCAACATAAAGAAGGAGAACAGCACACGGTCGTTGGCATTGTTGAAGAGCTTTTCTGAGATGGCGCGGAGCAGGGAGAAATAGCCCCATTCGTTCAGTCCCATCTGGCTGACAGCATCGTCGAGTTGCTTGTTGAGGATTGAGGAAGTGTTGCTTTCACGCATGGCCTCGTGGTATTTCGCAATATGCCTTTCTTTGGTACCAGAGGCTTTGATTCTTAATCCCATAGGTACGGTGAATTTCAAAGAACGGCCATAGAAGTTGATGGAAACAATCTCATTCTGGTTCGTCCCGTCAATGATGGCGTCTTTTTTGTCGGGAGCGTCTTCAAACATGGGTATCGCGTTCTCCAAGGAAGGCGCTTCCACATCAATGACCCCAGATGAAGCGGGAAGTGCGGGAAGGACATCAGGCTTTTTCGTCGAATAGACTCCTGAAAGCTCTGAAAAGTTTTGGTAAAGAGTCCAGGCTTCCGACAAGAACTGTTCGAATTCGTTGAATGCATTGGTCTTGAAATCATTGAACTCTTCGAAGGCTTGCTCTTTGAATTGTTGATAGGTTTGTTGAAAGCTCACACTGTCAGTCTGTGCATGGCCCGCAAAGGGTAGGGCAGAAAGACAAATAATTAGGGTGAAATATAGAATCTTTCTCATGGCAACTTTTCCTTTTTTGTCTTAATTGAGGAAACAGGTCTTCAAAATTAGTCCGCAAAAATGAAAAAAAATCAATCTGCGGGTTTTCTTTAACTTAGAAATCAGGGGCAAAAATAAGGAATTATGGAATTGGAGTCAAAGAAATTTTGATTTTCTTACAACAAGAAAAACAAAGCCACACCCACCATCGTAATCAAGGTGCCAAGCACTTCCTTGACGGATATCTTCTGCTTGTGGATGAGGGCGTAAGGCACGATGATCAGCACAGGAGTGAGTGCCATCAGGGTGGAGGCGATGCCTGCCTTGGCATATTGCACGGCCATGAGCGAGAGCGACACACCGAGGAAAGGCCCGAAGAAGGTGGTGAGTACAGCGAATGTCATGCCTTTGCGGTCGTGAAGACCCTTACCGACCAAGTGCAGCTGCTTCGTTAGAGCCAAGATAAGGAAGAAACCCACAAAACCTGCCACGGCACGGATGTAGGTGCCCGCAAAAGGCATCATCTTGGCGATGGCTTGCGGGGCTTCCGCTGGGATGGACAAGGCATAATGCTCCAGGCCTATCTTGCTGAGTACCAAACCGACACCTTGTCCTACACCTGCTCCGATGCCGAAGAGCACACCTTTCAAGGGTAGCTTGAGGGTGAGTTTGTGGCTCTCGCCACCACGCGCCAAAATGGAGATGGCAATACCTGTCAAGGTGACGAGCATGGCGAGCCACGAGCGCCACGACATCGACTCGCCCAGCATCAGCCAGCCTGCGATGCCAGCCATGGGAGGAGCCAGGGTCATGAAGAGCTGACCGTAGCGTGAGCCGAAGACGATATAGGAGTTGAACAGGCACCAGTCACCGAAGACATAACCCACCAGCCCCGACAAGGCCAGCCAGAACCAAGCCTTGCCACTGGCATGCATGGGGTATGGTACTCCCGTGACGATCCACAACATGACTGAGAGGAAAGCCCAAGAAAGCACCATCCTGATAAGGTTGAGTGGCAATGACCCCAGACGCTTGCTGGCGGTCTCGGCAAACAAGGCTGTAGCCGTCCAAGAGATGGCAACGATGAGGGCGATGATTTCGCCAAAATAGGGAGTGCTCATTACTGAGGTCGATTATTGACGCGCAAAAGTAGGAATTTCCCGAATAGAAATGCCGGATTATCCAAATTGTACGAACTGGTGTTACTTGGAGGCCACGCCACAGAGGTGGAACAGCACCCGAGCGCCGACATTGCCATCCCAGTCGCCACCGTCGGGCGAAGGCGAGACCTCGCAGAGGTCGAAGCCGATGATGTCCTTGCCCGCCTCGCGGATGCGGTTGAGCAGGTACATCAGCTCCTCGTATTCCAAGCCGCCCGGCACCGGAGTGCCCGTGTTGGGACAGAGCTTCGGGTCGAGGGCGTCGATGTCGATGGAGAGATAGACTTTTTTGGGCAGTGCCACAATCATCTCGTCAACGATGTCTTTCCATTTGGCGCCTTCAAACATCCTACGGCGGCAGTCGCGGTCGAAGAACACTTTGATTCTATTGGGTTGACTCTCTGCCAAGGCTTTCTCCTGATGGCAGTAGTCGCGGATGCCGACTTGCACAAGTTTCTTCACATTGCTGAACTTCAGTGTGTTGTAGAAGATAGAAGCGTGCGAGTATTTGAAGCCTTCGAAAGCCTCGCGCAGGTCGCAGTGGGCGTCAGCGTGAAGGATGCCATATTCCACGCCTATTTCATTAAGGTATTGGTGATAGGCGAGGGGACAGCTGTGGTCACCGCCCAAGAGGCCGACCATCTTGCCTTGTGCCCTCCAATAGGCGATGCGCTCGCGCAGCCAGGCGTTTTTCTTTTCGGTGGCCTCTTCGATCATGGCATATTGCAGTTCGTAGGTCTTCGGGTCATCGTCGAGGGTGCCTTCATACAGCGCGTTGATGATGTCCTCGCTGATGGGTGCCATCTTGTCGTGGAGCTCGCGGAGCTCGGTCGGGAACTCGTCCATCCAGATGCCTTTCTGCCAGAGGTCGGGGTAGTCGTGGTGGCAGAGGTCGACTTGCAGGGAGGCCTCCATGACGGTGGCGGGACCATCGACGGTGCCGCGGTTATAGCTCGTGGTGAGTTCCCATTCGACGGGTATGATGATGATTTGTGCCTCTTCGGCGGAGCAGGGCAGGCCGTAAATACCGGAATCGGCCACGGCAGCTGCATTGGGGTCAAAGGTGTTATCCATGGTATGTTGATATGTAATGGTTCAATTTTTTACTACTGTGTCTTTTTCTTCTGGTTTTTTCTGACTATGACCATTGACTATGACCATGACCGCTTTGGATAGGCTGTTAGCTTTTAGCCGTTAGCTCTTAGTTAGGCAGCTTCTGAGCTAAAGGCTAATTGCTAATAGCTAACAGCTCTTCATGGTCATTGTCATTGTCACAAGTCATTGTCCCAAAGTCTCACGTCAGTTAGTAAACTAAATCTGTTCATTTGTTTAAATTTGGGGCCAAAAATAGAGAAAAAACCAATTTAATTTCTACTTTTGCGGCCAAAATCGTTTCGGATGGACCTCTTTTCATGTCTTTCGCCCTTTGTGTTTTGCAGCTTTGCCTCAGGTAGTAGCGGCAACTGTTATTATGTGGGCAAGCAGGACGAAGGCATGCTCGTGGACGTGGGCATCAGTGCGAAGCAAATCATGAAGGTGCTGACCAAAAACGATATTCCGCTGAGTCACATTAAAGCTATCTTGGTCACCCACGATCATATCGACCATGTGCTCGGCCTTGAGTCGTTGACCAAAAATAGTCCTATTCCAATTTACGCCCATCCCGATTGCCTGCAAGGTATCCTTGAGGGCAAAGCCACAAAACTGGTCAATGCCCGGTTGCTGAACGAAATTGAACCCATGCAGCCGTTCGAGATTTGTGGAATCACTGTAGAAGCGTTTCCTGTGTTGCACGATGGCCGTGGCGCAGTGGGGTATCACTTTAATTTTGAAGGCCATACGCTGACCATTGCCACCGACATTGGGATGCTCGACAATGTGGTGAAGGAACAAATCAAAAGAGCGGAAAACATCGTCATCGAGTCGAACTACGACAAGGATATGCTGGAAAATGGCTCCTATCCTTACATCCTCAAACAACGCATCTCAGGACCTTTTGGACATCTGAGCAATGCTGAGGCATCGCGTTTCATCGCTGAAATCTATCATCCTAATATTAAAAACATCATGCTTTGCCATCTCAGCGAGAACAACAACACCCCCGAACGCGCCCTGCAATGTGTGTATCAGCACTTCCGTATTAAGCACGTCCACCCCGATGTCAACACGTCGGTTTTCCCTTTGCCGCGCCACAAAGACACAGGTTTTGTCTACCTGTAATTCCACATCTTTCCACATATTTTTGTTTTCCTCACTTATTTCCACAGAATTCCACAGTTTGTTTTAGTTGTGGAATGAATACTAACTTATTGAATGACAATGATTTTTGTTCCACAAATAAAATAGGTATGAATTATGCTATGAAAACGTCCAAATTTCAAACTATGAAGACCAGAATTTCATTTGTTGCTATGTTTTTTGTGGCTTTTTTAGCTACATCATGCAATGTGGAACGCTCCGAGAAGTATCAAGCACTCTTGGCCGAGCGTGATTCTTTGTACACCGAGGCTGTTGCAGCCAAAGGTGGTTTCGACAATGCCTTGAACACCATCAATGAGATCGAGAACGCCCTTGAGTCGATTCGCGCCCAAGAGAACATCATCATGATGGAGAACCAGGAAGGCAACACCAACAAAGCCGTTTCCGAAATCAATGCCATCCAGCAGACCTTGCAAGAGAACCGTACCAAAATCGCCAATCTGGAAAAACAATTGGTGGAACAAGGTTCAAAGTCGAAGGCCTTGACCCAGACTGTTGACCGACTCAAGAAGCAACTTGAAGAAAAAGAGACCTTCATCATCTCCCTGAGAGACGAACTGCAACAAAGCCGCGAGCAAATCGCCACTTTGAATGAACAAGTCTCCGACCTCACTGAGAATATCGACAACTTGAACACAAGTCTTGATGTGATGACGGTACAAAACGCCGCACAACAAGCCACCATTGAGAACCAGGACGCCATGCTGAACGCGGTGTGGATTTGCATCGCCACACAACAGGTGCTGGTGGAGAAAGGTGTGGTCAGCAAAGGCGGTTTGTTCCAAGCCAGTGAGATTTCCAAGCAAGGCTTCGACAATAGCCAGTTCATGCAAGGCAACAAACGCGACCTGGACGTCATCCCGTTGCATACCAAGAAGGCCAAAATCATGACCAATCACCCGGAAAGCAGCTATCAACTCAACGAAGGCGAGGAAGGCATGCTGAGCATCCAAATCCTCGATAAGGACGCTTTCTGGAGCATCTCGAATTATTTGGTAGTATCCATCAAATAAAATCCGTTTTTACGGAATCTGCTCGTTTTCAATTTTTTTAAAATTGCCTCACATTTCCCCAATGTGGGGCATTTTTTTTGTGTGTAATTTTGTGGAATCTACAGAATTTTGCTACCTTTGCGCCATGAAATGTAGAATTCTTGTTGTGGAAGACGATGCCTCCTTCGGCATGATGATTCAGACTTGGCTGAAGAAAAACGGTTATGAGGCTGTGCTTGCATCGCGTTATGAACAGGCTAAAATCGAGATTTCGAACGGTGATTTTGGTTTGATTCTCACTGACTTGCGTCTGCCTGATGGCGACGGTATCATCCTCATGACCTGGGTCAGAGAGAAACTGAAAAGCAAGGTGCCCATCATCGTGATGACAGGTTATGCCGAAGTGCAGACCGCCGTCTCGGCCATGAAACTGGGAGCCTTCGACTACCTCAAGAAACCCATCAACCCGAGCGTGCTGGAGGAAAAGATAGCCGCGGCCTTGGCTTCCACCGGTGACGAAGTGGATGCGACCATCATTCCGGGCAACAAGCAATGGGTGAAGGGCAACAGCCCGTCCATGCAGAGGCTCTACAAACATGTGGAATTGGTCGCACCGACCAAGTTTTCCGTCTTGATTCTTGGCGAAAGCGGGACAGGCAAGGAATACATCGCCCGAATGATTCATGACTTGAGCCCCTACAAGGAAGGTCCTTTCATCCCTGTGGACTGCGGAAGCCTCTCCAAGGAGTTGGCACCCAGTGAGCTGTTTGGACACTTGAAGGGCTCGTTCACCTCGGCCATCGCCGACAAGAAAGGCGTGTTCGAGCAGGCCAAGGGTGGCACGGTGTTTCTCGACGAGGTGGGCAACCTGCCCTATGAGGTGCAGATGCAGCTGCTCCGTGCCTTGCAGGAGCAGAAGGTGAGGCCTGTAGGCTCGGCCACCGACATCCATGTGGACGTGCGCATTATTGCCGCCACCAACGAGAACCTGGAACAAGCCATTGAGGAAGGCCGGTTCCGTCAGGATTTGTTCCATCGTATCAATGAGTTTGCCATTGAGGTGCCGCCTTTGCGCGACCGTTTGGAGGACTTCGATGAGTTGACGGCCTTCTTCATCAGCCAGGCCAACGAGGAGTTGGGCAAGAATGTGAAAGGCATCATGCCCGATGCCTTGCAGCGGATGAAGGAGCAACGCTGGAACGGCAACCTGCGCGAGCTGCGCAATGTGGTGCGTCGCTGCGTGCTGTTCGCCGAAAGCGAGAACATCGAGCTGGACGACCTGCCGGTGTTCAGTGCGCCCAACAAGAAGACCGTCATCGCCACGGATGAGGATGACTGGGCCTTGCGTCCCGAGCATGAGAAGGAACAGATCGAAGCCGCCTTGCAGAAGGCGAGGGGCAACAAGACCGTCGCGGCCAAGCTGCTGCAAATCGACCGCAAGACCTTGTATAACAAGATGCATTTGTATGGGATAGAGCTGTGATGTATTTTTCATCGTTTATAACAACGTATACCCTAATGCAATGGGGTTTGAGATAGTTATTAACGATTCAAAAGGGCATGGAATCAGCCTTTTTGTCGTTTATAACGATAGTTTACCTGATTCGATAGGGTAGAGAAGAGTTATAAACGACCTGAAAGGGCAAAGAATCGGACAATTTGTCATTGATAACCTCGCGACTCCCTATTTGATACGGTTTTTGATGGTTGTTCATCAATAAAATGCTCTTTATGACGCCATCAAGATTCAACCAGGGACTGGATTCCTTATCATTCAATAACGGAATTGATGAGATATGTCTTTATCTAAAAGACGTGCAGGCTGACGATTATATGACGGGTCTTGTCCAAGAAGTGAAAGATGCCAACCAAAGGCTTTTAGATGCCCTACGTGTTGGCACGGCAAAGCATAATGTTCAGCAGGAAGTCAAACAGCTCAACGACAGCATTGTGGCGGCGTATCGTTTCATCGACTCTTGCTGCTATTTGCCCGATACTGAGGTAAAGGCCAGCGCCAAGGAACTCAGAAAGCTCTTCGGTTCCTATGGCAAGCCACTCACCCGAATGGATTTGTACACCCAGATGACGGAGGTAAAAGTCTTGCTTCACGACCTAGCCCAACCCAAGATGCAAGTTCATGTGGAAAAGCTCCCCATGTTGCCGGAGCGTATCAACGGCATTCGGGAGGCTTTGGATAAGTTATTGCATAAACACATGGATGTTATTTTGGACAAGAGCATGATGAAGAAGCACAAGCCTCTTCCCATCCTGAAGCGGGAAGCTAATGAGAAGCTCGAAGTCCTGGTAACCTATCTACAGGCGATGGCATCGAAAGATCCTGAAGCCTACGGCGGGCATTATGCCATGGTGACAAGGGTCATCAAGCGTCTGAATGCCACCTATACGGGCGGAGCGCCCAAAGCCTCGAAAAAGCGGGGTGAGGCTGGTGAGGATTCGGAGGCCCAGCGGGTTGCTATTGGGGCGTGAGTACTGAAAGGAATTGTCCTAAACTTGCGTTTTATTCTATTGATACTGTGCTAAAGCTTTCCGTAAACTCTCCTTGTGTGAATCGACCAGCGACTGGGGCGAAAGTGTGATAATGCTGATTAGTTTAGGAGAAAGAGGTATGCTTCAATAATATAATATTTACAGTATTAAGATAATACATTCACATTTCATTATTTATTTGTAAATTTGCATCCAAATAATACTATTTTATGGACATTCAAATCAAGGACAACAAAATATTTGCGCCTCTGAAAGGCAAATGGCTTGTACATAAGCCTGAAGAAGAAGTCCGTCAGAAATATATTTGCCGATTAGTGGATCATTATGGTTATTCTTTAGACCAAATGGATCAAGAACGGAGTGTAACAAATTCCAAGAGAGGTACAGGCAGGGCTCGCGCTGACATTGTAATATGGAAAAGCGAAGAAGACAAACAGGACAATTTGTATCCATTTATTATTGTTGAATGCAAAGCTGAGAACGTCTCGATTCGTAAAGAAGATTATTATCAAGGGATGAATTATGCTTCTTGGTTACATGCAAAGTTTTTTGTTACAACAAACTATAAAGAAACAAGGATATTTAAGGTTGTTGAAGGACACGTCCCCGACACACTTGAGGAAATCGTTGACATTCCTGATGCGGCAAAAGCCAATAATCAAAAGGAAATTGAAAAATTGCTGAAACAAACAAAGGCATTTACCCGAGATGAGTTTTCTAGATTGCTTTTCAAATGTCACAACATTATTAGAAACAACGACAAGCTCTCTCCTGAAGCTGCATTTGACGAAATTAGCAAAATTCTATTTATTAAAATTCGCTACGAACGCGAGAACGACGAAGGTCAGATTTTCTCAAAAGACCGCTTTACAGAGAATCGCAAAGCATACGAGAAGCTTAACAAAGAGATGGGAGTAAAAGACTATAATCCTTTCTACCAAAATCTTTTTGAAAAAACCAAACAACAATTTGCCAGCGACCATTTGTTTGACGAAAATGCCAAAATTGAAATCAGGGAAAACAGTTTTGAACAAATTGTTAAAGAGTTGGAGATTTACAACCTCTCAACTACTTCCGATGATGTGAAAGGCATTGCTTTTGAACAATTTTTAGGGAAAACATTCCGTGGAGAGTTAGGCCAATTCTTTACCCCGAGAACCATTGTGGATTTCATGGTTTCTATCCTCGACCCACAAGAAGGCGAATATGTTTGCGACCCGTGTTGTGGAAGTGGAGGCTTTTTGATCAAGACATTTGAATATGTTCGTGAGCATATCGAAAAAGACATTGAGAGTCAAAAAGAAGCCGTCAAACAACAATGTTATGGTGAAGATTATGATAGCCTTTCGGAGAAGGAGAAACAGAAGATTGAAACCAAAGTATCTGAAGCTTTTGCCCGTCTCAACGAAGAACTGAACATCAACAATGCCAAAGGACGACTTCGCACCTTGTCATTCGATTGCATTTATGGAACAGACGCTAACCCACGAATGGCCCGCACAGCCAAAATGAATATGATTATGCATGGTGATGGACACGGTGGCGTTCACCATCATGATGGACTTTTGAATGTGAACGGCATTTTCCAAAACCGTTTTGATGTCATATTAACTAATCCACCTTTTGGCGCCCGTGTCGATAAGAGTCTAAAAATAACAGAAGCTGATAGATTTACTGACGAAGCCCAGATTGCAGCTTATATAAAAAGGTTCGGGGATGCCTATGTTGAAGGATTAAGACAAGTTAATGACCACATTGGCGAATCTCTTTTAGACCAGTATAAAATTGATAATGGGCTTACAGAGGTGCTTTTCATAGAACGCTGCTTGAACTTGTTGAAGCCTGGAGGAAGGATGGGAATCGTTCTTCCTGAAGGTGTTTTAAATAATTCAAACCTCCAGAAAGTTCGCGATTTTGTGGAAAGTAGGGCAATAATATTACTCATCGTTTCCATACCCCAAGATGTGTTTATGGCTTCGGGCGCAACTGTAAAACCTAGTTTGTTATTCTTCAAGAAGTTCACAGAACAAGAAAGGCAAGAATATGATACTATCTTAAACAATGCCACGCGCCAGATTGATGCAAAGTATTCTGATGAACTATCTTCTATTGAAGTTAAGCTTTCAAAACGAGGAAAAGATGCGGCGTCTAAAGAGGAAAAGAAAGAGCTGAAGATAAAAAAGAAAAAGATTGAAGAGCAGAAAGCCATCGAAATCAAAGCAATTGTCAAAGATAAGTTCGATTATGAGATACCTATTGCCGAAGTGCAAAAAGCAGGCATAAGCACAACTGGAGCCGCAATTGAGAATGAACTTGTTCCTTTGGCCGAAGAATACACCCCATATCGCATCGAAAATACGATGTGGGAAGTGCCTGACAAGTCAACAAAATACAATTTGGCCGAAGACGGCAATATCTACAGGATTAGAATGACTGGAAGTATTGCCTCAGAACCTGAAATATTCTATTGAACTCAAAACTAAATTATTGTGAGAAATACCAGTTTTAACATATTAAGTTTTGTTGGGTTTAAGCAAATTGGCAATTGGAGCGTCAACCATATATTGGGGCAAAGAATTGGTTATAACAGAAAGTATTCTAGCCAACCTATTGGAAGCTTTGTGAAAAGAAGTTACACGACAATTAATGTCCAAAACGACAAACAATACAAACAAGTCACCCTTAAGACAAAAGGAGGTGGAGCAGTATTGCGAGACATAAAAAATGGGAAGGACATCGGCACCAAGAAACAGTTTGTTGTTTCTGAAGGACAGTTTATTATGTCAAAAATTGATGCTCGTAATGGAGCTTTTGGTGTCGTCCCAAAAGAATTGGACGGGGCGATTGTTACAGCCGACTTTCCTGTTTTTGATGTTGAAGCAGATATTATCAACCCAGAGTATTTTGCTTTGATTTCTTCGACTAATGCTTTTGCCCGTTTTGCTCAGAGCTGTAGCCGAGGGACAACAAATAGGCAAAGAATAGACGTCAATTTGTTTTTATCCCAGCAAATCCCAACGCCAACTCTAAATGAACAACAAGCTTTGGTAAATGCTTATAAAGAGAAGATACAACTATCTCAAGAATTGGAAAGACAAGCCTCCCAGAAAGAAAGAGAGATTGAGGAATACTTATTGGGTGAACTTAATGTTTCCATAACAAAAGCGAAACTGCATAAAGGATTGAATTTGATAAGGTTTAAAGATGTTGAGCGATGGGATATTCCATTCTTTGTTTCAAACACAAAAGCTTCTTCAAAATATGATACTGTAAATTTGGCAACTTGTTTAGACAAGTTTATGCTTGATAATAAGGGCCAATCATTACGAACAGAAACATATAAATATCCAACCAATACATACCACTATATTGGTATGGATAGCATCGAGAAAAGTTCGGGAACACTACTTGAGTTACCGATTGTAAAGGGTTCAGACATAAAAAGTCAAACGATATCTGTCCCAATTAGATATTTTATCTATGGCAAACTACGACCATATTTAAACAAGTATTGGATTAATGACACAAATGAAACAGACATCGTTTGTTCATCGGAGTTTTTTGTCTTCAGCATCAAAGACCCAATTAACAAATTGTTTTTCAAGTATCTATTATCATCATCATTGGTGCAAAGCCAGCTATCGGATGCTGTGAGCGGTGCGCGAATGCCAAGAATCAACGAAAGCATATTCAAAAATCTTTTACTACCTATCCCACCCCGTTCAATTCAAGATAGAATTGCTGAACATATCAACGAGCAAAAAGAGCAAATCAAGCAAATGAAGCAACAAGCAGAAGAGTTGAGGAAGAAGGCTTTGGAAGAATTTGAGAAGGAGATATTTATATGATAGATGAAATTGTAGATTATTGTCACCAAAAATACCAAAGCAGGGAGAACGTTTGTGCCAACTGTAACAATGCTCTTTGTTTAAATGATACTTGTGAGCAATGCCTGAAAGACATACACTTTGACCCGTATTGTCATAGGAGTTACGATTGCCCCAATATGTGTAACTATTATGTTTGTCAAAACATATATAGGTATGCTACCGAAATGGCTTGGATTTGGTTTGATTTCATCACTCAAAATACTGGTGAAGGCAAACCATTCCAGCAGCTCGAGATTTGTTCTATTGGGTGCGGACCTTGTTCTGAATTAGTAGCACTGGAAGAATATTGTTCACACAACAATTTAATATTGCCATATAGTTATGTTGGATTTGACATAGAAAACACCTGGAATGAAATACAAGGTGTTTTAAAAAACAATTCTAATCATCCAAATGCTATTTCATTCGAGCATACCGATGTTTTTGATTATTATAATACGCATAACAAGCCAAATGTGATAGTTTTGAACTATGTTTTATCAAGCATGGTAAAAAATGCTCCTAACAGCATAAATGCGTTTGTTGACAACTTGTGCAATCTTGTTTTCACACTGAATCCTTGTGCATTATTAATAAATGATATAAACCATTATTCAACGCGCAGCTACTTTGATAGAATATTGTTGAGTATCATTTCTCAGAACAATGGTATTAGTGTTCATAGATTTCATTTTGAAAACACTCAAAAGAACTATTATCAATACGGCATCCAAAGGAAACATGGTAGACTTTTGATAAATCCCAATATCCAAATTCAACAATTATACTCTCCAAATTCAGAATGTCATAGTGCTCAAATAATGATAATAAAGAAATGAATTATGATTCTCAGCGTTAGTCGAAGGACAGACATACCAGCGTTTTACTCGGAATGGTTCTTTAATAGAATCAAAGAAGGATTCGTATATGTAAGAAATCCTTTGAACATCCATCTGGTAAGTCGGATTTCATTGGACCCTAAACTCATCGATTGCATTGTTTTCTGGAGTAAGAATCCCAAACCCATGCTCAAAAGACTGGATGAATTGAAAGATTACATGTATTATTTTCAATTCACCATAAATCCATATAACGAATATCTTGAAAACCGCGTACCGAAAAAGCAACAGATCATAGACACTTTCCATAAACTATCTGACGCTATCGGGCCTCAAAGAACTATCTGGAGATATGATCCCATATTGTTGACAAACGACATTGACATAAACTATCATGTTACCTATTTTGAAGAAATAGCCAAGCGATTATATGGATATACGAACACTTGTGTAATAAGTTTCGTTGATCTTTACAGTAAAACACAGCGGAATTTAAAAGACACCTCTGCACGAGAACTTACTATGCCAGAGATTTTTGAACTTGCCTCAAAACTCATCATCATAGCGCAAAAATATGGAATGAAGATACAATCTTGCGCCGAAGATATTGCATTAGAGAAATATGGTATTGTTCATGGAAAATGTATTGACAATGTCTTGATCGAAGATTTGTTGGATTTGAAATTAGTGGTTTCAAAAGACAAAAACCAGCGAAAAGAATGTGGGTGCGTTCAAAGTATTGACATTGGCGAATATAACACTTGCCTTCATGGCTGTAAGTATTGTTATGCAAACTTCGATAGCAAAACCGTTGAAAAGAAACAAGGCTTCCATAATCCGAATTCTCCATTGCTTATTGGAAAAATTGAAGATAACGATAGGATTGTTGAACGAAAACTATTTTCCTTTGTCAAACTTCCTGAACCGTATGAAATCGGTGATTTTGTAAAACTGATTCATCCTGAAAAGTATTGTAAAGAGTTCTCAATAGCAAATAATCCAGTTAATATTTTCAAAATCAATACAATAAACAGTAATGAATGCTTTTTGAACGGTGTAGAACATTGTGTTCCAATTGATGAAATAAAACCGATTAAGGTCAATGGAATAGAAGATCGATGGATATATTACAATCCTTCCGCTTCTTCTTCAATAGTATTTCCTGGAAAGGAACTAACACCGCAGCAGATGAATTATTCGTATTACCTAGATACATTTAAAAAGTACTTCTATAAAGGGAAAAACTATTGTGAAATTGCCGAAAAGAAAAATCTATGCTATGTCCATGAAATTCAACATTTATTAAAAGAAATCGGAGACAATAAGGGGTTGAAAATCAATATAAACAAGATTTGTTAATGTCCGCTATTGTTCAATTTTGATAGACTATGTGGATTTCTATTTCTTAATTTTGCCTCCTCCTCTCGCCAATTTTCCCCGATTTTTGCAAACTACACTTTGCAAATTTTTCAATTTTTTGTCGATTGCATTCGACAATTCCTAAACATCACAACAACTCTAACGGATTGATTTACAGGAAATCTTCTGCTTTGAGGCCTCCTTCGCCGACAATGAGGGCTTTCGCGTTCTTGAACTGTTTGCGGAATTCGCCCAAACCCTTTACAACAGGCTTTCTGATGAAGAATTGGCTGAAAGATTGAAAGGCTATCCACTGATTGAAGAAAGTAGTTTCCCAAGTTTGGCAGCCGAAGACTATGGCGCTTATCTCAAATCTCGCAGTGGCCAACTTCCCAAAGGATTAGAGAAATGGCTGTGAGTAGTGTCTATCAACGAGAAAAAGTGGAAGCTAATTGTTTCTTGCGCCAAATACTTGATCAGGTGGAAGATTTCCTTCAAATCTACTGCACTTTTGAAAAAATGCAGTAATATTATTTCTCTTCCCAATACCTATCATACAGACTTTTCAATCGCTCAGTAATCACAGCCATCACATTGGCAAACGAAAGTGACTCCTTCCATTGGATCTTTTTCAGGAACACTTCCCATCGCTTCAAGCGCACTTCATCGGTGCAAAAGTCATCATTGAACAATTGTAGATTGGCGTTATATGCCAGCTCACGATTGTCGAATGTGGCTTTTATTGTCTCATACAGCATTTCGTCGTCAAGTTCCTTTGTGGTGAGAATCTGGTAGCAATCGAAGAAGTCCTTCATGCGGCTGTTGTTGACATCGCGCTCCACCATGGCATGGAACTTTTCAGCTACAATAGTCTCCAGCGAATAGGCTTGGATGTTGATGCTGGGGACATCCTGAAGCAATAAGGGGAAATCAACAGGAACGGGACCAGGAATCACCACATCGCCGAATCCAACATCCATAGACATGGGATAGACGATGGTGTCCATCTTGGCAGTGACGAAAAAACGAGACCCTGGATATTCCTTTTCGACAGTAATTGGCTCTGAACGAAGTCCATTAACATCGAAAGTGACACCATCTTCCAAGCATTCGATACTCAATATTTCACGAAAGACCTTTTCCAAATACTCACGGTCTCGACTGATGCGCTGAGCCATGAAGTCAATGTCGATGGTGGGCCGGGTTTCCAAACCGTTGAACGCATAGAGAAGAGAACCACCCTTCAAAAGGAAGTTCTCGCGATAAGGACTCACCGACACGCGATATAACAGACGCTCGTTGAAATAACGAGCCAACAGATACATATATTTGTAGCCTGATGAGTTCATCAGATTGAGCAACTTAGTCTTGACCGACTTGCCATAGTTCTTGATAGGTTTCGTCATTCTATTGCAATTTCAAGGTAGTTATTCATCACTTTTGTTAGTCGCAGCTTTTGTGCATATTCGGAAAGACGGGTGAGGTTGCGTCCCTTCAGGCGGGCATAGCTTCGGATTACTTCGGCACAAACATCCAATCCAACTTTATTGCGGTATTTCACGGCATCGCATACACTCCGCTCCAAATCGGTCATGCGCACCTGAAAGCCAGAAATCTCTTTCTGCTCGATGCCAAATTCCAGGTTTTCTTTCTTCCAATAATAGAGGTTGATAGGCAATTCTTCGGGAAGCACCACCTTTCGCTTGGCTTCGATGGCGACACAAAAGGCAGGCGGAACAGTGGTACATAGCTGATGGTGCATCCATGCGGTGTAGAGACACACAATGCCACCAGGCACGATGCGCTCTACATCGATCATGGTATTAAGCATGGCCGACGGCTCGGCATACACGCCATGACGCAGTCGCACTATGTCACCTTTACTGACCGCTCTGCGCAGCCGCTCATATTCTGCTCTCCCATCCAAATCTTTTGTGGAGATGACCCCACCTTTAGATGCTATTCGTTCAGAGACTGTTTCCATTTACAAACATTTTTCAGCTGCAAAGGTAGTGTATTTTCCTTTATTTCGTTACTTTTGAACGGAGAATTTTAATAATCTCCGTAGAAAAATCATCTCAGATAAGCCCGGATGATTCGGACATCCTCAACAGGTCGGTCGTTGGTGTCGGTAGCCACTTGCTGAATGGCATCTACCACATCGAGACCGGAAACGACTTCGCCAAAGACTGTATATTGACCGTCTAAGTGTGGCGTTCCTCCGATGGTCTTATACACTTCACGCATCTCAGGAGTGAGTTTTACCCGACCGTTTGTATAGTCGTCAATTCGTTTCTGAACACGGTCCAAGCTCTCATCGTCAAAGGTTTTCCCCCATACAATATAGAATTGCATTGCTGAACTACGTTGCTCTGGATTCACATCGTCACCTTCGCGAGCGGCTGCCAACACGCCACGACGATGGAATATCCCTTCATCGAGCCTGAATTCGGCTGGTATGGTGTAAAGCCTGTCACCGTCACCGAGCAGAATGCCGGGTTCAGCATGTTTCGAATCCGGGTCGCCACCCTGAATCATAAAGTCGCGAATCACACGATGGAAGAGCAGTGAATCATAGGCTCCTTCCTCCACCAGCATCTTGAAGTTGTCGCGATGCAATGGCGTGGCATCGTAAAGTTTCAGCTCTATGTTGCCTTTTGTGGTTTCCATGACCACATGGACTTCCTTTTTCTTGCAGGAGGTCAACAGCGCTATCGTGGCTGCAAACGCAATAATCGTTATAATCCTTTTCATTTTTTTGTTTAATAATTGCCACAAAAGTACAAAAAACTCATGTATTTGCAAATTATACTCTGTTTTGTGTTAGGTCGAAGTCCCGTGTCCCGAAGTCAAAAGATATTGTAGTTTAATTTTGAACAGTTATTTTCAATAAAAACGACGAGTTGGAAAAAAGTTATCATCACCCCTTGCGAAAACATGGTTTTGTCATTAACTTTGCAAAGTCGAAAGACAAACGATACGAGATTTAATTATCAACATCATAAGAAAAAAAGCCATGACAGATTGTATAGAAATCACCGAATCCAATTACAAGGATTATTGTTCGCTCGACATTGTCGCCTTTTTATTTGCGCAACCTGGTGCGATGGGGGATCCCGGAGGGGTTGAGATTATCGATGCGCAGGGACAGTATTACCACACAAACTATTGCTACAATGGTGTGAGCTATGATCAGCTCATGGAAATTGTGCCTGTACTGAAAGTCTGTAAAATCGGTATCGTCAATCATCAAGCACCTGAAGGCTGGAAGGCCATCTATTTGGGATTTGGCAACCATCTTACCATCAAAGCAGATTATTACGACAAGTTTGAAGAAGAGACCCGTAACAGACACATTGAGGAAGCGGTAGAATTGTATCAACAATGGTCCGGAATAGTGTTGAAATGCATTAATAATCACGCTTAAGGTCTTGCGCTGGTCGTTTCATGGTTTACTCGTGCTGGCCAAATAAACGGCAGAGCAGTGCATCCTCACTCAATCCCATACTTTTCCGACAGCAAATCCATCAATTCATCGGTTTGGGCCATGAATTGGGTGGCGTCTTCTTTCCAGTTCGGATAATCTTCTTCCGTCTCGTTCTTGCCGCGCATGGCGTTCATCCGGGCGAGGAAGGTGGTGTCGCGCTCAAGCTGCTTGAACATGGGTAGCATCTTGTGGCAAAGACTCTGCATCTCAACGAAATCCGATTTTTCAATCAACGCATTCATTGCGACCAAGTCATCAGAGGTGGACTGCACGAAGACCCGAAGGATGTCGGTCATGGCTTCCTTGTCGTTGCCCATCATCTCGCTGAAGGCAGGGAAGTCGGGGAAGGCGGTCTCGCCCTCGCTTTCGGTGGCGGCGACACTTCCAAACAGGTTCTCCAACTGCCTTAGGTTGAAGGGCTTCTGGAGGAATCCGTCGAAGCCTTCCTCGTGGGCTTTCTCGGTGTTGTACTCGATGCGGCCGGTCATCAGGATGACGGGCTTCTTGTTGTCGACTTCCTTGACCAGGAAAAGGATGTCGTTGCCGCTCACAGCACCCATCTCGCGGTCGGTGAGGATGTAGTCGTATTCTTGGATTTGCTGCAGGGCGTTGTCCAAGTCGTTCATCGAACGGCAGGGGATGGCCTGGTGACCGAGACGGTGCAGCATATTGTCGATGACGGACAGCAGGGTGTTGTCGTCGTCGATGACTAAGATGTTGAGGCTCTTTCTGCTGTCAGTGTCTTCGCCCTTGTCTTCAACTTGTTGCTCCAAGACTTCCACTGGGATCCTGACCTCGAAATGCGAGCCTTTGCCCACCTCCGATTCGGTGTGGATCTCACCGCCAAGGAGGTCGACGAGACCTTTGACGACCGACATGCCGTAGCCGCTGCCCTCGGCAAACTGGTTGTAGGTCTCGATGCGTACAAAAGGTTTGAACACCTCTTCCAGCTTGTCCTCGGGGATGCCCACGCCGGTGTCGATGATGTCGAAGACGACCAGACTGCGCCCCAATCTCGCCTTGAAGCTGACGCTGCCTTCCAAGGTGTATTTGATGCCGTTTGAGATGAGGTTAGTGAGTATTTGCCTGATCTTCAGTTTGTCGGAGTTGAGTAGGGTGTTGGGCTCGATGTTGTTCTCGAATTGGAATTCCAGGTTCTTGTGTCGTGCGATGGGGGCAAACATCTCGGAGATTTCGGCACAGAGTTGTCCGATGTCGAAGTTCTCGTTGCTGACTTGCAGCTTGCCTTGTTCGAGGCTGGAGTATTCCAGGAGGTTGTTGAGCAGGTTGAGGATGTGGTCGGCCGACTGCTGTATCGAAACGATTTCCTTTTCGTTGTTGTTCTTGTCCATGAGTTCCACATGACCCATGATGGAGGTCAGCGGCGCCTTGATGTCGTGTGAGACGGAGAGCAGCAGCTTGTGGCGGCTTTCCATGATTTCCTCGGTCTTCCTCTTGGCTTCCTCGGCGGCGCGGCGGGCACGGTAGCCTTTGTTGACGTCGCTGATAATCAGGATGATGAAGATGATGATGAGGATGAAGGTCGCGGCTCCTATGAGGATAGAGGTACGGGTGTTTTCTTGGATGATGAGCTCGCTTTTCTCGATTTCAGCGACGGTGGAGTCAAGGATTTCCTGGTTGAGGCGTATCAGCAGGGAGGAGATTTGCTCGGAGAGTTGGTTATCAGCCTTGACCAGTTCCTGGGTCTTTTTCTCGTAATCCTTGATTTTTTTCCAGTATTCGGTCTTAGCTCTGTCGGAGAGCACGCGTAGGTTGGCCAGGATGTTGACTGAGTCTTGGCCTTGGTGTTGGATGCGGAGTGTGTCGGTGCGTTCGATGGAGATGTGGACGACGCTGTCTTCCTCTTTGTCGGGGCTGAAGACGTTGCCCACGCGGCTCCAAAAGCCTTTCTTCTCGGTTTTCGGAACGTGGATGACCGTGTCTTTCGAAACGGTGGTGACCACGAGTTCCTCTTCGGGTTGGGGTGGGATGTAGTCGTCGATGGTGCGGTCAAACTCGGCAAGGGGGTTGAAGTCGTGGAACTGGCGCGACAGCTCGTTGCTGAGTCGGCCCTTGCTGTTGATTAGTTTCTCGATTTCGCTGACCATCATCTTGTTGTCTTCGCTGATTTCGTATTTCATGAGCGAGTCGGTCTGGGTCTTGATGTCGTCGCGGTAGGCGTTGAACTCGCGTTTGTATTTCACTTGTTCGGTGAAGGCGTAGAGGTTGGCCGCGTTTTGTGCGCCGTGTACGTTTTTGGTGAACTGATTGACCCAGTTGAGCGCATCGTGTTGCGTGTTGATGTTGGAGCGTTGGCTTTCGATGGTCTTTCGCAGGTTGAAGATATAGTAGAACAAAGCCGCACAAAGGGCCAGGACGAATAGATAGGTGATGACCACCTTCCAACTCGTGCGGCTCCCGCTTGGGTAATCGGTTTTGTTTTTCTTCGACATGACGGCGCAAAGGTAATACTTTTTTCTTAAATTTGCGGGTTGAAACAAGGATGGGAAAGCATAGGATACATATTGTGTTTCTGTTGTTGCTGTTCTGTGCCGCCTGCCACACGCCCACACGTGAGGCGCGGCGCATGGTGGACCGTGCGGAGCATCTGGCCGACACCTTGCCTGACAGCACCGCCCACTTGATCGACAGTGTGTTGCGCATGCCTGTCTATTTCAGCGAGCGGGAGCGCATGGACATGGCGCTGTTGCAGGCCGAGGCCTTGTTTGGCGACCAAGGAAACGCCATATCGCCCGTGATGGACGACGATTTCTTTGACGAGCACACCACTCTCTCCACCAGTCCCGACCTTGAGCGCGCCGCAGAGTATTTCGCAAAAAAGAAACAATATGCCAAGGCCGCCCATGCCGCGCTCTACAGCGGCTTCGTGCAGCAGCACTATAACGAGAAGGAGGAGGCCATGAGGTCGTTTAAGGAGGCGGAAAAAACTGGCATCTATGCCTCCGACAGTCTTACTATCGCTTTGGCCCAATATAGGATGGGTAAATTGCTTTATGATGATTATTTGGAAGACGAGGCTTTGTCCATTTTAAATACAGCGGACATTTATTTCGGAACACGTTGGGGAGAGCGTGCATTTGTACAGAATTTGAAAGCAGCTGCATATATTGTGTTGAAACAATTTGATAGTGCCAATATAAGTCTAACAAAAAGCCTTGCTTATGCCGACCTAAGTCATTCTTCCAAGGCGAAGAGAAAAGCTTTGAACAACTTCGCTGTGTTTCACCGTTTGCAGGGAAACTATGTCCAATCCATTGAATGCCTTAAGGAAAATGCCAAAGAGCCCGATTTGGGAGATTCTGAAAAAACGTTACTTAATCTGAATTTAGGCAAGTCATTTGCTTCTTTAGGATTGACAGATTCTGCTGCCGTGTATTATCAGCATATTAAAGAATCCCTGACTTCCCCCAATTTGAATGAAAACACTAAGGTATCTATTTATGGAGCTTTGGCTCAATTTGCCGAAAGTCAAGGAGATATAGCTTTGGCTCTTCAATACCGTAAAACACATGAAGACATATTGTTCGACATACAGACTTGCCATGAAAAGAAATCTGTTTTTCGCATCCGACAACAATATGATTACGAGAGCCTACGTAATACGATGAACCAGAAACTCATCCGAAAGCAACACTTCATCACCTTTATCAGCATATTTGCTATCATAGGTTTGACAGCATTGGCTATTTCGCAAATCCAGTTGGCAAAAACACGGAAACAAGAAGCTGAGACAAAGGCAAACTTGTTCCACTTTATGCAACAGAATAAGGAACTGACCCAAAAAAGTGAGAAGCAAGAGCAAGTCCAAAATTATCTGAGGCAAAAACATAAGGAAAGAGAGCAGGCATACGAAGACTTGCTTAAAGAAAAAGAGAGGCAGGAACAAACTACTAACGAATATGGCGAAAAACTCTCCCTCTCACTCAAGAAAGAGCAGTCCGTTAAGTTGCTCTTGCATCTGTTTTTGGAAAATCAAGGGGATGAAGAATTGTTGAAAAAGCTGGAAAAGTCGGTTTTCGGCAAACAAAAGCACATTGATGCAATGATGGAAACCGTTGACGTTCTCTATCCAAAGTTGCGCGAAATCGTCAAACAAGACAACTTAGGGCTTGATGAAATCGAACAGATGGACGTCATCATGTCGTATTTCAACATTTCACGTCAAGACGAAGCCTTGCTGCTCCACAAGACCACCGACATGGTGGACAAGATCAGGAACCGTAGTAGAAAAAAGATACAATCGGCTTTTTCAGGGAACAAACTGGCTTGATTAGTGTGATTTTAAGCATATTTTCCTTGGTCTTACCTTCAAAATAAACTTAAAAAGTTCGGAATGATGTTTGGAACGATGAGTTTTTATTTTGTTTATTTTCAATATTTTAATTTTTAATTTTAAGTTTTTATTCGGAACGAGGTTCGGAATCCATGCCAAATACTATATTTTAGAGCCGTGAATTCACATAAGCAAAAAACAAAAGTCTATCAATGGTAAATCTACACAAAATGAAAAGAAAAACACTTATTTTTGTTGCACTGTGCATCCTTGGCTTTTCGTCAAGAGAGATTCAGGCAATACCTTACAAAACAATACCTATCCATAATATGGGAAGAAGTATGCCTCATGAGTATAATAAAATTGAATTACATGGAGAATTAGCGACATTAGTTGGTCCCAATGCCATAGAAGCAGGAGCCAGCGACGATGCTATCTACATCGGATTCAACCAAAGCTTCGGCAACGTGAGTATTTCGATTTTCAATAGCATGGGTGGCATTGTCTACAACACGGTGGTAAATACTGATGTGCAGCATGTGGTTATCATCCCCTTCGCCAATGTGGCTAGTGGTAGCTACATCGTGGAACTCAGTAATGCCAATGGCTATGCCGATGGCGATTTCGATCACGATTAATAGTAAAATTTGCATTTATCAACTTAATTATCAAAACAATTCAAACACAAATCATCATGAAAAATAACTATTTATTCATCGCCACATTATTAGTGGTTGCAACCGTTTCGGTTGCCGTGGTTTCCTGCAAAAAAGAAACTGCAAGTGCCTTGACGGACAACAAAAATGAATCAGTGCAAACCTTCAATCCACGAGAGATTGAAGACATGAATGCCTACCTAAAGGACTTTAAGCAGAAAATGAATTCCACCGCCAAAGGCGAAGACGAGTCTCTTTCGCTCGAAGATGCTGCATGGCACCTCTCCAGTGTAGCCAACTATGACTTCGGCAATATTAACGTCGAATTTGACGATATCCGTTTCGATACGCTGTACGCTCATGTGGATGTTACTAACGGTACAGTCCTCTTAAGTGACCTTGGAATAGCTTATGAAAACATTAGAAACGAAATTGAGAGTCATTTCCAAAAAATCAATCTGGATGAGAAACACATACGTTTCATAGATGCCTACATCTCCGAGGACGGGTATACGAGTATTCCCGTAATAATCTCTTTCAAAAGAAATTCAAAAGGTTGGGATGACTATCATTGGTATTATGAGCCACATATTGTCGATCCTTTTCATGACGATATTGCTATGGATTCCTGCAACGCTCATTTCAGCGATTATTTGGTTTATAAGTGGGATGGCTTGGGAATGTCAGAACTTGTGAGGCTTCTCAATGTTTATGAGCATCATAGCTTGTTCTCAATCGGCGGGTCTGTATCATATTATACCAAGACAAGAGAACACATCTTTGATTACATGAGCAATATAGACCCGTATGGTTCACCAAGCAACCATAATTCCCGACTTTTTGGTGTCATGGGAGATTGGGATTATGAGATACCTAAAATGGACATGTGCTATTACCTCGACTCCTATTTGGGATTGGGCTACCAATACTTACTAGATAACCCTCTAAATCAATATGCCGACGAATGCCCTGCTGCTTGGTTTGTTAATAGCGGCCAAGATGTGTTTAATCATGATTATTCATCTACCTATTATCACATACTTAAAGTGATTTATTGCTATTCACACGCTCATGGTTTTGGTACTGATTGATGGTATTATCAAGAGCCATGTGAAAAAACTTGGCTCTTTGGTTTTCTCGTTTTATGACAATTCTTATCTTTGCAAAAAATCAAAATATCATGAAGAAAATACTTTTATCCTTGGCTTTTGCCCTTGTGGCATCCTTCGCCCATGCGCAGGGAAACACCCTCGAAATCATGGGGCATAATTTCAGTACGGTTTTCGTGTACAACAACACCCCACACAATATAGGAATAGATAAAACCTTCACCATGGTGGAGAAACCGGATGGCGACCTCCTGCTCTGTAATTTGTTCAGAAGAAAACTCACCCCTACTTCGTCCACCTATGTGAATATCGGAGACGGTTTCTACACCATATCGCGGCAGGACCTCGTCGTGACGGACTCCACTTTCCTTGAGTCCAATCTTGAATATATCGATGACAACAATGGCGTTTTGCTGGTTCACAACCCGGTCGGCGAAGGCTACATTTGGGCGAGATTCCTCACGAACCGATATTTCCATCCCGGGTTTGACGGATTCACGTGGCTTGAAATCTTCCATTCCGATGAAGACCTGAATTTCGATAACGAGCCCGTCATGGTTCATCTTGAGGATACACGTATTGAGTCATCCAATGGCATCATGCTCGAGAACGAGGAGAACTTGGTCGTGCGCTATGTTTCGGACGGCGTTCCCGTCTTTGCCCGTATCGGTCTCGACGGGACGCTGAAAGACAAGCAGCCGATGCCCGGCCTCTTCCAAGGTGGCTTATGGAATATCAACGGAATGGTCGCATACTCGGACAGCCCTCGCGAATACGCCGTCTACGGATGGGACACAACCCCGGAAGGTGACACCACCTTCTTGTTCCACGTCATTGACTCCATGTTCAACCTGCAAGAGACCGTTGTAATGGAAAACCAGTCAGGGCACTACCACTTCTTCAACAACATGGTTTCCATGCTGCCTTATGACGGACAGACCTATTACGTGATTTCACAATACACTAAGGACAATGAGCCGAGGAATGGCATGCGCGTCACGAAGTATGACAAGTCCAGTCACGAAGAACTGAAAGAAATCATGATATCGTCACAACCGGTATTTACAAACCTGAATTACTGCGCCCTCCCATTTGGCTTTAAAAAATCGGAAGACGGTGCTCTTTATTTGGCCTACAGGACCAGCAACAATCCTTCAAAAGGATACATCACGGTTTTGAAGCTGGATACGGACATGAACACAATCTGGGAGAGGCGGTGTTATACCTTGAATAATTACGAAAGCATCCACTTCTGCCGCATGGAGACGATTGAAAAGGGTATAGCGGTTTGTGCACAACACCATAAGGTAGCTTATTATGAAGGTGACTATCCATTCAACACGATTCTTTTCTTCATCCATGACGATGGCGTCGTAGGCACTCCCGAAGCGGAAGCCTTCGTTCGTCCCTACCTGTTCTATCCCAACCCCGCCCAAGACCTGCTCCACTTGCAGTACTCGCCCGACGTGAAGCCCACCCGAGTCGAGCTCTACGACATGCAAGGGCGCTTGGTGCACACGCAAAGTGAGGGCATAGAAAGCATCAACCTGCAAGGCCTCGCACCAGGGCAATACCTGATGAAGGTCACCTTGGAGGACGGGAAGACTTATTCGGACAAGGTGGTGAAAGAGTAGGCACTTGCGTGGAAAAATGCATCTATGCGTTATGATAACTGGATGAATTTCTATATCTTTGCAAGCACCATTATCAAATAAAACCTCTAATAGAATGAACAGATTACATAACTTGAACGACAAATTCTTTTTGCTCCTGCTGCTACTTGTGGCAGGAGTGGCAGGGGCACAAACGCATGAATTCGCTCCTGTGGGAGCGGAATGGTATTATGAACGCCTATATAGGGAAGGATGGAATTATTCTGGTATCGCATATGATAGATTCCGCTCGTTAGAAACCGTTGAAATCAACGGATGGGAATGTAAGGAAATCGAATTTTTCCAGAATCTCGACTGTGACGGTCTAATCAGTCCTTATACCGAAATACGTTATATTACCCAAGAGGGGAACCAAATCTATGAAGTGGAGAACGGACAACGTCTTCTACTATACGACTTTGACAAGAATCCTGGGGAAAGTTGGTTTGCTCCAAAATACGATGTTGAAGTTTATGTCATCGACACTACAACCATGATACTGGAAGATGGAAGCATTAGGAAAGTGCTGCACACCTTCACGATTGACGATTACTTCTATATTAACAATATCATCGAAGGCATAGGCTTAGACAGATCCGTATTCCCGTTTTATGATTTGGAAGGGCCTCCTCCTTGTAAGCACAGCCAGATTCGTTGTTATTCAGAAGATGGCTCGTCACTAATCGTATCTGATACGGAGTGTGATTATGAAATTTTGTCTGTTGATGAATACGAAAAAGAAAAAACGGTTCATATAAACACATTGGTAGTTAACGCCCTCCAAATTGACTTTCGGCAACCATTGGAAGGAACAAAAACGGCAAAGGTTATTGATATGGCAGGAAGAGTTATTTGCACATTTGAAACCAAAGATAACTCCTTAAACATAAGTTTTGCCGATAAACCCAAAGGCATGTATGTAGTTCAGATAGTGATGGGGGCTCAGGTGATGAATTATAAAATAGTGAAAAGATGAAAAAGATAACAATATTGCTATTAAGTTTGATGTGCTTGAAAATGAGCGCACAAATTACTACCTACAATATCAACAAAAACTTTAATTGTAGTGATACTCTTCAGCCATTTGGTATCC
Source organism: uncultured Bacteroidales bacterium (assembly GCA_900317155.1). Classification (GTDB taxonomy): domain Bacteria; phylum Bacteroidota; class Bacteroidia; order Bacteroidales; family F082; genus Limimorpha. The sequence goes on from ONFO01000023.1 coordinate 47,999, forward strand.
AAACCCATAGTTATGGTCTTAGCATAGATGGTGAAGGACAACTTCTTTCAGACACCGCTTTTATCAGAGTAGTGTTAGTTGATGATAACGAAAACGAATGGTTGGTTTATGAACGTAACAGCCTATATTCGACAGAAAAAAACAGTCAATTTCAAGGAGCTGCTTTTGAGACTGCTGCATTGTATAAAATTGTGCCGTGTTCCCTCATTGTTACTCTATGTGATGCTGCATTTTATCTTGCAAACATCAAAAACAATTGCACGTATACAAATAAAAACGAGGTGACTTCTGTTTCTGATTCTGTTTTTCTTTCAAAAAACCTTCAAATTGTGGAAAGAATTAATGCAAAGCTATCTGATCATAAAAAGGCTTGGCGTGCTGACACCACTTATCTTTCCAATTTAAGGTATCGTGACAAGAAAGCAATGTTTGGAAATGATTTGCCTAATCTCCAGGGATGGGATTACTATGCTTATGGATACTATTCCCCCTTGAACGACACCACGCCTCCTGCAAGCAATAATATAGTAAAGGAGTTTGATTGGCGCACACGACATGGCTCTCAAAATTCAGATTCTTATTATTACAATTCTGATGGTTCGGGGTGGATACCTCGAAGAAGATACGGGCAAAGAGCAGCTGAATGTTGGGCTTTTACAGCACAATTCACAACAGAGGCATTGGTAAACCTCTACTTCAATAGACAAATTAATGATGAATTATCAGTACAAGACATTATATCGTGTAGTGATGCTGGAACATGGGATAGTGGTGGCTCAGTAAAAAAAGCATTAAAGTATATTGCAGAGGAAGGAATTGTTGGTGAAAACTGTTTCCATTTTTATCCAAGACAAACAATCCCATGTGAAAGTCCATATAAATGTGAAAACCCTAATGAAATTGTTAGTATTTCGGATAGATCAGAATATTTTGGAGGAGAGGATACAATTAAAACAAATCTGATAACAAAGGGGGCTCTTGCATGCAGAATGAAAAAATGGGGACATGCTATGAGTATGGTTGGGTTTGGCGTTGTCAAAGCAGGAGACCCGATATTATATGGGAATTTTGAAGAGGGAAATGAGCACGAACTGGTTGTTGATGCCAATTCTCCTGATATTGGTAAACCTTATTATATATTTAAACAAAGTTATGCCGATTATGGGTATGATAGAAGTCCTTTTTGCAAGGTTATTATTGATGCAAACAGCCATAATACAATAATGATAGGAAATGAAACATATACATTGTTTACATATGAATTCCGCTTATGTCCTCCCCGACGGAGACGATTTGTTGGTTGTGGCACCATATACAAGGGATTCCATATATACCAATGTCTACACGGAGACAGGATTGGCAATTGTACGCTACGAACTTCGCACCATGCAAAAGAAGGCTGTGGCTCATTTCAATGACTGGCCAGGATCGACAACTTATGCGGATTGCATGTGCTTTCAGAAGACACCCGACGGTAACCTATACATTGTGTACAGGGAATCCACTCCCCAAGATACGCCAACCATGACTGTCGCCAAGTTGGACTCGGATTTGAATCTGATATGGAAACGGTATTGTTATGAGCCTTTATCGTTTAAGTATGATCCGCGCTCGAGTGTGTATTCTGACATATTGAATGACAATAATGGAAACATGAAGGGGATATACATCGTGGGCTATGCATCGCACCTTATGCAGGCCGGTGCTGGAATCTTCCATTTCTTCCTTACCGACGAGGGGCTGGCAACCGTTAAAGACGGAAGTATTGCCATCCGTCCCTATACCTATTACCCCAACCCCGCCCAAGACCGGCTCCACCTGCAATACTCGCCCGACGTGAAGCCCGCCCAAGTCGAGCTCTACGACATGCAGGGCCGTTTGGTGCGCACGCAGAGCAAAGAATTGGAAAACGTGGACCTGCAAGGCCTCGCGCCGGGGCAATACCTGATGAAGGTCACCTTGGAGGATGGGAAGACTTATTCGGACAAGGTGGTGAAGGAATAAAAAACAAAAATAAAGCGGAAAATATTTGTTTAAAACGTTTTTATTCATATATTTGCAGCGGATTAAATACATAATAACATGAAAAAAATAGCATTACTCATCATCGGGCTCTTAACTTCTTTTCTTGTCCAAGCCCAAGAAGTCCAGATGGGTTTCATCCCGTTCCATCATCCTGGCTATCGCATCTTTAACATCCGGAACTGCATGCAACAAAGCGACGGCGACGTTGTTTCAGACGTTTTGGTGGCCTCTCTCGACGGCAACAACCCCGTCGTCGTAGGCAACGTTTTCTATAAGGCGTCACCCACTGAGCTTCAGTATGTCGACTCGTTGTTTGTGGCCGACAGCCTTCCACCTAGTTACCTGTTAGTCAAAGACCCTCTTGGCGGAGGCAACCTGCGGGTCAACATCGAGCCCGACGGCAACGGCGGCACAGCATTGCGTATCTCGCACTTCACAGACAACGACCTCAACATCAACGCTGCCGAGGACATCGTGGTTCAGTTGTGCGACACGGTGTCTTTCGATCATCGCCATAGTTATATGATGGATAGTCGGAACGATTTGATCATTAAATACTACACAGAAAGCCTCGATGGGAGTTATGTGTGCCACATAGCACGTGTTGGCCTTGACGGCACATTGAAACATACCGCCGTGCTGCCCCAGAACCAGAATTTCCTCATAACGATGGGAGAGTTTGACTCTCCGTCAGGACAATACTTCCAATGGACCATCAATTCAGACCGGAATCTTCTGTTCTATGTCATTGATTCCACATTTCATGTGAAAAACTATCATGTCGTCAACAAACAGTTGGAAAACGTAGTCTATTTTGATTCGGTCTACATCCAAGTTATGGAAAGTTTTTGGTTTAACGATTCCAACATGAATGGCACTTTTGTCATCCCAGATGAAGGAGATTTGCTGGTCGCGGCGCGTTATACCAGGGATTCGACCTGGGTATATGACGAAACAGAAAGAGGATTGGCTGTGGCGCGTTATGACCTTCGCACCATGCAGCGGAAGGCTTTGGTACATTTCAATGACCAACCTGGCCCCGAAACCGAAGCGCGTTGCATGTGTTTCCAGAAGGCATCCGACGGCAATCTTTATCTGGTCTATAGAGAACCTACACCGAACAATAAGCCGACCATGACTGTAGCCAAAATGGATCGTGACTTGAACCTGATATGGAAACGCTATTGCTATGACCAAGCTATGGCTTACGACCCATATAGTAGCATGCACTCCAGCATGCTGAACGACAACGAGGGGAATGAAGCAGGGATATACATCGTGGGCTATGCCTCCCCTCTCATGCAGGCCGGTGCCGGAATCTTCCATTTCTTCCTTACCGACGAAGGGCTGACAACTGTTAAAGACGGAAGTATTGCCATCCGTCCCTACAGCTATTACCCCAACCCCGCCCAAGACCAGCTCCGCATGCAATACTCTCCCGACGTGAAGCCCGCGCAAGTCGAGCTCTACGACATGCAAGGACGCTTGGTGCGCACGCAAAGTGAGGGCATAGAAAGCATCAACCTGCAAGGCCTCGCGCCGGGGCAATACCTGATGAAGGTCACCTTGGAGGATGGGAAGACTTATTCGGACAAGGTGGTGAAGGAATAGATACCCATATCATTTCCCCACGACACCCATATCTCATACATACGACACCCATATCTCCCAGCTGTAAGATATACCCTATCCTGCGGGGAGATATGGGGTTTACGGTTGGTTTAATCCTTTTGTAGCGTAATAATCAGAAAAAGCACGAAACCGCTGGGATGAGTTTTTTCCGACAGATAACCTTCATTAAGCACTCGTGTAGTCATTGAATATTCGCGCTTGCATGCAAAAAATCCCTATCTATTCTTATGAATTAGCAATGGCTTTTTGAAAGTTTTTTTATGTAGGAGTAAATATCATGTAGTTTCGTTGATAGGCTTCGTCCCTTTTGACG
>ONFO01000034.1 GCA_900317155.1 uncultured Bacteroidales bacterium
CTTTTTTATAGACTTTCTATCAGTATTTCGCGCAAATTTACTATTTTTGCTCTTGCATTCCTAGTTCGCAGACAACCACGCTGCAAATCTAAGGTTTGCATCAGTATTCAATTTAATCATGCAAAACCTCAATATCGCTTACATTCAGTCCGATCTCAAATGGGAAGACAAATCAGCTAATCTGCAGCATTTCAACCAGTTGTTGGAGCAAGTCAAACCCGAAACCGACTTGATTCTTCTCCCAGAGACTTTTACAACAGCCTTCCCGGTTGACCCCAAAAACTATGCCGAAAAAGAAGACGACACGACGATGCAGTGGCTAAAAACGCAATCCAAAGCCCAAAACACAGTGATTTGCGCTACTTTCCCGTTGGAAAAGGATGGACACTATTACAACAGTCTCGTCTGGATGCGCCCCGACGGCAGTTATGAGCTCTATTTCAAGCGGCACACCTTCACTATGGGTGGCGAAGACAAATTGGTGGAACGCGGTGAGAAACAACTGATTGTAGAGCTGAAAGGCTGGCGAATCCGCCCCATGGTGTGTTATGACATCCGCTTCCCTGTGTGGGCCCGCAACCGCTACGAAAACGGACAATATGAATACGATTTGGCCTTCTATCTCGCCAATTTCCCCGACTCCAGAATGATTGTGTGGAACACACTTCTGGTAGCCCGCGCCATTGAGAACCAAGCCTATTGGATAGGTGTGAACCGTGTCGGTGAAGATGCCAACGACTTGCACTATAGCGGAGAGTCGCAGGTCATCAATTCTCGTGGCGAGGTCATCTCTAAGGCTGAGGCCTACAAGGAAGCGGTGATGCACTGCACCTTGGACTATGAAAAGCTGGAGCGCTTCAGACAAAAATTCCCTTTGGGACCCGATTGGGATGGGTTTGAAATCAAAAACTAAAACTATGCCATTGACCGTTTTCTCCGACGAATACTACATGAAACAAGCCTATCAAGAGGCTCAAGCTGCCCTTGAGGCCGAAGAAATCCCCATTGGTGCTGTGGTAGTGTGCAACAACAAGATTATCGCCCGTGCCCACAACCAAACCGAGACCCTCAACGATGTAACCGCCCATGCCGAAATGCTGGCCATCACTGCCGCTGCCAACGCATTAGGAGCCAAATATTTGGACGAATGTACATTGTATGTCACCTTGGAACCTTGTCCCATGTGCGCCGGAGCCTTGTGCCATTCGCACATCGGCAAAATCATTTGGGCTGCCGACGACCCGAAAAACGGATTCTCGCGCTTTGGAAACATGCTCCATCCCAAGACGAAGATCGATACTGGTATCATGCACGACGAATGTCTCTCGTTATTGACTGAGTTTTTCAAGAAAAGAAGATGATTTTGCGCGAAACAGCTTTTTATGTGCAATCGTTGCAATTTTGCCGAAAAATAAATGGTAAATTTGCACACTTTTAAGACAAGATTTCAATGACAGGGCCTCAACTGCTTACATTAGCCATTATTATTGCGTTCGTATTGGCTTTCATTATCACAATGGTCGTGCTAAACATCCATGCCAAAAAGATGTTCTCCACCAATTCAAGGTTGGTGGACAACCAAAACGCATTATTGGAACAAAACAAGCAGCAGGAAAAAGACAAAACCGAGTTGAAAAAACGAATTAATGAATTGGAGGAAGAACTGAAGAACCAAACAGGAGGTGAAGTGGCTCAACTGAGGGAGCAAACGCGCGAGTACCGCGAGAACATCGAACTGACTTCCGACATGAGCGACGATGACCTGTTGGCTTGGATAGACCAAAAGATGGACGAAATGCGCCTCTATACCGACACCAACCTCACTTTGAAAGCCTTAGCGAACGCCCTGGGGCTGACGCAACGGCGGTTAGGGTCTTTGTTCAAAAGCCATCCTAATTACACCAGCTTGGGCGACTATCTCAACGAGAAACGTGTTTTGTTGGCCTGTAGGCTACTGCGCGAGAAACCCAACTGGACCATCGAAGCCATTGGAACGGAGGCCGGATTTGGCAGTCGCCGCACTTTCCAAATGGAAATGAAACACCGTTTTGGCATCACGCCTTTGCAATACCGACAGGGGATGGAAACCGCCCATCAAGAAACACCACAAGCTTCAGATTAATACCCGCCGCTGCACCCAAGCATAAATGACGATAACAGCCATGGTGGAAATTTCCATAGGTAGGTTGGCCAAACCCGATTTGGGGCCGACAAGCAGGAAGGAGATAACGGGGATAATGCTGGAAATCAAGATGTAGAGCGCCATCCAAATGCCTACCTGACGGAGCCGACCACGGTAGCTGAAAGCAATGACACAGCCCAAGGGCAGATAAACCAACATGAGCGAAACGGCTATAGGCAGACCAACACTATACATGATGGCAGGAACCAACTCCGTCACAAACCCAGCGAGATTCAGCGCAATGACCACCCACCACCATGTCGAGAATGGACGGTAAAGAGGCTTCATGCCTCGCAACAGCCCAAAATACATCACCAAGGCCCCAAAGGTCTGGATGATGCCTCGTACCCAAGAAAGATGGGTTTCCTCTAACCAGTGCATCAGCGGGGCATAGTTGACGACAGCTTGCAAAAGGTAGCACACAAAAGCCACCTCGATGAGCCAACGCGGCAGGCCGCTGTCCACATGGTTCACAAGACATTGGCTTTCCATGCTTTCCACCTTTTCAATAGGGGTTTGTTCTTTTGTTTCCATGACCGCAAAAGTACAGTTTTTGCAACAATGTTCAGAAAAAATGAGATGTTTGTCCACAAAAAACAATTTGCCCGGCCTTCCAAACAGGGGAAAGTCGGGCAAATAAAAGTGAATCTCCTTACCGATGCTTAGTTAACCGACATGGTAAAACTAAAGTTCAGCATATCTGGATGGGTACTGAGAAAATCGAGGAATTGCTGCTTGTTATGGAACTCTTTAAAATTTGGATTAGTTGTTGTAGTATGATTAAAAGTGATAGAGCCCAGCGCACCAAAATAAACTTTTCCCTCTTCAGGAAGTTCATTCTCATTATACGTCACTTTTCCTTCCAGTTTGGCTTCAAAAGGAGTCGTCACTGAGATTTCCTTTGTCCACGGCAAAGTGGGATTATTCACTTCAACCATCGTTCCATTGGCATCCTTGTAACTGAAAGTATAATGGAAGCAAGGAGAAACAGTAGCCGTATATGATGATATTTGGTCAAAATAAGTGTTATCCATCTTGTAAACCACTGTCTTCGTTGCCGGCGTAGGTGTTGGCGTAGGTTTCGGGTCATCTTTCTTGCAGCCCGAGAACATCATGCCACCGATAAGCAGGGTGGCGAGCAAAAACATTACTTTTTTCATTTTCTAAACTCTTGAATTAAAAGTTATGGAAAAGATATAGATCTTTAATTAGCGGGTGCATGTCCCCATGTATGTTCACCGATGGTCTCAACGTTGACAAACTGACCGTCTTTCTCTTCCCTACGGCAGAATTTAACTGTATAGTAACTTGAGTCATTCAAAGTCACATTGATGTTTGAAACCGAAGACATGAAACTGTTCCATTCGGCGTGAGCCTCTGACTTTGTCAATTGCATCGTTTTGCCGAGTTTAGGACGCAGAGCATCGTCAAGCTCTGTGGTGTTGTTGCCAGGTCCATGAATGTTCATTATCGGAGAATAGGAATAATAACCTTTGGTATCGGTTTTAGTACACGAGGTGCACACTAAGGCTACCAATGCGATAGCGAGAAACATTACTTTTTTCATCTGTCTGTTGATTAAGAGTTAACAAAAACAATAATCTTATTCAACTTTTGCACTAAGGCTGAAACTCGTGGCGTCAGGATTTTGCGAAATGTAATTCAAAAAACCAGCCTTCGGAAGGGATACAATATTATCAGTTCCAGTGGCAATCAATTTTTCGCCAGAATAGATATACGTAATTTGTCCAAAACCGACTTGGTCGGGAAGCTCTTCCTCTTTATAGGTGTATTTTCCTTCCATCTTGGCATCGAAAGGCAGCGTCACCGTAAGTTCAGGTGAAGTCCAAGGCAAGGTGACATCATTCACCGTGACATTGTTACCGTCAGCACCAACATAAGTGATGGTGTACTTGAAACAATCGGAAGTGACGAAAGGAAGCGTGTTCATCTTGTTGTCAACCTTGTAGGTCACTTTGGCGGTTGTCGGCGTTGGCGTTGGCGTTGGTGTTGGTTTCGGGTCTTCTTTCTTGCAGCCCGTGAGCATCATGCCACCAATAAGCAGGGTGGCGAGTAAAAACGTTACTTTTTTCATTTTGTTGAAATTTTATTAAACGATTTATTAAACATTTATTCAATCAAACTGCAAAAATAACCAATTTGGCATAGTGAAGGTCTTTTTTTACTACCGAAACAGCAAAAAAAATGGGGTTTTTGCGCAAAATCGAACATTTTTCGCAAGAATGCCAAGAAACTTCTGATAATTCTGCATGCCAAAAAGCACCTCCCTTTACGTGAAAAAAAATCAATCTTCCGAAATCTCGCTCATCATGGCGCGATAAGCCGAGAACACATTGGCTCGCGAGAGGTAACCCAAATATTTCCCTCCCTGGATGACAGGAATGTTGTATTTGCCCGACTTCTGGAACTTGTGCACAATTTCTTCCATGGGCTCCTCGGGGTGGATAATGTAGTCGGGAAGAACCGCAAAATTCTGTATCGACTGGTCGTAATAACTCACATCGAAGAGAATGCCTCGCACATCGTCGAACAGGACATGGCCACAGAAGAAACCTTCCTTGTCGACCACAGGGAATATGTTGCGCTTTGATGACGACACCAAAGGCAACAAGTCACGGAAAAGGGCATCCGGATGGATGGGACTGAAGTTGGTCTCAATCAGCTGATTGATTGCCATCATGTTGAGGATGCTCTTGTCTTTGTTGTGAGTCACCTCCACACCTTTTTCAGCCACTGCATTCGTATAGATGGAATGGCTGAAAAACAGCCTATTGATGGCATAAGACAACGCCGACACTATCATCAGAGGAACAATCAGGGCATAACCATTGGTAATTTCGGCAATGAGGAACAGCCCTGTCAATGGGGCGTGAAGCATTCCCGCCACCAAGCCACTCATACCAACGAGGGCAAATTTGGCAGGTTCAAGGTTGCCAAGACCTAAATAGTTAACCAAAGTGGCGAAGAATAAACCAGTGAAAGCGCCAATAAACAAAGCGGGAGCAAAAGTGCCGCCTACGCCACCTGCCCCGAAGGTGAAGGCCGTTGCAAAAGCCTTCAGTAAAATCATGCCCGCAAACAAAATGATGACCACCAAATCATATTCTTTGAAATTGGCAAACCAAGGATTGTTGAACACGGGGCTATAGTCACCACGCAAAGCCGAGTTGATGGCCTCGTAACCCTCACCATAAAGAGCTGGAAACAAGAATATTAAAATACCCAACATCGAACTACCAACAAAAAACCTCGTCCATGGGGATTGAATCTTTTTGAAACGCTTTTCCACTCCGAAACTCACCTTCAGAAAATAAGCCGAAACCAGACCAGCGAAGAGACCTAACAGAACATAATACAAGGCATTGGATGGAATGAAACCCTCCACGATGACGGCCGGATACTCCACTGTCTGACCAAGGAACCAATAGGCAGTCAAGATGGCAACAAACGAAGAGCAGATAATAGGAACTAATGCGTTGAGCGATAGGTCGATCATAAACACCTCAAGGGCAAAAACGATACCCGTTATGGGAGCTTGAAAGATGGCCGCCAAAGCAGCAGCGCCACCCATGCCGATGAGTTGGATGGTGTGTTTGTAGTCTAGTTTCAACAATTGGGCGATGTTGGAACCAATGCTACCGCCAGTCGAAACTGAGGGACCTTCCAAACCCACCGAACCGCCAAAGCCAACAGTCAAAGCACTGGTGATGATACTCGACCAAGTGCTACTGCGGTCCACCTTGCCCTTGTTTTTTGAGATAGCGTAAAGAATACCAGGTATACCGTGACCAACATCCTTTTTCAGGATGTACTTGCAAAACAAGATGGTCAACAAGACACCGATGGCAGGACAAATGAAAAAGAGGAAATGTGCATATTGACCCTGAAAATTGAACACCAATTCGCGGATGCCATGAGCCAACTTCTTGATGATGACTGCAGCCGCACCCGCAAGGAAACCCGTCGGGATGCTGAGCAACAGCATGAACCGACGATCCGTCATGTGGGTCGCACGCCAAGCATTGAACTGGTCAATCCATCCGTTGAGCTTGTCTTTAAGCACAGTCGTTATCGTTTTTTCGGCCGCTAAAATAGGAAAAAGTAACGCGCAAAGAAAAAAGAAATGACTTTTTCCTTAATTTCGCACCATCGGACAACAATTCAACAATCAACAATTCAACTCAATGAAAATCGTCAGCTACAACGTAAATGGCATCCGTGCGGCCATCAACAAAGGCCTGCTGCAATGGATCAACGACTACCAACCCGATGTGCTCTGCTTCCAAGAGCTGAAAGCCACCCCCGACCAAATCCCCTTGATGGACTTCGAGATGATGGGCTATCATCATTATTGGTTCCCAGCACAAAAGAAAGGTTATAGTGGTGTGGGGCTCATCACAAAGCAGGAGCCTGACAATGTGGTCTACGGCATGAATGAGCCTTTATACGACAATGAAGGCCGCTTTCTCCGTGCCGACTTTGGTGACCTTTCGGTAGTGAGTGTCTACCACCCCTCGGGCACCACGGGCGACGAAAGACAGGCTTTCAAGATGGTGTGGCTCGACTTCTTCCGCAAGTATGTCAATGAATTAAGGAAAGAACGTCCCAATCTCGTGCTTTCAGGCGACTACAACATCTGCCACGAGGACATCGACATCAACAACCCGAGGAAACACGACACCTCGTCGGGGTTTCTACCCGAGGAGCGGCAATGGATGACCGACTTTCTCAGCGACGGCTACATCGACAGTTTCAGATATTTGGTGAAGGAACCCAACCAATACAGCTGGTGGAGCTTCCGTGCAGGTGCCCGTGCCAAGAACCTTGGTTGGCGCATCGACTACCACATGGTGACCGACAACCTTGAGAGCCGCATCGCCGACGTTGGCATCCTGCCCGAGGTGATGCACTCTGACCATTGTCCTATTGTATTGGATTTGGCATAAACTCCAACATATCTTATAGCTAGCCTCCCATGTCATTCCAGCAGAGACATGTGCGTTGGAGGGAAATGCTTTGCATTCGACGAAGTCAATCTATGGGAGGCGGTACAAAGAAGAAAAACCTTATTGACACGGCATCAGAAAGCATAGATTCCATGCCCTCGCTCAGCCCAGCGCTGGAATGACATGCATTCTGCTGCCTGCTTCTGCCCTCGCGGGGATGACATACCTGTTGAGGCCTGCAACAATTCACCACATGGTAAACGTTTTTTCAAAACATTTGTTCCTATCTCAGAAAAAGTAGTACCTTTGCAGCGGATTTATCCAATGGCCTAATAGTTCAAGGGATAGAACGGAAGTTTCCTAAACTTTAAATCTAGGTTCGAGTCCTAGTTGGGCTACAAGACACCCCCATTTTGAAGCCTCAAAATGGGGGTTTGGAGTAGTTATACCTCTACTCTTTCACCACCTTGTTTGTATAGGTCTTCCCATTCCTCATAGTCACTTTCATCAAGTATTGCCCAGCTGTAAGATTTTGCAAATCAACATTTTCAAAATCCGACTGCACCAAATACACACAATGCCCTTGCAGGTCATAAAACTCAATAAGAGCAGGCTGCACATCAGGGGAATACCGTAAGTGAAGTTGATTTGCGGCGGGATTGGGCCAATAGTCGTAGGGATGAACGTAGGTTTCTGCTTCAGGAGTGTTTTCTATACCATTGTCGTTGAAGAAAAAGAAACAATAAATGTTGACATCTCATTGAATTTCAATGTTATGACGAAAATAGAAAGTAAAGATTTCCTCATTTTGTTCGTATTTTCCTTGCAAAATTATAAAACAATTCGCCAAAAACCGCGTTATCATCCTATAAATTCGTATTTTTACCGCCTAAAATAATTCTGCTATGAAATATTTGAAGATTTTTACCCTCATCATAGCCTCATGGCTCGTTTCGTCAAACCTTTTCGCACAAGACGGTGTGTCTATCGGCAACTGGAGAACCCATCTGCCTTACCAAAAAGTCATCGCTGTGGAGCCTGTCGGCAACAAAATCTACGCTGCCACCCAGTTTGAACTGTTCTACTACGATACGGAGGACAACTCCATCAATATCTTAAACAAAATCAACGGCTTGTCGGATATCGGCATCAGCACCATGCGCTACAATGAGAGCCAGCGCAAACTCTTTGTTGCCTACACGAATACCAATGTAGACCTCATTGATTCCAACGGCAACATTAAGAATATGAGCGACATCAAGGACAAGAACATCGTGGGCAACAAAAGCATCAACCACGTCACTTTCAACGGTGATTTGGCATACGTGGCTTGTGGTTTTGGCATCGTGGTCTTCGACCTTAAAAAAGAAGAAGTAAAGGACACCTATTATATTGGTAACCAAGGAGACGCCGTTAACGTTACCGATATTGCCTTCTTCAACGGCCGTATCTATGCTTGCACTGATGACGGGGTGTATTATGCCTCCCTTGACGCACCAAATCTAGCCAATTACTCTGCATGGCATTTCGACTCCAGTTTGATTCATCCCCATTTGGCTTATACTGAGATGGAAGTTTTCAACAGTAAGCTCTATCTTAACTACGATGGTGGCTTCGAAACCGACACGGTTTTTGTCAACGACGGCAGCCAATGGAGCTATTTCAACAAACAAGATATCAGCCAAAAAAGGGAACTCCGAGCCTACAATAATTGTTTCCTCATGACCAGCCGCTACAACATTATAGGCTACGACTTGAACATGAACGAGACGATCAACATCTTCTTGCCAGGCGGTTCTATTGAGCCTCTTTCAGCTGCAATAGACCATAATGGCAACTATTGGATTGGCGATACCAAACGCGGCCTCATCATGACAACCGACGGGTGGAATAACCAAGACGTGAAACCCAATGGCCCCTACTCAAAAAACGTCTTCGAGTTACAAGCCTGCGGCGACCAAGTTTGGATTGCCACAGGAGGCCATGCTGCTAACTGGGGCAAACGCTACATGAAAGAAGGTGTGGCCCGCTTTGATGGTTTATGGACCATCCTAAACAGCACCACCCTCACTGACTTTAGTGACTATTCCGATTTTGTTTGTACGGCCACCAACCCCAACGACCCTTCGGTTACCTACGTCGGCACATGGGGCAACGGTATTCTAAAGTTCAAGGACAACGAATTAGTTGAAGTCTACAACACAGAAAACAGTACTCTTGAGTGTTGGGTTAACGACCAAGAACTTATCAACATCAGTGGCCTGGCCTTCGACAGCAAAGGCAACCTTTGGGTGGCAAACACTGGTGCCAGCAATCTCCTCTCGGTGCTTGAGCCTAACGGGACTTGGCATTCCTTCAACCTCGGAGGCAGCCTCAGCGGTATCGATATCGGCACAATTCTCGTCGACCATAACAACTACAAATGGATTACCCGTAGAAATGGTGAAGTCATCGTTTTCAATGACAACGGCACTTTAGACAATAATGCTGACGACCAAACTGTCAACCTCACCACCGCCACTGGCAACGGGCATCTGACTGGTTCCGTCGCTTGTCTCGCCGTCGACAACAAAGGCAATGTTTGGGCAGGTACCGAAAAAGGCCCTTGCTTGTTTGACGACTCAAAAAAGATTTTCAATGGCTCCAACTTCGATGCCACTCAAGTTAGTGTGCCTCGCAATGATGGCACCAACCAATACGACTACCTCTTCGACGGCTCCAATGTACTATCCATGGCCGCCATGGAAGGCACCAACCAAATCTGGTTCGGACTTGAGTCGGGCGTATATCTCATGTCGTTCGACGGCAAGCCCAAGGAAATCCATTATTTCAACACGACAAACAGTCCTTTGCTCGATAATGCCGTCACCACTATGGCCGTCGACAAGAGCGGTGAGGTGTTTTTCGGCACATCCAATGGCATCATCTCCTATCGCGGTGAATATGCCACCCCAGAACCCATTATCAGTGATGTGGTTGTCTATCCTAATCCCGTTCGGATGGATTACAACGGATATGTAGGTATCAAAGGTTTGGTTGCCAACTCATTGGTCAGAATCACTACTGTTGACGGCGCTTTTGTCACCCAACTGATATCAGATGGAGGTCAAGCCGTTTGGGATTGCACTAATATCAATGGCGAGAAAGTAGAACCTGGCGTATATCTTATCTTCGTCAGTACCAAACAAGGCACCAACAAGTTTGCTACCAAGATCCTTATCATGAACTGATGGACGACAAAATCCAAGGCATAGTCCTGCAATCGCTGCGGTATGGGGATACCAGTTTGATTGTAAAGATATTCACCCGAAGCCAAGGATTAAAGTCCTACATGGTGAAAGGAGCGTTCAACCGGAATGCCAAAAGCCGTTCCGCCCTATTCCAACACCTAAACCTTATTAATTATATAGAGGCAGGCAAGCCCAATAAAAGCAGCTTGGGCTATTTGAAAGAAGTGCAACTCACCACAGTTTATCAAAGTATCCCCTTTGTGATGAATAAAAGCGCCATCATGTTGTATGTCAGCGAACTGCTTACAAAAACCATTACCGAGCAAGAACAAAATGAGGCTCTATATGACTTTATCGTGAAGTCGCTGCTATGGCTCGATTTGGTGGAGCAAGGCTACGCCAATTTCCCAATATATTTCACCCTTGAACTGACGCGCCATCTCGGTTTCTATCCCAAATCAAACCACAACACGGACTATTGCTTCGACATGATGGAAGGCTTATTTGTACACGACTATCCACTACATCCCTATTATTTCGATGCAAAGGACGCCGCTTTGCTTTCCCGGCTGCTTGATGCAAGCATTGACGAGGTATGTAAAGTTCCACTCAACGTGAATCAGCGTCGTGGATTGCTTGACGGGCTCATCATCTTCATGCGACTTCATGCACCAATAATGAAAGATTTTCACTCACATGAGGTGTTGAAGACCGTGCTGGAATAAAATCGAAATCGCCCGTCTATGTCATTCCCGAATGGAATCGATAGACGGGCGATTTCAAGGCATCTAAAAGCCTTTGTCGCTCAGAAAACTACTTCAAATCAATGGCCGTTTGGCCAATCAGCTTGCCTCCTTCTTCATAGACGTCAATGAAATAGGTTCCGGGCATCAACTCATAAGCATCTGGCTTGTTGTAATAGGCACGCACCGGGGTTTCTTTGCCATCAAAATTGACCCTAACCAATTCCGTGAATTGTAGGGTTTCTCCATTCGATTTAAAGGCAAATTCGTCACCTGTCCCTTTGCTAATAATGGCACGTTTTGGGTCGGCAATACGCACATAAAACAGCTTGGTACCTGGTTGAACAAGGTCGTTTGCAGCCAATGTGAAATCGATTCTGATACGCTCAGCACGAGCAGCTCGGTCGGTTGGTGTTTCCTTGCCACTGCCTTTGAAACGTACGGCTTGTGCGGTGTAGTTGTAAAGCTTCATCGTAGTCGCCTGGTTCACCTTGTTGGTCAGCTCTTCCTTCTGACGGGTGAGGTTGGTATTCTGACGACGTTCGTTCTGAAACTCTTCACGGATACGCTCGTTCTCGGCCACCAACTCACGGTTGACTGTATAAAGCGAGTCCATCTGACGCACATAATGCTGTGAAATTTCCTGTAGTTCCGAAAGTTTTTTCTTGACGCGATAATAATCCCATTGAGAATCAAGGAGCTTTTTGATTTCAACGGCATCAGCTTGGATGATACTGTCTTTCTCAGCCAATTCCTGACTCAGCTCACCATAACTATCCTTCAGTTCATTGTGAACCTTCATCAGACTATCCACTTCAGCTTGAAAGTCAGCGCGTTGCAATTCCTTGTCGGCTTCAAGCATTTCCTTGTCGTTTTTCAACGACGAATTGCGAACTGCCAGAAACACCAGTGCAACGGCCAATAAACCAAGAAGAACATAAAGCCAAATTGGTGTTCTTGTTTTTTTCTCTGAGTCCATGATTTATAGTTTTGATATTGTTCTGCAAAAATAGTAATAATCCAAGTGATGGGTGATTAGCCTTCAATCACGCGCTCCACTCTTGTTCTGGGGATATTGACAGGTATGTACTGCCCCACCACATCGATATAGACAATCAAACGTCGCTTATCCTTAATTGCATCAAGCCGTCCAACAAGACCTTTCATGGGACCATTGATGATACGAACCATTTGCCCTTCTTTCAAATCCTCGTTATCATTCATGATCCTACCCTCTTCACCACGCTCATAATCCTGAATATATCGCTTGATGGCGAGAATCTGGTTTTCGGGAACCACCACAGCGGCACGCTCAAAAGTTACAAACTTAAGAACTCCATAAACGTTCAAGACAGGAATGTGTTCCTTTTCATTTGAATACACGAACACGTACGACTTGAACAGTGGCTCCTCCACCTTTTTCTTGCGGTCACTCCATTGTTTGACGTGTGTGATCAAGGGCAAGTAGGCTTGGATGCCCATATCTTCAAGCTGAGCCAAGACCTTTTTTTCGGCCCTCGACCTGACATAGAGGGCATGCCAATACCTAACTGCTTGATCCTTCATTTATAGTTTATTCTTTGTCTTTACTCTTGTGTTTGGACTTTTTCCCTTCGTTTTCAGCTTCACCGTAATAGTCATTGCCATAATAACCACTGCTGTTGCTGCCATATCTGCCATAGCCGTAGCCATAGGCATAACCGTAACCGTAGCCATACTTCTTACCATAACCGTAGCCACCCTTGTTGGTTTGGATACCATTGATGACAATTGAAATATTGAGATCACGGTTTTCAAGATCCTTGATAATACTACCGAAGATGTTCTTGTTGGTGACACCTTGACGGACAATGAACAAGTTCACATCAGAGTACTTCATCAACAGGAAGGCATCCGTAACGAGACCAACAGGCGGAGTATCAATGATGATATAATCATAGCGTTCTCTCAGCAAATCGAAGAGCTCTTTACACTTATCGGAGGCGATAAGCTCTGCCGGATTAGGCGGAATAGGACCGCTGGTGATGATGTCAAGACTTGGAATAGCTGACGTTGATTGGATGATATTATCAAACGACTCCTTATTGGAAAGGAACGAACTCAAACCAATATTGTTACTCAGTCCGAATTCCTTGAAAAGTTTCGGTTTACGCATATCGAAGCCCAACAGCACGGTCTTCTTGCCATACAACGCATAGATAGAAGCCACATTGATACTGTTGAAGGTCTTACCGATGCTCTGCATATCACCGGTAACAAGAATCGTACTCTTTGCTTTGCCCTGGGTAAGGAATTCCACATTGGTACGAATTGAGCGGAACGACTCGGCAATAGGCGACTTGGGAGAGTTGACCACAACAAGCGGATCCTTGCCACCCGCCAAAGCAACTTGACCGATAATCGGGAAATGCGTGAGTTTTTCCACATCCTTGCGGTCGTTGATAGACACATTGAAGAAGTCCTTGAGGAACAAATACAAGGCAGGAATCATCAGACCCAAAATGATGGCAATAAGATAATTCATGGAAGTGCGGGGCGAGATTTTCATCACTCTCTCAATTCTTGCCTCATCCAGAATGGCATTGTCAGGCGTGTTGGAAGCCTTAAGAATCTGGGCTTCAGCACGACGCTGCATCAAATACTTGTAAGTCTCATCGTTGAAATTGAATTTACGCTGATAGTTGATCAACTGCTGTTGTTTCTCGGGGAGCACTTTTGATTCGGACATCGCCTTAGCAATTCGTTTGTTGATCTCTTCAAGGCTCAATTCCGCATTGCTCACCAAATTGTTGATGGTTTCCAAAAGGGTTCTCTTTGTCGTGACAATTTGTTCGTCAAGCTTAACAATTTGAGGGTGTTGTTCGGTTTGGGTCAACAATTGCGTGGCCTTGGTCTGCGAAAGTGTAACCAACTCCGTGACCAAGCGGTTCAACAGCGGGTCGGTGATGCCCATCGTACTAGGGGCAGCCAAGTTTTCCGGGTCGTTGATCTGCTCCTTGATATAATCCTGCAAGCGTTTGTAAATCTTAACATTCACAGACATCTCAGCTCTCTCTCTATCCAAAGCTTGCAACTGGCTGTAAATCTGAGAAGTTTGCATATCAAGGTTCATCAGGTCGTTTTGCGTGCGGAAATCCTTCAATTCGCTTTCAGCACTGCTCAAAGACTCTTGAATTCCTTCCAACTCATTATCAATAAACTGAATGGTGTTTTCCGATACGCTGTTCTTCTTTTCCAAGCCA
Source organism: uncultured Bacteroidales bacterium (assembly GCA_900317155.1). Classification (GTDB taxonomy): domain Bacteria; phylum Bacteroidota; class Bacteroidia; order Bacteroidales; family F082; genus Limimorpha. The sequence continues at coordinate 14,365 of ONFO01000034.1, forward strand.
CTATTCACATATTCCGTCATCAACATATTCGTGAATTCAACAATTTTACGAGGGTTGTTGCCATTCATAACGAGAGAAGCTACGGACGACTGCTTGCTTGTGGCAGCCACAGTGAATGTGCTCATTTGCCTGACCAAATTCGGATAGCTATTAATGCGGAAAGAAAAGCTCTTGGTGTTATCGGTTTCTGCATTATACCGGTCATTCAAGACAATACGAATGCGGTTGTAGCCATTGTCGATCCATTCTCCTTGTTTACACTCAGTAATAAAATCAATTTTGGCAGGAACGCTCGACAAAGTTTGGCAAAGGACAAAGTCGTATTTGGTCAAATACTGGGAAGTGCCATGAAGCACTATTTTACCATCGCCCAAACCCGAAACCTCATAAACAATCCCCACTGCCTGAGGCACACTACGGTCAAATTCCACGTCATAGGGAGCTGTCTTATACATTTCACTTGTCAGAAAACGGCCTTTTTCAAAATAGGTGACTTCCAGATTCATCTTTTTGATGGTTCTTTCGGTAAGGGTATACGAACGCAAAATGGCCATTTCGTTCTCAACATTCGATTTACCCGTGCTCAAGTTGGTCATCAAAGCAGTAGGATCGAATCCTTGATCATTTTTGATGAGTATGGTACCCGAGGCTTGATACACAGTGGGTTTGTACCTATTGATAAAGAAACCTACCGCCAAAGCGATGATAACACCTATCACAAACAAATACCAATGACTAAGACAAACGTAAATCAATTGCTTGATATCAACAGATTGCTCGTCAGTGGTCTGCTGTGGTCTGTAATTTGTTGTTTCGTTCTGCATGATTGTATTTTTTTATTTATTGTTTCGATTAGCTATTTTTACTTTTGCATACTACGTACTAAAGTGACCAAAGTGACACCCAATGAGATAACAGAAATGACGGTCGAATACGGGAATGCAGTGAAGCCCCATTGCTTGATCTTGAGCGGCTCGACATAGATGATATCGTTGGGCTTCAGATAGTAATAAGGTGACGAAAGGATGTCAGCCTGGCCCATATCCACGGTTATCACTTCAGAGCCATTGTCGGTTTGACGAATGATTCTCACTTCACTGTTTTTGGCAAAGTTGGTCATATTGCCCGCCATTGAGATGGCTTCAAACAAATTGATTTGTGACTGATAGACCTTATACATACCTGGACGGGTCACTTCACCCAACACGGTAAGATTGAAATTGGAAAGTTTTACAATAATCGTTGTCTGGTTGACAAACTTGTCAAGCTCGGCTTGCAGTTTTGCCTTGGCTTGATCGATGGTAAGGTTCTTCACCTCTATTTTTCCCGTCAACGGCATTTCGATGCAGCCTTCCTCGTCCAACGTATAGGATTGAAGGTAGATGGAAGCGTCAGATGTCATATATGATCGGGCACTATACTCACCAGAAATAGCCGAAGCACTTCGCTCGTCAATGGTGTTCAGCACTCGAATGAAAAGGTTGTCACCAGGCTGCAGCTTGTAGTCGACCGAGCGGTCATTGACATACTCCTTTGAAATGTTTGCTGCCGCCATTTCGGCGTCTTTCAAATAAAGCATTTTCTTTTGCGGCACACATGACACGAAGGCCATTGCAAGCAATAACAAAACAAATCCTGTTTTTTTAAGACTATTAACGTTTTTCATAGTATTTATAATTTAATCATTTGCATTATTAAACAAAGTCAATTCTTTCACGCCCACCAGCGGAGTTATTGGCATGCGGTTTTCAATTTGAAAACGATATACGCCTGGGTCTGTTATCATTAAACTCTTATTAATGGGAAAATTGAAAGTATAACATCCATCGGAAAGTTGCGAATTCCATCGACCTTCAGCATCCTTCAAATTGAACTTGTATCCTTTACAGCGATAAGGTTGTCCGTCCTTGTCGAATACAGTGAAAATCATAGAAAAGTCGTCATTAGGATAATCCTCTGTAAAACTGATTTTCATACTCAAGTCAAATGTGGTGCTCTCCTTGACTTCCACATCAGTTCGCACATAATCAAAGCGTTCCCATATCGCATTGTAAAAATCACGGTGTAACATTTCCGCATTTTTTTCCTTCGACCCACATCCCACGAGACACAGGCAGCAGATTATTACAAGTATGGTACACTTCTTCATTTTAAGTATAAAAAATCGTGCAAATATACGAAAAAAGATAATTTCCACAATGAATGGGATAGTTTTTCTGAAAAAAGGACTTTTTTTGTTGAAACGGCCTTCCGTATACCAATAAAAACATGTACTTTTGTAAACTCAATTTCGTGCGATGAAAACGAAGAATAACAACCTGTCATCCAGAAAAATACTCATCCTGGGCATTTTTATTGCCGTAGGAGCGCTTTATATTGTCAGGTTGTTTTCACTTCAAGTCATCGACAAGCACTACAAGCAACTTGCCGACAACAATGCTTTGCGGTTTGTGACGCAATATCCTGCCCGAGGAAAAGTTTACGACCGAAACGGAGACCTGCTGGTGTTCAACGAAGCCGTCTACGACTTGATGGTTATTCCCAAGCAGGCCATGAAAAGAGATTCGCTGGATCCTTTCGACACATTGACGTTTTGTCATCTATTAAATATCGACAAGGCTTCGTTCATTGAAAGGATGAATAAAGCGACAAAGGAATCGAAAATGAAACCTTCTCCTTTCATGACGCAAGTATCAAAAGAAAACTTTGCACATATCGCCGAGATTCTGTACCGATATCCAGGGTTTTACTTCCAAACCCGTACCGTCCGCCACTATCCTCAGCCCATTGCAGCCCACACCTTGGGCGACATTGGCGAAATCAGCCAGAAGGAATTGGATAAAGACCAGGAAGGCTACTATCGGCAAGGCGATTATGTTGGAAAGTCAGGCATTGAGAAATCGTACGAAAAAGAACTCAGAGGCGTGAAGGGCCTGAAAGTCATGATGGTGGATGTGTATAACCGCGAGATGGGCAGTTTCATGGACGGCGAACTTGACAAAGACCCGGTTGCAGGAAAAGACATCTACTTAGGAATGGATGCCGAGCTGCAAGCCTATGGTGAGCAATTGATGCAAGGCAAAGTGGGTTCCATCGTAGCCATCGAGCCCTCTACAGGACAAATCCTTGCGTTCGTTTCCAGTCCCACATACGACCCCAATCTGCTGGTCGGACGTGAACGCGGCAACAACTATACCGAGCTCCAAAAAGACCCGATGAAGCCCCTCATCAACCGTGCCATCAGTGGAACTTACCCACCCGGTTCCACGTTTAAGACAGTCGTCGGGATGATTGCTCTCCAAAGCGGAACCATCACTCCTGCCACTGTTTTTCACTGCAGCGGACCAGCCTCCTTGCCCATTAAATGCACCCACAGCCACGGCAGCAGCCCCGATTTCGCCAATGCCATCATGAATTCATGTAATCCCTATTTCTATGAGGCTTTCAAAGCCACTATCAACAACCCGAAATTCGGAAACATCAAAAAAGGCTATGAATATTGGAAGGACATGACCTACAACTTAGGATTTGGTCGCAAGTTCAAGACAGATATTCCTTATGAAGTTGCAGGAAACATCCCATCGCGCGAATATTACGACAGAATGTACAACGGTCAATGGAACTCTGTGACTATCCGCTCTTTAGGTATCGGTCAAGGCGAAGTTTTGGTAACCCCCTTGCAATTGGCCAACATCGCTGCCATGATTGCCAACGAAGGCTATTACTATCCTCCTCACCTGATCAAGTGTTTCGGCGACACCACGGCCATTCCGGAAGTGATGACCACCAAAATTGAACCTGGCATCGAAAGACGTCATGTCAGAACCATCAAAAACGGCATGAGAACCGTGTTCAGCGGACCTGCTGGCACGGCACGCCGTTACGAGATGAAAGACATCCCCCAATGCGGAAAGACTGGCACGGCACAAAACCCACACGGCAACTACCACTCCAATTTTATTGCCTTCGCACCCTTCGACAATCCCAAGATTGCCCTCGCCGTCATTATCGAAAACGGAGGCTATGGTGCCACTTGGGCAGCGCCCATCGCCAGCCTGATGATAGAAAAATACATACGAGGCTACACCACGCGTGAGGAATTGGAAAAACGTATGATGGAAGGCAGAATCTCTTATAAGAACGAACGATGAACGAAAGGAATAGTATCATAGGGAAAATCGACTGGACGATTGTACTCATCTACTTGGCATTAGTGATGATAGGCTGGTTCAGCATCTTCTCCGCACGTTACAATGAGGCACATCCCAGCATTTTTGACATGTCGCAAGTATATGGAAAACAATTGGTTTGGATTGGTATTTCCCTTCTGATTGGTTTCATCGTCCTGCTTATCGATGCAAAATTTTTCAACGCCTTTTCGCTTTGGATCTACATCGCTGTTTTGTTTTCATTATTCGCTGTTTTGGTCTACGGCAAAGCCACCAAAGGCGCCACCGCGTGGATTGAGTTTGGACCCATTAAATTCCAGCCTTCCGAGTTTGCAAAGATGGCTACGGCCTTGGCTGTAGCAGGCTATCTCGACCGATTAGACGTTGACTTGCAAAAGCGCAAAGACCAACTCGTTGCCATTGCACTCGTCCTCATCCCTATGGCTCTCGTATTGCTTCAAAACGACACGGGGTCAGCCATCGTTTTTGTATCTTTCATTTTTGTCTTTTATCGTGAAGGATTGCCTGGCACGGGGTGGGTCATGATAGCTGGTGTGGTCGCTATTATTCTGTTTGTATTCACACTGATTTGGTCGCAAAAAATCATGTATATCATTTTAGGCAGCCTATTCATCCTCACGTTAACCTATTACTTGCTGAACAAGAAGAAGGGGCTCTTGACGATGGTGGCTGTTTTTGCATTCATGTTTGCTTTTGTCTTCTCCGTAGACTATGCCTTCAACAAAGTGCTTCAGGATCACCAACAGAACCGAATTCTGGTGCTATTAGGCCAGCTCGACGACCCGAAAGGCGTAGGCTATAATGTGCACCAGTCGAAAATCGCCATAGGCTCGGGCGGCCTGACTGGCAAAGGCTTCCTCCAGGGTACACAAACCAAGTATGATTTTGTCCCCGAGCAACACACCGACTTCATTTTCTGTACGGTAGGCGAAGAGGGCGGTTTCCTTGGGACCTCTATCGTCGTACTACTGTATATAGTTCTATTGGTGAAAATCATATTCATGGCCGAACGACAACGCTCCACCTTCAGTCGTGTTTATGGCTATGGCATTGCTGGCATCTTGTTTGTTCACGTGGCCATCAATATCGGGATGACCATTGGATTGGTGCCTGTCATCGGCATCCCATTGCCCTTCCTAAGCTATGGCGGTTCAAGCATGCTGGCCTTCACCATCATGCTAGCAATTTTTGTGAAGCAAGACGCTTATAGATTGAACATCTTATAACACCTTGTAATACAAATTCCTAACCAACCCTCCATATTTCATTTCAGTTTTGGCATACACATAACCTTCTTTGAGAAAGTTATTGATACTGAAATCGTTATTTGGTGCTACCGTAGTGCAAAGCAGATTATAACCCCGTGCAACTGCTGTTTTCTCCACTTCTCGGATGAGTCTTCTCTGCAACCCCAAGCCACGATAGCGGTCTCTCACCAAAAACAATTTCTGGTTTGCCGATTTGTAATCGCCTTGCAAATCCAAGTCGTGGAAATGGTCTTCTTCAATACATTGTTGTACATAGAGCATCCCTATGGCCACCAACAACTCACCATCCCAAACGCCCAAAGTGACATTAGGCTCTTCAAGACAGGAAGCTATCATCTCAGGCGAATTATGACGCAGCACCGACTTGTCGGGTAACGCGGCATATATTGCCTCATTCAAGTCAATGATAACTTGTAAATCAGTAGGTTGGCATCGTCGTAACTGCATTATTCCTTAAAAACTGAAATGAAACCGAATTGCTTGACATCAAACAGACCCTTGTCGCTGAGTTTCAGCTCGGGAATGACCAATAATGCCATAAAAGATAAGGTCATAAACGGTGCGAAAAGCTTTGAGCCCAAGCGTTTGGCCAAAGCATCGGCGTTTTGATAGGCGGCGGCCACCTCGTAGCCGTCCTCATTGCTCATCAGTCCCGCAACGGGCAAGGGCACTGCCACCATCTCTGTATTGCAATAGGCCGTCACGCCACCCCCATGCTCAATGAGCAGGTTGACAGCATGAAGGATGTCATTGTCGGTGACACCCACTGCCACAATGTTGTGACTGTCATGGGCCACACTCGAAGCTAAAGCGCCACGTTGCAGGCCAAAATTCTTGATAAAGGCAACCGCAGGTTTTGTGGGTTTGTAACGATTGACGACGACTAGTTTCAATATATCGCGCTCCACATCGCTAACAATGCCACCATTTTCAACTTTCGGCTCAGCAAAAAACGATTTCGTGATCAGCTGTCCATCAAAGCACTCGATAACCTTAATCCGCTTTCCCTCATCAGGCACAAAAAGGTCATCGGCATAAAGGAAATGGGCCTCAAAACGATTGGGAGTCTCGGTTTCCTTGTATTTGATGTTCGACACACCATTTTCGGCAACCAGCACGCCTCTAATATAAGTCTGTCTGGCCACCGGACTATGCAGGTCGTCGACCACGATGAAGTCGGCATCATCGCCTAATTGGAGCATTCCGACATTGAGCTTGTAATGTTTCACAGCATTGAGTGAAGCCGCTTTAAGCACATCCAACACGTTATAGCCCAATGCTATAGCCTTACGAACCAACACATCAATATGACCATCATCCAATTCATCGGGATGCTTGTCGTCGGAGCAAAACATCAACTTGTCGGGATGTGTGGCCATCAGTGGAATCAATGCATCGAAATTTTTGGCCGCACTGCCTTCACGAACGAGGATCTTCATGCCAAGACCGATTTTTTCCAAGGCTCCCTCAAGACGGAAACACTCATGGTCGGTGGTGATGCCCGCACTCACATATTTCTGCAAATCGGGGCCTGTTACAGCGGGAGCATGTCCATCGATAGGCTTGCCATATCGCTTTGCCGAAGCTATCTTTTCCATGACCTCACGGTCGTCGAAGATAACACCGGGATAGTTCATCATCTCTGAAAGATAATAAATATCGTCGGAAGCCATCAGTTCCTCTATATCCGAAGCATTGAGAGAAGCACCGGCCGTCTCAAAGGCTGTGGCAGGCACACAGCTGGGAGCACCAAAGAAAAACTTGAAAGGCACCTTTTTGCCGTTGTCGATCATATAACGAACACCTTCCTTGCCAAGTACATTGGCTATTTCGTGAGGGTCGCTGACGGTGGCCACCGTACCATGACAGCTGGCCAGCCGGGCAAACTCTGACGGCACCAGCATCGAGCTTTCAATATGCACATGCGCATCGACGAAGCCTGGCATGATATACCGTGTGTTGCCCACCGCTTTTTCCTCTATTTTGCTAATCTTACCGTTTTCGACAACGACAACCCCCGAAAAAATCCTTGAGTTGACAAGGTCGACTATTTGACCTCCTATGGTGAAAGAATTGTTCATGAATGTTGTTTTATTTTGGTGCAAATATACAGAATCAATCCCAAACTTGAACAAATAGCATGTTTAATCATTGTCCCAAAAGTAAAAGAAACTCACTATCCGACAGAAGAGCTCGCGATACCAAGCTTGTTTCAGTTCAAGGTCTACGTCTTTGGTGCGGCTGCGGAAAATGTGTATTCTATAGAAGAAGTTATGCGACCTCCATTCACGCACCTGTGACTCTATATTACGTTGACAAACAGCCATTTCAGGTGGTACAGACGCGCGCAATTCCTGCAAATAATCACGCATGGCGCTTTTGCTCTTGACGATGCAAGAATCCAGAATTTTTGTGTTGGTGACGGTAGGTATGGCATTCGAGGTATCCATCATGCTGTTGGTCTAAACACTTTTCTTTGGGACAACATCAAGACAAAAGCAAGCAATGCACCCATCATATCAGAGATGGTCATTGAAGCCCACACCCCCGTCAGTCCCAATCCGCCCATATTGACAAAGAGTGGCGGAATGATGTAGATCATCGGGGCAAGAAACAGCACCTGACGCGAAAGGCTGGTGACAATGGCAATCCAAGGTTTGTCGATACTTTGAAAGAAATTGGAATTGGTGATGGTGAAACCCACCAATGGAAACATCACCATCATGAAGCGCATAGCGGGTACAGCAATCTCAATCAGCGCATCGTCGGTGGTAAAAGCCCGCAGCAAAAGGCTTGGAATGGTCAAAGCAAGCAAGGCTCCGACAAAGCCTATCAGCACATTGATTTTCATGGTCAACGTATAAACCGACTTCAACCGGTCGGGATGTCCCGCACCATAATTATAGCCTGCGATGGGTTGCATGCCTTGGCACACGCCAAGGATCAGCATCACGCTAAGGCTGCCGAAAGTGTTCACGATACCGTATGCCCCCACAGCAAGGTCACCACCATAACGTATCAGCTGCCGATTCAGCAAAGCCACCACGCCAGAGGCCGCCACATTCATCAGAAAAGGACTCATGCCGATAAGCAGAATGTTACGGAATATGTAGAGCTTCGGCTTCCAGGAATGACGACGGAAGCGGATAAACGAGCTCCGCTGCAGGAAATGCCAAACGGCTACAATACCCGAACAAGTCATAGAGATTGTGGTAGCCCAAGCCGCACCTCCGATGCCCCAATCCAACACGAAAATGAACAAGGCATCAAGAACGATATTGAGTATGGCTCCTCCTGCCAAAATCCACATGGATTTGATAGGATAACCGGTAGCACGTATCAAACCCGTCAAATTGAAAGTCACAGTGGTCATGAACATACCCGGCAGCACAATGTCCATATACTCACGGGCATAGGCAATAGTATCATCGGAGGCGCCAAACAAAGTCAAAATACGGTCCATGAAAAGATAGCCTCCCGAAACAAAAAGAAAACCAAAGATAAACGTCAACAGCATACTGTTGCCCAAGATGTCTTCAGCCCATTTGTAATCTTTCTTGCCTAGCACAATCGACATGCGCGCCGAAGAACCCACACCCACCAAAGAACCAAAAGCATGGATGATGTTCATGATGGGCATGGTGATGGCAAGGCCTGCAATGGCCAAAGCCCCAACACACTGTCCCAAAAACACACGGTCGACTATGTTGTAAATCGAAGCTATAATTTGGCTTACGATTGATGGCAATGCATAAATCCAAAGTAATCTTCTGATACTCTTAGTTTCCAATTCTAAAGTTCTATCCGTCTGATGCATATAATAAAAAAAGAGAAATGAGAAAAAAACGGTTGCAAAAGTAGCAAAAAAGCCCGTCCCTATTCCAAACAATTTCCGTATTTTTGCCTTCTCTTTTCAAAAGAGGAAGTGCGATAGCATTCGAACATGTAATAAGATGAGTTTTAGAGCGTTAGTCATATCATTATCCATGTTTTTCTGCCTGACGGCCAACAATTGTTGCGTATCGTCGGGTTCCAACGCTATTACTAAAGAGCTGAAAACGATAGAAAAAGAAATCTCTCTTCCTTATCACCATGATTTGGACAAATCTATCGAAAAATACAACCAGAAATCCTTGCCGGAATCGTTCTTGGCTCACGAGGCCTTCATTGAAGAAGAATTAGGAACACGTAACCTCCCCTTGGAGCTGAAGTATTTACCCTTGGCTTTTTCTGAGATGCAGCCCGGCTATCATCATGATGGTCGCTGTGGGGTTTGGGCCATGCCTGCTTTAACAGGAATGCATTACGGCCTAATCATCGATGAACGGCATGATGAGCGTTATTCCGTTGAAGCCTCCACCAAGGCCGCCTTGGACTATCTTTCGGACCTTCATGAAAAATACAACGACTGGTGGCATGCCATCCTGGCTTTCTCAAGCAGCCCCAACGCACTGCAACATGCCCTTTCGAAAAGCGAGAAAGACCCTGAACTATGGGATTTCTACGACCAAAAACTGATTCCGAACTCCGAAATCATCAGCGATTTCATTGCTTGCGTATGCGTTTACCACGACCATCAGGTTGAAGATACCCTACCCAAAGAGCAGGAAACGACCGAAATCAGTTTTTCACAACCCATTTCCATCGAAGTATTGGCACAGAAAACAGGGCTTTCTGTGGAAAGGATTAAAGCACTGAATCCCGTCTACTGTTCAGATGTCTTCGTTCCTCTTGAACACTATCCTTTAGTATTGCCCAACGAAGTCGCGAAACAGTTTGCTGCCATTGAGACTCAACTCTATGAGGAGACCATTGTTGAAGCGCCTACAATTAAGGAAGAGCCAAAACAAACGGTCAAAGAAGAGCCTAAAAAACATGAGAAACAGCCGAAAAGTAAAGAAAAGAACGTAATATATAAGGTGAAAAAAGGTGACACACTGAGTCATATCGCCAAAAAACACCATGTTACAATATCAGAATTAATTGAATGGAACCACCTGGAAAGTGACTTTATCCGGGAGGGTCAAGAATTGATTATAAAAAAATGAAGCCCATACGCATATTGATTTTCATCATTTCGGTGATTGCCCTGCTTGGAATTGTTTGGTTCTTTTTCCCAGAAGAAGGCATTCAGGTCGAGAACCGCAACCTCCGCTTCCCCTCATACGCAGAAGCCAAGAATCCTAGTGAAGACAAGACCGTCGACGTGGATGATGTCATCGACAAGGTGAACAAGAGCTTTGTAATGAACTATTCCGAATCACTGCTCGATAGCTTGCGTTTCTTCCGCAGCTACCTCAAGGAAAACCCCAACCGCATCTATCTGCCTCAGGATGATTACGAGTATTTCGACTCGCTGTTCTACTTATTCGAGCAAGCCAAAGGGGAAGGGAAAACCTACCGTGTGATGCATTACGGCGATTCTCAGATCGAAATGGACCGCATTTCTTCTGTCCTTCGCCAAAAGCTGCAGGATTTTTTCGGAGGTTCGGGGCCTAACATGATTCCAGCCATCCAAGCCGTGCCTACCATATCCGTTTCGCAGCAATGCTCCAACCTCACTCGTTACACCTTATATGGAGACGAAAGCACGCGTCGTGCTCCACATAACCGCTATGGAGTGATGACCCAATTTGCCCAAGTGCAAGGCGAGGGCTCCATTTCGTTCATCCAAACCAACCACTCGCGCGCCTTCGAGAACTCAAAGATGATTTCAACCGTGTCGGTGCTGTTGGGAAGAAACAACAATGGCTTTAAGGCTACCTTGAAATGCGATTCCCTCAATTTGGAGCCTAAAATCCTGCCCGCCAACGACAGCGTATCCCTCATCACTTGGAATCTTCCTGTCAACGTGAAGCGCGGTACCATCAACTTCAAGGGTAATGCCGAAATCTATGCCATCCTGCTCGACGGTGAACCAGGCGTGGCCATCGATAATGTAGCCTTGCGCGGATGTTCGGGAACCATATTCACCCGCATTGACGAGCCCACCATGAGGCAGTCTTTCGCCCTTCTCGACACCAGACTAATCATCCTGCAATTTGGCGGAAACAGAATGCCAGGCATCACCTCCTCCAGCAGTATTTCAGCCTATACCAGAGAATTGGAGAAACAAATCGACTATGTGAAACGTGTGGCTCCCAAAGCCACATTGATATTCATCGGTCCTGCCGACATGAGCAAGAGCTACAATGGAAAGTTAGGCACATGGAAAGGTCTTCCAGAGCTGAACGACTCTCTTCGCTCGATGGCCCTACGCAATAACATTGCCTATTGGGACATGTTTCATGTGATGGGCGGCGAAGGCTCGATGGTGCAATGGGTGAAACACAAACCCGCATTGGCTGGCCCCGACCATATTCACTTCACGTTCCACGGCGCACAGGAAATCGGTTCCGACTTGGCCAAGTCGTTCACCACCTATTACGACTTCTACCAACTGCGCAAGCACGTGCCCTCCCAATACGTCATCGACTTTATCAACAGTGACAAAACCGAGGATTCAATTAGAGAAGCCTACAGAAAGCATTTACCCATCTATCAACCTTATGCCCAATCCAAACGATGAAAAGAATCCTCGTCATACTTTTTTGGGCATTAGCAACGCTGACAGCCTTTGGTCAGACGCAACCTTTGACGAAAGAGGTCCCAAACTACCCGTTCACGCATTTTGAACGGAATCGGATTGTCTATCCAGGCGACAGCTTGCCTATGGAACAGTTCTTCCAAAAACTGGATTCCGTCTTGTTTTTGGGCGATGGCAATGTCACCATCATGCACATTGGCGGTTCACATGTGCAGGCGGGTGTTTTCACGCAGCAGTTTCGCGACAATTTATTAAGCATTGGCACTGATTTGATTGGCGGACAGAGTTTCGTCTTCCCATTTTCAGCCGGCAGCACCAACAACCCATCCTATTACATGGTAAAATATACCGGCTCGTGGGATTATTGCCGCAATGCCGTGAAAAATGAAAACGAAAAACGGATGGGACTGGCAGGGGCTGCCATCACCACCGCCGACTCCATCGCCTCCGTCAGCATCATCACCCGCGAGCGCTATCCTTCCCTCATGCCGCCAGTTTTCGATTTCAACAAGGTGACCCTTCTTGGGTTCGCCGATACCGTCAATGTGGAACCTTTGGTCAGCTACGACGGAACCACTATTCGGGCCCATCGTGACGAACAACTATCCTCCTACATTTTCGACTTGCCTTCCTATACCGATTCCATCCATATCTATTTCGACTCTATCTCTGGTGAGTTCACCATCACCGGCATTCTGTTGGAAAGCGAAAAAACAGGAATCAATGTGCACGGCATAGGCGTCAATGGAGCCAGTGTGCCTTCTTATTTGCGCTGCGAAGACTTCGAACGCGACCTTGCCTTGATCAAGCCCGACCTCGTCATCTTTGGCATCGGCATCAATGACGCGGCAGAAAAAGACTTCGACAAGTGGATTTTCAAGCAGAACTACAAGGAACTCATCAAAATCATCCAACGCGTCAATCCTGATTGTGCCATGCTTTTCATGACCAACAACGACAGCTTCAAAAGGATAAAGAAAAACAAATACCAGGTGAACGAAAACGGCTTGGTGGCGCAACAGGCCTTCATGGAAATGGGGAAAAAATACAATGCTGCCGTGTGGGACCAATTCGACATCATGGGCGGGCTGAATTCGATGAAGGAATGGGAAGACGCAGGCTTGGCCAAGAAAGACAAGGTGCATTTCACCAACGAAGGCTACAGGCTGTTGGGCGATTTGCTTTACAATGCCTTCATTGATAGATATATAGAACACATTAAATCCACTGCAAAACGACCGTGACATGTTGACTTTTCCTGAAATAGCATTGGATTTCCTGAAAAATCTGTTTTCGTTCGACAAGGCACATCCCTTGTTGTTCACCCAGTTTTATTTTTGGGCGTTCTTCGCCATCGTGTTCGCCTTTTTCTGCCTGTTCAAAAACAAGTGTCTGCTCCGCAACACCTATTTGTTTTTCGTCAGCTTGTTCTTCTATTACAAAACCAGCGGGCTCTTCACTTTAATACTGATTTTCATCACTTTATTTAATTTCTTTGCGGGCAAATGGCTGCATTCGCGAAAGAAAGACGGAAGCCGGAATATGGTGTTGGCCATCAGCGTCATTGTCAATCTGTTCACGCTTTTCTACTTCAAATACGCCTATTTCCTTACAGATGTCCTCAACAACCTTACTGGATTGAAATTCCGTGTGTTCGACGTATTCTCATGGGTAGGCAACCAAATCACGGGCGACAACCGCTTCAGCGTTGACTCCATCCTGCTGCCCGTAGGCATCTCGTTCTACACTTTCCAAGCCATCAGCTACATCATGGATGTCTACCGCAAGCGCATCTCACCTGTGAAAAACATCTTCGACTTCGGCTTCTATGTCAGCTTCTTCCCGCAGCTGGTGGCCGGTCCCATCGTGAGAGCCAACGAGTTCATCCCGCAACTGCACAAGAAATACTTCCTCAGTCGCCGTCAGTTTGGCATCGCTGTCTTTTGGATCATGAACGGCTTGGTAAAGAAAATCGTGCTCAGCGACTACATCGCCATCAACTTTATCGACCGTGTGTTTGAACAGCCCTTGATGTTTACAGGCTTCGAGAACCTGATGGCCTTGTTCGGCTATTCGTTGCAGGTCTACGCCGACTTCTCGGGTTACACCGACATCGCCATCGGCGTGGCCATGCTGATGGGCTTTTATCTGCCCAAGAACTTCAACTCGCCCTACAAGGCCAAGAGCCCTGCTGAGTTTTGGAACCGCTGGCACATGTCGCTGTCGCGCTGGCTGAAAGACTATCTTTACATCCCCTTGGGAGGCAACCGCAAAGCCACCTTTGGCTCGTTCTGCATCATCATCGTGATTGCAGCCATCGCGGTTTTCCTCTCCAACAGCCTATGGGTGGCTGTCGGCGTTGGTGCCATCGCTTTGACATTAGGGGTTGTGGCCATTTTCGTTCCTAAAAAACGAAGAAAAATCACCACCGAAATCAACCGTATGGACACGATGCTGCTAGGTGGATTGTGGCATGGAGCCTCATGGAATTTCATGATATGGGGTGGCCTGAACGGGCTTGGAATGGTGTTTTACCGTTTTTGGCAAGATTGGAATGTGTATGTGCGCACCTTGTTTATCCTTATTGTAACCGCCGGACTAAAGCTGCTTTGCTATTACACGCCCCAACCCGTGTTTTATGTGCTTTGCGTGTGGTGCCTCATCGTCTTATGTGGGAATATCATCCGCATGACTTACAACCTATTCGGAGGAAAAAAGCCTTGGCAATGGCTACAAGACGCGTGGGCTATTTTCCAGACCTTTACTTTCATCACCTTCACGCGACTCTTCTTCCGCAGCGGTTCCAACCTCGACCCTGCCGAGGCCAACGAAACGGCGTGGAACACGGCCAAGAATATGGTCAACCAAATGGGCAGTCATTGGGACTTGAACAGGATTCCTGACATCATTACCCACTATCGCAATGTGTTTATCCTCATCGTGATAGGGCTGGTTATCCATTGGTTGCCTGAGAATTTCAAGCGGCGCTACCGCATCTGGTTTGCCAAGATGCCCATCCCGCTGATGATTGTGGTCTGCGCCCTCATCGTATTCGTCATCTACCAGTTCATCACGGCCGACCTACAATCGTTCATTTATTTCCAGTTCTGATTAATATTTCCTATTTTTGCGGGCATGAAACTGATGCACTGCATAGTATTGTTGGTTATTGCCTTTACGGTAGCCTGCACCCCATCGGCTGAGGTCGCTGAACATGGGCAAAGCGAAGAAGGGCCAAATCCAGAGTTATCCGCCATCGACAGCCTGATGTGGCGCCAGCCCGACAGCGCCTTGGCTGTGCTGCAACATTTTGCAGGCAGTCCCCAGGCCGACAGCCTTGATAAGTTTAACGAGCATTACTGCCAGCTGCTGATTTCGGAGTTGCTCTACAAAAACGACTACGGCCAAAGCAACCGCCCGGCTTTGCAGCAGGTAGTGCGTTATTTCGATTCGTTAAGTCTTTGCATTGGCGTTGTGCGCAACGTCTCCACCATCTCGTTTCTGGATGCCCGCGCCCATTATATTAATGGTGTCGGCTATTACGAACAAAACAACCTTGAGGAGGCCTGCGCGGAATACATCAACGCCTTGGAAACCATGGAAAGCCATTTC
>ONFO01000037.1 GCA_900317155.1 uncultured Bacteroidales bacterium
AACCCCGAAGAGCGCGCCGAGTTCGTTGCCAAGAAGGTGGATGAATACACCAAGAAGTTCGCCAACCCGTACGAGGCTGCCAAGTTCGGTTACATCGACGATGTGATTGAGCCGCGCAACACCCGTTTCCGTGTCATCCGTGCCCTGCGTACGCTTGAGACGAAGCGCCTCGCCAACCCCGAGAAGAAACATTCGAACATCCCGCTGTAACCGTAAATCCTTGAAACGATGAACCTGTTACAAATATCATTACTGTTGGCTCACGAAGATTGGGTCTACACCAAAGGCTGGATTGTCACCATCGCTGGTTTCCTCATCGTCATCATTGCCCTCTTCATCCTCTCGACCATCTTCCGTGGCGTGGCTGCCTATTTCAAGAAGCAGGATGCCAAGAAGAACGAAGTGAAGGAGATCAAGCCTGTGACGGTGAAGCCCACGGTTAAAGTGGCTGCGGGTGAGATTCCTGCCGAGGTGCAAGCCGCCATCGGTATGGCTCTATATCTCTCGACCAACCTTCACGACGAGGAAAGCAATGTGATCACCATCGAAAGAAGAGTGACTTCTTGGAACGACAAAAATTACGGAGTTAGACACTGGAAACGTTAAATCGAACAATCATGAAAAAATTCAAATTCACCATTAGTGGGAAACCATACGAAGTTGAAGTCCAGAACATTGAAGGCAACATCGCGACCGTCAATGTGAATGGCACTGAATATCAAGTGGAGATGGAAGAGCAAGCCGCTCCGGTGATCGCTCCCGTGGCCCGTCCGGCCGCCAAGCCCGCCGCCAGCGCTCCTGCCCAAACTGCCGCTCCGAGACCGGCCGCTGCTGCAGGTGGTGCCGGCTACAAGATGGCCGCTCCGCTTCCTGGAACCATCATGCAGATCTTCGTCAAGCAAGGCGACGCCGTTAAGAAGGGCGACAAGTTGCTTATGTACGAAGCCATGAAGATGGAAAACAACCTGCTGGCCGAAGCTGACGGTACCATTACCGCCATCAACTGCCGCCAGGGCGACAATGTGCTTCAAGGTGATACTTTAATCGTAATCGGATAAGGTCATGTTAGGCAAGAAAAGTATTTACAGAAGACCTGCGGTCATCCTCGGCTCCTTGGTGCTCCTGATGCTGCTCAATCTAGTGGTGGTCAACAACCCGATGTTCGCCACCAGGATTTCAGACTTGGGCAGTAAGACCGAGCAAGTGAGCGAGATGACCCCAGAGGAAAGCAATGCCCAGCTGGCTGCGATGGCTGACGCGATTGTCGCGGAACAGCAAAAGTCGGCCGAACTGGGTCAGCAAATCCAGAACCTCGACAAGCGCGTGACGACTTTGGAAAACAAGAATGTCAAAGCCCATGCCACTAAAGAGGAAGTTAAGGAAATGTCCACCAAAGAACGTCTGAGCGAAGGTCTGCACAACTTCTGGCTGCTTACGGGTTTCCGTAATTGCAAGTTGGGCAACATCATCATGATTTTGGTGGGTATCCTATTCATCTTCCTGGCTATCCGCTTCGAGTTTGAACCTATGCTGCTCATCCCGATTGGTACAGGTATCATCGTGGGTAATATCCCGTTCTTCCAAGGTTTCGGCGTGACCTTCGCCGATGCCATGGCCAATCTACAAGCACTAGATCCAGCCACACTCAATTTCGATATGGACACCGCTAAAGCCTTGTTGGTGGCCGTCTTTGGCGACAACCCAGGCGACAAGCACATGGTGCTGAGCGAAGCCATCAAATCGGTCGAGCATCTGAACATGGCTGATTATGGCCTGGTCAACAACGACATCGAAGGTGTGAAAGGCTTGATGACGAGCGTGTTCCAAAGCGGAGAATTGAACCTCCAGACGGGTCTTTACCAAAAGGGCAGTGTGCTGAACTACCTGTACTTCGGTGTGACCTCAGGTGTGTATCCTCCGTTGATCTTTTTGGGCATCGGCGCCATGACCGACTTCTCGTCGCTCATCGCCAACCCGAAACTGATGATCCTCGGTGCCGCCGCCCAGTTGGGTGTGTTCATCACCTTCATCGGTGCTTTGTATCTCGGCTTCAACCTGCGTGAGGCTGGCGCTATCGGTATCATCGGTGGTGCTGACGGCCCTACCGCCATCTTCCTGTCATCACGTTTGGCCAACGGCATGAACGGCACACGTAACCTCATCGGTCCCATCGCCATCGCAGCGTATTCCTACATGGCTTTGGTGCCCGTGATTCAGCCGCCTATTATCCGTTTGCTGACCACCAAGGAAGAACGCCTCATCAAGATGGGTGCCCCGCGTATGGTTAACAAGACTGAAAAGATCATGTTCCCCATCGTCGGCCTCATCCTGACCACCTTTATCAGCCCCACGGCTCTGCCGCTGTTGGGTATGCTGTTCTTCGGTAATATCATCAAGGAGTCGGGCGTTGTGAAGCGTTTGCAGAACACCGCCTCCAACCCGTTGATTGACATCGTGACCATCGTCTTGGGTCTCACTGTGGGTGCTTCAACGCAGGCCTCCGTGTTCTTGACCTCGAGCTCCATCAAGATCTTCATCCTCGGTGCTGCTTCGTTCTGCGTGGCCACCGCTGGCGGTCTGCTCGGTGCCAAGTTGATGAACCTCTTCTTGAAGGAGAAGATCAACCCGATGATTGGTGCCGCTGGCGTTTCGGCTGTGCCGGATAGCGCCCGTGTCGTCGAAGTGGAAGGTCAGAAATACGACCCGTCGAACCACCTGCTCATGCACGCCATGGCCCCCAACGTCTCCGGCGTTATCGGCTCGGCTGTTGCAGCTGGTGTGATGATGTCGTTCCTAATGATGTAAAACAACTTATTAATATTGGGGAGCCTTCTTGTTGGAGGCTCCCTTTACAAAACCAAACATTAATTTAAAATCAAAATGAGAAAAAAAGCAGTTCTTTTAGCGGCTATGTTGGCACTCTTTGTTGGCAGCGCCAACGCACAATGGTTTGATTTTTCGAACAATCGTCGTGCTTCTATAGGTGTTAATCTAGGAGTTGTAGGCTATAATCTTACTTCACAGGGATATGCGGAAAACCTTTCCGGCTTTGGCACAGGTATCAATTTATCATTATCTGGCCTCTATTTGGATTTCATTTATCAATCGCCCCAACACCGTTGGGATAGGCATGTGACCCAGGCCGAATATAACGATCATACGGCTCTTGCCATCAATGTTGGCTATCAGATTCCTGTAACTTCCTGGTTGTACGTGACGCCTTTGATTGGTTACAGCAATGAAACAACGGGAAAGACGATCGGCAACTCCATTGGCATCGATGTAGAGAGAAGATCCATTTACCACGAATACAAACGCCTGACCATGGAGAATCATTTCAATTATGGTGTTGGGCTGATGTTTAGACCCATTGAAATGCTTGAAATCGGCGCTGTGGCCTCAAGCCATGCCTTATATGGCACCATTAGCTTTTCAAGCAATTTCAAAAAATGACCCCATTAAATTATCGTATAATTAACTAAATCAATTAACTAAATCAATTAACTAAATTCAAAGAATCATGAAAAAATTTAGACTGTTACTGATTTGCGGTATCGCCTTGTTGTTCATGGCTAGCTGCAACACTTACCGCCACAGCATGAAGAGTCCCGAAGCTTATGTTGAGTATCATGCTGAAGACTTCACCCTCTCTGATCAAGTGACTGGTGAAGCCACCGTCGTCCGCGTAATCGGCATCGACTGGCAACACCTCTTCGGCACTGAGGAAATCGGTACGACTTCTGACTTTGGCACAGTTATTCCTTACGTCGGAATAGCTATTCCTTCAGGTGCTAACTACGCTCTGTATGACCTGATGCAAAAGAACCCTGGCTATGACGTAGTGGTCTATCCACAAGTGGAATCCCACCGTCACGCTCCGGTACTTGGCACTGACATCTACTCAAAGACCACCTATAAGGTGACCGCTCGTTTGGGTAAATTGAAGAAGAAATAATCGTTCTTGTTCACTCAAATGAACTTTTGGGGTAATGGAAGGCCGCTCAAAGAGCGGCTTTCTTTTTTATGTTGTTTTACCGAAAAACCTTATTTTTGCGCGTTTATCACCCTAATTCCGGAAAAATGAAAAAGCTTTACTTGATTATCCTTTTGATGTCGGCTTCGTTGATGCTTCAAGCCCAAAACGATACCATTCGTCCTCCCCGTCTCAAAGTGGGCGTGGTTTTAGGTGGTGGTGGTGCCAAAGGTGCTACCCACATTGGTGTGTTGAAATACATCGAAGAGATGGGCATCCCTGTTGATTATGTGGCAGGTACCAGCATGGGTTCCATCATTGGTGGTTTTTATGCCATGGGTTACACCCCCGACGAACTCACCCAACTGATTTCCAACATAGATTGGTCGCAATATATCGGCAACAAGATTGACCGCCCCATGATGTCGGAAGAGATGAGACAACGCAACAGCACTTTATTGCTTCAAGTACCCTTCAGCCATGAAAGCCTTTTTGACAGTAACCCCAACTCGTCATTTATCAGCCAATTGCCGAGTGCGTATGTCAACAACAGTTCGCTCATCAACTTGTTTAACGACTTGTGTGTCGGTTATCAAGAGGAGATGGATTTTAACGATTTGCCCATTCCTTTCGCTTGCGTGGCCACGGATATGATTACGGGTAAGGAAGTGGTACTACGTGATGGAAGTGTGCCTAATGCTATGAGAGCCAGCATGGCCATACCAGGTGTGTTCTCGCCCGTTGAAATTGGCGACATGGTGCTGGTTGATGGTGGCTTGGTGAATAACTTTCCCGCCGATGTGCTCAAAGATATGGGTGCCGACATTATTATTGGTGTTGAAGTCACATCCACGAAGGCCGTCACGATTAATGATTTGAAGTCCTTGCCCCAAGTATTTGCACGTCTGCTCATCACCAGCACAAGTAACAAAAGAGAGAAAAACCGTGAATTATGCGATATCCATATCATTCCCGACATTAGTGGATTCGGTATGTTGAGTTTCACTCCCGAGGCCATCGATACTTTGGTGAACAGGGGCTATAAACGTGCTAACGATTTTCATGACCAGCTGTTGTCCATCAAAAAGGCCGTGGATGCTTCGGCAGGCCATCCTGTAAACAAAACACTTCATGCACCTCATGCATATAATTTGGCCAAAGATCCTGTGCTCATCCAATCCATCACCATCGACAATGTTAGCGATCGGGATAGCCGCTGGCTCATTCGTAAGGGCAATCTGAAAGTAGGGAATCGTTATAAAGAAGAAGACATCGAAAATGCCATGAAGATTTTCCGTGGCACGGGCTGCTATGATGAAATCACCTATCAGGTCAAGGAAAGCGACTCCATTCATTGGGACAATCAACTTTCGGATGGCTACGACTTGAGGGTCAAGGTGAAACCAGCCCAACCCCATCTTTTTGGCATGGGCGTTCGTTATGACACCGATGAAGGTGCTGCATTGTTACTCAATATTGGCTTGAATGCGAAGAAGTTCAATGGCTGGAAGCTCGGCTTCAGCGCCAAACTGAGCTATAATCCCCGTCTCAACCTGACTTACACCTATTCGAGGTCGTCGTTGGCCAATTTTAACCTTGCCTACGACTTTCGTAATGAGCATTTCAGGATGATGATGAATGATGCAAACAGAGGTGTCAATATGCGGTATCATCAGCAAAAATTGAGTGGCTACATCTCACAGTTCCATCTGCTTGACATCAGTGCTCAGGCAGGGTTGTCTTACTCAAGTACTACATACGACCTTAGCTCTATGGAGGGTAGCTCCATGGATTCAGTTGTCTATACGCATAATAGGCTACTTACACCTTTTGTCACTTTTGGCTATGATAATCTGGACGATGACTATTTTGCCAAACATGGTATCAAGGCACGACTTACAGGACGCTATAATATAGACGTGACTCCCGAAAGGAATAAAGAATTTAGTGGAAAGTACTTTGAACTCGCCTACGCCTTCCAATCTTATATCACTCCTGGTGACTGGCGCTTAACTATCATTCCTCAAGTGTATGGACGCTATATCTCTGGATTAGCTATGTATTACAATTTGTGGAATTTGTATGGTGGGGAAGTGGCAGGCCGTCATTTTGAGGAACAGATGCCTTTTATCGGACTTACCACGGTGGAACACTCTGGTGAAAATACCACTGTGTTACGTTTGGACTTGCGCTACAATTTCTATGGGAACCATTATCTGACTGCTATGTACAATAGGGTTGCTTATCCGGGTAATTTGGCCTATGCTGATGCAACTCTTTCCGATGTGTTTGATTCTGATTTGCGAGGAGCTGGATTGAAATATTCCTACGATAGCCCAATAGGTCCCATCTCACTCACTGCTCATTGGTCTAATACTTATATTGGAAGCCTTTTCGGAGCGTATTTCTCATTCGGTTATACGTTTTGATTCACAAAGGGGTGTGCTTTGCCGAAAAAAACGTACTTTTGCCGTTTTAAAATCCTATGAAAATGAAAAAAGTATGTTTGCTTATCGCACTCCTATTGGCATCCTTTGTCATGAACGCCCACAATGATACCATCCGTCCGCCGCGCCTCAAAGTGGGTGTGGTTTTAGGTGGTGGCGGTGCCAAGGGCGCTTCCCACATCGGGGTCTTGAAATACATCGAGGACATGGGCATCCCCGTCGATTATGTGGCGGGCACCAGCATGGGCTCCATCATCGGCGGCTTGTATGCCTTGGGCTATACGCCCGACGAACTCACTCAGCTCATTGCCAGCATGGACTGGTCGGAATACATCGGCAACAAAATCGACCGATCCATGATGTCGGAAGAGGCAAGGTTGCGCAATTCCACTATGGTGCTCAATGTGCCTTTCAGCCTCGAGAGCCTCTTCGACCGCGACCCAAATTCCTCGTTTATCAGCCAGTTGCCAAGTGCCTACGTCAACAACAGTTCGCTCATCAACCTGTTCAACAATCTGTGCGTCGGTTATCAGGAGGAGATGGACTTCAACGACCTGCCCATTCCGTTTGCCTGCGTTGCCACCGACATGATTACGGGCGACGAGGTTGTGTTGCGCAGTGGTAGCGTGCCTGCGGCTATGCGTGCCAGCATGGCCATTCCTGGCCTGTTTTCGCCAGTCGCGATAGGCGATAAGTTGTTGGTCGACGGCGGCTTGGTGAACAACTTCCCGGCCGATGTGCTAAAGGATATGGGCGCCGACATCATCATCGGCGTTGAGGTCACTTCGAACAAAGACGTCACCATTGCCGACCTCAAGTCACTGCCACAGTTGTTTGCCCGTCTGGTCACCAATAGTACGAGCGCCAAGCGTGTGGATAACCGTTCCATGTGTACTGTCCACATCATCCCCGACATCAGCGGTTTCGGGATGCTCAGCTTTACGCCCGAGGCCATCGACACCTTGGTAAGCCGAGGCTACAAGAGTGCCAATGGCTTCCACGACCAACTGTTGGCCGTCAAACAGGCTGTGGATGCCTCGGCGGGTCATCCCGTCGGCAAGACGCTGCGTGCGCCCCGTGCCAAGAACCTGAAACAGGAATCCGTTCTTCTCAGAAGCATCACCATCAACAACGTGAGCCCTCGCGACAGCCGCTGGCTCACTCGCAAAGGCAAACTTGTAGACGGCAATAAATACTCTCAAGACGACCTCGAACAGGCGATGAAGGTGTTTCGAGGCACGGGCAGTTTCGACGAAATCACTTACCAAATCAAGGAAAGCGATTCTTCGCATTGGAACCACCAGCTTTCGGATGCCTACGACTTGACTGTCAACATGAAGCCTGCCAAGCCCCATGTCTTCGGCTTGGGTGTGCGTTATGATACTGAGGAAGGCGCTGCATTGTTGCTCAAAATCGGTCTCAATGAGAAGAGATTCAAAGGCTCGAAGTTGAACGCGAATTTCAAGCTTAGCTATAACCCCAAAATCAATCTCACCTATACATACGCCGTGCCATCTGTGGCCAACTTTAACGTGGCTTACGATTTTCGCAACGAGCATTTCAGGACGACGGCTACCGTGGGCAAAATGTTCAATCTGAGTTACCAGCAGAATAAGCTAAGCGCCTATATTTCACAGTTTCATCTGCTCAACTTTAGTACCAAGGTCGGCGTATCATTCGCCAGTACGACATTTGATCTTTCCTCGATAGAAGGTAATGCATTTGATTCCATCATCTTTGTGCCCAACAAACTGGTTACTCCGTTTGTCAACATGGAATTCGACAATCTTGATGATGCCTATTTTGCCAACCATGGCATCAAGGCAAGCGTAACAGGTCGTTATCATTTTAATTTGAGTCACCAAACTGGAGAGGAGTATGTTACACAAAGCGGATACTTCGATCTCGCATACAATTTGCAATCCTACATCACACCAGGTGGTGGGAGATTCACCATCATTCCTCAAGTGTATGGCCGTTATGTGACAGGTATTCCCGGTTATTTCAACTTGTGGAGTATTTATGGCAGCGAGGTTCCAGGGCGTCATCTTGATGACCAAATGCCTTTCATCGGTTTTGGTGCTGTGGAGGTGGCGGACGACAATGCCAGCGTGCTTCGTGTCGACTTGCGTTATAACTTTTATGGAAACCACTATCTGACAGCCATGTACAATGTCATGATGGATTGGGGTGTGGTACCTCTAATGCCGTATGAGGACGAGCTTAAGTTAGTTGAAGTACATGGTGCGGGCTTGAAGTATTCCTACAAAAGTCCTTTGGGTCCCATCTCGCTGACAGCGCATTGGGCGAATAGATACTCAGAAAACCGTTTTGGAGCTTATTTCTCATTCGGCTACACGTTTTGAATGCTGAATTAAGAATGTAGAATGCAGAATGAGGGGGCGAAGCCCAGCATCACTTGTATAATTATGCATTCATCATCCTACATTTTGCATTCAACAATATCGTTCTCTAGCATAAACTGCCGGATTTGATCGGCATGCCGTCCACGGATGATGACGTGGTGGTTGCCGATGGAATGCTGGAGCAGATAAGGCTTCAGGTTTACGTTGAGTGTGATTTGCGTGCGACAGAAATGGTTGCTGCATGGCGTTTCGACGGCTTGCGCTTCGGTGACAAAAAAGCGGTCGAGCTTGGAGCCACCCCATTTAAATAAGGTGTAGTCGGTGAGAGGCAATACCCCTTGGATGGCCACGCCAATGGATGATTCGAAATGCGAACGTATCGTTGTCTCATCGCACATCGTCAGTGGGATGGTGCAATGCGCCAACATGGACGATTGGTCGGTGAGCTGTGACGGGTTTGCCATGAAAGCCACCTCGCCGCACAAACGTTTGGCCAGATACATGCTCATCAACGTCTGCATGTCGCCTTCGCAGCCTGCCACAATGCCTTCGTCGTTGAGCAGGGCCAAAGCCAAACAGCTCGTCGTGCCGCAGGCTTTCACGATGTCGAAACAACGGATGGTCATGGCATCCAAATGCTCCTCTTGGCAGATGCGTTTGATGGCGAGATAAGCCTTGGCGGCCTCCAACATGTCGGCATCCGAAGGCTCCACAACACCTTTGGCGCGTTTCAGTATGGTTTGCGCCATCTTTTCGGCCTCGGTTTGCGGAATGGTTTTGATGCCATCGATGAGGCGTTGCAGGTCGATGTCGATGGTTTCGATGCCATAATGTTGGTGGAGATAATCGCGGTCCACCCCGCTGGCGATGAGCCAGTCGGAGGGTTGACCGAACAACCCGATTCTTCCCCGTAGAGACGCACTGCCGTGCGTCTCCATCACGGTCGATATAATTTCATCATTCGTCCCATGCAAAATTCTACCTTCCACTCCGATATTGCCCAAATAGGTCAGTATCTCCAAAGCGGCAGCCAAGGAATTGTTGCGTCCGTCAGCGATCATGGTGACGGTTTTTTGGCGCGACGGCCCACACATGGTTTCAACATCGATGGCCGACCAGATGCGTTTGAACAGGTTTTCCACACCGCCGGTGGCGATCATAAATGCATCGGGTAACGATTGTAGAGACGCGGCGCGCCACGTCTCTACCGATTCGTCACCCATGATATTGATTTCGGCATTACATTCGTTTTTCAGCCGTTGAATCAGGTCGGCATATTCGTTTTTGACAAATTCGTCGGTCTGGAATGAGGAACGAAGGATGGTTATTTTCATGGGATATGGGGTACTTTATGCCCTTTGTCCTCATTGCGGGCTTGCCCCGCAATCCCTCGTGCTTTTAGATGACGATTCTGCACGAGGGATGGCGGATGTTCCTCCGCCATGAGGACAAGAGGCGTAAGGTGTCTTTTTTAGTTTAATGTTTCACAACAAATCTCAGCGTTTTCTCACCAGCCTTCACGACATAAACGCCGTTTTCATAGCCCGTCGTGTTGATGCGAAGTTCGCAGCCGTTGGCCTCGAATTCGTCCACCTTTTGGCCGAGAGAATTATAGACGTGCACCATGCTGAGGTTTTCGCCTTTGAGGGTCACGCTTTCGTTGGCGGGGTTGGGGAAGAGGCTGACAGAAGCTGTGTTGTCATTGACGGACCATGGTTCTTCAAGCATCACAACAAAGGAGGCATCGGGCAGGTTACTTGTTAAGGTGACAATATCAGGCACGATGCTCTTGGCGACGACATTACATACAATACCTAACTCCTTGGATTCGCCTTGAGGAATGGAGATTTCTATTGGTTCATAGCAATAAATATCTTCGCCATCTATATTGAAAGCCAGATACTCGTATTCGTCATGAATACTGGTAACTATAGCGTCTTCAGCAGTATTGTTGTATACGGTAATCCAATTAATTTCATATTGATTGTCAACTATATTCACTGTATCCTCACTGAAAGTCAGCGTTTCTTCAAATGGGCACGCATATTGCTCATAACCTTCTGCGTTCATAGCATTAATAATGTATTCCAGCGTAGGCGGATAGATGTCACGATTAGCGAAGGTGTGGTCGGGACGGATGAGCATGATGGTGGGATAGTAACCTACAGGGATGGCTTGGGCGATGTCATTTCCGCCACCGTCGCGGCTGATGGTAGGATATTTCACGCCGAATTGGTCGGCCCAGGTTTGGCAGGCATCGTCGTGGCCGTTGGGCGAGATTTCCATGAAGAACACATCGTGTGCGTTGCAGCCATAAAGACGATAGGCTTCGGTCATGTCGGGCATGGGTTGCTCGCTGAATGGGTCGCCGGTGAGGAAGAAGTTGATTAGCACAGCCTGACCTGCATCAAGGATATCGTAAAGGTGGATAGTGTTGCCCTCGATGTCGGTGGCAGTGAAGTCGGGCATGATTTCTGTGCCACCGCCCGGCGTAGTGGTAACAGGCTCTTGGACGACCTCACCGAGGTTGCCGTCAATGTCGGCGGGCACTGCGTAGATTACATATTCCGTGTTGGGCGTCAAGTCACTGAAGGTGTTGGAGATGACTCCCGAGCCAGGCATACCGTAGTTCCAAAGGTATTCGGGAAGGTCTAGGCCAGCGATGCCCATCCATTCCTGGATTTCTGCCTCAGTGGCCATCATATAGCCGTAAGAAGCGCAATCCTCATTGGGCGTAAAGGTGGCCGTCACCTCGGTCTCCAGCACTTGGTCAACCGTGATGCTCACCTGAGGGTCGTAGGTCGCGCCATTGCAGTCATGCTGCTGCAGTCCGTGTTGTTCCAAGGCATTGATGACAGTTTGGGCATTAGGGATAGGATACAAGTCTTGGATGACAATCTCATGGTTAGGCATAATGAGAATAACCGTAGGATAGGCTTGGATGCCGTATTGGCTACAAATGGCCGTACCGCCACCTACGCCACTGATGGTAGGATATTCCACACCATAATTGTTCACCCAATTAAGACATGCAGCATCGCTATCGCCAGTGGCAATTTCGACATAATACACATCGTGCATATTACAGCCCATGGCATAGTAGGATTCAACAATCTTCGGTGTAGCTTGTTGGCAGGGGCCACAAGTGGTGAAGAAGAAGTCAATAAGCACAGCTTGACCACCATCAAGGATATCGAACAAATGGACTTCTGTGCCATGAATGTCAGTAGCCGTAAAGTCAACGGCTTGTGTCAAAGGACATTGCGCTTTCAGGCCAAAACCTATGGCCAGCACGAGAATGAGCGTAATAAGTTTTTTCATAAGCGATGAATTTTAATTGGTTTGAAAAGGCAAAAATAATGATTTTCGGACAAAACCAACAAAATTCAATATATTTTGAAATCTCCTTGCAGGGAATATTTTCAGAAAACAACGAAGCAATCCAGAAAGACCTGCCAAAAGCAAAGTGTCTGGACTGCTTCGTTCCTCGTAGTGACGCAAAGCGTGTATACGATATTAGTGTTTCACAACAAAGCGCAAAGCTTTCTCGCCAACCTTGACGACATAAATGCCGTTTTCATAGCCAGCAGTATTGATGCGAATTTCGGTGTCGTTGGGCTCAAACTCATCCACTTTCTGACCGAGGGCATTATAGATGCTTACCATGCCGAGGCTTTCGCCCTTCAAGGTCACGAAGTCGTTGGCGGGGTTGGGGAAAATGCTGATAAGTGACGGTTGATGCGTCTCATCGACATTTTCAATCCATGTGTAAACAATAAACCATTCAAAATCTCCTACAGATGTGCTGACATGCATGTGCCCTGTATAAATTTGGTCTTTTAATGGATAAGAATATAAGCTAAAATATATGATTTCGTATTCGCCGGAAGCTAGCGTAAAACCTTGGGTAAGTTCTTCATAATCCCAATCATACAGATGGAGGTATTCACCGAATTCCTCTGATGTGAATTCACCAAATACCAAATCTTGTGTTGTGAAATTAAAAACATCAATGTCACCAAAGCCGCCTCGAGACTTACCAATGTATCCATCTTCATAATATATAGTGTCCAAAGAAATCGAAACATATTCGGGAACAATGCAGGATTCATTGCTGGCATCGCTTTCCAAGTTGTCTTCGCAAACCGAAGTAACCGTGTAACAGTACTCGTTTAGGCCATAAATACTGTCGTTGTCTGAATAGTTGGTTTCGGTTACGTTGGCAATCAGTTCACCGTCGCGATAGATGTTGTAGGATTGGGCCGTTTCCGATGCAGTCCAATTCAGGTTGATGGTTGGACTTTCATCAAACTCGAGAATAAGAGTTTCAAAGGAGGCGACAAGGTCGGTGGGAGCTTCACAAGTTGACGTGCCGTTGCAGTCGTGCTGTTCCAGACCTTGACCTTCCAGAGCGGAGATGATGGATTGGGCATTGTCGATAGGCCATAAGTCTTGGATGGCGATTTGGTGGTTGGGCATGATGAGAATAACCGTAGGGTATTGCGTGATGCCATATTGGTTACAAATGTCTGTACCGCCTGCCTGCCCGCTGATGGTGGGATACTCTACACCATAGGTGTTGACCCAGTTGAGGCAAGCCGCATCGCTGTCACCCATGGCGATTTCCATGTAGAACACATCATGCATGTTGCAGCCCATGGCATAGTAGGATTCGACTATTTTCGGAGTAGCCTGCTGGCAAGGACCGCAGGTGGTGAAGAAGAAGTCGATCAGCACAGCTTGTCCCCCATTGAGGATATCAAACAGATGGATTTCAGTGCCGTGGACGTCAGTTGCTGTGAAATCGAAGGCATGAGTGTAAGGACATTGCGCTTTCAGGCCAAAACCGATGGCCAACGTGAGAATGAGCGTAATCAGTTTTTTCATAAGCAATAATTTTAATGGTTTGAATGTGCAAAGATAGCAATAAATTCAGAATGCAGAATGTTGAATACAGAATTGTGAGACACATTATTGGACTTTGCTCCAATTCTGCATTCATAATTCATCATTCTGCATCAATTATCCCTATAGTCTTTCTTCTTCTCATACTTCAAGTCCTTCAACGCTTGCGCTTTCACATTGATGGTGAAGTTCCAGCTCTTGTAGCTGCCGATAGGAATCCAGTTGAAGCGCATTTCCCAGCAGTGCAGGTCGCGGTAGACACTGAGGTTGGTGTATGAAATCTTGTTGTTGACGAAGTCCCAACCCGTTGAGAAAGTGACTTTCCATTTTGGTGTGATGCTGATGTCGCCATTGACGCCGATGGTGTGCACATAGGTGTTCGTAGCGATGCCCATGAAGGCAGCATAAGCAATAGATGTTGTGTAGGTGAGGTTGTAGCTAACGGAGAGCGACCAAGGTGTGGTCCAGTCGATATAAGCGTTGGGATTTCCCAAGATTTCGTTTAGTTCATCAGGGTCGAACATGTTCGATTGTCGGGCGTTTTCGTTGATTTCGTCGCGAAGGTTTTTGCTGCTTTTCTCGCCTTTCAGTTTTTTGAGGTCGTTTTGGTTGAAGGAATAGCTCATGCTAAAGCGCCACGAGGAATTAGTCTTGCGGAACAGCCGTCCGTTGTCGACAATCTCGAAACGGTTGATGCGGTGTCCTAACGAGTCGGCAGCATAGGGATCCCACGAACTGCTATAGTTGATGCCCAGTTTCTTAAATAAGGTGGTGCGCCCGCTGACCGATACGGGAGAGAAGTTTACAGAATCTTTGGTGATATCATAATTGCCCGAGATAGAGAATGATTCTAAAATTGGGATTTTCTTGATTCCCGTGATAGTGTCGGCACTTGACGGCACCTTGATTTCCAGATTGTTGCCAAAGCTGTAAGTAAGCAATCCTTGTTGGTTTTGCGAGGGCGTGCCAAAGAGGGCGTTGCCGAACTTGTTGTAAATCTGCTCGTTGCCTTCTCCATCAATGTAGGAATCGTAAACACCCCATTTTGGGTCACTGAAGTCGGGACGGTAGGTGAATCCGATGGTTGGTGTGAAAACGTGACGGATGGCACGGATGGGGCCGTTTGCGAAGTTGACCATACCATAGATTTTCGTGGTAAGGTTGGTACTCGCATTGAAGTCCACCAAGTTGCGGAAGCCATGAATGATGTCGGTCTGTACGTGTCCAGTCGAGTCGCTATCGCTTACCCATTGCTGCACGGTATGCTTGAAATACATGTAGTCGTTGAAAGTCAATGAGTTGGTCCAAGAGAAATGCTTAAACAGTTTGATGGTTGCGCTGATGGGAATCCTATGCGAAATACCTGTATGCACGTGTTCACGGAAAAAGTACTTGGCCCACTCGCCAAAATTATCTGTAATACCCTGGAAAAGCACTGAGTCCACACCGTTGATGTAAGCCTTGCCGTTCATCGTATAGCTTGTACTCAGGCTTTGGTACCAGCGTTTTTTGCCCGCTTTTCCTACATTTTTCAAAGGATAAAAGGTGTTGACAGTCAAGGTGAGTTCAGGTAGTGATGCGGTGACTTGGTGTGTCAGTGTGTTTTGGCTGTGGCTGCCATTGAGGGTAAGATAGACCTTGCCGCCGAAATTGGTTTGGTAGGCGACGCTCGACTTAAAAGTGTTGCTCAGCTGGTCGTTGACGGTTTGGGCGTTGTACTTGTTGAAGTTGGAGCTGACAATATTCACGTCGGCGGAGAAATTGCGCCGCGGATGCGACTTCGGGTCTTGCTTATGGGTCCAATGGATTTTGAAGTCGGTGCTTTCCTGATAGTCGGCAGCGCCTTTTGTGCCTATCTTGTTGACGGCGAAGCCCAAAGCCATTGAGCCGTTGAATCTGTAGCGTTTGTTGTAGCGGAAAGTTGGCTTGACGCCCCATGAGCCTCGGGTGTAGATGTCGCCCAGCACTTGAAGGTCGTAATAGTCGTTGATGGCCCAGTAATAACCACCATTTTCAAGATAAAAACCTCGGTTGGCCGACTCACCATAAGTAGGGATAATGAGACCCGACTTTTTGCCTTTTGTGTTGGGAATCATGGCAAAAGGCAGCGCCAAAGGCAGAGGTATGTCGGAGATGGTCATATAGATGGGCCCGGTGACTATTTTGTCATCGGGGATGACTTTGGCTTTGGTGAATTTGAATTGATAGTGTGGGTTCTCTTTGAGGTCGCAGGTGGTATAGCCGCCTGATCGGATATTGATACTGTTGTCATCCATGCGTTTGACGCGCTGGCCATGCAGATAACCACCGCTTTCCTCCGTCCACACTTTGGTAATAATGCCTTTCTTGGTCCTGAAGTTGTAGAGCATCTCTTCGGCCTCAAAAGTGGACTCGCCTTGGGTGAATACGGGACGACCGTGCGTTTTCCCGATGGAGTCGATAGTGCCTCGGGCTTTGCAGGTGTTGGTCTCAAGGTCGAATTCAAGATAATCGGCTTTGAGGGTAATATCGTCGTATCTAGCTTCAGCTTGACCGAAGTAGTAGATTTTCTTTTGGCTCATGTCGCGATAAACCGAATCGGAGGCAGAGCAGATGACTTGCGTTTCGATGGCCGAATTGGAGCGCGGCCGCGTGATATGTTTGGTCGTTTTTTTCAAAGTGTCATGGCGGAGCGAATCTATTTCGAGGCTGTCTGATAATGATGACAGTGAATCGAAAGGCGCAAGACTGTCTATTGGAAGCGTCAAAGTGTCGATAAACGCTGGAATTGTGTCAGGCTGGACAGAATCCAATACCAGGACAAGAGTGTCAATGATGCGTTCGGGCAAAATGACCGTATCTGAAATTTGAGGTTCAAAACCGTGCTTATCTTTCTCGAAATGAGAGGTCTGCTTGCATCCGTAAAACATTGAGGCCAGCACCGTCAGAAGATAAAAGACAGGCCTAGGGAAAAAAATTTTATGTGTTTTGTGTTCTATCAAGACAAAAACGATTATTTTTGTGCGGTCAAATGCGCTGCAAAGATAGTTTTTCTTTGCGCATAAATAAACAAACTCACTATGATACAACGAAAGTTTTTCCGATTTGGTGTTTTAGTCTTGTTTTTTCTGATGCCATTTTGCTCCTTTGCGCAAAAGGGCGAGAAGATTCAAACTGTTGTCATTGATGCAGGTCATGGCGGTAAAGACGCTGGTGCTTTGGGCAGGTTGTCCACTGAGAAATCCATCAATTTGTCTGTGGCTTTGAAATTCGGTGCCTATATTGAAGAAAACCTGCCGGATGTAAAAGTAATTTACACACGAACAACTGACAAGTTCGTTGAGTTAAGTGAACGTGCTGCTATTGCTAATCATAATAAGGCTGACGTGTTCATTTCCATCCATTGTAATTCTACCGAAGGTATCACTACAGCAGATGGTGCAGAGACTTATGTGATGGGTGAATCGAAGAATGAGGCTAATATGAATGTGGCAAAGAAGGAGAATGCAGTTATCTTATTGGAAGACAATACAAAAGCCTACGGTAATTTCGACCCCAATAGTACAGAGGCCTACATCATTTTTTCAATGACGCAGAGCCTTTATCAAAACCAAAGCCTTTCTCTTGCCGATAAAGTGCAGAAACAGTTTGCTAATAAAGTAGGACGGCATAATAGAGGTGTGCAACAGGCTGGTTTCCTTGTGCTTTGGAAGACTTCGATGCCGAGCATTTTGGTGGAGTTGGGTTTCATCAATAATATGAAGGAAGAACAGTTCCTCAAATCAGAGACGGGACAGACGCAGATGGCTTTAGCTTTGTATCGTGCATTTGAAGAATACAAGCGTGAGTTTGAATCTGAAAATCATGTTTCCAAAAAGTCCGAAACCACAGATAAGCCTAAAGCTACGGAAAAGCCAAAAGCTTCTGATAAATCTGTGGCTACCGAAAAACCAAAAACTACCGACAAGCCTGTGGCCACCGAAAAGCCCAAAGTTGCTGACAAGCCTGTGGTCACCGAAAAGCCCAAAGTTGCTGACAAACCTGTGGTCACAGATAAACCTACCACTACAGACAAGACTGAATCTACTGATAAGCCTGTTGCGGTCAGTGGCGATACTTATTTTGCTGTACAGTTTTCCACTTTGAAAAGAAAGATTTCTGTCACCGACAAGGCATTCAAGGGTATAAAGGAAGTGGAAGTATATGAATCCAACGGTTCGTATCGATACGTTTCAGGCCATTTTCAGACCAAATCAGAAGCTGTGGCGCGTCTGACAGAGGTACGCAATTTAGGTTTCACAGATGCCTTCATCATCGCTTTCAAGGACGGTAAGCGGGTAAGCGTAAAGGAAGCAGAGGAAGCCACGAAGTAGTGGCATTGTTGAATGTTAAAGACAAAAACGCGGCCTGAACTCATCAAGCCGCGTTTTTGTTTGCAGTAAGGAAGGAGATGATTTATTCCACTACCACTAAATAATAGTTTTTCTTTCCCTTCTGCACGAGTATGTACTTGCCGTCGATAAGGTCGGCTGTGGTCATGACCTTGTCTAAAGTGACTTTTTCCTTGTTGACACTCACGCCGTTGGCTTGGGTCATCTTGCGGGCCTCGCCTTTTGAGGGGAAGATTTGCGTGTTGACGGCCATGAAGTCGACAATCGGGATGCCGGCTTCGAGGTCGGTTCGTGCGATATGCTCTTGCGGCACGCCGTCGAAGATATCCAAAAAAGTCTGCTCATCAAGCTTCTCCAAGCCTTCCTTGGTCGACTTGCCGAAGAGGATGTTGGAGGCTTCGATGGCGGCATCCAAGGCTTCCTGTGAGTGTACCAACACGGTGACTTCCTGAGCCAAACGCTTTTGTAGCACGCGCATGCCTGGGTCTTTCTTGTGCTCTTCGATAAGGGCGTCGATGGTCTCTTTATCCAGCGAGGTGAAAATCTTAATATATTTCTCGGCGTCCTCGTCGCTAACGTTGAGCCAGAACTGATAGAACTTGTAAGGCGTGGTGCGCTGTGGGTCGAGCCAGATGTTGCCGCTCTCGGTCTTACCGAACTTCTTACCATCGGCTTTGGTGATGAGCGGACAAGTCAGGGCGAAGGCTTCATTTTCAAAACCTAAGGTGCGGCGAATCAATTCTGTACCTGTGGTGATGTTGCCCCATTGGTCGTTGCCTCCCAGCTGCAGTTTGCAGTTCTTGTGCTGGTAGAGCCAAAGGAAATCGTAGCCTTGCAGGAGTTGGTAGGTGAACTCGGTAAAGCTGAGGCCATCGCGGGCAGTGCCATTGAGACGCTGCTGCACGCTGTCCTTGGCCATCATGTAGTTCACGGTGATGTGCTTGCCTACCTCGCGGGCGAAGTCGAGGAAGGTGAAGTCCTTCATCCAGTCGTAGTTGTTCACCATCTCGGCGGCATTGGGCTCCTTCGACTCAAAATCAAGGAACTTGGCTACCTGCTTCTTGATGCACTCTTGGTTGTGACGCAAGGTCTCTTCATTGAGCAAGTTGCGCTCTTGGCTCTTTCCCGAGGGGTCGCCAATCATGCCTGTGGCACCACCCACAAGGATAATGGGCTTGTGGCCACAGTGTTGTAGATGGCGGAGCATCATGATGCCGCAGAGGTGTCCGATATGCAGCGAGTCGGCGGTCGGGTCGGTGCCGAGGTAGGCCGTCACCATTTCTTTCTGGAGGAGTTCTTCCGTCCCTGGCATCATCTGTGCCAGCATTCCGCGCCAGCGGAGTTCTTCAACAAAATTTTTCATCGGATGCTATGGTTTTTATTTTGGGCGCAAAAATACGAAGTTTTTCAGCTTTTCGGCGAATTAATGACCTGTTCACCGAAAAATATCAAAGAAAGCCTATATATCATTACGGGTTTAGTGGTACCGACAAATAATCCTCAAGCCTTCTGTGCAAGTAGCTTTTTCCTTTTTTTGCATGAAGACGGTTTCTTATTTCTTCAAATTCGTCGCGGATGCCATGATTTAAGGCCCATTGAACGACAAGCTCTGGACCAAATGTGCTATCCATGACAATCCAACCTTTATCACTCAACGCCATGTCCCAACCAATTATGTGACAATCAGGACATCTTGATGCCATTAATTTGAGGGTTTCGCATAATTCATTCCATGAGGGAATCTGGAAACCAATCAAAGGTTTTTTAGTATCGGGATGAATAGTGAATGACGAGCCACGTTGCTTGGCGGCAGCACGAGTTATTATTCCAGTTTTTTCATCTATTGAAGCTATTACTCCTCTGGCCGCAGCATTAACCACAGTGGAATCCCCTCTTCCCATTTGAAATACTGGCCATTTTGTTTCTATGGTATTTCCAAAGTTCACAGTTGTTATTCTTATTATGTTTACAGACTCGGGATGGAATGCAGCTAATCTATCATCTTGAACTACCAGTTGTTCTAACAAAATACCATCGGAAAATTCAGGTCGTTTGAGAAATTCCTGCAAAAGACTTTTGACATTGGCAGATTCCTTTTCTGTGTCAACGATTCTGAATCCTTTTCCATAAAAACTCAAAGGTTTAATGATAAATTTATCATGTGTTTCTAGAAAATCCATAACTTCATCGTTGATGTTATTATTTCTAACATCATCTTTGGAAATATGAATAATCTGTCTTTTAAAGAATTCCTTAAAACAGTTATAACAATTCCATTTGTTGATTAGAATATCAATGTATCGTTTATCATTGACCTGGAAATAGAGATCTACTTCTTCCCATCTCGGCACAAACTTTTTTTTCTCCCTTTCACTTTTATTATCAAGACTCATTTCATAGAAATCGGAATGATGTACCCCTCTCCATAGCCAGTATCTTCTCATCTCCTTTTTTATTGACGCTATTTCTTTGTTTTCCAGAGTATAGCTTTTCTGAATAAAATCGTCTAGTCTTTTATCACTGTAATTTTTCCTCCAACAATAATACAAGTACCACATCGGATTGACTTTCCTGACATATTTCCTGATAAATTTATCCAAATAGCTTTCCATATTGTAATCACCTTTTTTATACTTAGATTCAGCGTTGTATATCGATGCAAAAATACGGCAAATCAAGGAATATTGATGGAATTGGCAAAAATATACCTTTATTTTTTTCATTACCTCACAAATTTTTCGCAACTTTGCAGCGAATTAATTAATGGCCATGAGCCAATTTAATCTTTGAATCTTTAATTTTGAATTTTAAATCTTAAATACACATTCATGAAAAGAGACGAAAAAATCTTTGATCTGATTCGCCAAGAGAAAGAGCGTCAGATGCACGGAATCGAACTCATCGCTTCTGAAAACTTTGTCAGTGAGCAAGTGCTGGAAGCCATGGGTTCTGTCATGACCAACAAATACGCCGAGGGTTACCCTGGCAAGCGTTACTACGGCGGTTGCCAAATCGTCGACCAGAGTGAACAAATCGCCATCGACCGCGCCTGCCAGCTGTTCAACGCCACCTTCGCTAACGTGCAGCCTCACTCGGGCGCACAGGCCAACATGGCTGTGATGCAAGCTCTGCTTGAACCCGGCGACACCTTCATGGGTCTCGACCTCTCGCATGGTGGTCACCTTTCACACGGTAGCCCGGTCAATGCTTCTGGTATGCTCTACAAGCCCGTCGCCTACCACGTAGCCAAAGAAACCGGTCGCGTCGACTACGACGAAATGGAGAAAATCGCCCTCGAGTGCAAGCCCAAACTCATCATCGCTGGTGCCTCTGCTTACAGCCGTGACTGGGACTACAAGCGCATGCGCGCCATCGCTGACCAAGTGGGCGCCGTCCTCATGGCTGACGTCAGCCACCCCGCTGGCCTCATCGCCAAGGGCCTGCTCAACGACCCGCTGGAGTACTGCCACATCATCACCACCACGACCCACAAGACCCTCCGTGGTCCCCGTGGCGGCATGATCCTCATCCGTCATGATTTCGAAGACCCGCGCGGCCGCAAGACCCCGAAGGGCGAGACGAAGATGATGTCGGCCCTCATCAACAGCGCCGTGTTCCCGGGCATCCAAGGTGGTCCTCTGGAGCACGTCATCGCCTCCAAGGCCGTTGCTTTCGGCGAAGCCCTCAGCGACGAGTACATGGAGTATATCCAGCAGGTGAGAAAGAATGCTGCCTTCATGGCCAGAGCTTTCATGGATAAGGGCTACGACGTCATCAGTGGTGGCACCGATAACCACTCCATGCTGATCGACCTCCGCGGCAAGTTCCCGGAGATTACTGGTAAGATGGTGGAGAACACCCTCGTCCTTGCCGACATCACTGTCAACAAGAACATGGTGCCCTTCGACACCCGCTCGCCTTTCCTGACCTCAGGTTTGCGTGTTGGCACGCCCGCCATCACCACCCGTGGTCT
The DNA here is from genome assembly GCA_900317155.1 of uncultured Bacteroidales bacterium. GTDB lineage: Bacteria > Bacteroidota > Bacteroidia > Bacteroidales > F082 > Limimorpha. Next base: position 22,035 of record ONFO01000037.1, read on the forward strand.
GAAACAAGACAAGATGGCTGTCATCGTCGATATGATCGACGACGTCATCAGCGACATCAATCCTGAGACCAAGACCGCTTCGGAGGCCAAGATCAACGCCGTCCGCGCCGAGGTCAACAAGCTGATGAAGGACTATCCGCTCTTCGCTTGGTAAACCTAGCAAAGGCAAGAAAACGTCAAAAAGTCGCTCCATTGGGGCGACTTTTTTTCGTGAAATCAGTTTTTTTTCGTTTGCATTATTGAAAAATGCGTAACTTTGCATCCCGTATTTTTAATTCCAAGCACTATGAAAACCACTAAAAAATACGGGTTCGATAACGAAAAATACCTCAAAATCCAGTCAGAACACATTAAGGACCGCATTGCGAAATTCGGCGATAAACTGTATCTCGAATTCGGAGGCAAGCTCTTCGACGACTTCCATGCCAGCCGTGTGCTACCCGGCTTCCAGCCCGACAGTAAACTTAAAATGCTCTCCCAACTGATTGATGTGGCAGAAATCATTATCGTCATCAGCGCCATCGACATTGAGAAGAACAAGGTGCGTGGCGACTTGGGTATCACCTACGATGTGGATGTGCTCCGTCTCCGTGAGGAGTTTATGAGTCGTGGTTTCATGGTGAACTCCGTTGTGGTGACCCATTATAATGGTCAGGCCAGCACCGATGCCTATCGTCAACGTCTAGAGCGCATGGGCATCAAGGTGTATTACCATCGTATTATTGAAGGCTATCCCAACAACGTCGCCCTCATTGACTCGGAGGAGGGCTTTGGCCGCAACGATTATGTGGAGACAACACGTCCTTTGGTGGTGGTCACCGCACCTGGTCCGGGCAGCGGCAAGATGGCTGTTTGCTTGAGTCAGCTTTATCACGAAAACAAGCGCGGCATCAAGGCGGGTTATGCCAAGTTTGAGACTTTCCCCGTGTGGAACCTGCCTCTGAAGCACCCCGTTAATGTGGCTTACGAAGCCGCCACCGCCGACCTCAGCGACGTGAATATGATCGACCCATTCCATTTGGAGGCACATGGTAAGACCGCTGTTAATTATAACCGTGACATCGAGATTTTCCCTGTGTTGAATGCCATCTTCGAAAGCATTTACGGTGAGAATCCTTACAAGTCGCCGACCGACATGGGTGTCAACATGGTGGGCTATTGCCTCAGCGATGACGAAGTGTGTTGCGAGGCCTCAAAACAAGAGATTATCCGCAGGTATTATACGGCTTTGTGCAACCTCGCTAAAGGTAAAGGTTCTGAAAACGAGGTGAATAAGATTGCCTTGCTGATGAAGCAAGCCCGTATCAGCACTGCCGACCGTAAGACCACTCTTGCTGCGAAAGAGCGTAAGGAGCAGGAAGGTGCTGCCGCGGCTGCCATGGAACTACAGGACGGCACCATTATTACCGCCCATACCAGTCCCTTGTTGGGGCCCAGTGCTGCATTGATTCTGAATGCCACCAAACATCTTGCCGGGATACCGCATGAAGTGAAACTCATTCCTCAGGCTATGATTGAGCCTATCCAAACTACCAAGGTCAACTACCTGCATGGTAAAAACCCACGCTTGCACACCGATGAGGTTTTAGTGGCCCTCTCAATGCTCAGCCTTTGGGACGAAAACTGCAAAAAAGCCTTGGAATGCCTGCCCCAACTCAAAGGTTGCCAAGTGCATAGCACAGTGATGCTCAGCGAGGTGGACCATAAGATTTTCAAGAAACTGGAAATCGGCTTGACTTGCGACCCTGTGGCAAAAAAGTAATTCAATAGGTTCTTATCGCCCTTACATAGAGTTCTAGTGTCTTTAACGAATCGCCGATAACGATTTGTCCATTTTGCATTCGCACAGATGCCGCACCACGTGTGCCTGTCTCTGTGCTCGACCAATAGGTTTTGTCCTCCAAAGTTGGATAGCCCAACGAATCGAGGGTGGCATTCACCGCTGCTTGATTCATCAGAAGATAACGCATCTCCGTACTTGATGGAACATACCATTGCCTGCTACAAATCAACTTATGTGGATAATGCACATGATGCCAGGTGTTTCTCCGGTAGCTCCAACTAATTGTGGGGAAATAATAGAGGTCATAGTTAGCTGTCACGATATTGGTGTTGTTCCATCCATCGTATGGATTGGTGGCTCCCGTCTCACTAAGGATATGTGCTGAATCACACCAAGGCAGTTTCGTCTCTTCAAGGCTGACCATCAAACCGTTATAGTCGTTGTAGGTGTAAAACACCACCCCTTCCAGCGTGTCGTTATGGAAATAATCGCCGACTTTATAACTGGGATCGATATGGGTGGGCAAAGGCATCCCACCATTGGGCATTGGATTGTCAGGTTTATTACAGGCAACGAGTAATGTGGTAGCCAAAGAAAGGAGAAGAAATGTCTTTTTCATCGCGATGAATTTAAGGCAAAGGTAAGGAAAAAAGATGGAGTAATTGATGGCATAAAAAAAAAGCTTATTTTTGCCCCAAACAAAACCTTTTTCCAATGAAAAAACTTTATCTCATCACTTTACTTAGTCTCATGCTTTGTGCTTCCTGCATGAAAAAGGCGGAAACAGACCCTGAAGTCATCGCCATGCGCGGACTGGTGAACCGCGTTGTACCTGAGTATTCAGAAAAAATCTTACTTCAACGTCTTGAAAACGACACCATTGATCGTTTCGAAATCGAAATGAAGAGAAAGAAACTCGTCATTCGAGGCAACAACGCCAATAGCATGGCTGTAGGCTTGAATCATTATCTGAAATACTACTGCATGGCGCAATATTCTTGGTTCAAAGAGGAGCCTTTGCAGATTCCTGCCACGATGCCAAAAGTGCCAGCAAGAGTCAGCCTGAGTGCCCGTGTGCCCGACCGTTTCTTCCTCAACTACTGCACTTTCGGTTACACCTTGCCTTGGTGGGATTGGTCCGAATGGGAGCACTTCATCGATTGGATGGCGCTCAATGGCATCAACCTGCCCTTGGCTATCACGGGACAAGAGAGCGTGTGGTATGAGGTGTGGACCGACTTGGGCCTCACCGATGAGGAAATCCGCAGCTATTTTACAGGTCCGGCGCACCTGCCTTGGCACCGTATGCAAAATATCGACCGTTGGGGCGGACCATTACCCATGTCGTGGCTCGAGAACCAAAAGGAACTACAAAAGAAAATCGTGGCTCGTGAGCGTGAACTGAATATGAAGCCTGTGTTGCCTGGCTTTGCAGGTCATGTACCGCCTTGCATAACAAGACTTTATCCCGACGCGCCATTGGCTTCCTTGGGTGATTGGGCTGGTTTTGACAGTATCTGCTGGTGCAAGTTCCTTGACCCGCTCGACACGCTGTATACGGAGATCCAGAAGAAATTCATCGACAAACAGACCGAGTTCTACGGCACCGACCATATTTATGGCATCGACATCTTCAATGAACTCATTCCGCCGAGTTGGGAACCGGAATACCTTGCTCGTGTGAGTCGTCAGGTTTATGAGTCGCTCGAAGCTGCAGATCCCGATGCCAAGTGGCTTGAGATGGCGTGGCTGTTTTGGAACGAACGTCAATATTGGGAAGTCGACAACCGCATCGAGGCTTACATCACCTCCATGCCGAAAGACCGACACATCATGCTTGATTACTACTGTGAAAGACAACCCGTTTGGGAACGCACCAATGCCTATTATGGCGTGCCCTACATCTGGTGCTATCTTGGCAACTTCGGTGGAAACTCCATGCTGGCCGGTAACCCCGATACGGTGAATGTGCGCGTCGAACGCGCCTTCGAGAAGGGCGGTGACAACTTCATCGGCATTGGCTCCACACTTGAGGGCTTCGACTGCAATCCGTTTATGTATGAATACGTCTTTGAGAAAGCATGGGACAACCCGCTCACCAAGGATGTGGACGCTTGGGTGCAGCGCCTTGCTGACCAACGTGGCGGCAAAGAAGACTCGAACATGAGGGCCGCCTGGACCCTGTTGGCCGACAGCGTATATAATAAGGTGTCGTCGCCAGGCCAGACTGTGCGCATCAACCAGAGACCGACCATGGGAGATATCAATGAATACCGCCAGTATTATGTTGCGCCGACTTATCTGTACAACAATATCATGCTTTTGGATGTGTTAGATAAGTTATTGGCCGCCGACTGCACCACGCGCACGCGTCATTTTGATGTCGTCAATATCTCGAGGCAGTTGTTGGGTAATTACTTCAGTGACCTTTATGCGGACTATGTTAAGGCTTATCGTGAGGGTGACTATGAGACGCTACATCAAATCGAGCAAACTATGACCAATATCCTTGACGACACGGACAAGATTTTGGCCACTGAGAGTGCATTCTTGGTTGGTCGTTGGATTCGTGATGCAAGAGCCATTGGCATCACCGACGAAGACAAAGACTACTTTGAGAGCAACGCACGCAATATTATCACCACTTGGGGTGAGGAAGACGCCTTGCTTAACGAATATGCTAGCCGCGCATGGGCGGGTCTCACTGCTACTTATTACGCCTATCGTTGGAAGGAGTTTTTCAAGGACGTGGATGTTGCCATTGATGCAGGCCAGCCTTTCGATGAAAAAGCTTACCACGAGCGCATTTGCAAGTATGAAGGCCAGTGGTGGCGTGAGCGCCTCGGCAACTTCAGTGCCGAGCCGCAAGGCGATGGCATTGCTTTGTCCAGGCAGATTGTGGATAAGTATAGAGAGGAATTGGAGGTAAGGTATAGAAAGTAAAGAAGTAAAAAGAACCCGCGAGAAATTGTCTTGCGGGTTCTTTGTGTTTCATGGTGATAAAGAAGGGTTATATTTTCTTGAACTCTATCAATAAATAATCATCATTGTCGCGCTCTTGGAGTACAAGTTTGCTATTTGTCAACTCTTTGATAAGATATGTTTCCGTTTCAATGTCGTGGTCGATTTCAACAGACCTAATAGTCAATGTGTTGCCTGATACAACGTAAGTTGCATCGGCTTCAATGATGTCGATACCCGGAAGATCGATTGAGGCGTCAGCAACAACTTTTCCGTCAGCTTTGAACTCCCAAACCATTCCTTTAGACTTATAGGTCATTTTGCAGGCTGCAACATGTGCTGAATCCCAATGGATAAAGGCGATTCCAGCGATTGAAACGTTTCAGGGGCAAAATCGAGGTTCA
>ONFO01000045.1 GCA_900317155.1 uncultured Bacteroidales bacterium
GGTATCCGATGAAGGTGGCATTTTGGGACAATTTACCATAACTGGTGGCTATACGACCACTTACACGCTTCCGATTTTTACTGGTTCCCATATCATCCTAACTTGGATTCCAGGCAACTGGACTAACGAATGCTCCTTTGACATCAGGTTTGAAAACGGGGTACAGATTTACCATGGTACGGATCTGAGTGCAAGTTACCAATACGAATTCGTATTAGACTGTGATGAAGCCACAGCTCCGCATACTATCACTGCCGTTGCCGAACCCGAAGAGGGCGGCAGCATTGATGGCGCAGGCGAGTACAACTCGGGCACAACGTGCACTTTAACGGCCACACCCAACGAGGGCTATTTGTTCTACCATTGGAGTAATGATGGAGCAATACTTAGCGACGATCCCTCATACAGTTTCACTGTGACATCCGACGATACCATTACTGCCAATTTTGTTGAGGAAAGTTCAGCGTGTGAAATCGTCTTCGACCTTTATGATAGTTATGGCGACGGTTGGAATTATGCCAGCCTTGTAGTAACCGATGTAGACGGCACCTGGCGAGAACTTACCATGTACAGCGGTTCCACAGCTTCTTATGCTTTTCTGTTTTTGACTGGCTCTCATATTACCCTAACATGGAAAGCGGGAGGTTGGGACGGCGAATGCTCCTTTACCGTGAGGTACAAAAACGGCACGGTGATATACGAAGGAGCTAACCTTAATGGTGATTTCCTATTTGAATTCGATGTGGACTGTTCAGAGAATACCAATTATCACTTTATCACCCCAGGCAATTGGAATGTAGCTTCCAATTGGAGCGGCAATACAGTACCCCAAAGCACCGACAAGGTGTTCATCGATGCAACCTGCACACTAGACACCGATGCCGAAGTGGTCGAACTGACCGTGACCGAAGGACAGACGCTCACCCTATTATCAGGTTGCACCTTGACTGTCAATGACACTTTGGCCAATACGGTTGCTGCTGGGTTGGTCATCAAAGACGGGGCGCAACTCTATCATACTTCCGAGGGTGTATTTGCTACGATGGAGAAAAACATCAATGGTTTTACAGACGATGGAGGCTATTCACTGATTGCCGTTCCGTTTGACAACAGTATCTATGTACCTGCCCAAATGACAACTGGCGATTATGACTTGTATCAGTTCGACCAATCGTATTCCCATGTCGAATGGCGTAACTACAAAGCCAATGCTTTCAACCTCACCAGAGGCAGCGGCTACCTTTACGCCAACAGCACAGACATGACGCTCTCCTTGACTGGCCCGATACCACCCACGAGCTATCCTTATAGTGTCCCTCTGACTTTCGATGCCAATTCTATTGTGCCTGGCTTCAACTTGGTGGGTAACCCCTTCACCTGCGAAGCCTATTTGGCCAATGGCGAGCCTTATTTTGTGATGAACAGTGACGGTTCAGGCTTGGTGCTTGCCGAGTCGGCCGCCATTGCGCCTATGAAAGGCATATTCATCGAGGCAACCGAGAACCAAGATGCCGTGACATTCACTACCGAGGGTCAAAGAGGAAGCAGAGGCCAGTCGGTTACTTTGCGGCTGAGCGATAGCCATGGATTCAACATGGATGCCGTACGTGTACGATTTGACGGAGGCGACTGCATGGAAGAGTTTGTGCTCAATGAAGGTGCCACGAAGCTCTACATCCCTGTAAACGGCAAAGATTACTCCGTTACGACGGCCGAAGTCGAAGGACAAAAACCGATTCATTTCGAGGCTGGCAACAAAGGCCACTATACCTTGACCGTTGAGGTCGAGAATGCCGACTTTGCCTATCTGCATCTCATCGACCACAAGACTGGCCACATCGTTGACCTGTTGGCCAACCCAAGCTACAGTTTTGAAGCCTCCACTAGCGATCTTGCTGCACGTTTCACACTCGTATTCGATATGAGACGATAGAAAAACAGCTGCATATAAATTTAATCAATGATAAGTAGATGAGCAAATTTAGTTTACATATTGGACGCGAGATTAATGATGCTGTTGGCTTTTTGCAGTTAGCATATTGCTATTAACAAACGAGCGAGCATGTTAATGGCTATCAACATTTAAAAGGGTAAACAAGAAACGCCCATCACATGATGTGATGAGCGTTTAATATGTGAAAATCATTTTGAAGAGTTACTTAAAAGTCCCTCACGCTACGGACGAGACGGACACCGTTTTTGTGGTCGTAGTAGCCGTCAGAGGTGTACTCTAATCCGCCGATGGTAATCAAATACCAAGCATCAATGTCAGAATACTCTGTTGATGACCAATAAGTCACTCCAATGGGCTTGACGGGATATCCACCGACTTTCTCAAGGCTGGCATTCACATCTTTGAGATTCTTATAAAGACGCTTCAATTGACCAGCGGCGGGGAGATACCAACCATTTTCGAAATCAACGGCATCAAAAGCAGGATAGATGGTATCCAGTTCGAGAATGGTCTGAGTATTTTTTTTGCCATCAAGATCATCAGATGCAGAACTTCTGTTGGAATAGTTATCCAATTTCGTGTCTGTGCCATATCCGCCCCATGTGAACTGACCCTCATCTTGCAGGGAAACGACACAGCCATGTTCTCCTGAATTCTCCACATAGAACACCACACCTAAAGCATTGATATTCAAAGAGTCGAAATCAGCAGGGCTGACAACAGTATCACCCTCACAAAGGATATAGCCCACCTTAACATTAGAATTCTGAACCTTTTGTTCATCCTGTTTGTCTTGGGCATTCATGCACGGCACCACTAAAACCATCAGAAGAGCCGACATCATTAGTTTCAAAACATGTTTACGCATAATTCTCTTTATTTTCTGATTATCAATTTATTAAATTCAATTCTTGTTATAAATCCGCACTTTTGGCAGCGCAAAAATAGGTATTTTTCAAACATATCGCCAAAAAAATGAGACAAATATTACTTTTTAGTCTCCTATTTATTACTCCACCAAGTGATAATACTTCGGCTGATAGCCTTCCCAATCGCCTGTCAGCAGCTCGGGATGGAAGAAATGGATGAAGTCGGCCAAAAGCAGGTCGGGCTCACACTGCGACTGCTCGAAATAGCCCGTCGAGAGGATGTCGCAAACGATGATTTTATGGTTCTTGAAAGCGTCAAAAAGCGGATAGACCGGGCTTTCTTTTCCCAAGGATTCGTAAGTCATCGGAAAAGGATTGGAGTTGATAACACGCCAATAGTCAGCGTGTTGTGCCTTGGCGAGAATGCTCTCGGCATCCATGGGTACGCTGGCCGTCGATGGGTTGTCTTTCCAGATGTAGTCGGCACCGGCATCGGCGAAGAGTCTGGCAATGTAGCTGCGTCCGCCCGCAACATACCATTGCCCGTTGAAAGCCAAATCGGAGAACACCGTGGGACGGTGTTCCACATTGGCACAAAGCGTTGAGAGCGCATTGTAACGCCGCTCGATGTCATCAAACCAAGCGTCAGCCTTGTCCTCGCAGCCCGTCAGCATCCCGATGACACGAATCCACTCGGCACGGCCCAAAGGCGTATTCTCCATGTAATCCGCGAAGGGAAACAACACAGCACCCGTGACGTTCAAGCCACCTTGGTTGCCATCGAAATAAGGGGAATACAATAAGATATCGGGCTGAATCTGTATCATCCTCTCGATGTCGGCAGCGGCTTCCGTACCGATGTCATAAACCTTCTCTTGCGCCAAGAGCGAACGCATGGTGCTGTCAGTCACAAAACGGCCTTCAAGGATGCCTTTCACACGGTTGATCACGCCCAAACGCAGAAAGACAGCCCATTGCGTGGCCGAAAACGAAACCACCGACTCTATTGGCACCTTGACCTTGGTCAACCCCTCGCCTACCGATTTTGTCGTGTCTCTGACCAGGGCGAACTTGCCTAACGACAAGGTGGTGTCCCATGGGCAAATCACCTCTACACGATAGCCGTAGTCTTTTTCGTACACCACAATGTTTCGGGCATAGCGCATCAGGTTGTCGCCTTGCGCTTTCTCGGTGTTCTCGTTGGCTTTTGGAGCACAGGCAACCAAAGCCACCAACAATAAAACCCATAGTTTTCTCATTGTGCGTTCAGTTTTTCGAGACAGTCTTTGCATAGGCAATCGCTGTAATTTTCTTTCAGATAGGCTTTTGTTGCATCGGTGAGTTTCACCTTGACGCACCAGCAGTCGATGGAATGCACGCATTCGAAGGTTTTTCCACAGCGGGGACAGGCTTTTTTCATTGTTGAATTGTTGAATTGTTGAATTGTTGAAATGATAATTCGACGTAGTCAATTGTTGAATTGTTAGAAAGTTCGGGCGGATTTGCAATCCGCCCGAACGGAGTTGGGGATTTGCAATCCCCTAAAAGAATATCAATTATTTAAACAACATTGCACTGGGAATGACACCAGCCTCAAACGAGCTGAGCTTAACACCATCGTATGAAAAACGATAGACGGTACCGTTCATCATGTAGTTCTTGGCGTCGGTCACATAGATGTCGCCCGTCTTTGGCTCAACGGCCATGTTGTAGAACATGCCTTGTGGCTCAGCGGCGATGCGAAAGGTATCCGACAAGGTCAGCGTTGCGATGTCGAAACGGCGCACTTCATTGTTGTAAATCACATAAAGTTGGTCACCCGAAGGATTGGCTCTCAACACCATGGCCGTGCCGTCAAACTCATAACGTTTCTCGGCTGTCTTCAGCATGGGGTTGATTTCCCAAAGGCTGGGTTGCTCGCCATCGGCTTCCCAAACGGCACCTTCGCAAAGCACCCACACGTGGCCGTTCTTGTCGACCGCCATCGTGTTGGGCTCCTTCCCTACCCGAATCTCGGCCACCTTCACGTCGTTGTTGACATCGACGACCTGAACGGTGTTTTTCTCCATGCCGGTGACAAAAGTGTTCGACCAGTTGCTGAGATACAACTCATTGCCCACAAGCACCATCTTTTCGGTCGACTTGCCCATCTCAATGGAGCCCGAATGACTCATGTCCTGAGGGTTGATGATCCACAGCTGTGTGCCATACAAATCACTCACATAGGCCTTGTTGGGCGCCACAAACTGAATCTCACGTGGCGAGTAAAAGTCGCTCAGCTTGAAAGGTTTCGTCGTGTCACACACCATGGTATTGGCATCCACCTTATAGATGAGGTTGCTGTTGTTGACCACAATGTAGAGTTTGCCATCAACCAGGGCCATGCTCTCGGCCACGTCGCCAAGAGGGGCGTTGTTCACCCTATAGAAGAGGTTGTTGACGGTTGTGTCAGCCACGGGGTTGTAATACGTCAGCGAGGCATTGGAGAATTGGTAATTGCCCTCGTTGAGCACCAATACCCCCGAACCCACTGTAAAAGTGTTCGGGGTAACCGGCTGCTCAGGCTTGCAAGCGAACAACAAAGCGGCAACGACAACAATTAGGAATAGATTTACTTTTTTCATCTTAATATCATTTTGACAATGACTATTGACAATGACTATGACCGCATTTTGAAATAGGGAAAGTTCACAATAATTAGGAAACGGTCATTGTCATAGTCATTGGTCATCGTACTAATTTATTGTTTCACAACACGTTTCGTAACCGTCTTCCCATCAGCCATCACACGGACGAAATAAACGCCTTGGTTCAAGTCGCTCATGTCGACGATGGGCTGGTCAGAAGTCATAACCAATTGTCCAACAAGATTAAAGACCTCAACCGACTGCAGGTTTTCGGCCTTCACTGTCAGTCTGTCTTTCACAGGATTGGGATAAACGCTCAAGGTTTCAGTCACATTTTCTGGGACATCGAAATGTGCTTCATCATGAATCACGCCGACAGCGTCCAAGTCGAAGCCACTCGACCAGAACGGGGTCGGGAACGGGTCGTTGACGATATGACCTTCGGAATCGTATGTGGCATACTCAGGGTTGATAGCGCCCACCACGTCAATGAGGCGGATATGGGTAATCTTGCTCTTATTGAGCAAAGGGTTGTCCTCCACCTCGTCAAGGTCGAAGGGCGTGCCGTACAATACCTCATATTTCCCTGCGAAGTTATGGATGAGTGTGGCATCCATGAGTGCAAAAGAACCCACCTGTTCGTCGAAGGGCACGTTGGTGACAGCGGGAAAACGGAAGTAGTTCTCGCCATCGGAGCTCACTTCAACGAAAGCAAGCTCCAAAAAGCAGTGAGGCACATTATGGAAGGGATTCTCGAACACGGCGAAGTCGGGGCCAGCTTCATTGCAGATGGGCGAGGCAAACGTCAGCACGGCTGTTCCGCCATCGCCTAAGCTGACCACCACATTGTCGGCCTTGCCCAAGGCATCGGCATCGGCACCATAGCTGGCCAGACCCAAGCTGAGGCTGTCGATCTGTTGCGGTCCACGCTCAACGGTGCAGCCTGTAGCCCAAGCCACAAACGCCGACGAGTCGGCATGCATGGCTGTGGTGCCGGCGACACCCGCCTCGGGCGCAAACTGCGCCCAAAGCATCGTCGGCACCAAAGCCAACAGCAGGATTGAAATCCTTTTTATCATTTCACCACGAGTTTAGCAGTACGCACAACGCTCTCGCTGTTCACGGTGACAAAATACACACCGGCATTCAGCATCTCAGTGCTGATACGGACTTGCTCGCCAGCCACAGCTTCAACGCTTTCGGTGCTGATCAGACGGCCTTGCACATCGTACACCGAAACCGTGGTCATGCCAGCGTTTTCAATCGTCACGAAGGTCTCGTTGACGGCAGGATTCGGGTAAACGCTCAAGGTGTTGGTTTGGATTTCTTCGACACCCGTGTTCATCCAAACGGGCTCGACTTCTTGCGTCCAAACGTAGGACCATTGGGCAATCTCAGTGGCGCATGACTCGTCGCCCCACTTGATGAAGTCGCCATTCTCGAGAGTTTGTTGGTCGTAGCCGAGCATGGCCATGCTGCCGTTCACGTTAAAGAGCCACCATTGACCGGCGAGGTCATAGTGCAGCTCTTCTGAATCAACATTGAAGATGATGTCGTCGACACCCCAATCGCCAGGCACGTATGAGAAGCGTTTGTCAGTTTCGGCGATGGCATCCATCACCTCTTTCAGGATAACGCTCTCACCGTCGAAGCGGTAGCCCCATGCCAAGCATCTGTTGGGCTCGTTCCAGTTGACGGCAAAGACCACCTCGTTTTGGCCTTCACCAACCCAATACTGGATATCGGAAGCTTCAATCTTTGCTTCTTCAGCGTAAGGATACACAGCACCCACTTCCGACTCCCAAACGAGGGTCCAAGGAGCAATCTCGGTGCCGCATGACTCATCGCCCCACTTGATGAAGTCGCCATCCACGACAGTTTGTTGGTCGAAGCCGAGCATGGCCATGCTGCCGTTGACGTTATACATCCAATAAGTGCCATAGAGAGAGAGGTCGAGAACGTCATCTGCATAATAGATGTCGCCCACGCCCCATCCGATGTCGACGTAGTCGAAACGCGGGTCGGCGTCTTTGATGGCGTCCATGACGCCCTTCACGGTCACAGTCTCCTCGCTGAAGCGATAACCCCAAGCCAAGCAGGTGTCAGGCTCGTTCCAGTTGACGGCAAAAACCACTTCGTTTTCGCCCTCGCCAATCCAATAACGGATGGCCGACGGGTCAATCATGGTATCTTCTGCATCGGGATACACAGCGGCCACTTCCTTTTCCCAGACATATATCCACAAATCAGGGTCAATCATGGTACCACAATTCGTGTCGCCCCATTTCACATAGTTGCCGTTGGTAATGGTTTGCTGGTCGAAGCCCACTTGAGCCATCTCACCATCGACATTGAACATCCAATAACCTCCAGCAGTAATGCTCATTTCGAGAGCGCCGTCGCTATAGAGGATGTCGCCCAGACCCCAGGGGCCCAGCGTGTAGGAAAGACGGGAGTCGGCATCAACGATTTCGTCCATCATAGCCTGAACCGTAACCGTCTCTTCTTCGAAGCGGTAGCCCCAAGCCATTGCCGTATCGGGCTCGGCCCAGTTGACGATGAAGACCACTTCGTTTTCGCCTTCGCCAATCCAGTAACGGATGTCGGCAGGGTCGATGGTTGCATCTTGTTGTGCAAACAGCTTGGTCGTAAACAGACCAAAGATTCCAAGAAGGAATAAAAGGGTAAAGTTTTTACGCATAATAATATAATTTTAGGTTTGACATTCAATCCATTACATTACAATGCTTGGGGGAAAAGGTACACACCTTATAGAAATAAGGAAAACCAGCTCTTGTCCCGAAAGCCTTGTTTCAGCGACAGGCGGCAGGTCTTCTGACTTACTCCTTTGTTCTGACCGCCTTCCCGAAAGACTGGGTTTTCAGTGGCATAGTGGCCAGGGTGAAGAGCTTACAGCAGCGGGAACTGCTCGGGATTTGCACCCGATTCCCTATTGAGCCTCGCGGCACCGCTTATCGGCGGCAAAGATAAAGTAAAATCTGATACAGCGGGATGAAAAAACGCAAAAAAAGTAAAGATTCCCCAAGGGAATGGAGTAGCTATTGTTTTGTGACCAGCGGCGGCATGTCACCGTTACCTACTTTTAGAATTTACAGCCATCGCGTGTAACTGACCACTTTTTTGGACTTTCAAAGCCTTTTGGCAAGGTGTTGGCAAGGTGTTGGCATACTCAAACAGCTTGCTTGACTATGCCAACAGCATGCCAAAAGCGAGAGAAGAGCATAGGAAGAGCGAGGTTAATTCCTTCTTGTATCATTGGGTTAATGGTGGTCTCTCCAAGTTCCATTTGTTGTAGATTCGTCATTATATTCAATAATAGCCCTCAAAAACGAGTTCGAGGCTGTCTGGACTGTGGATTATGTATCGCCTTCCAATTGGTTCATAATCCCAATACATTACACCTTCAGTGTTCTCGTTAGGATAATCGGTTGGATAGCCTCTCTTTAGTTTTGACATGTCTATCAAACCCTCCAAACAATCATTCTCTATCGGCAACTCGTGCTTTTCTTTATCTGCATATCGCAAAAAATAGTCACTATGTTTAGTGCTTTCATCAAAATAGTCGTTGTAATAGGCAACCATTCTACCACATATTATTTGATAACCGACCAGGAAATGAGAGTTATAATACATTTCTGTTGTTATGAACAAATGACATTTACCCTCCTTTTTTTCGGCTCTTATTGGAATTATCATTGCACAGTTTTTAAACTCGCTTATAAAAGACGTTATTTCATGCAACAATGTTGGACTGAACGCGCAAGTATCTTTATCAATCAAGTGTTGAGGGATTGTATCGTTGATATTTAAGTCCTCCCTTTCCGAGGATTTGTTTTGGCGGTCGGTAACATCACAAGCGACAAACAGAAGTGCAATAACACTAATTTGAATAATCTTTCTCATTTTCTAAAATCCTAAGTTCCGATATAAGTCTTTATAGGTGTTTATTTTGCGTATATAGATATCGCTACTTCCGTCGGGTAAATAATAGTATAAAACAGAACTTTGATTATGATATACATAATGCTTCGGGAATATGGTTGACTGGCCATTATGAACAAACCAACAATTAATGTCTTTGGAATTAAACTCATTTCTATGGATTTTTCTAATGTTAACTACATCAACCCAGCTTCCCCCTTTGGTTCCATCTATACTGTTATGATTATGAATTAAAAATATCTGATTGTAAACTGAATATTGGGACATTTTGGTAATATGCGTAACGCTACTTTCATTATGCATCGTTGCAATGACGTATTCATTTGCGCGGTCTAATCGAAATCCATTAATTGCCCATTCTACATTGGTGTTTTGTGTCATAAAGAAATATACTTTGAAAGCTTCATCAATGTTTTGGGTTGAAGAATAGTGTCCAGAGCGAGTTGTAAAGTTGCCAATCCAATCCCAATAATCTTCTCGGTTTTCTGTCAAACCGGCTAATAAGCTTTTGTCATATACAATCAGTCCATTACTATAGTCACCCGATTCATAATCATCTGATGTATAAAGGACATCAAATGTCATATCATTGCTTCCCTTGTTCTTAACATACCCTTTTTTGTCAACAATATAGTTAGATCCATGTAGTCCATTATTCCCCTCCGTATACCCCGTGCTCGTCACGGCCGTCCCATTGATATACCCAGAGGAACTATTTCCGCACGGATGCACGCTCCTTCCCCAAAGCACGTCGTTGGGGTCGTTGGAATGGTATCGGGTCGTGGGGTCGTAGCACTGAGGCCGAGGCTCGCGACCATAGCCGTCGCGGTACCATCCCGTCGGATCGGTGTAGCGCAAAGGGTTGTGGCCGCAGTAGGCGTAGCGGTTGAAGGCTTGGGCGCTTGTCGGGTCCTGCACATAGGCATCCACCGAGAGGAAGCTGCTGGTCAAGGGGGCGTAGGCCATCTGGCTGTGGGCATTGTCAAGGTGTATGTATGTCCAGCGGTTCATATTTATAATCTTTTCACTTTCTATCATTATATGTTAGGGACTACAAAAACCACCTTTCCCAAACTATAATCAGAGCAAAACTGACAAAGAAGTGTTTCAATATCATGGAACCATTTGGTATCCAATTCAACATCGTCATTTCTGCAAAATGGTCGCAAACCGATTTCTGGTAAGTATTCCAAAATATGCCAATTTGTTTTTTCAAACGTAGTATTGATGTATTTCGTCCCAAGTAGTGTCAACTCGGCTTTTAATTCATTTTCTAATTCTTCAGAATGGGCATATCTTCCGAATTTGTCAAAAAAACGAAAAATTGTTTTATTGGAAATCACATAATCGTCACAATACTGAATTTGAGAATCATCCCCTTGAAAAGCAATAGTATCATTTCCTGCCATTATCAAAATGTCTCCGTCTCCCTTTTTCCAAACCATTCTATCCTTGTTTTTCAAAAGGTAATCGAATGTCACATCGCAGCATTGAAAAAGCCCTTGATGCAAACAATGGGACAATGAGTCATAAACAATTAATTCTTCGATGGAGTCTGGATATTCAAGGTGATACCAATTGTATGAGTATAAAGAGACATCAAGTCCAGGAAAATACAATTGCTCATTTAATCTACAAATAGTATCACCGTAATAAAGTATAACGAGATTAACTTTGGTTACAGTGGGATAACTGTGATCCCAAACAATGTTTCTTTTCTCTTTTTTCAAAAACATCAAAGTGGATTGGAGACTGTCTTTGATAGTTTCCATTTTCCAGTCGTCATGTTCCTCAGCAAATGATACGAACTCATCCAATGATTTCGGATAATCACATAGATTGCTATTCCAACTTTCTATTGCTTTGTTCAAAGTGGCTTTGATTAATGGGCTAACTGATATATAGCTGTCCCTACAACCACTAAACACAAAACAAACCGTAAGGCATATAAATACAAGAGTTTTTCTCATCTTATGGTCTATTGGGTTGATAAAAATAATCAAAAATTCTACAATATTGCTTTTTTGTATATTCACGAGATTCCCTATTTAAGAATAGAACATAAGCTCTCGCATTACCATCGTGGCTAAAACTTAGAGGGTATCCTTTGGGTAACTGACCTAATGATTTAGGTAAAGATATCGGCTCGTCAGTAAAATAGGGCTTCCCATAAAAAGGATAAGCCGTTGACCAGCTTCCAAAACTAACACGCATCGCATTTCTATTATTAGGCATATGAATGTCACAAGGCGTAAAAATTCCAAGAACATCTTTCAAATCAGGATTGCTATTGTAATACAAATGAGTATTTATATTTGGCTTGTACCACTTTTCGATGGGAATCCATTCAGTAATGTCAGAGAAATCAACGGTGCTAAAAGACTCACCATTTCTTTGAGAATCTTCAATATACCTTATAATAGCAGCATAAACATCTTTCCAAAATCTTCCTTGTTGTGTATTAAGATCATATTTATCGCCCAGCAATCCATAATAATCGTTGCCCTCAATGTGAGTAATACCCAAAAATCCCTCAGTATCAACAGTCGCTTTGGTATCATAATGGATGCCATCACTATCTTTCACCCATCCGCCAACTCCACCATAACCGTTTGAGGCATAATTCCCCTCTGTATACCCCGTGCTCGTCACGGCCGTCCCATTGATATACCCAGAGGAACTATTTCCGCACGGATGCACACTCCTCCCCCAAAGCACATCATTGGGGTCGTTGGAATACCATTGGGTGTGAGGCGTTTCATTAAAATGTATGGGCTCGTAGCCATTGCGGTTGGGAACCCATCCCGTCGGGTCGGTGTAGCGCAAGGGGTTATAGCCGCAATAGGCGTAGCGGTTGAAGGCTTGGGCACTTGTCGGGTCCTGCACGTTGGCGTCCACCGAAAGGAAACTGCTCGTCAAGGGATCGTAGCATCTTCCATTCATGTTAATCAGGCCGAAGGCCGTCATGTGTTCGTGGCCCGTGAAGCCGCGGTCGAACATGGGCGTGCCAGAATAACTCCCACTCCATGTCTCTGGGTCGCGCAGGTTGCCCCAGGCATCGAAGGAGAGTTCCTGCTCAACCGTGCCTTCGGCATCTGTTATCGTGGTCCACGAGCCGAGATGGTCCTTCAGGATGTAGTGGATGGATGGAGCTTTCATGACTATACAATTCATTTGCAATAAAGAAGCGCCATTATGAAGCTCACAAGAGAGAGTATGGCAAATATGGCAATAATAACACCTTTTATAATTGGGTACTTGTCTCCTTTGAATTTTTTATCCAATTCTGCAAAAAGCTTTTTTTCATCACCAAAGACATCTTCAAAGAAGATATGCAAAAAGATGAATGGTAGCATCGTTATGAGGATAAATGATGTTTTCATTCTGATTCCAAGGAACTGTAGTATAATAGTCTCTATAGCAAGTATATAAAAGCAAACTATAGCCGTTAGAATTTGAGAGCCCCAGTCATAACAGCTCTGAATAAGAAACCCTGGTGAATCCTCTATTCCAATAGTATTCTTATAGAATTTGGTGAGACGATAGTATATATTGAATTAGAGATTTCATGGTGAATATTCGTCTATTTATTTAAATGGTTGATAAATAATGGCTATCTGAACACGAGTAATACACTTAAAAAACAAACAAATGACATTATAATATACAAACACACACAAAGTCCTTTTATCCATTTGTGTTTTTCGTGTTGGTATTTTAAAGATAATTCATTAAATAATTCTTCTTTTCTGGGAAATATACGGTTTATCATTATTGTAAGGATTACAAAAGGCACTAAAAAGATAATGGCCATTCCTTTGGTAAGTTTTAGACCGTAGAATCTCAAAACTAATTCAAGTAAGGTCAAGCTATATAGGAGAATGGCAAATATCTGTAGAAAAATACCTTGCCCAAGATAGTCTTCAAGTGGAATGTGTCTTTTGTAAAAAAGAGCAATCCTATAGAAACAATAATTAAACAGATTTTTCATATCTTTCTTGCTTATTTGAAAGGTTGATAAATCATTAATCCGGGATTAAGCCCTTCTTCTATCATTGGTGTGATTACTTTTCCCCGTTCCAGCGGATTTGCAATCCGCTGGTGGTGAGCATGGGGATTTGCAATCCCCGAAATATGCGTTATGTTTTCCCATAACATATTGGTTTTTATGGCCCAGCGGGTCGTAGACGATCTGGCTGTGGGTCGTGCCAAGGTATATGTCGGTCAAACGGTTCATCTTGTCGTAGTGGAAAGTCTCCTCCTGGTTGCGAAGGTTGTCCTTCCGGCTGGCTAAATTACCAAATTTGTCGTATTCGTATGACAAATTCTGCAAATTATTTGAGGTGACGATATTAGAGAGCATTAGTATTAATGCTGTTTCCTTTATTCCTTCACAAATTTTCCGTTGGACATTTCCTTGCTGCCAGAGACGACACGATAAACATACAGCCCCGCTTCAAGGTTATGTGTGTCCACGGTGATGAGGTTGCCTTGTTTGGTGATGGCGCAATCGAAGCACTTCTCTCCCTTCATGTCGAAGATTTGGAGCCTTAATCCATTGTGCTCTCCTTCGCCTATCGGGATGTTGAGGATGCCGTTGGTAGGGTTGGGATAGGGCAAAAGTTGTGACGGTGCACTGTTTTCTTGCACCACATCCCATGTAATTTCGATGTCCTCACGGCGGAATTTCATGAGTTCTCGACGTTTGAACGGTTCGCCAGGATAGCCATCCCCGTTCCAAGAACCGACGAAAGCAAGGCATCCCCCGTCATTGAAAGCAGCAGGCGAAGACACAATGTATATCACGTTATCGACCCTGAGTACCTTGCGTCCCAAAAGGTTGAGATCCTTATCGACTAAGGTGACGTTGAGTTGTTCCATGTCGTTGGCATAGATGTAGGAACTGCAGTAAGTAAAGGCGAAGATGGTGGAGTCGTTGACATAGGCCGTCGAAGTGCCAACGGGCGAAAACGAGCAGGAGTCGTAAGGTGGCAGGCGAAGCTCAGCATGGATATTGAGTGCCGAATCCAGCTTGTAGAGTTTGTCGTAGTAGAAGGTAAAGCGTGGGTCGTCCTTCCCGTCATATCTTTTGGTATAGGCATCGAAAATGACACAATCATCGTCAAACCATCTGCCCTCGCAACGCGCCTCTATGATATGGTCGGCGTAAGGGTTTATCCCGCCTTGAAGATGGAAGAAGTCTTTGTAGGCGATGATATTGAGGCTCGTGTCGGCAATGTATATGCCAACCGCGTCGTTGGGCGGGAAACTTCCCTGCACCGCAATCATCAGGTTGTCGGAATGCGGGGCATAGAAGATTTCCTCAATGCGTATTACACTCTTGTCGTCGTCAACCACTCTCAACATGTCGCCCTCTTCGTCGAATTCATAGAAACGCATCCTGCACCTGTATGCAGGATAGTGAGCTTTACCATCATAATAGGTTGGCCTACAAGCCAAGATAACGGTGCCCGACTTGGAAAGGATGGATTTCATCATGTAGCCATGGCTTGAATCGTAGAAGTAGTCGAAGGTTTCGTCATCCACATCGTATGTTCTTGACGACACAAGCTCAAGTTTGTCGTTGAAGATATCAACCTGGAGGTATTGTTGGAACAAAGGGTCGCGCAAGCTGTCGTCGCAGATGCCGAACACCATGTAGTTGCCATTGTCGAGTTGGACGGCGCTATGGTATTGGAGCGTCTGGCCTGGCAGATGGACCTTTCGGTCGATGTACTGCCCATCTTTACCAACCTTGAGGACAAGTCCGTCATATCGGTAATTTACATTGGTGCCGCCTATGCCAAGAACGTGCTCGCCTGAATCGATGGAGATCATGTCGCGCATGAACCCCATCCCATACGGTACCTCCACTATCCATTCCTGGGCAGACAAGGGCTGGCAAAGAGCAAGTAGGATTAAACATTGAAGAATTCTTTGAATTTGCAATTTCATCGCTTTACGAATTTAAATATGGATGCAAAAGTAGTGTGCCCCTAATACTTTGTCAAGAAAAAGATGGTTCGGATTTGTCCGGATTTTTGGTTAACGTCTTGCTCATCAAATGGATATAGATTCGTTGGCGATGGCCTGCAAGGTGAAGGAAATGGCATTTTCGCTACCTAAAACCCTCCTCAGCTTGCTGTTGCGCTCGTTGATTGTGGTGTAGGCACGTTGCATCAAGGCCGAAACATCGGCATCGGAAAGGCCAAGCAGATAGAGG
>ONFO01000065.1 GCA_900317155.1 uncultured Bacteroidales bacterium
ACCATTAGCAGAAAGGATGGAGTTACGGAAGATGTGGTAATGGATCCCATGAGTTCTACCGGCGAAGGTTACGATTCTTGGCTCGGCATCGGCAGTGGTATTTTCAGCATTGTCTTTGAAGAGGGAGTCAAGACGATTGCCGAAACGGCATTCGGTTATGTAGGCGACGGACTACACCACTACAGTAATCTCGCTACCATCAGCCTGCCCTCGTCGCTGACGGAAATAGGTGCGAATGCCTTCGCCCACTGCGACGGCCTGACCGTTGACCTCGATGACATCCTCGCCAAGAACATCACACTCGGCAATAACGCCTTCTACCAAATAGGCTGCCTCGCTGGTTCACTTGCCAACATGGCCAATAACGCCACCAAGATTGCCTTGCTTGATCAGGCCATAAGCAACAACATCACCCTCAAAGACCGCACGCTCTACAAGGACGGCGACTGGAACACGTTGTGTCTGCCGTTCGCACTGGGTAATGCCATGGCAGACGAGGGTCACCACTTCGACGGAACCCTGCTGGAAGGAGCCACAGTGATGCAACTGAGCACCGTGTCATCAGGGCTTAGCAGTGGCGGCGAACTGACGCTAACCTTCATCAACGCTTTGAGCATCGAGGCGGGCAAACCGTATATCGTGAAGTGGGCCAGCGCCGACAACCTCGTCAATCCAGTATTCAACGGCGTGAATATCATAAATACGGAGCCTACTCCTGTTGAGTTCGAATTTGAAGGTAACAGCGCCAAGTGCCAGTTCGTGGGTAACTATAATCCAAAAGAAATTACCGAAGCCACCAACCGCAACAACATCGTGGTGCTGGCAGGTGGCAACAAGCTGGGCTACACAACGAGCGACCGCACCATCGAGAACGGCAAGGCACTCGGTGCCTTCCGTGCGTACTTCTACATTCCGGAAAAAGATGGCACCACTGGCGCCAGCAGCTTCGTGCTGAACTTCGGCGATGAAGAAACCACGACGGGAATCGTTGACAATAAACGTGAAACAATAACCAATAACCATTGGTATAGCCTCGACGGGCGCAAGCTCGACGGCAAACCGACACAGAAGGGACTGTATATCGTGAATGGCCGCAAGGTCGTGATTAAGTGAGAATAAAGCTGAGCTCGCTCATGCTTTATCGAGCGTGAGCGAGCTCGATGTGAAACATCAAGGTCGTGATTAAGTAATCATAAATTTCAAACAATATGAAGAAGCAATATTTAAAACCAACAACGCGGGTAGTCGTGCTACAGCAGTGTAGAATCCTTGCCGGTAGCCCCGTTGCCACGAGCCTCAATGGTGCCCCTGAAGGAATCGGCTGGGCTGAAAATGGCATAGGCGACACCGACGTCCTGAGATAAACACGTAACATTCTCTCATCGTCCCACCGACCTGATCCGAAACGAAAAGGCCGGTGGGACGATTTAATGTTGCTCTTGATGTGAACACCGGGGACAGGTCAAGGGATCATGGGGTCGGTTCTGAGTAATTGTATGTAGTTTCTAAACAACTTTTTTTTTGAAAAAGTGTTGGTTGTGTGCAACATTTTTATTATGCACCCAGAAACAGTTTAAACCATATTGTTATGGACGCATTATTCAGAAAGAGTGACCGACATAGGCACTCTGCGCGAGACCTTTGCCATTGGCAGCCTGTCCGAGTCGCACAATGTGGAATACGGTAAGGCCCAGGGCGACTTCAAGGTTGATGGCGGTCGCAGCAAGGACTTTTCGCAAATTGCAGGTGTGAAGGATTCTTACGTCTTTGCCGATGACTGGGACATGCCCGACGGCGCCAAGCTTCCCCTCTGGATGCTGGGGTTCCTGTATTAAGTTATGTGTATTTTCTCTGGTTAAATCACATTATTATGATAAAGTTTTTGTAACTTTGTAGCCTGAATAAGAGAAAATACAACTATGTCAGTAATAAGTGATCTGATAGAGAAAGTCAATGACCCTGATTTGAGAGCGAGGCTCAGCGAAGAGGTGGCGAGGATGCAGAAGCAGAAGAAGTTCGGCTTGGTGTTCGAGGAGCATCTGCCGGAGGCTACTATCTGCCGGAGGCTACTTCGCTTTATAGAGACTATTTGGATAATTTCAGTATTAACAACGAAAGATACGATTAAACAATGACTAAGAAACAAGCTATACAATTGTTTGAAGAGCGCAAGGTGCGCACTGTCTGGGACGACGAGCAGGAGAAATGGTATTTCTCTATTGTTGATGTATGTGGAGTACTCACAGACAGTCCCAATCCTCGTAACTATTGGAAAGTTCTGAAACACAGACTTGTAAAGGAAGGAAATGAAACGGTTACAAATTGTAACCAGTTGAAATTAAAGGCCGAAGACGGTAAGATGCGCCTGACAGATGTTGCTGATACTGAGCAGCTTTTCCGCATCATCCAGTCCATCCCATCACCCAAGGCAGAACCATTCAAGCAGTGGATGGCACAGGTGGCCAGCCAACGTCTTGACCAGATGCAAGACCCCGAACTGAGCATCGACCAAGCCATAGCTGATTACAAGCGCTTGGGATATAGTGACGCGTGGATCAACCAGCGCATCAAGTCGATAGAGGTGCGCAAGGAACTGACTGACGAGTGGAAGCGCACAGGTGTCAAAGAGGGGTTGGAATATGCCTCGCTGACGGATATCATCACGCGAGAATGGAGTGGTTTCACCACTAAGCAACCTCGAGATAGCCCTTAATATCTTGGCGGAGGCTTCTGCTACTGAAATTTCAAAGGACCGAGACCCTAAAGGTTTCAACGCTCAGACACAAGTGGCAAGAGAAGGAGGCAGTGTGGCTAAGGCAGCTCGCAAACAACTTGAAAGCAAACTGGGCCGCAGTGTCATTACAAAGGATAAAGCCAGCGACTATCTGTTGCCCGAAAACGATGAATCCCAACAAGAAGACAAATAAAGATGAAGATGTATCAGTTGACCTGTCCCTCGTGATTTTCAAACGAATTCAAACATTAACGAATCATTAAAATAATAAAGGTTATGAAGACAAAGCATTTTCTTATGATGGCAACTCTCGCAGTGGGCATGGCCATGA
>ONFO01000046.1 GCA_900317155.1 uncultured Bacteroidales bacterium
GAACGATACCCCGACATCACCTTACAAGATGCGCCTTGTGGCCGACATGATCAGAGGCCAAAAGGTGGAGTTGGCACTGCACTCGTTGCAATACTCGACTAAGGACGCCGCCAAGCCGGTTTACAAGCTGCTCCGTTCGGCCATCGCCAACTGGGAAGCCAAGAACGAAGGCAAGCGCGTTGAAGACAGCAACCTCTACGTGAAAGAGATTTGGGTTGACGAAGGCCGTACGCTGAAGCGTATTCAGGCTGCCCCTCACGGACGTGCATTTCACATCCGCAAGCGCTCGAACCACGTTACGATCATTGTGGACAGCAGAATTGCTAACGAAGAATAATTGGAGAATAAAAAGATTTAAATAATGGGACAAAAAACTAATCCTATAGGTCTTAGACTGGGAGTCATCAAAGGATGGGACTCCAATTGGTTTGGCGGAAAAGACTTTTCGGCTAAGCTCGTTGAGGACGACAAGATCCGCAAGTATCTGAACGCCCGTCTCGGCAAAGCCGGCATCTCAAAGATCGCCATCGAACGTTCCTTGAAGTATGTCACTGTCACCATCTTTACTGCTCGTCCGGGCATGATCATCGGCAAGGGCGGCGAGGAAGTCGACAAGCTGAAGAAAGAACTGGTGAAGCTCACCGGCAAGGAAATCCAAATCAACGCTTCGTTCGGTACCATGAGAATGGGTGCCGAGGGCATCAAGATCTTGATTTCGGGTCGTGTCGGAGGTGCCGAAATCGCACGTTCCGAGTCGTACAAGGAAGGCCGTATCCCGCTGCACACGCTGCGCGCCGACATCGACTACTCCTTGGTGGAAGCCCATACCTCATACGGCCGTCTCGGCATCAAGGTGTGGATCTGTAAAGGTGAAATTTATGGTAAGCCCGAGCTGGTTCCCACATCCGTCAATGCTCCTGCTAAGAAGCAAGGTGGCGCCCCGCGTCCTGCCGGTCGTGGTCCCCGTCGTGGTGGTGAAGGCAAACGTAAATGATCGTGTTTAATCTTTAAAAGTTGACTGAATATGTTACAACCTAAAAGACAAAAATACAGAAGGCCACAGAAAGGCAAGATGAAAGGTAACGCCCATCGCGCTCATCAACTTGCTTTCGGCTCTTTTGGAATCAAGACACTTGAAGAGGCTTGGATTACTGCCCGTCAGATCGAGGCCGCCCGTCAGGCCGTCACCCGTTACATGAAGCGTGAAGGCCAAATCTGGATCCGCATCTTCCCCGACAAACCCATCACAAGGAAGCCTTTGGATGTCCGTATGGGTAAAGGTAAGGGTGATCCCGAATTCTTTGTAGCTCGTGTTACCCCGGGTCACATGCTGTTCGAAGCCGAAGGCGTGCCGTTGGCCATCGCCAAGGAGGCTCTCCGTCTGGCCGCTCAGAAACTGCCCGTCAGCACGAAGTTTGTTGTTAGAAGAGATTACGTCGAATAATTTGGAGGATAATATACAATGAAAAAGCAAGAAGCAATCAGAGAGATGAGCACCACCGACCTGAAAGAGCGTGTGGAGCAAGCCCGCGAGCAGCTGGTGAAGATGAGACTCAACCATGCCGTTTCGCCGCTCGACAATCCCAATCAGATTCGTGAAACCCGCAAGAACATTGCCCGTTATCTGACCGAATTGAGAAGACGTGAACTGGAAAATAAATAATTAAACGACGCAGAAATATGGAAAGAAACCTTAGAAAAGAAAGAATCGGCGTGGTCGTCAGCAACAAGATGCAGAAATCCATCGTCGTGGAAATCGAGCGTCGTGAGAAACACCCGATTTACGGCAAGTTCATCAAGAAAACCAGCCGTTTTATGGCTCATGACGAGAAAGAAGAGTGCAACATCGGCGACACCGTGCGCATCATGGAAACCCGTCCTCTGAGCAAGAGAAAACATTGGAGATTAGTAGAAATTATCGAAAAGGCTAAGTAAAATGATACAACAGGAAACCAGACTCGCAGTAGCTGACAATAGCGGTGCAAAGGAAGTCCTCTGCATCAGAGTGTTGGGTGGAACCAAGAAGCGTTACGCCCACACGGGCGACATCATCGTCGTCACCGTGAAAAGCGCCATCCCGAGCGGTAACGTGAAGAAAGGAACCGTTTCGAAGGCAGTCGTAGTCCGCACCAAGAAGGAAACCCGTCGTGCCGACGGATCCTACATCCGCTTCGATGACAATGCTTGCGTGCTGCTGAACCAGGCCGGTGAACTCATCGGCACCCGTATCTTCGGGCCAGTGGCTAGAGAGTTGCGTGAAAAGCAGTTCATGAAAATAGTTTCGCTCGCTCCAGAAGTGCTTTAATCAACATTTAAAAACTGAAAGAAATGAGCAAATTACATGTAAAGAAAGGCGACACCGTATTGGTCCTTTCAGGCAACGACAAAGGCAAGCAAGGTAAGATCCTTAGGGTCGATGTGAAGAAAGAAAGAGCTATCGTCGAAGGCGTTAGAATCATCTCCAAGCACACCCGTCCCAACGCGGAACATCCTCAAGGTGGCATCATCAAACAAGAAGCCCCTATCCATATCTCCAACCTCATGGTGGTCGACTCGACCGGCAAACCCTCGAGGATTGGGCGTAAGAAAGACGAGAACGGCAAATTGGTCCGTTATTCAAAGAAATCAGGTGAAATCATTAAGTAATCATGAACTATCAACCCAGACTTAGAGGACAATACAAGAGTGAGATCGTGCCTGCATTGATGGAAGAGTTCCACTACAAGAGCGTGATGCAGGTTCCACGGCTTCTGAAAATCTCACTCAATCAGGGCATCGGCGCAGCTTTGGCCGATAAGAAACTGATCGACTACGGTGTTGAGGAGATGTCCGCAATCACCGGTCAAAAAGCCGTACCTACCATTTCAAAGCACGACGTCAGTAACTTCAAGCTGCGTCGTGGCAACCCGATCGGCGTCCACGTTACGCTGCGCGGCGACAAGATGTACGAGTTTCTCGAACGCTTGGTCTGTGTAGCCCTTCCGCGTGTGCGCGACTTCAGGGGTATCAACGACAAAGGCTTCGACGGCCGCGGTAACTACAGCTTCGGCATCACCGAGCAAATCATCTTCCCCGAAATCGACATCGAGAAGGTCGTGAAGATGAACGGTATGAACATCACCTTCGTCACTTCAGCCAAGACCGACCAAGAGGCATTGGCTTTGTTGAAACATTTTGGTCTTCCCTTTAAAAATCAAAACAAGTAAACTATGGCTAAAGAATCAATGAAAGCGCGTGAGCGCAAGAGAGCAAAGATGGTCGCGAAATATGCTGAGAAACGCGCTGCCCTGAAAGCAGCCGGCGATTACGAAGGCCTCCAGAAACTGCCGAAAAACTCGTGCCCCGTCCGCCTGCACAACCGTTGCAAGCTCAGCGGTCGTCCGAAAGGTTATATGCGCCAGTTTGGCATTTCGCGTATTGATTTCCGTGAGATGGCCCTCAAAGGCCTCATCCCGGGCGTAAAGAAAGCTAGTTGGTAAACATTTTAAGATTGATTGAAAGATGAATACAGACCCTATAGCAGATTATCTGACTCGCATCCGCAATGCGAATAGTGCCAAGCATAGAATCGTTGAGATCCCCGCTTCGAACATGAAGAAGGCCATCACGAAGATCCTCTTCGAGAAGGGCTACATCCTCAACTACAAGTTCGAAGAAGGTGAGAAGAAATCACAGAATGTCATTAAGATCGCTCTTAAGTACCATCCTGTGACTAAATTGCCTGCCATCACGACCATCGACCGCGTCTCGCGTCCTGGCCTGAGAAGGTATGCTGATAGTGAAAACCTGCCGCGTGTGATGAATGGCCTCGGTATCGCCATCATCTCCACCTCGCAGGGTGTGATGACCGACAAGGAAGCCCGCAAGCTCCACATCGGCGGTGAAGTGATTTGTTACGTTAGCTAATTATAGGAGATAGAAAGTATGTCAAGAATTGGTAAATTGCCTATCGCCATCCCCGCTGGCGTAACGGTCGACATCAAAGACGGTGTCATCACGGTTAAAGGTAAGTTAGGTGAACTTTCGCAGAAGTTCGGCGACGGCGTCATCCTCGAGATGGAAGATGGCCATCTGCACGTGAAGCCCAATGAAGCTACCACCGCTGGCAAGCCGGGTGCTTTGCACGGACTCTATCGCGCCCTCATTGCCAACATGGTCAAGGGTGTAAGCGAAGGTTTTGAAACGGTGCAGGAATTTGTCGGTGTCGGTTATAAGGCCGAGGCCAAGGGACAAATCCTCGAAATGGCTCTGGGCTTCTCCCACAACATCTTCATGGAGATGCCTCCGGAGATTAAGATTGAAACCATCAACGAGAGAGGTAAGAACCCCATCTTGAAGATGCGTTCATACGACAAACAACTTCTTGGTCAGGTGGCCGCAAAGATCCGCTCGATGCGTAAGCCTGAACCTTATAAGGGTAAGGGTATCAAGTTCGAAGGCGAAGTCCTGAGACGTAAGGCAGGTAAGGCTGCTGGTAAGTAAAGATTAATACCTCAGTAAGAAAAGTAACAAAATGGCAAAAACTAAAGAAGAGAGAAGACAGTTCATCAAGAAGAGCATCAGAAAGAAGATTTCTGGTACCGCCCAGCGTCCGCGCATGTCTGTCTTCAGAAGCAACAAGCAAATCTATGTGCAGCTGATTGACGACGAAGTCGGCAAGACTCTGGCTGCCGCCAGTTCCCGCGAGAACGGCATCGAAAATGAAAAGATTACGAAAACCGAACAGGCCGCTAAGGTTGGTGCTCTGATCGCTGAGAAGGCCAAGGCCGCCGGCATCGAGACCGTCGTGTTCGATCGTAATGGTTATTTGTATCACGGTAGAGTGAAGTCGCTGGCCGACGCAGCTCGTAATGGAGGATTAAAATTCTAATTGTCATGGCAGAAGTTAATGTAAAAAGAGTAAAGTCTAGCGAAATCGAGTTCAAGGAACGTCTCGTTAGCATCAACCGCGTCACCAAGGTGACCAAAGGTGGTCGTACTTTCACTTTCGCAGCACTGGTTGTCGTCGGCAATGAGAACGGCGTCGTCGGTTACGGACTTGGCAAGGCCAAGGAAGCCACCGCTGCTATCCAGAAGGGCGTTGATGACGCCAAGAAGAACCTGGTGAAGGTTCCCGTTCTGAACGGCACGCTGCCCCACGAGCAATACGGCAAGTATAGCGGCGCTTACGTCTACATCCAACCCGCTACTCCTGGTACCGGTGTCATCGCCGGTGGTGCCATGCGTGCCGTCCTTGAGAGCGTTGGCGTGAAGAACGTGATGGCCAAGTCGAAGGGCTCCTCCAACCCCCACTCGGTGGTGAAGGCCACTTTCGACGCTCTGACCAGAATGCGCGATGCCTACACCGTCGCACAATTGAGAGGTGTGGATTTGGATACTGTGTTTAACGGATAAAACTTTTGAAACGATGAAAATAGTAAGAATCACCCAAGTCAGAAGTGGCATCGGAAGACCACAAGATCAAAAGGACACTTTGAGGTCACTCAAGCTGAGAAAGATGCATCAGTCGGTTGAGGTCGACATGGATGACCCCAGCGTGGCTGGTATGGTGAACAAAATTGCTCACCTTCTCAAGATCGAAGAAATCTAATTGTTGAACTTATCAAATCTACACTACTATGGATTTAAGTAATCTCAAACCAGCAAAAGGTTCTACAAAGGAAAAGAAAAGATTAGGCCGTGGCCAAGGTTCAGGAAGAGGCGGCACGTCAACGCGCGGTCACAAGGGTGCTCAAGCACGCTCGGGCGCGAAGCGTAAGATCGGCTTCCAAGGCGGTCAGATGCCTCTCCAGCGTTTGGTTCCTAAGTTCGGTTTCAAGAACATGAATCGTATTGAGTATACCCCTGTCAATCTTGCAACTTTGCAGAAGCTTGCTGACAAAGGCATCACGGTTGTCACACCCGAAGTGCTTGTTGAAAACGGTGTCACCCACAAGAAGGAGCTTGTCAAGATCCTTGGTCGTGGCGAATTGACTGCAAAATTGGAAGTTAGGGCTCACGCATTTTCCGCCAAGGCTAAAGAGATGATCGAAGCCGTCGGTGGCACTTGCGACAAATACGAAACGAAATGAAAAGATTGATTGAAACCATAAGGAACATCTTCAAGATTGAAGAGCTGCGTAAACGTATCCTGTTTACCATCCTCATCATCTTGGTCTATCGTTTCGGCTCGTTCGTCGTCATCCCTGGCATCGACCCGAACCAGTTGTCAATCATTCAGAAGAGCAGTGAAGGCGGCCTTCTCGGTCTGTTGAACATGTTCTCTGGTGGCGCTTTCGGTAATGCCTCCATCTTCGCTTTGGGTATCATGCCTTACATCACCGCATCCATCATCATCCAATTGCTTGGCATGGCAGTGCCTTACTTCCAGCGCCTGCAAAAGGAGGGTGAAAGCGGTCGTAAGAAGCTGAACCAAATCATGCGTTATTTGACGGTGATTATCGTCTTCATCCAAGCTCCCGGTTATATCCGTAATGTGATCGAGCAGTTCAGGATGGCAGGTGCTGTCACCGCTGTTACTCCCTTTGACGGATCCGCTCCCGGTGTATTCTTCTGGATTTCATCGGTCGTCCTTCTTACTGCTGGCACCTTGTTTATCATGTGGCTCGGCGAGAAGATTACCGACAGAGGTATTGGCAATGGTATTTCCCTCATCATTATGATCGGTATCATTGCCCGTCTGCCTGGTGCTTTCGTGGCCGAATGTGCAGCACGTTTCAACCAAGGTGGAACCGGCCTGCTGGTTCTTGTCATCGAGTTGATTGTGTTGTTCTTCGTGATGGTGGGCACTATCGCCCTCGTCCAAGGCACGCGCAAGATCCCGGTACAGTATGCCAAGCGTGTGGTTGGCAACCGCCAATACGGTGGTGTCCGTCAATACATCCCGCTGAAAGTGAATGCTGCTGGTGTTATGCCTATCATCTTCGCTCAGGCCATCATGTTCCTGCCCATCACCATTGCTGGTTTTAGACAGAGCGAGAGCCTGACGGGATTTGCCGCCGCTTTCACCAATATCAATGGTTTCTGGTACAACCTTGTGTTCTTCCTTATGATTATCGCCTTCACCTATTTCTATACGGCTGTGACGATGAACACCAACCAAATGGCGGAAGATATCAAGAAGAACGGTGGCTTCATTCCTGGCGTGAAGCCTGGTAAGAAGACGGCAGAATATCTTGACGACATCATGTCGCGTATAACCTTGCCTGGATCCATCTTCCTCGGCATTGTGGCCATCATGCCTGCCATCGTTGCTTCACTCATGAACGTCACTACGGGATTCTCCCACTTCTATGGCGGAACCTCGCTGTTGATTCTTGTGGGCGTTGTGCTTGACACTTTGCAACAAATCGAAAGCCACCTCTTGATGCATCACTACGATGGTCTCACCAAGACTGGCCGCATCAAAGGTCGTATTGGCAGAATGTAAGTTTAAGTGTTCTTTGCCCATGGGAGCAAGACAAACCCAAGTTTCGGGAAACCTTCGGAAAATGTGCCGAAGGTTCCCCGAAATGAAGGCAGAGTAAGGAGCCAAAATGGTGAAGATGAAGAAATTTGACAAAAATCACCTTCGTTTGGAAAAAAAATCTTACTTTTGCAGCCCGAAATTCGGGTCCAGAATGGTGAAGGACAGAAGCAAATAACTAAATAATAAGTATTTGAAAGTATAAAGTATGGTAAAACAATTGTCGATTGAACAGGAAGGCACAGTAGTGGAGGCATTGGGAAATGCCATGTTCCGCGTTGAGTTGGAGAACGGTTTGATTATCATCGCCACCATCTCCGGTAAGATGCGTATGCACTATATCAAGATTCTGCCTGGCGACAAAGTCAAGTTGGAAATGTCTCCCTATGATTTGACAAAGGGCCGTATCACCTTCAGATACAAGAGTTAACTACAAAAGTATATTGAAATGAAAGTTCAAGCATCTGTAAAGAAAAGATCTGCCGATTGCATCATCGTGAAGCGCAAGGGCAGAGTGTATGTGATTAATAAGAAGAACCCTAAAGAGAATCAGCGTCAGGGTTAATCTTGGTCGATAATTTTAAACTAAAGAATAAGATAATATGGCAAGAATCGCTGGTGTAGATATCCCGAGCAACAAGGCCGGTGAAATCTCATTAACCTACATTTACGGCATTGGCAGATCGCTGTCGAAGGAAATCCTGAACAAGGCAGGCGTTGAGCCCAGCAAGAAAGTCCAGGACTGGACCGACGACGAACAGAAAACCGTTCGTGACATCATCGCCGAACAGTACAAGACCGAAGGTGAACTTCGTGGTGAAGTTCAGATGAACATTAAGCGTTTGATGGATATCGGTTGCTACAGAGGTATCCGTCATCGTGCTGGTTTGCCCGTCCGCGGACAAAGCACCAAAAACAACGCACGTACCCGTAAGGGCCGTAAGAAGACTGTCGCTAACAAGAAGAAAGCTACCAAGTAATAGGTAGTTGGATCATATCTAATTATTAAAACCACACAATTAAAAAATGGCAAAAAACAACAAAGTTACAAGGAAACGTGTTGTGAAGATTGAAGCAACGGGCATGGCTTTCGTGAAAGCTTCGTTCAACAACGTCATTGTTTCTTTGACCAACAATGAAGGACAAGTCATTTCTTGGGCATCAGCAGGTAAGATGGGCTTTAAAGGCTCAAAGAAGAACACACCATACGCTGCTCAGATGGCTGTTCGTGCCATCCACTCGATGGGTGTTGAGGTGACCGAAATCATCGACGTCACACCGCTGCCGCACAATGGATGCCGTCCTCCAAAACGTAGAAGAGTGTAAAGTCGAACAATTAAAAAACTTGAATTATGGCTAGATATACAGGTCCAAAAACGAAAATCGCTCGTAAGTTCGGTGAACCTATTTTTGGTTCAGACAAGTACTTCGAAAAGAGAAACTATCCTCCTGGAATGCATGGTGCCAACAGCAGAAGAAAGAAAGTCTCGGAATACGGCACTCAGCTGAAGGAGAAGCAAAAGGCTAAATATACCTACGGAGTTCTCGAGAGACAATTCCGCAAGACCTTCGAGCACGCTCGCCGCAAGGAAGGCGTCACGGGTCTGATTCTGATGCAACTTTTGGAATCACGTCTTGACAATGTGGTCTACCGTCTGGGAATCGCTCCCACCCGCGCCGCCGCTCGTCAGCTCGTGAACCATCGCCATATCGTCGTCAATGGCAGTGTCCTCAGCATTCCTTCCTACTTCGTGAAAGTCGGTGATGTTGTTGGCGTTCGTGAAAAGTCAAAGAGTTTGGAAGTCGTCACCAATTCCTTGGAAGGCCGTCAGGGCAGCAATTTTGCCTGGCTGGAATGGGATTCGGATAAGATGTGCGGCAAGTTCATGAACTATCCGGCTCGCGAAGAGATTCCAGAGAACATCAACGAACAGCTCATCGTTGAATTGTATTCTAAGTAATTGTTGTTTGTTAACCTGGTAATATAAATAAATATGGCAATTTTAGCGTTTCAAAAACCCGATGAGGTTATCATGATTGAAGGCACCGATACCAAAGGCGTCTTCGAGTTTCGGCCTCTTGAACCAGGTTTCGGCATCACCATTGGTAATGCGCTTAGAAGAATCCTGTTGTCTTCTCTTGAAGGCTTCGCTATCACTTCTATCCACATCGACGGCGTCAGCCACGAATTCGCCTCCATCGACGGCGTTATCGAAGATGTCGCCGACATGGTCTTGAATTTCAAACAAGTCCGCCTCAAACAAGTCGTTTCAACGGAAACACACGAGAAGGTCAGCTTCACCATCACAGGCCAGGAGCAATTCAAAGCCGGTGACATCAACAAATACCTCTGCTCCTTCCAAGTGTTGAATCCGGAACTCGTCATCTGCAACCTCGAACCCTCTGTGAAGCTTAACATTGAGCTGACCATCAACAAGGGTAGGGGCTATGTTCCAGCTGACGAGAATAAGGTAGTTGGTGCTCCTGTCGACACCATCGCCATCGACTCCATCTATACTCCTATTCGTAATGTGAGCTACAAGGTGGAAAACTGGCGTGTCGAGCAAAAGACCGACTACGAAAAACTTGTTATCGAAATCGATACCGATGGTTCGATTAATCCTAAAGATGCTTTGAAAGAAGCCGCAAAGATCCTCATCTATCATTTCATGCTCTTCTCTGACGAGAATATCAATCTCGTCCCCGACGAAAAGACCGTGACCGAAGACTTTGATGAAGGTTCGTTGCATACCCGCCAGCTCCTCAAGACCAAGCTCGTCGACCTCGACTTGTCGGTACGTGCCTTGAACTGCTTGAAAGCTGCTGAGGTTGAAACGCTTGGTGAACTTGTCGCCTTCAACAAGCAAGACCTGCTTAAGTTCCGCAACTTCGGTAAGAAGTCGCTCACAGAACTTGATGAACTGGTCAGAAGCAAAGGCCTCGAGTTCGGTATGAATGTCAGCAAATATAAATTAGATAAGGAATAAGAAAGATGAGACACAATAAGAAATTCAATCACTTGGGAAGAAAAAGCGCTCACCGCGCAGCTATGCTTTCGAACATGGCTTCTTCGCTGATTCTTCACAAACGCATCATCACCACGACTGCCAAGGCCAAGGCTTTGCGCATGTACATTGAGCCTTTGATTACCAAGGCGAAGCCGGAATACAATGCCACGACCGAGACGGGTTCGAGCAACCGCAGAGTTGTTTTTTCTTACCTGCAAAACAAGTTTGCCGTGACAGAATTGTTCCGCGAGATTGGCCCGAAAGTGGCTACTCGTCCTGGTGGCTACACCCGCATCATCCGTATGCCGGAAAATCGTAAAGGTGATGCCGCTGAGATGGCCCTGATGGAACTTGTCGACTACAACGAGGTCTACACCCGTGAAGGTCAGAAGACCGCCGCTAAGGCCAAGAGCACCCGTCGTAGCAGCAAGAAGGCTGCTCCTAAGGCTGAAGCCGCTGAGGCTCCTGCCGATGAGACGAAAGAATAATGTTTTTTCGATACAGATGAAGAAAGGCCGCCGCGAGGTGGCCTTTCTTTTTGTCTCCCATTATGGTGGACAAGTGCAAAAAAAAGCCGCCCCAACAGAGCGGCTTTTTTGTCTTCGGTTGAACCGATTCTTAGTTCTCAGCCT
This sequence comes from uncultured Bacteroidales bacterium, assembly GCA_900317155.1. GTDB lineage: Bacteria > Bacteroidota > Bacteroidia > Bacteroidales > F082 > Limimorpha. Next base: position 11,106 of record ONFO01000046.1, read on the forward strand.
TGATGTTGTCCATACCGACCTGAACGGCCTGCATGTTCAGCGGGATGAGCTTGTGGGCGCGCTCCGGCAAGGAGTGACGCAGACCCTCTTCGACGTTCTTGTTGTCGATGATGGGGCGTACCTTCAGGAAAGCACCCAAGATGATCATGTTGAACACCTTGCTGTTACCCATATCGGAGGCGAGTTGTGCGCCTTCGATGCTGTAGATGTGGATGTCCTTACGGGTGGGCTTGTGGGTGATGCCGTTGGGGTCGTAAATCAGGTAACCACCGGGCTTCACTTTGTCCTCAAACTTGTCGAGCGACTGCTGATTCAGAATGACGGCAGTGTCGAAAGCGTTGAGGATGGGGGAGCACACGCGCTCGTCGCTGACGATGACGGTCACGTTGGCCGTACCGCCACGCATCTCGGGGCCGTATGAAGGCATCCAGCTGACTTCCTTGTCCTGCATGATACCACTGTAAGCAAGGATCTTACCCATTGACAAGACACCTTGTCCGCCGAAACCGGCTATAATAATTTCTTCTGTCATTGCTTTGTCGTTTTTAGTTATTTCTTAATCAGCTCGAAATTGTCCTTGAGGTCGCCCAAAGGATAGACGGGCAGCATGTTGTCTTGCAGCCACTTGTTAGCGTCGACGGCGCTCATCTTCCAGTTGGAGTTGCAGTTCGAAACGATTTCAACGAAGTTGACACCGTTCTTGTTCTCAATCTGGTTTTGGAAAGCCTTCTTGATGGCCTTCTTGCAGTTACGCACGGCGGCGGCGCTGAACACAGCCTGACGGGTGACGTAGCGCGTGCCGGGCAGCTGGGCCAGCAGTTGGGTGATTTGGAGCGGGAAACCGTTGTTCGGGGTTCCATCGGGCCACTGAGGCATACGGCCGTAAGGCGTGGTGGCGGTCTTCATGCCCACGAGGGTGGTAGGAGCCATCTGGCCACCGGTCATGCCGTAGATACCGTTGTTGACGAAGATCATGGTGATGTTCTCACCACGGTTGCAGGTGTGGATGGTCTCGCAGGTGCCGATGGCAGCGAGGTCGCCGTCGCCTTGGTAGGAGAACACGACCTTGTCGGGCCACACGCGCTTGATACCCGTGGCGCACGCCGGAGCGCGGCCGTGGGCAGCCTCGACGAAGTCAACGTCGAAGTAGTCGTAAGCCATAACGGCGCAACCCACGGGGGAGACACCGATGGTACGGTCGTCAACGCCAAGCTCTTCGAGCACTTCGGCGATGATGCGGTGCACAGTGCCGTGACCGCAGCCGGGGCAGTAGTGGAAAGGTTTTTCAGTCAGCAGCTTTGATTTTTCGTAAACCAAGTTTTCAGGCTGGATGATATCTTGTAATGTGATTTCTGCCATTGTCTTATTCTCCTATAATTTGTTTCTTCATAGCTTCGAGAACTTCTTCCGGGGTGTGGATGATGCCACCGACGCGGCCAAAGTGTTCGGCCTTGGCGCGACCGTTGCAGGCCAGCAGCACGTCTTCGATCATCTGACCACAGCTCAATTCGACTGAGAGGAATCCCTTGACACCCTTGTCGATGAGGTTACGGATGGCTTGGGTGGGGTAGGGCCACAGGGTGATAGGACGGAGCAGACCGACCTTCAGACCTTCGGCGCGACCAAGTTGCACCGACTTCTGGGCGATACGGGCGCTGGAGCCGTAGGCAACGAATACGTATTCGGCATCGTCGCAGTCGATCATTTCGTAGCGGACTTCGTTCTTGGTCACTTCGTCATATTTGCGTTGGAGGTGACGGTTGTGCTCTTCCATGCGGGCGGAGTCGAGGTCCAAAGAGGTGATGACGCGGTGTTGCGTGCCACGCTTGCGGCCTGTCAGTGCCCAAGGATACTTGGCTTTGATTTCCTCTTCGGTGAGGCGGGCTTTTTGCTCGGGCAGAACAACCTTTTCCATCATCTGGCCGATGGCACCGTCAGAGAGGATGCACACTGCCATTCTGTACTTGAAGGCCAGTTCGAAGCCCAGCGGCACGAAGTCAGCCATTTCCTGGACGGAAGCAGGGGCGAGGACGATGTTACGATAGTCACCGTTGCCGCCACCTTTGGTGTTCTGGAAATAGTCAGCTTGTGAGGGCTGGATGGTACCGAGGCCCGGGCCGCCACGCACCACGTCGGCGAAGACGCAAGGCACTTCGGCGCCAGCGATGTAAGCCAAACCTTCTTGCTTCAGGCACACGCCTGGGCTTGACGAAGAGGTCATGACGCGCTTGCCAGCAGCACCAGCGGCGTACACCATGTTGATGGCTGCCAATTCACTTTCAGCTTGAAGAACGACCATACCGGTGCGTTCGTAAGGGTTCTGTTCCGACAGATACTCGATCACTTCCGACTGGGGGGTGATAGGATATCCGAAATAAGCATCGGCGCCGCAGCGGATGGCGGCTTCGGCCAATGCCTCGTTACCCTTCATCAGTTTTAATTCTCCCATTATGTAAGATTTTTTGATTTGTTAGACAATTGGTTGGATTACAGGGCTTTCTTCGGGGTTCGCCATGAAGGCGTAATTGTAACCTTTTCCGTTTACTTCTTTTGCCAGTTCGATGACCTTGCATGGGCAGGCTGTGATACATACGCCGCAGCCTTTGCAACGCTCGATGTCAACGACGATGGCTCCTCTGAATTTTGCCATATTGATTAAGATTTAGGATTTGTTGTGTCGTTTAATAATGAGCCACGAAATTAGGGAATTTTACCCAAACATTGTTCGACTTTTTGTTTTATTTATAGGCAAAGGGCTAATTTAGATTGTTTTTAAATTAAAAGCCTTTCCATCGTCGCAATTTGCATCCTGCAAATTGAAACTGTTCCCGTGGCCTAAAAACAAAAAAAGCCAGCCGTATCCGACTGGCTTCATTCCATGAGAAATAAGATTCCTATTGGTTTTCTATATTTATCGATTCATTTCCAACACATTCAATCGTTTCTTTCTTTTTGCGGAATACGGGTGAAAAGATGAACACCACAAATATAATAGATGTAACCAACTGAATCGGGATGTCTCCCCAGGTGATGACTTGGTTTTCGAGGACCGAAACATCACCCTCCGATAATACGGCAATCAGATTGTTGTTTAAATAATGCATGATGATGGGAACCCAAATATTCTGTGTCTTTAGGTATGCGTATCCAAAGAATATCGCGTATGCCACGCAGGTAATGATTTGTGATATGACCATTTGAATCTTGCATTCCTTGGTATAGTACATAAGGTCGACATCAAGATGCCATAAAGCCCATACAACACCTAAAAGCAGAATGCCGCCAATGGGTCCATATTTCTTCTGCATAATCGGTTGCAAATAGTGTCTCCATCCATATTCTTCCCCGAAAAAGAAAATGAATGACAAAGGAAAGCTTATTATTATGCCGAATAGCAACAACCATGTCTTTACCTTCTTGAAGGGATCAACCAATTGTGCAAGCTGATCGGTCACGTCTCCGTCTCTAAGCCCTGTTAAATAAGTGGTAATGATTACGTTAATGACATACAATACCAAAAACAGCGCAATCATCAGGATGCTCTTTTTGATGTTCTTTCTTCGGATTCCGGCACGCTCCTGTTTATCACGTCCACATGCCCAGAACACTATGTAGGTGATGAGACCGAAAACACAAGCGACTGCCTCCGCAATAATGTCGGCGTTCTTAAACTCCGAGAATACTGACCATAGCGATAGAATCATTAGTAATACTGTTGATGCAAGGATTAAGACGTAACCAGCAAGAGGAAATGACTTGATATCTTTCCTTGTCAATAGTATCCCTAACACTACTCCACAAGCGGGATACATCATTTTTGCGGTCGGAAAGACACCTATATCTATTCCGTGCTTGTATCCGATGTACATGGGAATGCTCATCAATAGCGAGAGGCCGTATGCCATCGCAATAAATATCCAGAGTCTTTTCTTGTCATCTTTTGTCATTGTGTTAGAGCTGTTCATTTGATTTCCCTTTCTTTAGTTTATTTGTATAATATCTGGTTAGTTCTTCTCGATGTCGTCAATTATTTCTTGGGCGGCATTCTTTGCCTTGCGATAATCTTTGTAGCCAGAGATTCCGCCTTGTATGCCTCCAAACAGTGTTAAGAATATATATACCCATGACCCTGTTTGAAGGTGCTTCCAAATTTCATAGCAAAACCAGATGTACCAAAGAATGAAGACGAGTAGGGCTATAATTAGGTCTTTTTGGGTGTATTGCTTCCTGTACTCTGCCATCACGTGAGCTATGGTGGCTATGTCGTCTTTCATGAAGTTGAGTTTGTCTATAGGCTTGTGAAGGTAGTATGTTGAAACAATAGCAACCACTACCATTAGGTAAGTTGCAATGATAAATACCAGACTAGTCATGTGGGTAAAATAGAGGATTGGAATAAAAATTAGACCAAGCGAGCACCATAAATAACTAGAAAACTTCACATTTCTTATCCCGTTGCTTTTCGCTTTCATCGTTTCGCGAAGCAGGCGGTCGCTGACGATTTCTTGTTTGTCAAGCTGTTCCTTGAGGATGGCAAACTGGTTACGCATTTCCTCGAAATTCATTTCTTCCATGGCTTACATTTTTTTAAGTTGTTCTTTGATCCTGAAAAGCTTTACGCCCACATTCTGTGCGGTGATTCCCATGACGGCACCGATTTCGTCGTAGCTCATGTCCTCCAACCACATCATCACGATGGCTCTGTCTACAAGGCCGAGCTTCCCGATGCGCTCGTGGAGTTGCCGAACTTGCGCGATGTTGGCATCTTCGTCTTCGAAGAAGTTCACGTCCATCGACAGAGGCACTTTCTTCACCTCTTTCTTTTTCTTGCGCTCTTGCAGGAGGCATGTGTTCAAGGCTACGCGATAGATCCACGTGCTAATCTTGCTGTCTTCGCGAAAGCTCTCGATGCCTTTCCATATGTTGACCAGCGTCTCCTGAAAGAGGTCGTTAACCTCATCTTCGTCTTGGGAAAACATGTAGCATACCGTGTAAATGGTGCTTTTGTGTTTTTGAACCAATTGTTCAAATAGGTCTTCTTGGCTTTTCATTATTGTTTTGTTCTTTTGACCTTTAGATGCAGAAAGCAACTTAAAATTACAGAAAACTCCGATTTTTTTTGTTTGACGATGCAAAAATAGGGAATTGGATGCAAAAAAATAGAGACGCAATCATTGCGTCTCTACTTTTCATTTCTGTCTTCTCGCTCATTTCACTGGATGGTCCATAGCAAATGCCTTCAGCCTTTCCGCCAGAATCGGGATTTCTTCCCTTTGGATGAGCGAAGTACAGGCGCGGACACCTTGTTTGGTGCTGCCACAGGTGTCGAGCGAAATGCCTGAGACGCCGTAATACATCATCTCCTCAACGAGGTCTGCACCTGTGAAGCCGGGATAGCAGTAGGTGAAGTAGAAACCGTCGGCAATGGGCTCACCGCAGTCCTCGTCATAGGTGATGTAGAAACCGTTGTCGAGGAAGGCTTTCTTCATCAACTCGGCCTTGCGACCGTATTCCAACACATCCTCACGATAGTTGTAGGTACCATCGTTCACGGCTTTCAGCACAGCGGCCAAAGCGTGTTGAGCCGAGTGCGAAGTGCCTGAGCTCAGCGGGTGCAGGGCACCAAAGAGGATGGCGCGCAAGAAGACTTCCTGTCCGCAGAAGGCTTTCAGGTCGGGGAAGTGGTGCTGGGCCAACTTGTTGCTGATGCCAAGGATGGCGCAACGCTCGCCGGCGTAGCTGAAGGCTTTCGAGCTGGAAATCATCAGGATGTAATAGTCGGTGTATTTGCCTACGGTGGGTTGGTAAGGGGCTTCGCCCGGATGGCTGTAGTCCTTGCGGAAGTCCATTCCGAAATAGGCGAGGTCTTCCATGACGATGACATTGTACTTGTTGGTCAGTTCGCCTATGATGCGCAATTCCTCGTCGGTGAGGCACACCCATGTCGGGTTGTTGGGGTTGGAGTAGAGCAGGCTGTGGATGTTGCCTTTACTCAGCACCTCTTCCAATTTGGCGCGCAGTTTCTCGCCACGGTATTCGTAAATGTCGAAATGCTCCATCGGGATGCCGAGCACCTTGTTTTGGAACTTATGGACGGGGAAGCCGGGGTCGATGAAGAGGATGGTGTTTTTCTTTGCGTCAGAATGTCCGGCAATCATGAACGAGGCGAAAGCACCTTGCATGGATCCGACGGTAGGCACGCAGTTAGCGGGGTCGACATCGAGGTCAAGGAAGTTCTTGATGAAACGAGAGGCCTCCTTTTTTAAAATAGGTGCACCGTCGATGGGCGGATAGTTGGCCGCCACACCGTTTTGCAAAGCTTTGATCTGGGCTTCCACGCCAGCACGGGCGGCGGGTAGTCCAGGGTTGCCTAACTCCATGTGGATGAACTTTTTGCCACTTGCAGCTTCGAGGTCAAAGGCCAACTTGTTGATTTCGCGGATGCCAGCTCTTCCGATGCTCGGCAGACCACTTTCTGCAAAGATTTTCTTTGCTAAATCTTGGGGTACGATATTGTGTTGCATCATATCTGTTTTGAAAAATAATACTCGTTATTGTTTTGAACGGCAAAGATAGGAAATTATTTGAGACGGGCAAAAATAAAATGATTAAGTTTTACCGTGGTAACTGTAGTTTTCATATTTTTGCGCTTGTAAACCTCACGGCAGACTATCGCGCTGCAAATCTAGGTTTGTCCTTTGATAGCATATCATTAAAATTAAATTCCAAATACTAATGAAAAAGCAATTGTTACTTGCCTTAGCCTTGATGATGGGCTTCATGCCCGTCAAGGCACAAGATGAAAAGAAAGAAGAAGGATTCCAGTTTACTACAATCAAGGAAATTCCAATCACGGCCGTTCGCGACCAACATCGCTCTTCCACTTGCTGGGCCCATTCCGGCATTGCCCTGATGGAAGCGGAAGCACTCCGCATCAAGGGCGTTGACGTCGACCTTTCCGAGATGTATGTTGTCAGCCATTCCATGATGGATCGTGCCGAAAAATATGTCCGTCTGCACGGCAACGCTAGCTGGGCACCAGGCGGCAAGTGCGGCGACGTGCTTTACTGCTTGGAACACTATGGCTTCGTCCGTCAGGAAGACATGCCTGGCAACCGTTATGGCGGAACCTTGCCCAATCACACCGAACTCGACCTCGTGGCCACAGGCTATGTGAAAGCCCTTGCCAAAAGTGACATCAGCAAACTCAGCCCCGTGTGGAAAGAAGGCCTGCAAGGCATTTACGATGCCTATCTTGGCAAATATCCTGAAAAGGTGAATGGCATGACGCCACAGGAATATGCCAAGTCGTTGGGTCTCGAAGCCGACAACTACATCACCCTCACCTCTTTCACGCATCATCCTTTCTATGAGCCTTTTGCACTTGAGATCGAGGACAACTGGCGTGGCTGCCCTTATTATAACCTGCCTATCGACGAACTGATGGAGGTCATGCAATATGCCATCGACAAAGGCTACACCTTCCAATGGAGTGCCGATGTCAGCGAGCAAGGCTTCACCCGCGATGGCATTGCCGTCTGCCCCGATGCCGAGAAAGCGGTCGAACTCTCAGGCTCCGACATGGCACATTGGTTGGGCATGTCGGCGGCAAATCGTCGCAACGAGCTGACCTCTAAGCCAATGCCAGAGATTGAAGTCACACAAGAGATGCGTCAGGAAGCCTTTGATAACTGGGAGACTGGCGACGACCACGGTCTGCTCATCTTCGGCAAGGCCAAAGACCAAAACGGCAAGGAATACTTCATGGGCAAGAACTCGTGGGGTGACAGTGGCAAATACCACGGCATATGGTACGTCTCTGAGACTTTCGCCAAATACAAGACCATGAACATCGTCCTGCACAAGGACGCACTTCCTAAAAACATCGCAAAGAAACTCGGTGTGAAATGACACGCTATAGAAGCGCTAAATAAAACGCAAAACCCGCTGAAACCAGCGGGTTTTGTTGTTGGTGGGACGTACTGGACTCGAACCAGTGACCTCTGCCGTGTGAAGGCAGCGCTCTAAACCAACTGGGCTAACGTCCCTTCCGTTGATACAAAAGACGCTTTGCAGCGTCTTCGTGTGGGGCGAACAAGGATCGAACTTGTGACCTCATGCCTGTCAAGCATGCGCTCTAAACCAACTGAGCTACCGTCCCAAATGCGGGTGCAAAAATACGGCTTTTTCGCTTTTTCTGAAACCCACAAGATTTTTTCAGCTTTTTTTCAAAAAAATTCTACCTTTGTGCAATCAAATCTATTCGTTATGAAGTTTAAATACCTATTAGTCAGCTTGTTCCTTGTTTTTGGAACGCTTTCGGCTACGGCCCAAGAGAAGAAAAACTTTGATTTGGAAGACCTGTACATGCGTCCGACGTTCTATGCCAAGAGCGTCCGTGGCATGAATTCGATGAAGGATGGCAAGACATACGCCAACTTTGAGAAAGGCCAACTCAACATCTACAACTACAAGACAGGAAAACTGGAGAAGACGCTGTTCGGCATCGCTGACCTTACCCTGCATCCTGACTCATTGCCTATTGGGTTGCAAGACTATGAGCTGAGTGCCAATGAAGATAAGATGTTGTGCGCTACCGAAATGGAGAGCGTCTATCGCCATTCGTATCATGCTACCTATTATGTCTACGATTTCAACACGAAGACCTTGCAACCGCTTTCGGAGAACGGCAAACAACGCCTCGCCACGTTCTCACCCGATGCTACCAAGGTCGCCTTTATGCGCGACAATAACTTGTTCATCAAGGACTTGAAGACAGGGGAGGAGAAGCAGTTCACCAAAGATGGCCTTTACAACCATATCATTAACGGTGCCCCCGACTGGGTCTACGAGGAGGAATTCAGCTTCTCTCAGGGCTTCTACTGGTCACCCGACAGCAAGAAGATTGCTTACATGAAGTTTGACGAGAGCAAGGTGCGTGAGTTCCAGATGGAGGAGTTTGAAGGCCTCTATCCCGACTGGTATAGCTTCAAATATCCCAAGGCTGGCGAGGACAACTCCATCGTCGAGATTTATGTCTACGACCTCGAAAGCGGCAAGACGGTGAAGATGGACACGGGCAAGGAAACCGACATCTATCTGCCTCGCATCGCCTGGACGAAGGATGCCAATGTGTTGGCCATCCAACGCCTCAACCGCCATCAGAATCATCTTGAAATCTTGGCCGCCGATGCCACCACGGGAAAGAGCCGCGTGTTCTACGATGAGACCAACGACTATTACATCGACATCACCGACGACTGGCATTTCCTTGAGGACGGCAAGCGTTTCCTCATGACCTCGGAGAGAAGTGGCTACAACCACATCTACCTTTGCAACCTCGATGGCACTGAGGCAAAACAACTCACCAACGGCCCTTGGGACGTGACCAGCGTTTATGGCTTCGACGGCAAGGAAGTGTATTTCCAAGCTGCCAAGAACACCCCCGTCGACCGCCAAATCTACGCCGTCAACTTGAAAGGCAAGATGCGCGAGGTGATAGGTCGCGAAGGCACCAACCAAGCCACTTTCAGCAAAGACTTCAGCTACCTTATTAATATAAACAGCACCATCAACCAGCCGCGCCAGTTTGAACTTTACACCAATAAAGGTAAGTTGGTGCGTGTGTTGGAAGACAACCATGAGTTTGCCGAGAAGTTGAAAACCTTCAACCTTGGCGAGAAGAAACTCCTGAAGATTAGTGACCCTGCATTCACTTTGCCTGATGGCACCCAAGTCGATGTGGACGCTTGGCAAATCCTGCCTCCCGACTTTGACCCCAACAAGAAATACCCCGTGTTGATTTATGTGTACGGTGGTCCCGGCCATCAGACGGTGAACAATTCGTGGGCCAACAGTGACTATTGGTGGATGCAACTGCTTGCGCAGCATGGCATCATCAGCGTGTCTATCAATAACCGTGGTAGCGGTGCACAAGGTGAGGCCTTCAAGAAGATGACCTACCTGCAATTAGGCAAGTACGAAACTGAGGACATGATCACCCTCGCCAAGTACATGGCCAAGCAACCTTATGTGGATGGAAGCAGAATCGGTATCTACGGCTGGAGCTATGGTGGCTTCATGGCTGCCAACGGCATCACCAAGGGCGCAGATGTCATCAGCACGGCAGTGTCAGTGGCACCTGTGACCAACTGGCGCTATTATGACAATGTCTACACCGAGCGTTTCATGCGCACGCCTCAGGAGAACCCCGACGGCTACGACCTTAATTCACCCGTGCATAACACGGCTTTAATTAAAGGCAACTACCTGCTCTGCCACGGTAGCGGCGACGACAACGTCCACTACCAAAACGCGATGGAGCTCATCAAGGCCATGATTTCGAACGGCAAGCAGTTCGACCTGATGATCTATCCCAATAAGAACCACGGCATCTATGGCGGCTACGAATACGGCGACGGTGAGTGCCGGATGCATCTGTTCAACAAGATTGACAACTTCTTGTTTGAGCATTTGCTGGGTGAGTAAAACCTTGTAAGAAGGTCAACAAAAAAAGCGAGCGGCAAACGTCGCTCGCTTTTCGTTTTATTTGAAAACTTCAAATTATAAGGTGTAGCCAAGGCCAACAAAGAAACCATTGGCCTTCATGGTGATATTGTTGCTTGAGTTGAGGTCAAGCAGGCCGAGACGATATCCGCCAAACAGGTTGAATTGGCTGAACTTCACATCGGCGCCAAACACGGCATAAAGGTTGAAACGGTTCAATTTGCTATTGTCGCCATACCAATTGTATGTAGTAGTATTGTTGCCAATTGTTGTTTTGGTATTGCCTGCAAGAGCTAAGCTCACCATGGGTCCAACAAATGGCGTAATGGTAATGTCGTGGTTAATACCGATGCCATAGTTGAACAAAATCGGAACATCAATAAGGGCTTGGGTGCTCTTACCCGTTCCAAATCCGAAGAAGGCATCTCCACTTTTGGTGTTCATGCGGAATTCGGCGCCAGCGGCAATGCCAATGCCTTTTGTTAGGCCAAAGTTCTTGGTGAATCCGGCAAAGAAGCCTTGATAGTTACTGCTGGTATTCCCTGAAATGAAGGATTCAGGAGCGTAACCTGCATAGATTGTTGATTGTGCCTGCACATTTCCGGCAACGAACATTGCGGCGATTAGCGCCACGATTGTAAATGCTTTTCTCATTTTGAAATGATTTTTGATTAACTGTAATGTTGATTGTGGGTTTATCAATTATTATGCCAATTCTAGCTTGAAATTTCTACAATTATTTTAAAGTCATGATAATTGTCTATTTTTGTGGATACAATATGAACAGATGATTTTTGGACAAATTGACACCCTTGCTAAGGAAATGGTGGAGGTTGCTGTCAATTCAAGTGGTGACGTTTTCTTCACCGCAATGGCAGAATACTACGAACAAAAGAAAAAACTTGCCGTTGGTTAGATGTCTATTTTACTGGTTGTCAACCTGATGTGTTGTAAATATGTTATTTATATTTTTGTTCAGAAATTGAAAATTTAAACTTTTACAATATGAAAAATCTGAAATTGACATTGGCTCTTGCGATTGTGGCACTTGTCGCCTTTTCATGTGGCCCTAAGAAAACTGGACAAAATGTAGAAAAAGAAAAAGTTGCACCCAAGATATTGGTGCTCTATTATTCCCAAACTGGCAACACCAAAGCCGTGGCAACAGAGATGGCTACGCGCTTTGGTGCTGACATTGAAGAGATTGTACCTGTCCAATTGTACGATGGAGATTTTCAAGCGACGATTGAGCGTGGCAGGAAAGTACTCGAGGAAGGAGCTTCCCCGAAATTCAACCCGTCAAAGCTGATGTTGCCAGCTACGAGGTGGTTTTCATTGGTTATCCTGTATGGTTTGGTACTTATGCTCCACCTATCATCACATTCATGGCTTCGATCCTGGCATCCATACTGTGTATGTTGGCGAAGTGATTGGGGTTTGGAAACGATAAATGCATCTTCAGCAGAAGGTTTGTCGTTTCTCGATGACTCATTTTTCAGAAATCCCCGAAATAGGGGATTGGTACACCTGAAAAATACCCATCAAAGGGGATTTCACAGGTGACAAGATTGCCATACTTTTGCAGCAGATTTTTGTCATACATTTTAGGATGAATTTTGAGTTAGTTTTATTGTGCGGGACAAAACATGGGTCCCGCACATTTTTTGTACTTTTGCAGACAAATAAGAACCCATGTGCAAGGCATATAGAATAGTCCTAAGTTTCCTTTTCCTGGGTGTTTCGCTCGCATCTTTTGCCCAAGCTAATCGTCCTGAAGTTTTCCGTGAGCGATACACGTTGAAGCAAGTCTTGGCATTGAGCCGTCACAACATACGCTCGCCTTTGTCGGGAAGGCGTTCAACCTTACAACGCATCACACCTCACGAATGGCACCTTTGGTCATCGGATCCGAGTGAGTTGTCGTTGCGCGGTGGCGCTCTAGAGACCATGATGGGGCAGTATTTCCGCAAATGGCTCGTCAGTGAGGGCATGATACAGGAAAACGAAATTCCTACTGAAGGCGCCATGCGCTTCTATGCCAACTCTTTACAGCGCACCATAGCAACAGCACAGTATTTCTCCTCAGGGATGCTTCCTGTGGCTAATGTCCGCATTGAGTACCATTGCGAAGTTGGCAAGATGGATTCAGTGTTCGCTCCGCAGATCACCGACGATAGCGAGGCTTTTAAAGCTCTAGCCCAACAACAGATTGCCACAATGGGTGGCGAAAAAGGACTGATTGGAGTAGGGGAGAGGATGTCGGATAACTATAAGGTGCTGGAGCAGGTGCTCGACATGGGGCATAGTAAAGCATGTATTGAAGGAGACACCTGCCATTTTCGCACTGATGATGCGCATTTGTATCTCGTCAAATACCGCGAACCGGGCATGGGCGGCTCGCTGCGCCTTGCTTGTCAGGCCGCTGATGCACTTATCCTTCAATACTATGAGGAACCTGATCCAGTGAAGGCCGCCTTCGGCGACACCTTGCTTTGGGAGGATTGGGAAAGCATCGCAGCCATTAAGGATTGGTACTGCGACGTTCTGTTTACAGTGCCCGTGGTGGCTCGTCAGGTGGCTCGACCATTATTACGGACAATGCTTGAAGAATTGCAGACCGAAGGACGCCAATTCACCTTTCTCTGCGGTCACGACTCAAACATAGGCAGCGTTTTGGCCGCATTGCACGCCGAAGACTATTGTCTCCCAAGGGCCATCGAGAAGAAGACACCCATAGGCTGCAAACTGGTCATAGAGAAATGGGAGGATGATGAAGGCAAGTCTTTTGCAGCACTCAACCTTGTTTACCAAAGCACCGAGCAATTACGCAACATGACATTGTTGGATATGGAAAATCCGCCTATGGTGTTCCCCGTACGTCTCAAAGGCCTGGATGCCAATGCTGATGGACTTTATCCGTTTGAGGATGTTTTGAAGAGAATTGATGATGTAATCCATTAGTGTATTATTCCATCAGCATCACCTCTTTTGAGTCGAAAAAAAAACCGAAAGCAAAAACTGCTCTCGGAATTTTTTATCAAGACAATAACTCGGCTTTTATTACTTCACCATAACCTTTTTCACTTCAGTTCCGACTTTCACGAAGTATAAACCACTGGCAAGGCCTTGCAAATCGATGGTCTGTTTATTGTCAACGAACAAGGTTCTCACCACACGACCCATTTCATCCGAAATCGTCACGAGGCCTTCAGCTTCGATGGTGAGGGTTTCAGAAGCGGGATTGGGGTAAACGTCCATAGTAGCGGTTTTGTTTTCGACAATGCCTACATTGCCACAGTCGTCATAGAGTTGGATACCTTGCCATTCCTCGGCTGCTTCGAAGACTTCAATGCAATTGCAAGGTACCACAATGTGCACATGGTCGTTGATGTCAGCAAAGGCATCATCCCAAAGGAAGAAAGGCTGGTTGGTGTGAATGAAGATGTAATCAAGTTCATAACAATAGCTGAAAGCATTCGAGTTGATTTGTTGAATACTGGCAGGAATGTCGATAACTTCCAAAAGATGGCAGTCAGCAAACGAATGGAAACCGATGTTCACGATGGTGTTGGGCAAGGTGACGCTGGTGAGGTTAACGCAACCATAGAAGGCCTCGCTGCCGATGTAACGAACCCTTAATGACTCCCCGTTGATGGTTTCTGTTTCTGGAATGACCACGTCGCCTGAGTAGGTGTTTGGGTCGTCGTCGTTGACTACAATCAGGTAGGTTTCGCCACAACCTCCACCCGGAAGTTGTTGAGTGGCTTTACGGTAATAGATGCCATTGACATAGTAATCGTAGGCAAATGCACTTTGGCAAACCATCATAAGTGCCAAGGTCAACACTGAAAAGATAAATGTACGTTTCATACTTGTAATTGTTTAGATGATAGATTTAACAAAATTATTAGGTGCAAAAAACCGGGAATCATAACATATGCACGAAAAAAAAGTTGTAATTTTTGGAAAAAAAAGCAAAGTCCAGTTATTTTTCGAGTCAAACTTGCAACTAAAACCATCAAAAGACACACCGAAAGAATGGAATCTTCCGAGCCACACGAAGCCAACAAAAGCCGCATCGAAAACTTCAACGCACTTGTACTTCGGCACAAGGCCATGATTTGGCATATCTGTTCGGATTACAACGTTGGCAAGGCAAGGAATATGGAAGACTGCATTCAGGAAGTGTTGATCAACCTTTGGAGAAGCTTCGGGACTTTCGAAGAGCGAAGTTCGGAAAAGACATGGGTGTGGCGCGTGGCTACCAACACCATGTTGATGTTGAAGCGCAAAGAAGACAAAAGTCCACAAACGGAACCCATCGAGGCAGTCGGCGTGGGCGAAAAGGAAGATGAACCGAGCGACGAGAAATACAAGCAGTTGCAACAACTCATCAACATGCTGCCCGAAGAAAGCGGTACGATCATTCGCGCCTTCTTGGATGGCTTCTCCTACAAGGAAATCGCCGAGATGACAGGAAGTTCGGTGGGCGCCGTTGCCATGCGCATCGCCCGACTCAAGCAGAAACTGAAAATAATGTACGAAAGAGAAAACAACCTATGACGATGAAAAACAAGATAAAAGCATTGAAATCAAGTACGCAACGTGACAGCTTCGAAGCCCAATGGCAAAGCCGCCAACAGTGGCAGGAGCAGGCCGAAAAATGGGCGCCTGACGACAAGACCTTTTTGCAATGGGCAGAAAAGGCGCAACAAGACCCAGCCGGTTTAAGTGCAAATCTCATCCCCATTCACCGCAACAAACGTTGGATTCCATACGCTGCTGCAGCCAGCCTCGTCATTGGCGTGGCCGCCATCGGTCTGACCCGTCAAAGCCAACCCGAGAGCGGACTTCCCGTGGCCGAGGAAGTGACCGTGGAAAGCCAAACCATCCACTTCATCTGCAACAACGGATGCTCGGCACAAGACATCATGTTCTTGGCCAACAAAGTCATTAAATAACAAAACCCAAAGACGATGAAAAGCCTCGTTCCATATCTCGTTTTACTCCTTACAATCGTATTGTCGTCTTGCAGGGAAAAGACGGAAACTTCCAAGAAAACCTGCGAGAAAGCAGCATTGGAAATCTATTGCAAGTATGCCGACAACGCCAACCTCACCGTGGCCTACCTCGGCGACTTGTCCGTCAACGGGAAGTGCATCGACGCCTTGATGTTGCAAGCCGACAACGAATCGGATTGGGAAGCCCTGAAATGGGATTTCGGTTTCATGTCATACGACTCTGCGGAATTCCATTGCCCAAACAACGACAATCCTGTCATGATAGGTGTCGGCATCGAAACCGATTTCTTGGACGATGCCATTTTTGACACAGTATCTGACATCAGCCAAATCCCCGATGAAGACTTAGAGCGTTTCACGCTCATCGTTGCCGACAAAATGCGCGAAGTCATGAACAGCTTTCAAGCTCCCGACTCATTGCTGCCTAACACCGCCATCATCGTCGGTCAAGGCGAGATAGAACAAGAAGACACTGGGGATTCTTACGATGACTACATTATGACTATCGCGCGGTCGCTTGTCATCGGGATGATCGACGAAAGGCTTCATCCCAATAGGATTCCTGATCCCGACCTGCAACAGCAAAAAGACTGGAACCACAGCATCATGGACGATGCTCAAACTCACGGTCACATCGGCTATATCACTGCTGCTGACAACGAAGAGCGCGCCTTATGGCTCTTCTTCTATGACGACCAAGAAGAATTCAACTCCATCATCACCCATATTAGCGAAGACATGATTGTTAAATAATTAACCTTTTATCAAACTTTAACGCATATGAAAAAAAATGTATTTTTCCTTCTGATGTGCATTTTTGCCATGACAAGCATGACACAAGCACAAAACCGTGGCGACATCCAAGTGAATGCCACCGAATTGAACAACGTAATGATTTCACAAGACCGTCTTCCTTCTGAGGGCTCTTGGTTCTCCTACGTCGGTGATTATTCATCGCCACAGATTATCGGCATTGGCATGCCCTTCAACTGGGGGTATATGTTCCCCGCTGAACTGATGAGCGAGTACAAGGGTTGCTCTTTCACCCAGTTTGGTTTCTTGGATGCCGGTGAAGAGCAATTTGCCACCACCTACACCGTCAACTTCTATCTTGGCGGTGATGTTGCTCCACAAACTTTGGTTTCTACCCAACAGTTCGAAATCACTGGAACGGTTGGCGATGTCGTCACTTTCAGACTCGACACTCCCGTTGAAATCGATGGTACACAAAACATCTGGTTGACTTTCTACCATGACGGTTCCATTCAGTATCCCGCTCCCGCTGTTGCCGACGTGGGCAACCCCAACAGCCGTTGGCTCGGCATCGATGGCTATGGCTGGATGGATGTGGCTTCTGTCAGTAGCGAAGCCTACAGCTGGCTGGCATGGGTGTATGTCGATGGCTACGACTGGATCAACGAAAGCAATGAATCCGTCTCCGTGTATCCTAACCCCACTTCGGACAATGTGAACATCGCTGCACCGGGCATCAATCACGTCACGGTGATGAACACGCTCGGTCAAGTGATCTACGACGGCAACGTCGACGGAAACATGACCACCCTCGACATGAGCTCCTATCAAGCTGGTGTTTATATGGTGCGTGTGACCACAGAAAATGGCCAAAGCGTAAAACTCGTTTCTAAACAATAATAATGAACTTTTTTAGTTTACAAATATAGCTTTCAGCGGTCAGCTATCAGCTATCAGCCACGGTACTACCAAACTGATAGCTGACGGCTGATAGCTTACAGCGAATGTGGAAATTGAAGTTAAATCTTAAACAATTACGAACCATGAAAAAGCTTTACATTCTCCTCGCGTTCCTGCTCTTTGGCGCAGGCCTTCGCGCACAACAGACCACCCTCACCGAAGCCGTTGACTTCACCGTCACCGACTGTCACGGCCAGACTTACAACCTCTTCGAAATCCTTGATCGCGGTCAGGCCGTATTCATCGATTTCTTCTTCTATACCTGCGGTCAATGTCAGGTGATTTCGCCCTACATCACAGGATCCTATACCCAAATGGGCTGCAACATGCATGATGTGTTCTACATTGAAATTTCTTACATCGATAGCGATGCCGTCTGCCAACAATGGGCCAATGAATACGGCGTTGAGTTTCCTACCGTAGGAAAAGATGGTGGCGGCAATGAGGTCTTCGACCTTTACGGCATCATGGCCTGCCCTACTCTCGTCCTTATCATGCCCGACCGCAGCATCCCCATCCGAGGCCTGCTTGACCTCTATCCCTTCTCGGCACAAGATGTGGTCAATGCCATGCAACAAAACGGCTTGCAACCCCACGACTGCACGGGCACGCTGACCGTCAACCCGCAAACCTTGCACATCTACAACGATGGTGAGACCTATCAGCCTGGCCAACTGACCATTTCCAACATGACCGCTGAAGACGTAACCATCGATGCCTTCACTGCCGACCCCATCTTTGCGTTGCATTGCATGGATGATGGCCAAGACGTCACCGAAGGCATGACCGTCACAGCAGGAGAAACCATCATTATTGATGTTTATGTCGATGTGCCTGTGAAGGAAAACTTCGAAGGAAAGATGTATGTCAACACCTCGGCAGGCAACTTTGAGGTCGACATCGTTTACGAGATGACCGTCGGCATCGATGAAAACAGCACGACATTGACCATGTTCCCCAATCCCGCCAACGAAAGCGTAACCCTCCAAGGCGAAAACCTTGGCGTGGTAAGCCTTTACAATACATTGGGCCAAAAGGTCGAGACTTTCTACACCGACGAGTCGCAATTGGTCATCCCGACTTCCAAGTACCAAGAAGGCATCTACTTCATCAGGACTAGCAACGGGAACACGCAACGCTTGGTGATTGTGCACAAATAAGTTTTGTAGTTTATAACGAACAATCCGCCATTCGAGCGAAAGCTTGAATGGCGTTTCTTTTTTAGTTTTCACCTCCGTTTCCTTCGGAACTCCATCATGGACTGGCCTGTGCATCACACAATAACCTTTGCATCGACTCCTCAATTGAACTTTATGCGTGCGATTAAAAAGTCTGCCGCAATATTGAATTAAACATTTTCGTACCTTTGCAGTCAATTTTAGAAGGATTGTAACCATGCGTGAAATTTGGGCTTTAGTCAATGAGATGTCGCCGTATCTGCTGCTGGGATTCGCATTTGCGGGATTGCTGCACTCGTTTGTGCCAGCCAGCCTGTATCGGCGTTATCTTGGCAAAAATAGTTTCAGTAGCGTCATTTGGGCGGCGCTTCTCGGTGTGCCCCTCCCCCTCTGCTCTTGCGGCGTGATCCCTACGGCCATGTCGCTGCGGAAAGAGGGAGCCTCAAAAGGAGCCACCACCTCGTTCCTGATTGCCACGCCACAAACGGGTGTCGATTCCATCTTGGCCACTGCCTCGCTGTTGGGCGTTCCCTTCGCCATCCTACGGCCTGTGGCGGCGCTTGTCACGGCATTATTCGGTGGTGGCGTGGTGACTATGGCCACGCGCAATGAGCCTAACGAGGCCGTACAAAAGCAGGCTGAAGACAAACCTAAACTCAGTTTTTGGCAGAAGTGTCTAGAGGCTTTGCGATATGGCTTCGTGGACATGATCCAAGACATCGGCCGATGGCTCGTGCTAGGCTTGGTCATCGCGGGACTGATTACGGTTTTCGTGCCCGACGATTTCTTCCTGCGTTTTGCCGACGCGCCCATCCTGAGCATGCTGGTGATGCTGGCCATCTCCATCCCGATGTATGTATGTGCCACGGGTTCCATCCCGATTGCAGTCGCGCTGATGCTCAAAGGCATCACGCCCGGCGCGGCACTCGTCCTACTGATGGCAGGTCCAGCCTCCAACATGGCTTCCATCCTGGTCATCCGTAAGGTGCTGGGACGCAAGACGCTGTGGCTTTATCTGCTGTCGATTACCTTGGGTGCCTTTGCCTTTGGCTTGGGTGTGGATTATCTGCTGCCTCGTGAGTGGTTCACCTCTCATCTGGTGCTGACTCACGCCTGCTGCCATGCCACGCCAGCCTTGTTCAACGTGATTTGTAGCATCGTGTTGGGCTGCCTGCTGGTCTATGCGCTGATAATGAGATTTGTACCAAAGAAAAAAGATAAGACTATGGAAACAAGAGTGTTCAAAGTAGAAGGCATGATGTGCAACCACTGCCGTGCCAATGTGGAAAAGACCTTGCAAGGCTTGCAGGGCATCGATGAAGTGACTGTTGACCTCGCCGCTGGTACCGCCACCGTCAAAGGCGACATCACCGATGAGGCCGTCATCAAGGCCATCACTGACATCGGCTATGAGGCGAAGCGATATTGATAACATCCTCAACGAGATAGCCGCCAAAGATTCACAAGTGCTGTGCCGCGAGGTGCTTTCCATCGGCGACACGATGGATGTGCTGCGCAGCAAGTGGACGGTGGAGATACTCACCGCCATCCTTTGCGGCAGCACACGGTTCAAGGACATCTTGACGGCTGTCCACGGACTGAGCGACAAGGTGCTGACCGAAAGGCTTCGCCAGATGGCCGACAACCGCCTCATCGAGAAACACGAGTGCTATGGCTATCCGCCGCGTGTGGAATACAACTTCACCGACCACGGCAAACAGCTCTATGTCATTGTCTATCGCATGACGGAATGGGGCTTGGAACACCAGCGACTGATGCTGGGGAAATGACCAATACCACCTACCAACAGGTAAGTAACGATGGCGCTTCCGGGAAACGGCTGTAATTTTGCACCGTAATTCAAAAACGAAACACCATGCATTTTACAGATCCCATTTATCGTAATCCCTATTGGCCCACTTGGCCGTTGATTCAAATCACACAAAGCTGCACCCACAACTGTTGCGAGTTCTGCACCATGTATAAAGGCATCCCGTTCCGGATGCAGCCGATGGGGTGGATCGAGGAAGACCTCAAGGAGATTGCCGCCACCGACCCTCATGCCAAAACCATCCAACTGCTCAGCGCCAACCCTCTGGTGATGAGCTACGACAACCTGATGCCTCGTCTCGAACTCATCCGCAAATACCTGCCCGACTTGGAGTATATGTACACCGCCACGCGCGTCTCCGACTTGAAAGACAAGACCGTAGAACAGCTGCGCAACCTACGCGACATTGGCCTGAAGGAAATCTCGCTCGGCGTGGAGAGCGGCGACGACTGGACGCTGGAACGCATTCACAAAGGCTACCGCTCGACCGACATCCTGGAGCAATGCCACAAACTGGAAGCAGCTGGTATCGCCTATTGGGTGACCTTCCTCAATGGCGTGGCTGGCAAAGAACACAGCCATGACCACGCTGTCAATTCTGCAAAGATATTTAGCCAGTGCAAGCCGATGCTCGTCGGCACGGGCGGTCTGACGCTGTTTCCAGGGACTCCGTTACTGGAAGAAGCGCAGAGAGGCGAATTCACACCACTCTCCGAAAAAGAAATGCTCATTGAACTGAAAACCTTCGTGGAGAACCTGACCTGCGACTGCAAGTTTATCACACATCACACGGTTTCGGGCAAGAACCTGACAGGTCCGGACTTCCTGAAACGCAAGGACAGCATTGTCGCAGCGCTCGAACACGAGATTGAACACGGCGACATGGACGCTATGGCTGCCATCAGAAGAAATAAGAGGTCGCTATGAGTGTCAAGGGATTTGATTTGCCAAAACTATCCCCTTCCTGTCCGAGGGACCGATTTCCTCATGGCAGAAATTGGCAAAAAAGTTCATATATTTGCCGTGTCGTAGTTGGATGAAATGGAAGTATTCAGACATATCAGATATGCAACCGCCAAACGCTTTGAGGAACCTGTTTTGTCCGGATTATCCACCGTTGGTGCAATTGTCGATAAGCCCACGGCTTGTTGCCAAAACGCGTTAAGGTTGGGTTTCTTGCTTGGAGACACTGAACCTCTGTCCCTCACGGAAGATTGCCATTTTCTTAGCATTTGGACCCCCTCATGCGAAGGAAATTATCCCGTCCTTGTTTGGATTCATGGAGGGGCTTACATCGCAGGAACAGGGGAAGAGGCGGCATACGACGGTGCTGAACTCTGCCGTCAGGGAAACATGGTTGTGGTAACCATCTCCTATCGGTTGGGAGTCTTTGGCTATCTTTATAACGAAGAAAAAGGCGTCGTTAATTTAGGACTGAAAGACCAACTCATGGCGCTCCGCTGGGTGAAGGCCAATATAGCCCGCTTTGGAGGCGATCCTGAGAGAATCACCCTGGCTGGTCATTCCGCAGGGGGCCATTCTGTAGCAGCAATCCTGTCCTCTTGCAACGAGCCTTTGTTTCGACGGGCTATCATCCAAAGTGCGCCACTGAGAATGCGGTCAAGTCGGCAGGATGGCAACACGCTGTTTCGCCAGTTTCTTAACGCTGCCGGCAAGCCTCTTGAAGAACTCACATCGGATGAAATGCTGGAAGCGCAAAAGACGGTCTTGTCGCACACAAAGTCGATGATGCCGCTTGGGCCTATCGAACCCGACTTTACGGGTAAAATCACCGTTGGTTCACTGGAAAAAGTTCTCGTCACATGGCAAAAAGATGATGCCGCACCTTTTGTCGCCCTAGCACTCAAGCACCAGCAGCACTTCGGAAATGCCATCGACAAGATAGCAACACATTTTGCGACAAAGAAGGTGTTCGGTGCTCCGGCAAAGCAGTATGCCAAAGCGTTGAATGCCCAAGGTGTCCCTGCGGAAGTCCGTTGTTTGGACTGGCGACCCCAAGGAAGTCCTTTCGGTGCCTGCCACTTTTTGGAACTGGCGCTGTTGTTTGGTTCATGGAAACGATGGGAAGGCACCAAAATGTTGGGCCAGACTTCATACGCAGAATGGGAAGACAGAAGCAAGCAACTCAGAGCCGAGTGGATATCTTTTATCGAGTAAAAGACACAGTTTTTTCATTCAACCGAGAACACTGTTTCCTCGATTTTTTGTACTTTTGCACCCGAATTCAGTGAGCGTGTCGGTAGTCGAATCATAGGGTGAATCTGTAAGAACTATGCAAGTTGGGCACATGTTTAACTGTATGGTTTTTATTATGAAATCACAAATTCAAATTCAGCATTTAGTCTATGCTTTCATCACGGTTATTATAACCGTTCACGCGTTTGTGTTTTACAGTCTTTATGTTGTCGAGGGCGACGACATAATGCGGGCAGCTGGCACCACTTCGGTTTTGCAGGCCATCAACAGTCAGGGCGGCGTTTATATGTTCGGCAGCTATCTACCTGTATGGCTGATGATTATCATTGAAATGGTTTGCGCTTTTGTGCTTGCGGTGACGATGGGCAGTCCGCTGGCGTTTCGATTGGCCAGCCGCAAGTTTGACCCACGCTGCAATCACCCGATGATATTCGAATCAGCCATCATCACTGCCACGGTTTGCCTTATGTGCCCGACGATGAGCCTGTTAGCTGATTTCTTTTATTATCCTTACTATCAAGGATTTGACGTAATTGACTTTTTGTGCCGTTGGTTCCGCTTGATATGCTACAACTTGCCGTTTGCCTATTTCTCGCAAATGTTTTTGATCCAGCCGTTTGTGCGGTTTGCCATACACAGGATTTTCCCCGACAACATCGCACGTCGGAACAAGCAGAATACCAACAAGACAATCATACCAGCAGATGAGACCGAGGTTATTGCCGATGTGATTATCCGCGAAAGCGAAATCGCTGCTATGGACTAACGCTCCCGTCAGCTTTGAAAACTTGACCGCCGCAAGGGTTTTCTTGACCTTTGCGGCGGTTTTTCATATCATTTACACCATTCCCCCCGCTCCTCTTTCTTGAAGCCGTTTTTTTTCATGGAAAGCAGGCAAGACGCCCCAGAAGGCGGTAATTATATCCTCCTGTTTTTCAGTAATACTAACCAAAAGGTGCGTGTATTGACAAAAGGTAAGTGACTGAAATATAGAAATTTTTGTATATTTTTGCCGCGTTAATTCAGAAACAATGAACAACAAAAGAGAAATACAAAACGCCACATTCCCTGATTGCCCAATACGCAACGTGATTTCGCATATCACTGACAAATGGTCGTTGTTGGTGCTTTACACCTTGGAGCAAAAGGAAGTGCTGAGATTCAAAGACTTGTGGCGA
>ONFO01000038.1 GCA_900317155.1 uncultured Bacteroidales bacterium
GTATCACTTTCCTTCCGTTTTCGAAAGACACGCTTTCCACGACAGACGGATGCGCCATCCCCCAACTGTCAATATGATAGAAAGTGTCGCCTACTGTCAATGTCATGTCGCAAAGCAACACTTCTTCCTCGTCAATCATGGGAAAATAGCGATATAGTCTTCCCGTCGAGGTTTCTTCGCGGAAATATAACTCTGCATTTTCAAAAAAGAATCCTCGGGGAGTAGCATGAAGATAATCGTGTCCGTTGACGTGGACCGTATCGGCAGTATTGATTTCCATATAGCCAGTGCTGACCCAGTCAATACAATATTGGAGCACATTCAATCGAGTGGAATCTGTTCCAAAATAGGATTCATACTCTTGCGCTTGCATCGTCACCCCTCCCGCCATCAGCAGCAGGGCAAGCAGGGTGTAAAGTCTCATTGTTTTCATTATTCTATTGGTTTTAACTATTTATTTGTCTTATCAGTCTTATAAATCCCATCTCATGCGTCCGAAAGGCTTCCCCCCTCTGAGAGGGGGTGCCGCGCAGCGGCGAGGGAGTCCGTCGTAAGTACGTTAGCACGCATAACGATAGCACGAAAAAAACACTACTTCACCATCACCTTCTCCAAAAAGATTCTCCCTTCCTTATCCCTAATCCTCACCAAATAAACCCCTTCCACCAAGCCACTCAAATCAATCTCATTCGTCCCCAGCACCGTCTTCACCACCTGACCAAGCGCATTGCAAACCTGCACTTCAGAAGCTTCCAATCCTTCAATGGTCACTTTCTCCCTTGCGGGGTTAGGATAGACATTGCAAGTTTGGGAGAGCATTGCGTTTTCAGATACAGCCCATCCCTCATCATCGAAAACGAGGAAAAACAACTCAGGCGGTGCACCCATAACCACACCACCAACGGCCACGCCTCCGTTTTCAAGCGCAGTCAATTCACTACCAACACGAGCAAAACCTTCGGGTTCAAGACAGAAACGCTGCCAAATGATATTGAAATCAGCATCAATCTTCACCACCGAAACCTGTCCTGCAGGACTGCCGAAATAAAGCGTTTCGGGATCTTGTGTGCAATAGGCGAAATAAATGTCGCCATCGCCTGCCTTGGCAAGCCCTATCGGGAAGGCACAACCAACGAACATATTCCCGATTAATAGTTCGGGCTTGGTACGGAAATAACATGTATTCAATGCCTCTAAGGTGTTCTTCCGATAACGAGTCACGCGAACACCGTTGATATTGGTGTAGGGCCTGTCAAACCGAGAGGCGACCAAAAAAGTTTCCTCGTCCCAATCCAGCACCCTTTCCCTCATCCCGTACTCAAATTTGACATTCGAAGGTGCTCCGTTGGGTGTCAGCGTCTCTTTCAAATTCAACAAGGAATCAAACACATGAACATACAGGGTGTTGTGGTCGCTGTTATTTATTCCCCAAAAACAGTATTCAGTCGGCGACTCGTTGAAAGTGCCAAAACGATGCCCGCCAGCAGGATAATAATTGATAGGGGAGCCATCCTTAGGCATCACCACATGGTCTTTCACCGTGCCGTCAATTCCTATGCGGTAATAATGCAACTCGTTGCGCATAGAGAGTGGGTAGCGTAGCATAATATCCCCATGTTCGTCAAGGAAATACGAATCCAATAGGGATGAAAAAATGGTGTCGGACAAAGGCACCCAAACTTCCTTTTCGGGATAGAAATTAAGGTCATCGTCAAAAAAGGAGATGCGCAGGTCACAACGGCTTTCATCAAGGTTACGTACCACTTTAGCATAGATGTTGTCTTCGTCGAAAGGGTTGCGTTCCAACAGGAAATAGTTCAGGTCGTCATCCGCGATGAATACGGAATCAAGCAATACGGCTCCGTTTGGAGCGATTTTCAACAGCCTGTTGCCATAGTCGCCAAGGTATTGCCCTTGTTCGTCAATCTCAAACAGTTGGATGTTGGCGAGGATGTTTCCATCACGCAGTTGCATCATGTTGCGCAAATCCAAATCATACCAACCCGCATTATGATGGGCGATGGAATCGTAGTTCTGCGCTTGCATCGTCACCCCTCCCGCCATCAGCAGTAGCGCAAACAGGGCGTAAATTCTTGTTGCTTTCATTGTCCTATTGGTTTTATTAGTCATATTTGTCGTATTTGTCCTATAAGTCTCATTCTTCGCGTCCGGCAGTTCCCCCTCTGAGAGGGGGTGCCCAACGGGCGGGGGAGTAAGGGTGCCGCAAAGCGGCTGGGGAGTCTAAGTCCCATCCGTCCTATCAGTCCCATTGTCGTTAGCACGATAGCACGATAGCACGTTAACACGCATAACGAAACTGAACAACTGAACAACTAAACAACTCCCAACTCTCAACTCTAAACTCTCCACTGACTCTAAACTCTCAACTCTAAACTCTAAACTCTAAACTCTCAACTACTCTAAACTCTAAACTCTAAACTAAAAAAATCACCTATCCAACTCTACTCCCGCACCAACCCACTCAATCAGCTCCATCTCCATCCTCGTGCTATCCACCGTCGCCGTCCTGCTGCTTTCAGCGGGTGCATCCTTCGCCAGTACGGCCTTCTCCCGTCGGCATCCCGCCAGCAGCATCATGGCCGCCATCAAAACCAAAGCCCAAATCCTCATCGTTTTCATAGTGTCTTATTATTAGTCTTATTAGTCCTATTAGTCCCCTTCGTAAGTACGTAAGTACGTTAGCACGAAAAAACAACTACCTCACCATCACCTTCTCCAAAAAGATTCTTCCTTCCTTATCCCTAATCCTCACCAAATAAACCCCATCCGCCAAATCCGCTACATCAATCTCATTCGTCCCCCGCACTATTTTCACCATCTGCCCAAGTGCATTATAAACCCGCACCTCATCAACCTCAACACCCTCAATCCGAACAACCCCATTGGCAGGATTGGGATAAACAACAGCCTCAAAACGATTCTCTTCAACCCCCGTGGTATTCTTCTCCAAGCATTCAGACCACGAAATCGCTGATTCCACGCCGTTGATCACATGGCTGACACCCCATTTGTAAAGACCGTCATCCAAGTCAGCCCATTGTCCGTCAAGGTAGGAATTGACCTCCAGCTTTCTTGCAATCAACTCCATGTCCTGGCCGTCGCAAAGGGCGCGATACACCTTGAAATGCGGAAAACCGCTGTCATAATACATAAGCATCTGCATCAGCCAAGCGCCACCGCCAAGGTCGGTTTGCTGCCATCCGTCTTCGGTTTTCCACCAAGTGCCGTCGTCGCTCGAACCACCATTGCCGTAGGGAGCCGGTGTCTCGTGGCCTTCGTCGGTACTCCATACCATCCAGATGCTTCCTGCCTCTAAACCAACCTCCACCCAGTCATCCAATTCAAAATACTGATAATCGCCCAGTCCTGGCGTCACATCCACGGTAATTGACGACATCGCCTCCCCAGGCGCATCTTCACCGCCCAAGTATATGGTACACGTATAGGTGCCGCCCGTCAGTCCTTCAGCATCGCTGTAGAGGGCAACATCCGTAATGACTCCACTCGTCTGCTCAGTCCATTTCATGGCCCATTCACAGGCATTGCCGCCGTCACCCATGCTGCCACGGTAACCGTCATATCCATAATACAACCAACTTTGCGGCTGATAAAAAGAGCCATCGTAAACAAAATGGATGCAGTCGATATACCAGGTGTCGTCCAGGGCACTCTCTTCACCGTCTTTGGCATACTCCCACTTGAAGGTGTGTTCGCCTTCCGTGACATCATACCGAAATTCATGCCAAGAGCCTTGTCCCGACTGGTTTGTCATGCACTCGCCATCGATATAGAACTTACCCAAATCCCAGTTGTTTTCCGAGGAGATTTTGCCATAAAACCGCATCTCGCAATCACGTGGAATCGGCATCTTGATTTGAATGGCCGAAGTCGAATTGTCGACGCCCGCATTCGACGCCCGCATGGAGAAGGAACCGTCAAAAGTCTGGCTGTCGGTAATCTCCCAAGGATAATCGGAAACGGCATTGTTCCAGTCGAAAAGGCTGAAATCACCCGTTTCAAAATGATCGACGAATTGGCTCTCCCACTGAACCCTGACTGTTTGGTTGCTGATAACAGTGGCATCCACCTTCATCGGGTCTTCCCATCTGTTGGGAACTTGTGCAAAAAGGTTGCTCGCCATAAGGCCAAGCCCAACCATAGCAATAAGTCTAATGTTTTTCATCGTATTATATTTATGTTTGTTTTTCTCTTTCCCCCTCAAAATGAGTGGCCTAAGGCTAGAAAAGTTCTCTTCGTCAGTACGTTAGCTCGCATACCGATCCCCCTCTAAGAGGGGGTCAGGGGGAGTCCGTCGTAAGCACGTTAGCACGAAATGCAAAGCATTCAACGAAGTTAATAACGTTAGCACGAAAAAAAAACAACTATCTCACCATCACCTTCTCCAAAAAGATTCTTCCTTCCTTGTCCCTAATCCTCACCATATAAACCCCTTCCGCCAAACCATCCACACTAATTTCATTAGAGTTCCGCACGGTCTTCACCAACTGGCCAAAAGTGTTATAAACCTGCACTTCAACGGCTTCCGTTCCATTGATGTAAACATACTCATTCGCAGGATTAGGTGAACAGGTTACAGCAGAATCGCTATCATTTTCTTCTATGGCATCGAACCCTGTGCCATCGTTCATAAACACTTCAAGCCATGATTCCCCCGTCCATTTAGTATGCAATACGAGTAAGTCATCAAAACCATCATCGTTTAAGTCGCGTACATCAAAATGACGAACAAACTCGTTTGTTTCATTCTCCAATGGGAAATACACGGGGGAACCAAACTCAAAAGTTCCATTTCCTTCAAACACATAATACCCCCAATATCCCGCTCTGATTCGGTAGTCGCCTAATTGTATGATGATATCGGGGTGTTCATCGCCGTTGTAATTCACTAATTTCATGGTGTTAGGTGAAATATCATACCCGGTGATGGGCATGGAAAACGCAACGGAATCCATCTTTTGGAATGTTTCATCTCTAAGGTTCTTGAAAACCCAAAGATGTGAATAAAGATGTGAATTATAATCCGAGCGCCCCTCAACCACATCTTTCCATCCGTCACCATCAATGTCAAAAACAACCATTCCATTAGACGAATAGCCGTCATAAACATTAGAATGAAGATATTCATACCGTGGAATCAAACTATCAGTGGAATAGATAATGTTTGCACCGTCAACAATGTCATCTTTACTGTCGTTGTTCAAGTCGCTAACCACAGGAACATGAAGTGAGCCCATCAAAAAGTCGGTATCAAAATTACCAGTCCCATCGTTGTAGGCATAACCTAAAGCCGAAATAGTATTGGCGTGATAATCGTTAGCGACAGCCACATCAGGAAACAAATCACCGTTGAAATCACCTGACACCAATCCCAAATAATACGGATTGTTTAAGTAGTACGGTTGGTTGTTCCACCAAATCACTTCCGGTAGAATCAATGCAGTTTCGGTAAAACGGTCAAACCTTCCGTATCCATTATTGTAATTAATTCTAAAATAGCATGTATCGTCAAGCATGCCCTCATGATCGGCATAGACATACGAGGCTATATCGATATTGCCATCCATATCAAAGTCCTCTAAAAGGAAAAACAGTTGTGGTTGCTCGTAACACATGTGCAAACTGGGTTTTGAACTGCTTATGTTTTCATGACATTCAAGATGTCCTTCACCGTCATTGAGATAAATGGAGAATATCACCTCGTTATCTGGGCTGTTGAGTCGGCTAACGACCACATCGGCAAATCCGTCGTTGTTGACATCGCCGACCTTGATACTGCGCGATTCGGGAAGCAATTCGTACATCTCGCTACGCACTTGCCCTTGCATCGTCACCCCTCCCGCCATCAGCAGGAACGCAACCAGGGTGTAAAGCATTATGTTTTTCATCGTACCGTGATTTTGTTTGTGTAAACTTTACCTTCAGCATCCGCAATCCTCACCAAATAAACCCCTTCCGCCAAACCTTCCACACTAATTTCATTAGAGTTCCGCACCCTCTTCACCACCTGCCCCAAAGCATTATAAACCAAAACCTCATCAACCTCAACGCCCTCAATCCGCACAACCCCATTGGCAGGATTGGGATAAACCGACAATAAATCAGCAGCCCCATTGTTTTCGTCAACAGCTTCAATGCCGTCCTCAAACATTGGGATATAGTAAGGCTCATAAATAGGCTTCCACCGTTTGTAAATAGAAGGATCCTCTTGCATTTCCACCCAAGCGTTGAGGGCATCCAACATGATGTCAGTAGAAGTGGAGCCTACCATCACGCTTGTTTCCAATTGGCACGGACCAGTAGGAAGAAACTCCACACATTCCGAGGCCAACCCCTGATTGTTGCCCAAAAGCCCTACCTGTCCGTAGTTGTTCCAAATATGGCCATAGCAGTTTTCCACCACACAACCTTTCATATTGTAACCAACTACGGAACCTTTGTATTCCATAAAACCATTCAACCTGGCAAGGACTTCGGCAAAGCAATTCTTTACCACGGCTTTGCCGCCCTGACTATCTGATTCACTGAAGCAGACAATCCCGCCAAACGACTGGGCACTATACGAGCCTCTCACGCTTCCATAGAAGAAGCAATTAACCACCTCCGCATCAGCATACCCGCCTTCCGAAAGATTGTGGTACACGATACCTCCTCCGTTCCTTGAAACCGAATAGTCATTGTCAGCATAGCAATAGGCGCAATTCCTTACAACGGAGTTCCTGTTCAATCCGACAATACTGCCACATTGGTCATCTCCTCCAGCACTTCCAGCCCTTATTTTCACAATGCAACCATCCACTACAGAGAGGGAATCGGAGACACCCACCAAACACCCATCAAAAAACTCGCTGCCGTTGAGGTGATGGCCTGTAACAAACAAGCCTGAATTGACAACAAAATCTTTCACCGTTCCGTGTTTGAGACATCCGAACATGCCAATATCAAAAGCGGGATCATACTCTGGAGAATTATACGCGACATACAAGCCGTCAATCGTATGACCGCCACCGTCAAAAGTACCCATGAAGGGATGCTCGCGGCTGCCGATGGGTGAAAAACGCCGATGCGCCCCAGCGTCAAGGTCGATGTCGCAAGTGAGCCTCGCGGTGCGTCCGTCGAAATTGTCAGGCTCGCAACCGTTCTGCCCGTTCACTGCACTTATCAGCCAAGCCAAGCCTTCGGGCGTGGAGATTTCCGCATTGCCGTTGGCATCCATCACAAAGCCATTAGGCTGCACTGTGACAGAATCAATCCACAATGGATATTCTTCGATATAATGCGGCCAAGGGTCGTCTTTGTTTTGTGCCTGCATTGCCACCCCAAGCATCATAAGGGCAACCAAAGCAATAAGTCTATTGTTTTTCATCGTTTCGTGATTTTGTTCGTGTAAACTTTTCCTTCAGCATCCATAATGCGCAGCAGATAAACCCCTTCCGCCAATCCCTCAACATCAATCTCATTCGTCCCTCGCACCGTCTTCACCATCTGCCCAAGGGCATTGTAAACCTTCACCTCGGAAGTCTCCATACCTTCAATAACAACCCTGTCCCTTGCCGGATTGGGATAAACGCCAATGCTTTCAGCTTCTTCTTCGACCCCATCATACGAACCTTCAATAAAAATGTCATCAATACAGATGGCGGAATATCCTGTACTGCTGAAGTGACGGAAAGCAATATAGACCTCCTGACCGGCATAATTGGAAATGTCAACTGTATACCGATACCAATTGCCATGACGTTTTCCCTCGCATTTGGCCATCAAAGTCCATTCACGAAAGTTGGCAAAAGCCAACGGGTCGTCATTGACAGTAGTGGAGATGGCCACCGCAAAATGTTCCGCACTGCTGTACTCATCCAAAGCGCAGGCATAGAAGCTGAGAATGGGATATTGTGAATTTAAGGATATTTGTGGTGAGACGAGATAGTTGTCAGGTGTCAAAGGGTTGCCAGTGGTAGGGTTCACTGAATAAGATAGTAACACTCCATCGGAATCCAAGTGTCCCAATCCGTTGGCAGACTGCTGTTGCCAGTTGTGGCCATCGCCGTCGGCATCAATAGTGGTCCAGCCTTGAAGGGTGCCGTCTTCAAAGTCGAACGAGATTTGCGCTTGCATCGCTCCGCATACCAGCAATGCGGCAAGAATAAATGATAGTTTCTTCATAGGTTATTCTGTTTTAATGATTTGTCGTTTGCAAAGTTACACATTAGTTCATTCCCTCAGCACTTTCCGTGTGAGGCACACTTCCGCATTGCGGATCCTCAGCTCGTTGGGCAACACAACTTGAACCAAATTGCGTGTAGGGTTCGGATAGACTTCCATCTCTACATTGTCTTCTTGTTCGTCAACTCCATCAAAGTCAACCTCAATGAAATTGGTGAACTCCGACCAATACGGCGCACTTCGATAGGCTTCAATCGTTCCCATGGGGATATAGACGGGAATATCGCGGTTAGTGTTGAGAAAAGCTCCTTCCTCAAGATAGGGAGGGTCAATGGCC
This sequence comes from uncultured Bacteroidales bacterium, assembly GCA_900317155.1. Classification (GTDB taxonomy): domain Bacteria; phylum Bacteroidota; class Bacteroidia; order Bacteroidales; family F082; genus Limimorpha. Next base: position 8,540 of record ONFO01000038.1, read on the forward strand.
TTCACCGTCATTTGCTCAAGGAAGAACAAACGGCAGAAAGCGTCGTCCCCAATAAACGTAATCGTTGAAGGAAGCGTCAGTTCTGTGGCATATTGCAGGAAGTCGAAGGCAGAATGAAGTATATTGCTTACGCCTTCAGGGATATCGACGGCCTTAAACATGTAACAATTCTCAAAACCTCCATCGATATATACCATTTGTGGCGAAAGGTATAATGTGCCGTCAAATCTGCAATCCTCAAATGCCTCTGGCGTAACGTATCTAACAGATTCGGGGATTTTCAGGTCGCCCCTGAAGCCATAGCATTGCAAAAAGGTCAAAGCTTCAATGACGGTCAAAGACTCCGACAAGGTCAAGCTGGTGAACCTGTCACAATCCATGAACGCCCTGAAACCAATCGTTTCAACGGAATTGGGAATCACCAACGGACCAGTGAAACGGCAATGCGTAAAAGCGTTTATCCCAATGTTTCTAACCGTGTTGGGAATAGACAAAGGTCCGTTGAAATGAAGACCTTCTAACGATCCAAATGCCGACATTCCTAAGGAGACAACGGCGTAGTTCTGGCCATTAAAAACCACCGAGTCAGGAATAGTAACTCCTCCAAAAAAATCTTCACATTGCACAAGTTCAACTTCGGGCGGGTTTTGGCTTGTGACCGTGTAACGCAAAGACTGTCCCGTCTCGCAGACGGCACTGAAGGTTTGGGCTTGCATAACCCCTCCCGCCATCAACAGGAGCACAAGCAGGGTGTAAATCTTCAAGTTTTTCATTTTTGTACACATTTATACATGTATGCGCACAAAATTATATCAAAATTCCACAGAAATTCCAACCGTAAGGCACGAGTACACATTTTTCTACCTTGCTAAATATCCAATCGCCTGTTAGATAGTGGATTGGGAAACGATAGAGTACACATTTTTATTCCACAAGTACCGAAAACTGGCCCAAATCCAGTTTCTTGTAGAGCGCAGAGCGGTACTTTCGGACAGTGTTTTCACTCAATCCAAGCAGCTCCGCCTCCTCCTTCGCACGCAACCGCAGGAAGGTTAGGATGGCCAATTTACGCTCCGTCTCGCTTAAGTCGGGGCAAACCTTCTGCAACTTTTCCGTGGCTCGAGGATAGGTCGTTTCAAATTCGGCCATAATGCGCTGCAGCTTGTCGTCTTCTTCACTATGGTAAATGGCCTTCGCACGTTGCTGCAGCACTTCCTTGGTGTGTTGTGCTGCCTGTTCCATCTTTGTCTGAAGCTCACGCTCCGTTTCGCCGTGCCGTTGCAAGGCCTCATTCAACCGCCGCTGTGTCTCGGCCTCGTTTGCCGCCATGCGTTTCCTGTGGCTGCGCCGCATCAATATGACAACTACAGCCGCCAGCACCACCAATGCCATTACCATTGCAAGCGTCATCCTCACGGCCTTCCTCCGTTCACGGAGCGAAGCCGCCTCCTGATTCTCCTGCAAATAGTTCTGGAACATGTCATTCAGCTTCGAGACTTGTGCCTGCTTTTCGGCTGCCATTGTGGTTTTTTCTATGAGCATTGTGGCATATTGGTTGGCTTTCAGCGTGTCGCCTTCGCTCATTGCAATCTCACGCAAAGCCCTTGCTGAAACGCTTGCCATGCCAGACTCTTTTTCGAATTCAAGCACAGGCTCAAAATAGGCCTTTGCGGAATCGTATTGCCCCATATCTTGGTAAATACCGCCAATGATCATGTATCGGTTGAGTCTTTCCGTTTCATTTGTTGCTTGCGCCGTCATCCTTTTCAAGCTATCCAAGGAGTTCACGGTATCGTTGTGGGAAGAGTACTCAAACAACGCCCTAACCGAAATCAAATCCCTATATAACAAAGCGTTTCTTTCGGTCAAAAGCTCCAACGCCTTTTCATAGCAACAGGCTGCGCTGTCCGCTTCATTCAGCTTGTCATATTGTTTTCCCAAATGATAAAGGATGTTGGCAATCTTGTCCGGCGAAACCTGCGCAATTCTGTCGTATGCTAAAGCCTCCTTGTAGCAATAGATGGCAGGTTCTTGCATGAATTGTGCAGAAAACAATTCCCCAAGGCGGTTATAGGTCAAAGCCATAAACCACGCTTTCTTGTCCACCAGTTCATTCTCGGCAAAGTGGCTCTCCATCATCCGCAAAGTGTTGAGGTATTCCTGGCAAGCCTCAATAAGGCTGTCGCGCTCATAATACCCCACACCATTAATATAATGCGCCCGCGCCGCCAAAAAACCGTCATCGATGGAATCAAAATAACGAACCGCCTTCAGCAGCTCCTTCCTGTTGCTCTGCTTATAGAAATTCTTATAAAGCAGCTCCGCAATCAGCACCTGGCAATAATGCCCCTCAAACACATCCAAGCTATCCGCAGCCTCACTCCCCGCAAACTCCAACATCACCGCCAGCGCACTGTCGGGATGGTGCCACATTAGGATGTCAATGGCCGCCAATTCTTGGGTCGGCCCTTCGACAGGCTCAGGGACCTCAGCTGGTTTGGAGCAAGCCACCAGCATGGCAAGTCCAACTATTAAGCTTACTATGTGCAAATAGCATTTCACACCGCAAAATTACTCAAAATCCAGCAAACTCAATCTTAATCCCACTCAAAACAATTTTCCAGCCTATTATGCTGTTTTCAGAAATACAACTAAATTCGCAAGCAGCAAATAACAACTTTCTGATATGGATAGTAATTTGCTTAAGAAAACGGAATATATGGTTTTTTGTTAGACTGTTTCTGTGGAATAAGTGGTATTTTTTAAGGCAGTTTTTATGGAATAAGTGGTTTTTTGCTTGCTGAATTGAAATAATGTATGTACTTTTGCGGCAGATTTTCAAGCAAATACCATGTTACAGCGTAAGTTTACAACCTATCTCGAAGATTTCCTGCGAAAGAAGCAGGACAAAATCCTCCTCGTCAACGGGGCTCGACAAATAGGGAAATCATATCTCATTCGTTACGTGGGCCAGAAACTGTTTGCCCATTATGTGGAAATCAACCTCAAGGAAGACAAGGAAGGTGAACAGGTTTTTGCCGATGTCCATTCCACCAGTGACCTGTACATGCGCCTTAGCAACTATTATTCTGAGCCTATGGGCGACAAGACAGACACCTTGATCTTTTTGGATGAAATACAGAGTTATCCCCACCTGCTTACCCTGCTTAAATTCCTTAACCAGGAAGGGCGTTATCGTTTCATCGCCAGTGGTTCGCAGTTGGGCGTGGCGCTTTCGCAAACCCCTTCGGTGCCTCTCGGCAGTGTGGAGATAGAACAAATGTATCCGCTTGATTTTGAAGAGTTTTTATGGGCAACTGGCATCAGTATGGAATGGGTGGAGGAGGTGAAGCGGCATTTTTTGCAAGAAACACCTTTGGAAGAAAATGTGCATAACCTTTTGCTGAAACGCTTCCAATACTATCTGTTGATAGGCGGTCTGCCCGAAGCCGTGAATCGCTATTTGGAAGACCGTAATATGGTCAGAGTGAGGTCGGTACATCGCGATATTCACGAGCTTTACCGCATAGATGCCTCACAGTATGACGAAGAACATAAACTGAAAATCCGACGTATCTACGATTTGATTCCCAGTAACTTGGAAAACCGTAAGAAACGAATCGTCTATAAGCAAATTGAGAACAAGACAGGAAAACATTTCAATGATTATGCTGATGAGTTCGAATATCTTTCCAACTCGGGAGTGGCGTTGGAAGTGCTTGCCATTAGCAATCCCAAGTTTCCCTTGCTGGAGTCGGAACAAAAGCGACTCATCAAATTGTATTTGAATGATGTGGGACTGCTCACAAATTTGCTTTATGGCTTGAATGTCAATGCGGTATTGAAGGATATCAAGAGCATCAACCTTGGAACGGTTTATGAGTCTGTTGTGGCGCAAGAACTCCATGCCCATGGTTTTCCGTTGCATTATTATGACAACAAGCAAAAAGGCGAAGTGGATTTCGTGATTGACGATTTCGAGCGGTTGCAAGTGTTACCTTTGGAAATCAAGTCGGGCAAGGACTACACTGAGCACAGCGCATTGAGCAAATTCCTTGAAACTCCAGAATACGGCATTGACCGAGCCATCGTTTTTTCCAATGATAGGCAGGTATATCAAAAACAGGGCATCACCTATATGCCCATTTATTACTGCATGTTTCTCCAGCATGATCTGACAAGTGACGAATCCGTCATCCTTCCTGAACTGGAGGCCCTATAAAAAATGCACTTTAATAAAAAAAGGACTGCCACATCCATCGTGGCAGCCCTTTCTTTCAATTCTCAAATTCTTGATCACTTGATGTTCGGTTCCTCCAAACCAAGATGCTTCTTTGCATCCAGCGCCTTCAGGTAGATGGCAATCAGCAAGGCGGCCACACCGAAGCAGGCGAAGATGATCAACGGCACCGTGTAGTTGTATGGGATGAAGGTGTCGGTGGCTCCCGCGGCGATGGCTTCTTTGGCGGCAATGACAGCCTCGTTGTTGGCGTTGCTGCTTACCAAGACGTTGCCGATGAGTTTCGGGACGAATGCCAAACCGATGTTTTGCACCCAGAAAATCAGGCAGTAGGCACTGCCGAGGACTTTCTCGTCGATAATCTTAGGCACCGACGGCCACAGGGCGGCAGGCACCAACGAGAATGAGATGCCGAGGATGACGATTGTCGCGTAGGCAATCAGCTTGCTATGGGTGGCAGGCAAGACGAAGGCGAACACCAAGTGGCAGACAATCAGAAGGATAGCACCCCAAATCAACATGGTAGCGCCTTTGCCTTTGTGGTCGAGGAATGAGCCAAGGAAAGGAGTGATGGCGGCGGCACCGATGGGGAACCAACGGAAGATGTTGGCCGCAGCTCCGGCTGAAATGCCGTCGAGGTTGCATTGGAGCATGTTGGCGCCATAGCGCTGGAAGGGGAAGATGGCCGAGTAGTAGAGGACGCAGAGCAGTGCCACGACCCAGAAGCTCAGGCTGGAGAAAATCTTGCCGAGGTCGGAGATCTTGAACTCGTCTTCGGGGTCTTTCTCGTCGGTGGCCAGACCCGCGTCAACCAATTGCTTGTCGAGTTTCTTGTCCATGAAGGTGAAGACGATGAAGCAAATCAGGCCGATCAGCAGCAGCACGGTGCAGAAGCCGACGGGCTTGACGACGGTGGGGTTGATTTTGCCTGCGATGAGCGGCGAGATGGAGAAAATGGCGAACACACCCACACGGGCAATAGCCATCTCAATGCCCATGGCGAGAGCCATCTCTTTGCCTTTGAACCATTTGGCAATGGCTTTCGAGACGGTCGTGCCAGCCATTTCGCAGCCGCAACCGAAGATCATGAAGCCGAGACAGGCCATCTTGGCGCTGCCGGGCATGGTCGTCCACCACGAGTTCAGCCAATTGCAGAACGAGGTGGCTTGGAACCAGTCGCTGATGCCGATGTACTTGATCGTGGCGCCGATGACCATCATGGAGGCGGAAAGCACGCCAGTGAAACGGATGCCCATCTTGTCGAGGATGATGCCGGCGAGGATGAGGAATCCGCATACGTTAAGGATGTACTCCGACATGGCGTAGGTGCCGAAAATGTCGGGAGTCCAGCCCCGTTCCACTTCGACGAGGCTTTGCAGGGGTGACATCACATCGACAAACATGTAGCCGAAGAACATCATCAGTGCAATGAGAATCAGTGCCGCCCAGCGGGCAGCTTTGCTGTCGTTTAACAGCTGTTGGACTTTTTCTACCATGTGATTTAGTTTTATGGGTTATTACTTGATTTGATTTCAAAAAAACGTTGCAAAAATAGCAAAAAATCATTCAGGGATCTGCACGACTTCTTTTTTGTAGCCTTTCAGCACGGCCTTGGCCATGTTGGCCACGTCGTCGGCGGTGATGCTGTTGATGATGTCGTTATAGTTGGCCATCGGATTGTATCCGTCGCGGCTCTGCGTCTGGATGCAGTTCATCCAATAGCGGTTGTTTTCCATGTCTTCACTGTGTTTCTTGACGAGGAACTCCTTCACCTTCTTGAGGTCTTCGGGACGCGGGCCTTGGTTGGCCACGTTCTGTAGCTCTGCAATGGCAATGCCCATCAGCTTTTCGTACATTTCCTTGTTGGTGTCGAAGCCGATGAGGAACATAAAGCTCGGTTTCGGGCGGAGGCTGAGGTTGCCTTGCACACCCACACCGTATGTGCCGCCTTCGTCTTCACGGATTTTCTCGGTGTAGACGATATCCATCACATCGCTCAGAATCTGCATCTTCATTTGGTTCTCCATGGTGTATTCCATGTCGCCGTTGAAGATGGTATAGCAACTCACTTTCGGGTTCTCCATGGCCTTGGTATAGTGGCTGGTGACATCCTTATCGGTGATGAAGGGCACGTTGGAGGTCCAGGTCTCGTCGTTCTTCTTGGTCTTCAGGGCACCGATGTATTGCTCAATCATGGGCTCGAAGGTCTCAGGGTCGATGTTGCCCACGAAAGTGAATACAAAGTTGTTGGCATCCTTGAAACGGTCAGCATAGAGCTTCAGGGCTTTGGCATAGTCCACCTTGTCGTAGTCTTCGGCCTTCATGCGCTTGACGAGCGGATGGTTGTCATACATGGCGAACATCAGGTTGTCGCGGAAAGCTGTCATCGGGTCGGATTCAGCGTTGGCGACCATGGCCTTGGCGCGGGTGATGTAGGACTGGAAGGCTTCCTCATCACTTCGGGGACTGTTGAAATATAAATAGGTGAGTTGCAACATGGTTTCCAAATCCTTCACGGAGCAGCTACCGCTCATGCCTTCTGTTAGTGAACTGATGTAAGGATTGACTGAAGCTTTTTTGCCAGCCAACACCTTAGGCAGGTCGATGGCACTGAAGTTGCCCACACCGCCGAGGGTAGCCAATGAGTTGATTTCCTGCAAAGTGAACGGGTCGCTTTGATCCATTACGGAATAGCCACCGAAGCTGTAGGCACTCATCAGGATTTCGTCGTCCTTGAAAGTGGTGGGTTTGTAAATGACCTTCACGCCGTTCTTCAAATTGAGGATGGTGGCATCAAAGGTGTCGTCGTGTTTCTTGCTCTCAATGGCACCTTTCACGGGAAGGGTGGCAATCAGAGGCTCGTTGCTGACGGTCTCTTTGTAGGGCTCTACTTCAACTTCGTTGGCTTTGTTGAACATGGAGATGAGTTCTTCCTTGGTGGGCAGCACTTCGCCTTCCTTTTCAGGAGCGGTCAGCGTGATGACGATGTTGTCCTTGCGGATGAGCTCAGGCACATATTGGTTGATGACTTCCACAGGAAGGGCAGGAAGGATTTGGCTGAGCAGCATGTACTCGTTTTCGATACCCATCAGCGGCTCGTTGGTGAGGAAATGGTTGAGGATGGGATAGAGATAGCGTCCTGTCTCTTGCTTATCGCGCTCATCATATTGGTTTTCAATGCGCTTCATCAGGTCGGCTTTGGCGCGTTCAAACTCTGAAGCAGTGAAACCGTATTGCTGCATGCGCTTGTTCTCGGCCACAATGGCGTTCAAGGCTTCGTCGATGCCGTCTTTGTCTTTGGCGTAGGCCATCGAAGTCCAGGCATCCTTGGTGTCGCTGACGAAGAAGGTGCCATAATAGCCGTAACCGAAGATGAATGGCGGGTTGGCTTTCTGGGTCAGTTCTTCCATGCGGTTGTTGTACATGGTGGCTACGAGCTGATCGATGTAGCCTTTCAACCAATACTGGATGTCGCCTTTTGCTTCGTTCGGTACCACGTCGTGCTTGTAGTACACCGAAATATTGTAGTTGGTCTCCTCGCGGTCGGTGCAGATGCTCACGATGGGCTCTTCGTTGTCGGCTACCTCAAAACGGGTGCGTTCGGCAGGATTGATGGGGGCAGGGATGTCCTCGAAGATGGTCTTCAGGTGGTTTTCCACTTCATTGACATCGATGTCTCCAATGATAATGATACCTTGAAGGTCGGGACGATACCATTTGTGATAATAAGCACGCAAGGCCTCGTGGTCGAAGCCAGTGATGACTTCCTCCAGGCCGATGGGCATACGGTGACCGTAGGGGCTGTTAGGGTAAATCTCGGGCAGCATCTTTTCCCACATACGCTGTTGGGCGTCGTTGCGAGTGCGCTTTTCCTCAAGGATGACACCGCGTTCTTTGTCGATTTCGGGGCCTTCCAAGGAGATGAAGCTCGACCAGTCGTGGAGGATGAGGATGCATGAGTCGACAAGGTTCATGTTAGTAGTGGGCACGTTGGTCAGCATGTAAACGGTTTGCTCAATACTGGTCCAAGCGTTGACGTTTTCGCCGAACTTCACGCCGTTGTGCTCCATATAGTTAAGGAGTTCCTTGCCGGGGAAGTTCTTCGTGCCGTTGAAAGCCATGTGCTCCAGGAAGTGGGCCAGACCGCGTTGGTCTTCCTCTTCAAGGATGGAGCCGACCTTTTGCGCGATGTAGAAGTTGGCGCGCTGGGCAGGTTTCTCGTTGTGACGAATGTAATAGGTCAGTCCGTTCTCCAGTTTGCCTCTCCTGACGTTGGGGTCGAATGGCACTGGCATGGCCTGCTGGGCGAGCATCATTGTGCTTAAGGCAAGTGTTGCGAATAAGGTTAGTGTCAGTTTTTTCATTTGATTAGTATTTGTTGATAATTATTGATGTCTATTGAAAATAAGAAACAAAAACAAGATGCCCAAAAAACCAAGCCAATTTGGGAAGCCGTTAGCTGGCTCTTTTCTAATGCACCTTTGCTGACGTCGTATACCCATTCGGGTGCGTTGCATTGGAGGGTGGTGTGCGAGCCGTTGCTTGTTTGTCCTATTGTTGTTTTGCACGTTTTGTCGGTTTTGTGATTAAAACAAATGAATAACGTATTTCTCCACAAAGTAATCCTCCTTAAACCATTTGCTGATGATGGCTTTTTTGTGGTGCCAATAGCGGTTCAGTGCCTTGAATTCTTCCGTGAGGTCGCCGCCTTTCAGGTACATGATGCCTCCTGCCTCTTCATCGCCTCTGATTCTCAACTTGTTGCCTGCCAAATTGGCGATTTCAGGAAGCGTCATCACAGCGCGACCGGTAATCACGTCGAACTTGTCCTTCACCTCTTCGGCGCGTTTCTGCTCGGCTACCACATTCTCTACGCCGATGGCATCTTTCACAGCATTCACCACCTTGATTTTCTTGCCCGTCCCGTCGATGAGATAGAACTCGGTCTGCGGAAACATGATGGCCAAAGGGATGCCTGGGAAACCACCACCTGTGCCCAAGTCCATCACCTTCATGCCAGGCAACAACTCGTAATACTTGGCAATGGCCAATGAGTGCAAAACATGGTGTTCATAGAAGTGCTCCATGTCCTTGCGCGAGATGACGTTGATTTTACTGTTCCAGTCCAAATATAAGGCTTTCAGTTGGTTATACTGATCCTTCTGCTTGTCGCTAAGTTCAGGGAAGTACTTGAATAGGCTGGTTGTGTCCATATAATTGCAAAAATTGGCTTCAAAGATACGGAAAAAAACGGAACGATAGCTTTTTTATTTTGGTTTTATACGATTTTAGTTGGTTTTACGTTGTTTTTTTTGACCATGACTGCTGACTATGACCATGACCGCTTTTACGAATGATAAAGTGGTCATAGTCATTGTCACAAGTCATAGTCCAAATAGTCAAAATGAAAATGAAAAAGCTACAACTTTTACTATTGCTCTTGATACCCTTAACGCTATCGGCGCAACGCATCACCCCCGAGGAATACATCCAGACTTACAAAGACATAGCCATCCGTGAAATGAAGACCCATAAGATTCCAGCGTCCATCACTTTGGCGCAGGGGCTGCTCGAATCGGGTGCGGGTAACAGCTCACTGGCGCGTGAGGCTAAGAATCACTTTGGCATCAAGTGCCACAAGGGCTGGGAAGGCGACACCTATTATATGGACGATGACGAGAAAAACGAGTGCTTCCGCAAGTATGACAATGTGGAAGACTCTTTCAGCGACCATTCCGAGTTCCTTTGTGGCCGAAGCCGCTATGCCGCTCTTTTTGACTTGGAAATCACCGACTATGAAGGTTGGGCAAAGGGCCTGAAAGCGGCAGGGTATGCCACCAATCCTAAATATGCCCAGCTGCTCATCGATCGCATCAACCTGTATGACTTGTCGCAATACGACCAAATCGCCCTCGGCCTGCTGGCGGAGAGCGAGGTGGAACCTATTGACCCTGCTGTAGATGAGTACTTTGAGTTGGCATTCTCTCCAGTGGACAAATCGGTGTATCCTTTGGCCGATATGACCCAAGACAAGCGCTTTATTTATGAAAACAACAAGGTACGTTTCGTGTATGCAAAAGAAGGGGAAACGCCAGAGAGTATGGCTAAGGCCTTCGGCATCAAGTTTAAGCGCTTTTGCCAATACAACTGCCTGAAGCATCCTGAAGAGGTGGTCTTCCATAGTGGTGATGTGGTTTATCTCTCGAAACTGAGAAACAGCAACTGGAAGGCGAAGAAATACATCGTCCAGGAAGGCGAGACCCTGCGCGACGTGGCCTTGCGCTTTGCTGTGAAGCCTGAGAAGATTTTAAGGAAGAACGGCCTAAAGGAAGGTGCCCGCATCAGTAAGGGGCAGGTGCTTTGGCTACGCTAATGCAAAAAGGGCTGGAGGTTTGAACCACCAGCCCTTTTTATCGTCTACAGTTTTAGGATGTTGTGTTTCGGATCACAACATTTATTCTTCCTCCGACACTTTCATGATTTCGATGGCTCTCACGGGCTCGGAAGGAACCGAAGCCTTGAGGTCGGTGCCCAATAAGGGATCGAGGTCGCCATTGGGCGAGGTATGTGGAGTGCCCACCGTGATGCTGTTGCCGTCGACGGCAAAAATCCCGTGCCAGGTTTTGACATAGGTCCAACGCGTGGTGTCGTCTTCGGCCTTGCCATCGCTGAAGTTGTAGGCGGCCGACATGGAGCTCGCCTTGAGTACGTCGGCAATCATGTCGCCAACCTTGGTGCCGTTGTCGGTTGCGTAATGCTTGCTGTAGACCTCGATATAGGTGATGTTTTGCACTCCGTTTTCTATTCCATACTGTATCTTGGCAATGTTCTCGCTTGTCTTTGTGTCAACGAGCATCGTTTCGCCGTAGTATTCGTTTTGCTCCAACGGGTCGAGGCGGAAGCCGTCAAGGGTTTGGGGCATTGGGCCGCCCAGTTTGAGTCCGCCGAAGTTGCTTTCGCCGCAGATGCGGTATTCGCCGTAGTTCTTGTCGAAACTCTCACCGTTCCAATGATAGGTGATGGGGCGTTGGTAGTCCAGGAAATCATAGTAGTCGCAAGCCGCCCAATCGCACAAGATGTTGTCATCGGGGCTGAGCATATAGTAAGGCATGCCGTCCTCTTTGGTAAAGTCGATGTCGGCCTTGTCTGCGCCACAGAACGACAAGGCGTTGTAGAACTCATCGAACCCGGGTTCAGGGAAAGGCCATGATGTCTCAGAGAGTTGCCCCTCACGGTAAATGTAGGCTTTATGGTCAATCATTACGTTGCAGTCGCATCCGCCCGAATAGGCATAGAGCACGAGGTGTGAGCCATCGGCTTTCGTGAAACTCTTCAGTTGGATTGCCGAATGGTCGCATTCGCCTTCCGTCCTGTCGTAGTAGGCGTAGTTGCACTGCACCTCGTAGCTATCGTCGCCGCTTTCTGCTTTCTTAAGGATTTCAGCTGCAAGGTCCAGCTGGCGCATGTTCTCGGGGAGGACGTCTTTCGGGATGAGCCGCAGCACATCTTCCATGATGCAGTCGCCTTCGACTGTGGTAGGCTGTTGCTCAACTGTCTGTTCGGTGAAATCCCCTAACGTATTGATGGTGCCTTGTTTCTGATTGTTCGATCCACAAGCCATCAATGCGCCGAGCAAAAAGATGTAAAGTGTTTTTTTCATTATTTTTAGATTTTATAATGCTGTATTTCAGATTGTATCACTTGGCTTTCAACTCTTCCCTCAAGTATTTCGCTGTATAGCTTTTCGTGCAATTGCAAATCTCTTCAGGTGTGCCTTCGCAGACGATGCGTCCGCCGCGGTCGCCGCCCTCGGGGCCCATGTCGATGATCCAGTCCGCCATCTTGATGACGTCCATGTTGTGCTCGATGATGAGGACGGTGTTGCCCTTGTCGACAAGCTTGTTCAGCACGTTTATCAGCACCTTGATGTCTTCGAAATGCAAGCCGGTGGTGGGTTCGTCAAGCACATAAAGTGTCTTGCCCGTGTCGCGCTTGGCCAATTCGGTAGCCAATTTAACGCGTTGTGCCTCGCCGCCACTGATGGTGGTTGAAGCTTGACCGAGGGTCAGATAACCCAGGCCGACATCTTTCAACGTTCTGATTTTCTGAATGATGTTCGGGATGTTCTCAAAAAACTCCACTGCCTCGTTGATGGTCATGTTAAGCACGTCGTTGATCGACTTGCCTTTGTAGCGCACCTCAAGGGTCTCTCGGTTGTAGCGTTTGCCTTGGCATTCCTCGCAAAGCACAGTCACGTCGGGGAGGAAGTTCATTTCGATGACACGCACGCCAGCGCCTTTACATGCTTCGCAGCGACCGCCTTTTACGTTGAAGGAGAAACGCCCTGCCTTGTAATTGCGGATTTTCGATTCGGGCAACTCACCATAGAGTTTTCGGATGTCGTCGAAGACCTTGGTGTAGGTGGCAGGGTTGCTTCGCGGTGTACGTCCAATCGGTGCCTGGTCGATTTGGATGATCTTGTCGATTTTCTCCAAGCCCTCGATGCTGTCGTAGGGTAGGGGTTCTTTCACCGAACGGTAGAACTTTTGGCTGAGGATGGGTGAGAGGGTCTCATTAATTAAGGTGGACTTACCCGAACCGCTGACGCCTGTCACGCATACCATCACGCCGAGAGGCAATTTAAGGTCCACATCTTTCAGGTTGTGGCCTTTTGCGCCTTTGATGGTGAGGAAATCGCCATCCAAAGGCTTGCGCCTAGTTTTGGGCACTTCGATTTGGCGGATGCCGTTGAGGTAGTCGCACGTGATGGAATGACCCGTTTTGGTTTCGGCTGGCGTGCCAGCAAAAACTACTTCGCCACCATGACGACCTGCGCCAGGACCGATGTCGACGAGATAGTCCGCACTGAGCATGGTGTCTTTGTCGTGCTCCACCACAATGACCGAGTTGCCGATGTCGCGCAGTTCTTTCAGAGATTCAATGAGGCGTTGGTTGTCACGTTGGTGCAGGCCGATGCTGGGCTCATCGAGAATATACAACACTCCAGTTAGTTGTGAGCCGATTTGCGTGGCCAAACGAATACGTTGTGCCTCGCCGCCCGACAATGATGCTGCCGGACGGTTCATATTCAAATAGTCGATGCCGATGTCTAAGAGGAAATGAACGCGCTTGTGGATTTCGCGAAGGATTTCCTTGGCGATGTCGTTCTGTCGTTCAGTGAGTTTTTCGGGCAACTCGTCAATCCACTTGCCGAGGCTGAGGGTGTCCATGTTGGCCACATCAGCGATGTTCTTCCCATCGATGCGGAAATACTGTGACTCTTTTTTCAGCCTTGTGCCGCCGCAAACAGGGCAAGTCACATGGTTCATGAACGAGCCTGCCCAACGCGCGATAGCCGCCGAGGCTTCCTCGTTGTTTTGGTCTTCGATGAAGTTGATGATGCCTTCGAAGTTGATTTTATAGGTGGAGGTGATGCCGAGGGTCTCGCGTTTCACTTCGAAGGTCTCGTTGGTACCGTAAAGGATAACGTCGAGAGCCTCTTCGGAGATGTCTTTCAGTGGGGTGTCAAGCGTGTAGCCGTATTTTAGACCGATGGCTTCCAGCTGCTTGAAGATCCAACTGCCGGCTTTGTATTCGCCTGCTGGAGCCAGTCCGCCTTTTCGGAGACTTAGATTCGGATTCGGGATGAGCTTTTCCTTGTCAACCACGGCGATTTCGCCCAATCCGTTGCACTTGGGGCAAGCGCCGTAGGGCGAGTTGAATGAGAAGGTGTTGGGCTCGGGGTCTTCATAGGAGAGCCCTGTGGTGGGACACATCAGCAGGCGACTGAAGTAGCGTAGCTGCTGTGTGTCATTGTCGAGCACCATGAGCAAGCCCTTGCCATAACGGAAGGCAGTCTGCACCGACTTCTTGACGCGCGACAGGCTGTCCTCATGCACCTCAATACGATCAACGACGATTTCGATGTCGTGGGTTTTGTAGCGGTCCACCATCATACCGAACTCAATCTCACACATTTCGCCGTCCACACGCACACGGGTGAATCCAGCTTGGCGGATATGCTCGAACAGCTCGCGGTAATGGCCTTTACGACCACGGACTGCGGGAGCAAGGATGTTGATGCGTTTGCCGTCAAACTCCTTGAGAATAAGGTCGGTGATTTGCTCTTCTGTGTAGCGGACCATTTTCTCGCCTGTGTTATAGGAATAGGCCTCGCCGATGCGGGCATAGAGCAGGCGCAGAAAATCGTAAATCTCGGTGATGGTGCCCACCGTCGAGCGTGGGTTTTTGTTCACTGACTTTTGCTCAATGCTGATGACGGGACTCAAGCCTGTGATTTTATCCACATCTGGGCGTTCCATGTTGCCGATGAACTGTCGCGCGTAGGCCGAAAAGCTCTCCATGTAGCGGCGCTGTCCCTCGGCATAGATGGTATCGAAAGCCAACGACGATTTACCGCTCCCGCTGATGCCGGTGACAACCACCAGGGCATTGCGGGGAATGGAAAGGTCGATATTCTTCAGGTTGTTTTCCCGCGCACCTAAAATCTCTAAAGTCTTGTCTTCTGAAAACTCGTTCATTCCGCTTTTCTCATTTTCCCATGTGTTTTCGCATATTTTCCTGTCGGAATCTTAATCTCATAACTATTGCCAGCTGATATGGTCAGTGAGTTGCCGCGCAGCCAAGGATTGAAATACTTCAACATCTTGAGGTTGGTACCTTGTTCATAGGCAAAATCAATCAAACTTGGGATGGACTTGGTGACGGTGATGGTTTTGCATTCGTAAGGTTGATACCAACCGTTGTCACGGATTTGGAAACCGTATTTTTCTGGATTTTCAGTGATGAGTTTTAGGGCCAAGATACGGTAGACATAACGTTGCGTTTCCTCAGGCAACAGCATGTCATAATAGGAATCCACACGTTGTTCTTCAATTGTCTTGGAGATTCTTCCGTTGCCGCAGTTGAAGGCGGCTGCCGACAAGGTCCAGTCACCAAACTTCCTATATGAGTCTTTGAGATAACGACAGGCGGCCACGGTCTCTTTCTCCACATTGTATCGCATATCCACTTCCTTGTTGATCTCCAGATCGTATTGTTTCCCGGTTCCTTCAAGGAATTGCCAGAAGCCTGTCGCTTTGGCTGGTGAAACGGCATTGGTGAGCGAGCTTTCAATCATCGCCAGATACTTGAAGTCTTCAGGAAGGCCATATTTTTCCATAATGGGCTCCATGATGGGAAACCATCGCGATGAGCGTTTCAATAATAACAAGGTGCTGGAATGCAGGTACGAGTTGACCAACAACTCACGTTCAAGACGTTCTCTGACAAAAAACAGGTCCAATGGTACCTCTTCACCGCAAAATGTCATCGTATCAGGTAACTCAATGTCATGAGTAATGTGGTCGATGTGGTCGAAGGAAAGGAATTCTTGGTCTGTGCCTTCATATTCTTCCAATTGCTCATCATTGGATTGGGCAAGTGAAAAAGTGACCGCTGCTGCCACACCTATTAATATAATAGCCATGCCGCAGGCGAGGAGGAGGTTTCTTGTTCTCATAGTATGTATTTCAAGTTTCAAATTTCAAGATTTTATGATAGGGTTTCCCTACGGGAATGGAGTGTTGTTGTTTGTTTTATGGGCGGCGGCAAGAAAATCATATGCTGTGTAGGCTTCATGTGCCGCCGCATATTAAAACTATGCCTCACTCCATTCCCCAAAGGGGAATCTCTTCTCCACTTCAACTAAAACGGAGTAATAAAGTCCCTAAACATCGGCGATACCTTGTCTTTCTCCGACAGAATAGGATTGTCGATGTCCCAGTTGATACTGAGGTCGGGGTCGTTCCAGCGAATGCTGCCTTCTGAGGCTTTGTTGTAGACATTAGTGCATTTGTAGGTAAACACCGAATGGTCTTCGAGACAGACGAAGCCATGTGCGAAGCCTTCCGGAATCCAATACATCAGCTTGTTGCTTTCGGTTAAAACGACGGATTCCCAATGCCCGTATGTGGGTGAGCCTTTACGCAAGTCAACGACGACATCCCTCACAGCGCCTTTCACCACGCGCACCAGCTTGCCTTGGGCAAAAGGAGGCTTCTGGAAATGCAGTCCGCGCAGCACACCTTGCATAGACTGCGATTCGTTGTCCTGCACGAAGGTCATATCCAGACCGTGTTCCAAGAAACGCTCCTTGTTGTAGCTTTCAAAAAAATAGCCACGTTCATCTATGAACACGTCAGGCTTGATGATGAGCAGGTCTTTTATCTTGGTTTCTATTATTTCCATGGTAATAATAATTTGGAATACTGAATGAGGAATGCTGAATGAGGCAAAGCCCAGCTGCGCATCGCGACATTCAGCATTCAGCATTCATAATCCCGCATTAAAGATGAACGCATTCACCATACGCAGCAGCCGCAGCCTCCATAATGCCTTCCGACATGGTGGGGTGGGGGAACACAGCATGGATGATGTCTTCGCCCTTGGCACCCAGCTCACGGCAGAGCACAGCAGCAGCTACCATTTCAGTCACGTTGTCGCCGACCATGTGGCAGCCCAGCCAGTCGCCGGTCTTGGCGTCGAAGACGACCTTGATGAAGCCGTCGCGGTTACCGGCAGCGGTGGCCTTGCCCGAGGCGGTGAAGGGGAACTTGCCAATCTTCACCTCATAGCCTGCTGCGATGGCCTTCGCTTCGCTCAAGCCGACAGAGGCGATTTCAGGTGTGGTGTAGGTGCAGCCAGGAATGTTGGCGTAATTGAGCGGCTTGGGGTCGAGGCCACAGAGCTTCTCCACGCAGATGGTGGCTTCGTGGTCTGCCTTGTGGGCCAAGGCGGGGCCATGCACGATGTCGCCGATGGCATAGATGCCTGGCACGTTGGTGCGATACCATTCGTCCACATTGATTTTGCCGCGCTCGGTGGTGATGCCTAATTCTTCAAGGCCGAGGTTGTCGATATTGGTCTGCACGCCCACAGCGCTGAGGACGATGTCGGCTTCAACGGTCTTCTCGCCTTTCTTCGTGGCGATGGTGCAAACGCATTTCTCACCTGTCGTGTCGACGTGGGTCACCGAGGCATCAGTCATCACGGTCATCTTCAGCTTCTTGAAGGCACGTTCCACTTGCTTAGAGACTTCCTCGTCTTCGTTCGGGACCACGTTGGGCAGGAATTCGACTAAAGTCACCTTCACACCCATCGAGGTGAAGAAGAAAGCGAACTCTGAGCCGATGGCGCCCGAGCCGACGACTACCATGCTCTCTGGCAGTTTGTCGAGAACCAAAGCTTGGCGGTAACCAATGATCTTTTTGCCGTCGATAGGCAATGCAGGCAGTTCGCGAACGCGTGAGCCGGTGGCCAAAATGATGTGGTCGGCTTCGTAGAGGTTCTTGTTGCCTTCAGCGTCGGTCACTTCCACTTGTTTGTCGGCGGTCAGTTTGCCGTAGCCAGCGATGACATCTACATTATTCTTCTTGAGGAGGTATTGCACACCCTTGCTCATGGTGTCGGCCACACCACGGCTGCGAGCCACCACGGCCTCCATGTCGGGTTTCACTTCGCCTTCCACTTTGATGCCGTAGTTCTCGGCATGATTAATATAGGTGTAGACCTGCGCGCTCTTCAGCAGGGCTTTTGTGGGGATGCAACCCCAGTTGAGGCAGATGCCGCCCACTTCGGCCTTCTCGACCACGGCGGTCTTCTTTCCAAGTTGTGATGCTCTGATGGCAGCCACATAGCCTCCCGGGCCGCTGCCGATAACGATGACGTCGTATTTCATATTTCGTTTGTTTTTGATGATTTTCTTTGAAACTGCGAAATTACGAAAAATTCTGCAATCGGCAATCATTCGGAAATACCGAATAGTTAAATAAACGCCTCTTTTTCTTTCGTCAATCCAAATATTTTTTATTTTTGCCCTTTGAAATCTCTAAATAAACTCAATATGAAGAAATTAATAAAATTTGCATCTGTATTGATGCTCGCAGCGACGATGGTCTTTGCCGCAGGCTGCACGAAACCCGATGAACCGAACAACGGCGGAAACAACAACGGAGGTGGTAACAATGGCGGCGAGACCCCCGAGGTGCCGACAGCTCCTACAGGGGCTATTGACGGCAAGTTCAGTATCAACGCGACTGGAGGCAAAGTCTATTTTGCGAAGGGCAACCTTCAGTATCAGGCTTCTACAAACACATTCCGTTTTGCTGAGCATCAATGGAATTACGTTGGTGGTTCAACCTTAGAAAACCAATTAGGTAATGTTGAAGGTAGCGACAACTGTCTCGTCTCCAGCACTTATGAAGGATGGATTGACTTGTTCTGCTATGGCACCAGTGGGTGGAATGGGGGTGCTGCGTATTGTCGGCCTTATGATTATTCCGTCTCGCCGAATGGTTTTCTTTCCTATAGTCTTACGGGCGATTATGCCAATGCGGACTGGGGCGTTTATAATCCCATCAGCAACGGCGGTAATCAAGCTGGTATGTGGCGTACGTTGACCAATGACGAATGGGAATACATCATCAATGGTCGAAGCAGTGAAATCAGATATGCCAAGGCACAGGTGAATGGCGTGAATGGCCTTATCCTCGTTCCCGACGACTGGAATAACTCAGTGTATGAGCTGAAAAAAGTGAATGAAGTAAACACAAGCTGGGATGTCAACACGATAAGCCTTTCCCTTTGGGAAAACACATTGGAACCTGCTGGATGCGTGTTTTTGCCCAATGCGGGTCATCGCAACATTGGTTCCGTAGTACTTGTAACCGAAACCAAAGGCTATGGGAATTATTGGACTTCTACAGTTAAGGAAGACAATCGTTCAGTATATGTAGTTGGCATCTATTGGCAAGGACCACATTTAGGCACTGCATGGGCATACAGTGGATATTCTGTACGCCTAGTGCGGGATGTGCAGTAAGGTTTACCGACCTTCAATAAGAAATCAGCCCTCGGAAGGAAAGCTTTCGGGGGTTGAGTTTTTGTCGGTCTCCTCTGTAAGCGTTTCGGTTTTTTGTTTTCGCTCGCTAATCCGTTTAATCACTTTGGCCAAAACCGCCCAAAGCACAAAAAAGGCCACTACACCGACAATCCAAACGACCAATAATTCTGTAACCATAATGTTCACATTGTGGGCGCAAAGGTACAAAATCGGCGCGACATATTAATATAAGGTGTAAAAAAGTGCCCGTCAGACGACCAAAATGTTGTAAGTTCCGAAATAATCCCTATCTTTGCACCATCATCTAAAACAGAACAACCATGAATTACGACGCCAATCCCGTACATCTCCTCTACAATAACGAGGAACTCAGAGACAGAATCAATATGGTGATGGATAGCCGCGATCATACCACGGGCATCACTTTTGTCAACCTATGTTACCAGCTCATACAGGTAGCCTTCCAAGAGAATAAGGTGAAGAAAGCCGACGAAAACACCACCATCACGAGCGAAGAACTGGCTCCCGAGGAGCAGGTGCGCGTGAGTCGCATCTTGTGGGAACTCATCTGGGATCATAAGATTTTCCTCCTCTTCGGCCGTAGCGAACTGCTCGGATTGAGCAACGGCGAGGACCGTTTCGTGAAGTATTAGAATAGGTTTTGGAAATCGACCGTCTATGTCATTCCAGCGCTGAAATATGCGAGGGAGGGAAATCGAAGATTCGACGAAAGTCAATCTATAGACGGTCGATTTCGTGTCATATAGGTGTCTTTTTCGACAAAAACACGTTGAGAAAGACGCTTTTTTTATGCAAAAGCATAAGTTTTCAACATATTTAAATTACTGAAATACAGATAAATAAGTATTGATATCAACATTTTTTCCAAATATTTTCAAAAAAGTGCGCGGCGTATTGAAAAATGTTGTACTTTTGCACCCGCTGAATTGAATGAGGGCTTGCCCTTGAAAATGATATAGTTAAGGAACCTGATAAGTTAAACGTAATAGGTTTCTACACGATGTGACGCCAAAATCAAGCGTTCTTATAATGTCACAGCGTGGGTTTATAGACTTCTAAGCCGTCCATGGCTTATTGTGTTTCCCTGACTACATCTTGAAAGCGCTGCCCTCGGCCAGTTTGGTATGAGTTTGTAAATAATTCCTAATCAAAGGATTGAATAACTAACAAATTAACCTAACAAATTAAAAATGCCGACTATTCAACAATTAGTGCGCAAAGGGCGCCAAAAATTGATCGACAAGAGCAAGTCGCCTGCATTGGATGCCAGTCCGCAACGTCGCGGTGTGTGCGTGCGTGTTTACACGACGACCCCCAAGAAGCCTAACTCAGCTATGCGTAAGGTCGCTAGGGTTCGTCTGACCAACCAAAAGGAGGTCAACGCCTACATCCCCGGTGAGGGCCACAACTTGCAGGAACACAGCATTGTTATGATCAGAGGAGGTCGTGTTAAGGATTTGCCGGGCGTTCGTTATCACATCATTAGAGGTGCTTTGGATACCTCTGGTGTTGATGGCCGCCGCCAACGCAGGTCTAAGTACGGTGCTAAACGACCCAAACAAGCCGCAAAGAAATAACGATTAGTCAAAACAGAAAGACTTAAAAGACATGAGAAAAGCTAAACCAAAGAAGAGAATTATCCTTCCCGACCCGAAGTACGGTGATGTGCAAGTCACGAAGTTCGTGAACAACATCATGCTCAAGGGTAAGAAGAATTTGGCTTATCAGATTTTCTACGAAGCAATGGACATCGTTGAAAGTAAGCTCAACGAAAATCCAGTTGAGGTATGGAAAAAGGCCTTGGCCAACGTTACTCCTCAAGTGGAAGTAAGAAGCCGTCGTATTGGTGGTGCTACCTTCCAGATTCCTTCAGAAATCCGTCCTGCCCGTAAGCAGAGCATCGGTATGAAGAACCTGATCGGTTATGCCCGCAAACGTCACGAGAAATCGATGGCTCTGAAGCTCGCTTCGGAAATCATGGCAGCTTACAAGGAAGAAGGTTCTGCATTCAAGAAGAAAGAAGAAATCCACAGAATGGCAGATGCCAACAAGGCATTCTCGCACTTCAGATTCTAATAGGAGAGATCAGGAATTATGCAAAACGGACAGGAAAATATGATGAATCCGCTCAATCTCGTGCGTAATATCGGCATCATGGCTCACATCGACGCCGGTAAGACGACCACGACGGAGCGTATCCTCTATTATACTGGCCGTAGTCATAAGATAGGTGAAGTTCACGACGGCGCCGCCACCATGGACTGGATGGTACAGGAGCAAGAGCGTGGCATCACCATCACTTCTGCTGCAACAACGGTGTTCTGGCACCTTAATAATGAGGCTTATAAGATCAATATCATCGACACCCCCGGCCACGTCGACTTCACCGTCGAGGTGGAACGCTCGCTGCGCGTGCTCGATGGCGCCATCGCCATCTTCTGCGCCGTCGGTGGGGTAGAGCCTCAGTCAGAGACCGTGTGGCACCAAGCCAACAAATACAACGTCCCGCGTATCTGCTACGTCAACAAGATGGACCGCGCAGGTGCCGATTTCTTTAAGGTGTTGGACCAAATTCGCGAGAAGCTCCACGCTACTCCCGTCGCCGTCCAGCTGCCCATCGGTGCCGAAGACGAGTTCATCGGTATTGTTGACCTGATCACGAATAAGGCGTACGCTTGGGAAGAAACCGACAATGGCTCCGTCTACGACGAAATCGAGATTCCCGAAGACATGAAGGACATGGTTGCGAAGTATCGCACTGACCTCATCGAGGGTGCCGTTGAAGACGATGAGACCTTGTTTGAGAAATACATGGAAGACCCCGACAGCATCACCGCCGAAGAGATTATCGGCCAAATCCGCAAGGCTACGCTTGACCTTCGCATTTGCCCCGTGCTGTGTGGCTCGTCGTTCAAGAACAAGTGCGTGCAGCCTCTGCTTGACGCCATCGTCAACTACCTGCCCAGCCCCTTGGACATCGACCATGTGAAGGGTATCAATCCGAAGACCGAACAAGAAGAGATTCGCAAGGCTGACCCCAAGGAGCCTTTCTGCGCCTTGGCATTCAAGATTGCCACCGATCCTTTTGTCGGTCGTCTTTGTTTCTTCCGCGTCTATTCCGGGACTTTGAAGGCTGGTGAAATGGTTCTCAATGTGTCGACAGGCAAGCGCGAACGCATCGCCAAGATCGTTCAGATGCATGCCAACAAGCAGTTGCCCTTGGAAGAGATTTCGGCAGGCGACATCGGTGCCGCCGTCGGATTCAAGCTCATCCGCACGGGCGACACGCTTTGTGTCGAGAACAAGCCGCTGGTGCTCGAGAACATCAAGTTCCCCGAGCCTGTGGTGAACATCGCCATCGAGCCCAAAGTTACAGCAGATTTAGACAAGCTGGATCAGTCCTTGGCCAAGTTGACCGAGGAAGATCCTACGCTGTTCGTACACACTGATGAAAATTCGGGTCAGACCATATTGTCCGGTATGGGCGAATTGCACCTTGACATTATCATGGACCGCCTCAAGAGAGAGTTTGGCGTTGAAGTCAACTCCGGCCGTCCGCAGGTCGCGTACAAGGAAGCCTTTACTCAAACAATTCAGCATCGTGAAGTCTATAAAAAACAGACCGGTGGCAAGGGAAAATTTGCCGATATCGAGTTCACTATGGGTCCTGCCGAAGAAGGTGTACACGGATTGCAGTTTGTCAACGAAGTGAAGGGTGGTGTCCTCTCAGCCGAGTTCATCCAAGCCACGGAGAGAGGCTTCAAGGGTGCCCTGTCCAACGGTGTGTTGGCAGGCTTCCCGGTCGAGAACCTCAAGGTGACCCTTACCGACGGTTCGTTCCATCCGGTGGATAGCGACGCCCTCTCGTTCGAGAGTGCAGCGCACATCGCCTTCAAGGAGGCCGGTCTCAAAGCCGGTGCCGTGTTGATGGAACCTATCATGAGAGTAGAAATACATTGCCCTGACGAGTACATTGGAGATGTCACGGGCGATTTGAACAAAAAGAGATCAATATTGCGCGAAGTCATTGCCGACATTGGTTTCCAGACGATTAAGGCAGACGTGCCGTTGGCTGAGATGTTTGGTTACATCACCCAGCTGCGCTCGTTGTCGTCGGGCCGTGCCAACTTCAACATGGAGTTGAGCCACTATGCCCCTGTTCCGGATGCCATTGCCGAAGTGGTGATCAAGAAGGCAAAAGGACTATTATTCATTTAAGCAAACAATTCAATAAATAATAATTATTGTGAGCCAGAGAATTAGAATTAAACTGAAGTCGCACGACCACAACTTGGTTGACAAGTCAGCCGAGCGAATCGTAAAAACCATCAAAGCGACTGGAGCTGTTGTCAGCGGTCCCATTCCGTTGCCGACGAACAAGAAGATCTACACTGTATTGCGCTCAACCTTCGTCCACAAGAAATCGAGAGAGCAGTTTGAGCTTTCGACCTACAAGCGTTTGCTCGACATCTACAACTCGACCTCGCAGACGATCGACGCACTGATGAAGCTGGAGCTCCCCAGTGGTGTGGAAGTAGAAATCAAATTGTAATTAAACCTATCTAGTACAACAAATTAAAAAGCTAAAGTAGCATGTCAGGATTACTAGGAAAAAAGATTGGTATGACGCACATCTATGACGAGGCCGGAAAGATGGTTCCCGTCACTGTCATCGAGGCAGGTCCGTGTGTGGTCACCCAAGTCAGAACGATTGAGAAAGACGGTTACAGCGCTATTCAGTTAGGTTTCGACGAGAAGAAGGTGAAGAACACCTCCAAGGCCGAGCAAGGTCATTTTGCCAAGGCCGGTACGACTCCTAAGAAGCTGGTGCGCGAGTTTACGCGTTTCGAAGAAGGCCACAGAAAAAGTTTAGGCGAGACGCTTACCGTCGACGTGTTCATGGAAGGCGAGTTTGTTGATGTCAGCGGCATCAGCAAAGGTAAAGGCTTCCAAGGCGTAGTGAAACGTCATCATTTCAATGGCGTTGGTCAAGCAACTCACGGTCAGCACAACCGTTTGAGAAAACCGGGTTCCATCGGTGCTTGCGCATATCCTTCGAGAGTGTTCAAAGGATTGCGTATGGGCGGCCAGATGGGCAACCATAGGGTGAAAGTGACGAACCTCCTTATCATGAAGGTGGTTCCCGAGAAAAATTTGTTAGTGGTGAAGGGCGCCGTTCCGGGCCATAATAACGGATATTTAATGATTGAGAGATGGAGTTAACAGTTTATAACATCAAAGGCGAAGATACCGGCCGTAAGGTTCAGCTGAATGACGAAATTTACGCTATCGAACCCAACGAGCATGTCATGTATCTGGCAGTGAGACAATACCTGGCCGATCAGCGCCAAGGCACTCACAAGTCAAAGGAACGCAGCGAGTTGTCGGGCAGCACCCGCAAGCTCTTCCGTCAGAAGGGCACTGGTGGTGCACGTCGTGGCGACATCAATTCACCCCTGCTGAGAGGCGGTGCCCGCGTGTTTGGTCCCAAGCCGCGCGACTACAGCTTCAAACTGAACAAGAAAGTCAAGGTGCTGGCTCGTAAGTCGGCCCTGTCGAGCAAGATTACTGACGGCGCCATCAAAGTGGTTGAAGACTTCAACTTCGACGCCATCAAGACGAAGCAGATGGTTAAGGTGCTTGATTCATTCAAGGTCAACGGTAACCGCAACCTCTTCGTGTTCGCCGAGCCCAACAAGAATGTTGTGCTGTCCGCAAGGAATATCCAGCGCACCGAAGTCATGTTGGCTCGCAACTTGAGTACTTATGATATTCTGAAGGCCAAGAACATCTTCCTCACCGAAAGCGCTCTGCAGCCTATCGTGGAAGTCTTGAACAGAGAGTTTTAACCCTTAAAAAGCACGAGAAATGATTATCATAAAGAAACCCGTCATTACTGAAAAGATGACCGCCATCAGCGAGAAGCTGAACAGGTTCGCTTTCATCGTCGACAAGAACGCCAACAAGTATCAGATCAAGGATGCCATCGAAAAGCTCTACGATGTGAAGGTTGAGGCCGTCAACACGATGAACTACGCAGGTAAAAAGAAGTCACGCTACACCAAGTCGGGCGTCATCACTGGCCGCGCCGCTGCTTTCAAGAAAGCTGTCGTGACGTTGAAAGAAGGTTACACAATTGACTTTTATAGCAACATCTGATCATGGCATTAAAGAAATATAAACCAACGACACCAGGTCAGCGCTTCAAAGTGATTAGCGCTTTTGACGAGATCACGACCGACAAACCCGAGAAGTCGTTACTGAGACCCAAGAAGAGCACGGGTGGTCGTAACTCAAGTGGTGAGATGACTGTCCGCTACAGAGGCGGCGGCCATAAGAGAATGTATAGAATCATTGACTTCAAGCGCGACAAGGATGGTATCCCGGGCGTTGTGAAGACCATTGAATACGATCCCAACCGTACCGCCCGCATCGCCCTTGTGTTCTACAAGGATGGTGAGAAGCGTTACATCATCGCCCCTGCCGGCTTGAAGGTCGGTCAGGAGATTCTCTCAGGCAAGGGTATCCAACCCAACGTGGGCAACACGCTTTATCTGAGCGAGATCCCCTTCGGTACCATTATCCACAACATCGAGCTTCGTCCTGGCCAAGGTGCCAAGATGGCCCGCAGCGCCGGTAGCTACGCTCAGCTGATGAGCCGCGACGGCAAGTATGCCATCCTCCGCATGCCCTCAGGCGAAACCCGTATGATTCTCCAAGCTTGTAAGGCTACTATCGGCAGCGTTTCGAACGCCGACCACAACCTCGAGAAGTCAGGTAAGGCTGGCCGTAGCCGTTGGCTCGGTCGTCGTCCTCACAACCGTGGTGTTGTCATGAACCCGGTCGATCACCCGATGGGTGGTGGTGAAGGTCGTGCCTCTGGCGGTCACCCGCGCTCACGCAAGGGCTTGCCGGCAAAGGGCTACAAGACCCGTTCGCCGAAGGCTGCTTCCAACAAGTATATCATCGACAGAAGAAAGAAGTAATAATCAGGAAAATCGCATAAAGCTATGAGTAGATCATTAAAGAAAGGCCCGTTCATCCACTACAAACTCCAACAGAGAGTGATGGAAAACGTTCAAAGCGGCAAGAAGACCGTCATCAAGACCTGGTCAAGAGCATCGATGATTTCTCCTGATTTCGTCGGTCAGACTATCGCCGTCCACAATGGCAACAAGTTCATCCCGGTCTATGTGACTGAGAACATGGTGGGTCACAAGTTGGGCGAGTTTGCCCCGACCAGAATCTTCAGAGGTCATGCCGGTAATAAAGATAAAGGTAACAAGTAATACTAGGTAACAATGGGAGCAAGAAAACATAAAAGAGCAGAAGCAATTAAGGAAGCTCGCAAGAATGTCGCCATCGCTCATCTGAACGATACCCCGACATCACCTTACAAGATGCGCCTTGTGGCCGACATGATCAGAGGCCAAAAGGTGGAGTTGGCACTGCACTCGTTGCAATACTCGAC
>ONFO01000041.1 GCA_900317155.1 uncultured Bacteroidales bacterium
ACCAACACAGTGTGATGGAAGTTGTTGTACTCCCAGCTGTCCTGCACCGGGTCGGTCATACCAGGATAGTAACTGATCTTAGCTCCATAATACTCTCCTTGAAGAGGGAGTTTCTTCAGACTGCTTTCAGCATAGCCTTGGTCCATAACATATTGTTTGGAGCCATAGATACTGTCCGTAATAAGGCCAATTTCATGGATGTGTTCGGGACCCATGGCTCTCACCACCTGGCCACGGAAATGTCTGATTTTTTCTGACAACTCGTAAGCTTTACCTCCATTACCTGGACCTTCAGGGTTACCCATCATATATTCGGTAGGACGGTTGTAGTTGTCTCTTGACTTCACCTTTGAGGTATTGATGTCGTAGATTCTACGGCCGTTCCTCAAGGTGTCAGTATTTTTCAGCAGACCTCTTTCAAGAGCCATCGAAACAGCTTCGGCCGGAGTCCCAGCCTTGTCACATTCAATCTTCTTCACCAAGTCCCACTTAAGGGCCTCGACGTAGTTGATGAGGTCGGTGGCTTCATCTCTCAGGGCTTGAGCCTGTTCCCAATAAGGACCGACTTTTTCCTGATCAAGGCCATATTGCTCCTCGAAAGCAGCGTATTTCTGGGCGATCTGATTCGAAAGGGTGATGTTGGTGGTTTGCACACCGTTGTTCACCGTATCGAAGGCATCCAAGATGTCCTTCGAGACGTTCATGGCTAACAAGGCAGTGTAGACCAGGTACATCATACCGATCATTTTCTGTCTTGGGGTTTCTTTTGCGCCTGACATAATCTTACTCCTTTTTTATATTAAACAATCAGGTTCGAGTAGAATTATGCCTTGATGTTCATTGCTGACAACATTCCACCATAGACGTTGTTCAAAGCGGTCAAGCGCTGTGACAACTGGGTCAACTGTTGGTTGAGTTGGCCAGCATTCTGTGATGAAGCGGTGAGGTTATCCATGTACTTGTTCATAGTTTCGGTCAACTTCTTGCTGGCAGCTGAAGTCTGCTCAGCACCTTGCAGCTGAAGCTCATAGATTGAATTCAATGACTGCATGCTGTTGGCTACCTTCTTGATGGTATTGGCATCAAGGGCGCTGAAGTCGAGCTTACCCAAAGAGTCAGACAGCTTCTGATTGGTTTGGATGTATGCGTTGGAGAATTCAGAGATGGACTTCGTAGCACGATCCATAGCGTTAGCATAATTGGTTGTGGCAGCCATAGCATTGCTTATGTCAGCCATTTGCCCAGCATTGGCAGCCAGTTTGTCGAGACCTTTACCAATCTTATTGAAAGTTTCTTCACTGACATTCATCTTTTCAAACATCTTGCTGAGCATAGCGTCTTCCGCATTTGTGGGTTGAGCTTTGCCCGTGGCACCGGTGGTGGCAAATTGTGTTTTCTGTACACCGTCCCAGTCTTCTTCCAACTCGACGAAAACGTTATCCCAAGCATAATCCACATGTTGAGGCTCGAAAGCCGACATAAAGAAGATTAATGCTTCGATACCCAAACCCAAGGCCAACATGAAGTCAGCACCAGGAATGTGGGTCAGTTTGAAGTATGCACCTATCATAACCACAGATGCACCCCAACCATAGAGGTAACCCATAAAAGTCTTGAACTTTCTCGACACGAGAAATTGTTGGAATTTGCTAAGTTCTTTTTTTGCCATGACAATTGTAATTTTAAAAGATTGTTATTCTGTTATTTTTAATTGTTGATTTCTTGATTATCTGTAAACCCTTGACATTCTCGGATTGTCACCCTTGTTACGGCCTAAGTAAGGCTGGATGCAACGGAAGCCAGTGTAGCAGTTGGCGGTATCCTGATACTGATAATCACGGGTCGTGACTTGCATATAGTAGGACACGTCCTTCCATGAACCACCGCGAACGACTTTACGTTTCATAACCGGCGGATCATCAGCCTTTGCGTTATAGGTGTAGTTGGGATTCATGTCCCAAGTGAAGTTATACGAATTGGGGTCATAGGCCGTGTTGGTCCATTCGGCCACGTTACCGGCCATGTCGTAAAGGCCCCAGCCATTGGGAGGATAGCAACCCACCACAAGGGTACGCAGACCACCGTCGGCGAGGTAGTTGCCTCTTCTGGGCTTGAAGTTGGCCATGAAACATCCCTTGGCGTTGCTAGCGTTAGGACCGCCCCACGGATAGGGGTTCAACATCTTGCCGCCACGGGCTGCCCATTCCCATTCGGCCTCGGTGGGCAGACGGAACTCAGAAAGGTCGGCATCTTTCTTGGTGCGAAGATAAGCATTGAGCAACTCTGTGCGCCATACACAGAAGGCACGTGCTTGCTGCCATGTAACACCAACCACCGGATAGTTGTCGTAGGCTGGATGCCAGAAATATTTCTCGGTCATCGGGTCATTGAATGAATAGCTGTAGTCGTGAATCCAGCAGAGCGTATCGGGATAGACGTTGATAACTTCGGCACGGGCATAAACCGAACGGTCGCTATAGCCTTGCTTACGATTCGACCAAGCGCCCTTGCGGTCCACATTAATACCAGCGTCGGCCTCACCCAAGGAATAATCGTTTTCAACCAACTTGTCGTCGGCGAAATCCTTTTTGGCTGCGGCCACCATGTCAAACCAATAATAGGAATAATACAACTTTCTGGTATCAATTTCCTTTCTACGGAAATATCTCTCATGCTCAGGAAGATACATCGGTTCGAGGGCTTCGCGGACATCCTGTTCCTTGCTGTTCCAATCGATTTTTTCTTTCCAATTAATCCTCGGTGGGTCGTACACCTCACCCGATTTGCTCTCAGTTATGGCATATTTGTCGGGAAAGTTGTCGGCAAGTATTCTTCTTGCGATGGAGTCTCTGACCCAATAGACAAATTGGCGGTACTCGTTGTTGGTGATTTCAGTCTCATCCATGAAAAAGGCGGATACTGACACCGTTTTTGGCTCATTAAGATAGGATGAGGTAATGTCTTCACCACCCGCACCCATTGTAAAACTGCCTTGCGGGACAAACACCATCCCGTAAGGATCAGGCTGATTAAAGGTCTTGTTTGACTTTCTCACTCCAACCAGCTCGCCTTGGTTTGAATTGCCGCAGGCTGTGAGCAGCAGCGCCACGGAAAACACGAACAGTAGTCTTTTCATCTTCTTGACAATGATATAATTACTATTTTATTTCTTTTATTCTCTTGTTCTCATTTTGCCGACCTATAGGTACAGCTTTACTTCCTAAAAACCGCCAAAATTAGAAAATATTATATTTCGTTCCTCATTTTTTTCCAACTTTTTCCTTAATTTGCCTCTAAGTCAACATTTCTTTCTCTTTAAACGACCTCTATTCACCACAAAAAAATCACAAATAACGGACGCTACGGTAGTCGCGCGGCGTTCGATCGAGGTCAAGCTTGAAACAATAACTCAGCCCTATTTCGTGTGAGCCTGGCAACCCTGGCAAGCCCATCGTATTAATATCGTAAGAATAGCCAATGGTCAAATCCTTGATAGTGACACCTGCCATTAATCCAACGGACTCTTGGAATCGGTAATTGACACCCAAAGAAAACAAATTGTTATAAATTACACGAGCACTGGCATTAAATTGTGTCGAGGCAATATCACTCATCACACTCACCGACGGGACAAAGGTCAGATAAGGCAAATCCTCAAACTGGAAGGGATAGCCAGCAACAGCATAGAATGTACGGTCGGTAGTGAAGCTGGCGCTGGTCTCTGAGTTATCACCAAGCGCCTTGGTCATGCTCTCAAGCACATTGACGACCGAAAAGCCCACATAGAACGATTCGGGAATCTGCCAAAACAAGCCTACATTAAAGTCGAACAGCATATCGCTCTCTTCGCCCAATCCTTGCAACAAAGGGTCACCTTCCTGATTGGGATGTAATTGCGAGAAATCGACGGAACGGTTGAGAAGCGTTCCGGCCAAGCCTATACCAAGAGTTGAACCGCCCAAATCGAGATGGAAGGAGTAGCCCAAACCTACATTGACATTGTTCTCGAAACCCAACTTGTCCTGCATGATGGAAAACTCAAGGCCACCGTGCAGTTTGCGGAAGGGCATGTCACCAGTCAAAAGGAAAGTGGTGGGAGCCACTTCGTTACCGTCCATATCCGTAAAACCCGCCCATTGCATACGATAGAGTCCCAACACATTAACACCTTCGCTCATGCCAGCAAAACCCGCATTGGCGTAAGCGTATGAATTCGAGTAGTTAGTGAAGATAGGCGCCTGTTGTGCATTCGCTTCACCGAGGAAGGTCAACAACAGAGCGAAAAGGAGGGTTATATGATTGATTTTCGTCTTCAAATCCAGAAACACTATTGTGATTGAAACCGCGAATTTACGAAAATAGTATTTATCCGAACAAATTAATTTTCAAGCAAAACATCTAAATACTTGAATTTCAGTGTAATATTTTTTACTTAAACAATCTGATGATATCATTGCCATTGGCCAAGATAACCAATCCCAGCACCAGGACTAGACCCACCGTTTCAGCCACTTCCATGAACTTGTCGGAAGGCTTGCGACGCGTTATTATCTCAAAGAGTAGGAAGAGAATATGACCACCATCCAATGCCGGGATGGGCAAAATGTTCATCACTGCTAGTGCGATGGAGAGGAAGGCCGTCATGCGCCAGAAGATGCTCCAAATCCACTGGTCGGGGAATATCTTGCCAATGGAGATGAAGCCACCCACGCTCTCATAAGCTTTAGTCTTGGGGGTGAAGATGAGTTTGACCTGTTTCCAATAGTCGTTCAACTCAGAAAAAGTCTTCTTGAAACCTGCAGGGATGGCTTGGAAGAAGGTGTATTCCTTGGTTTCCAAGTCATAATAATCGGTCAGATAAGTCTGGCAATACGCGCCTATCACACCTTCCTCGGAGAGATGCATAGGGATTGACAGCGTGTCAGCATCGCGCAGGACAACGACAGTAACATCTTGATTCTTAAAACATTTGATGTTTTTTACAAAATCTTGATAATAAAGCGTTTCAATGTCATTAATGCCGATGATGACATCGCCACTCTTCAAGCCTCCGATTTGTGCTGCCGAATTTTCCATCACATCGGCCACGACAAATGGGATGCGATAAGAGATAAATGCCGCATCTTGCGAACCCAACAGTTTGGTCACGGCATCCTCGGGAAGATTAATGAGGGTGTCTTTGCCATTACGCTCCACCTCGACGGTCTTGGCCTTGTCGAGAATGATCTGCATCGGAACATCCTGGAACTTCTCGATGTATTCGCCATCAACGGCCAAAATCTTGTCACCATCACGGAAGCCCAACTCGTAGCCCAAACTATCAACTGAAATACCATATTTGTTGACTTCGGCAGTAGGCAGATACTGCTCACCTTCCTTGGCCAACAAACCGATATAGATGACAACAGCCAGCACCACATTCATGAACACGCCAGCCACCATGATGATGAAACGCTGCCAGGCAGGCTTTGAGCGGAACTCCCATGGTTGTGGAGGCTGCTGCATCTGCGACTTGTCCATCGACTCGTCAACCATACCTGCGATCTTGTTGTAGCCACCCAAAGGGAACCAACCGATACCGTATTCCGTGCTGTCGCTGCGACGCCAGTCATCCTCAGGCAGTGTGCTGAGGTCAATAGGTTCATAGTTCTTCTGTTTTTTCCCCGCCGGGTCTGTATATTCGCTAACGGTATATTTTTCAGGCACATTCTTCGAGAAGAACTTGAAGCGCCACTGTCCGTTTACCTTCTTGCAACGGAAAAGCGAAAAACCCCAATCGAAGAAGAGGTAGAATTTCTCGACACGAGTTTTAAAAGCTTTTGCGGCAAGGAAATGGCCCAATTCATGGACGAAAATCAAAATGGAAAGAGAGAGGAAAAACTGTAATACCTTTATTAATATAGTCATTTTTCGTTTTTATTTGTGGGGTAAAAAGTGTGCAAAGATACAATTTTTTAGTTTTCGACAGACTGATTAATGGTCATATAATCGGCAGGGTTGACAGCAATGCCGTTATGCCATAGTTCAAAATGGAGATGTTCGTACTCTTCGGATTCACCCGACTTGCCCAAGATGGCAATGGCCTCACCTGCTTTCACATAGTCACCTTCCTTTTTCAATAAGGTTGCATTATGCTTATACACAGAGAAATAACCATCGGAATGTTGAATACCGATACAATAGCCGTTGTTGATGCTCCAGGTTGAAAACACCACGGTACCTTCTAAAGTAGCGTTGATAACCTGATCCCTATCGGAAGAAATGTCGACACCCAAATGTCCTTTTTCAGCATTAAAGGCATTTAAAATCGTACCGTTGAGCGGAACAAAGAAGTTCTTAACCAAAGAACTCGGCTTGGCTGGAGGCAGATAGTCGTCACCGAAAAGGTTATACTGGTTTTGAGCTTCATATTCAGCGCGCAAGATGCTGTCTTGCACAGATTTCTTCAGTGTAATGGTATCGGTGACACCCTTCGGCAGTGGCTCATAGATACTCAACGAGGCCAATGCGCTATCGGCGGCGAAATCGTAGCCTTCCACGATCTTCTTGATGTTGTCGAAGTAGACATCCTTTTTCTGCATCTCCTTTTCGAGCGAATCGGCACGGAGGCTAAGCAGATAGACCTCACGGTTGAGGTTGGTGTCGGTGTAGCCTGGAATGTATTCGCGCAAAGGCGTAAAGGCGATGATAAAAGTCGTGATGATGATGAGCAGTAGGGCGATGCCGATGATGACCAGCACCAGATTCAACAAATTCAACTTGAAACCTAGTATTTCTTTTTTGGATTCATCATGTCTCATCAAGAAGTCATATCTGCGATTCAGTTTCTTCAGCGAAACGTTGCGAAGTTTAGGCTTCTTCGGCTTTGTATTTTGGGGTGTTTCTGACATTTTGCTATGTAATAGGTCATTAATCACCTGCAAAAATAGGAAAAAATTGCAACATACACGCAAAAAGGCCGACCGCTTTCGCAGTCAGCCTTTTGCTCGATTTGAAAAGTGATCCCTATTCTTTCACCACTACCCGCTCCGTATAGTTTCTCCCTTCTGCATCCATGATGCGCACCAGATAAACCCCTTCCACCAAATCCGCTACATCGATCTCATTCGTCCCCCGCACGGTCTTCACCAACTGCCCAAGCGCATTGTACACCATCACTTCTGAAGCCTCGACTCCAACTACTGTTACCTTTCCTGTAGTGGGATTGGGATATAATATAAGATTCTTATTTTCAACAATTTCACTAATGCTCCATGTATCGCAAACCTCTGCCCAGTCGATGGATGGGTCTTCGGCATTGGGTGCAGGTTGCGACTCGCAAAGGTGGCCATATTCATCGCGGAATGTCATGGTGACTTTGTAGTTGTAGCAGGAATATTCTGTTTCGTCAATCGGGTCAAAATAACGCACATGGCTCCAATAGCCTGGGTAGGGGAATTGGGCGATTTTCTCGTAACTTCCATTGTCGTGCGAGCGATACAAATTGTAATGCAGATTGCCTATCGTGGGTTCTTCCAATTGTAGCAATTCTTCACCGTCCAATTGGTTATCAATGTCGGCCCTGACCATGAATGAGCCATTCAATTCAGGCTTGTACCAACTGTCATGAAGGCAAACCCAACGACCATCATCCGTTGAGCCGTCATCGTGCGCGTAGGCGGCTGGATTTTCAATGCCTTGTTGGTGAATAACGATCCATAAAGGCCATGCCATAATCTGGTACGGATTGTCGAAGGTGAGTGTGTGCCATTGGTTTACGCCAGTGAGTTGCACGGTCTGTTGCCAAACAATCGTAGTGGGCGAATTGTAGCCTGAATAGATCAAAATGTCGTATTCCCCATCGGCAACGCTGTAAAGCGATACGCTTTTTACGAAAGAGCCCAACATGTCTGCCCCCGATGCTTTAAAGCCCCAAGAAAGGTTTCCATCATAGCCCACCGCATCGATAAATTCCCCGTTTTCATACTGGCAATGCGCTTTGAAAAAGTCTTCTCCCCAATGCAACTCCACGCCGTCAGTGCCTTGGCTCCATTCGGCCTCGGCTGCTATGCTACCTATTATCTCACATTCGCCGTACTGCTCAGCAAAATCGCTTTGGCATGAGCCTGTGGGGAAGACATTGTAGTCGTTCACCTTGTAATAATAGGTGCCTTGGGAAACGGTGTCCAAGTATTCAAAGGTTTCCGATGTGTTGTCCTTGGCCAAAGCGCCAATCAAAGCATATTGATTATCCAAAATGCTCTTGCGGTAAATCTCATAGTAAGTTTTTACATCGTCGCGCAAAGGGATGTTGTCTTCCTTGTCCCAAGTCAGGCGGTTGAGTTCGTCCGTTCCGTTCAGAGGCTCGGTGCTGACTTCTAAATTCTTCGGGGGATAACATGGCCTGACCTCAATGCTTTGCAGGCAGGCTTTGGTAGGATAGTCGAAGATAAGGTGGTCATAATAGACATTTTGGATACTGTAGGTGTGTATGCCGTGAGGAACATTCTCATCGATATAATAACATTGGTTCACGCCGTGGGCAATCAGTTCGTCATCGCGGAAGATGTCGCTATAGGCCACGCCAAAAGAAAGAGGTATATAGCCAATGATGTCGAAAGCAATGCCTTGTTGGGTTTGCGTTCCAGGGTCAAGCATGGGCTGCCATCCAGTGGTTTCGGAATAGATGCGAGCTTCGCCAGTGGTGGTCTCGCCCAATCGAGTGACAGGAATCACATGAACGTTGTCGTACAACGAGCCTTTGAACGATGCCACAAACCAATAGGTGTGATTTGGTTCCAATTCCATCCCCATTCCCACATGTTCCAAATGGGCTAGGGTGTAAAAAACAGGCCGACTGACATCCGAGAAATCGTCCTCGCCGGTGCGGTAGATGTGAGCCCATTCATAGCAGTCATACCAACCAGAATAAAGACAATTGATGCCATCCCCACCGCCTATAGGACTTCCTCCATTCAGCGGGTCGCCGTCATAAATAGTAAGGTAGGCAGCCGTAATGGTTGAAATTGGTGTTGGGCCTTCGAAAACATAGAAGCGAAGTCCGGCAAAACTGGTGGGAGCACCTTCGGGAATGGTGAACTTGTCCATCACCTTGAAACCTGCTTCTTTGTCGGCGTTGAAACCATAGGCCGTCAAGCCGTCATGCAAGGTGCTGACATCCCAGCCGTCGTTGTATCCAGCACCTGGGTGAGTGACTACATCGGGCTCACCAATGAACCACTTCTGATTTTCTCCGTCTTTGGATTTGAAAATCTCATACGGCGTATCCCAAGTCAGTTCCACATGGGTCGAGTCGATGAACTTGCCGTGAAATTCGTAAACACCGTCGAAATTGGAGCAGGAAGAATAAGTGAAAGTTAACGATGTGGTATCGGAGATGCCGTCGGTGAGGATGCTTGCCACCGAAAGGGTATAGTCGTGGCCTTCCTGCAAGGTGTCCGTGTCGATTTGGTACTCGTTTTCAATAATATCGCCAATCAGAACATCATCCAGCCACAACCTGAAACCGAGGATGTTGTTGGAAACAGGTTCTTCCGTTTCACCAATAATGCACACATTGTCGATGGCAAAATGGTCTTGGGGGTAGCGACTCTTGAAGCGGAAACGCATCTCGAAATGATGTGAAATCATCTCGGTTATTTCGCCAAGGAACCTTCCTGATTGGGCGTTCCAAGGCAAGAAAAGACTTTCCCATGACCAAGACACGCCATCACTTCTCATTTGACACTCGCCCTCGGTATCGCTCCAATCCTCCATATAATTATAGTCGAACATGACGAAAGCCCTTTTGTAGCCACGCAAATCGATGGCGGGTGAATGGAAACACTCTTCCATGTAATCTGTGCTGTTCAATTGGTTGGATTGGGCATAGAGATAGGTAGAACCGTCAGGCGGAAAGTTGAGTTGCGGATTGGTGGCAGGCGACTCAAAACGCCATGGCTCCACAATGTCGCCTTCGCTGTACAATGTCCAGCCTTCAGGCAGTTGGCCATCATTAAAGTCGAAAACGGTTTGTTCAAGATAATCAGGACTCACCCAAGAGGCATACCCCGTAGCTCCGACTTGCAGTTTGAACGGCTTCTGCGCTTGCCCTTGCATCGTCACCCCTCCCGCCATCAGCAGGAGCGCAAGCAGGGCATAAATCTTCAAGTATTTCATCTAATCGTGATTTTGTTCGTGTAAACTTTACCTTCCACCAAATCCGCTACATCGATCTCATTCGTCCCCCGCACGGTCTTCACCATCTGGCCGAGGGCGTTGTAGAACTGCACCTCAGAGGTTTCAAGGCCTTCAATAACAGCCCTGCCCTTTGCCGGATTGGGATATATCGAAATCGTTTGCGTATCGTTTTCTTCAGGAAGGTTTTGATATTGAGGATTGATGTAATCGCAATTGTTCCAGTAATAACTGACATGACCTATTTCCGTATCTGAGTAGCACCTCAAATAACCTCCTTCATTAGCATCGAATGTCCAATGATCTTCTGGAAACAAATAAACGCCTATAGGTCCAATTCGTTCAATGACTCTAATCGTATAAGGCTGTTGTCCATACATATAATCCCCATATCCCCAATTAGAATCTTCTGCGTCAATAATATCAATGTATCTCAATTCTGTGCCATTGATGGTGACAGTTCCTTTTCCTTGTAGAATCATAAAACCAGCCGTATCGCCAATTATGTAATCTTGTTCAACGGGAACAGTCCAGAAGTCGCCAACATTGGCACCAAAATCAAACCATTTCATAAAGGATTGGTTCCGATATAGATATACGACATCTCCCAAGCACATTACAAACTCTGAAGGCTTATGGTGTTCATAAACACCTTCTTCTCCGTGAAGGAAAGGATCATCAATATAAACCACTTGTTTTTTTTCAAGTTCCACGCAATTGAATCCATCTATGATAGTGTCTTTTGTTGCCTTGATGTTGACATAACCTTCTTCAAACATCCCAAAATAATTATAATGCCACTCTGCTCTCAAAGGAGCAAAAACAATGTCGCTTTCTTGTGCTGTCACCCCTCCCGCCATCAGCAGGAGCGCAAGCATGGTCATAATTCTCGTTGTTTTCATTGAATTATTGTTTTATCCAATTTCCGTTTTCTGCTTCTTTGTTGTTGGCACAAACCTTCCAAACATAAACCCCTTTAGCCCAAGCCGTTGCATCAATCGCCATCACATTCTCAGTAACGGCTTGGCTGTGAACGAGTCTTCCATTGGCGTCATACACTTCCACATGGGCGTTCTGCAACGCTGTGCGGATGTTGAGCGTGTTGCCGCCTGGGTTGGGATAGGCCGTTGATGCCGTTAGATCCATCAGTTCCTCAACACCCCAAGGGTCGTTAGTGACATAGGCACGAATCATCCATTGGATTTCATACCACATTTCATTGTCAAGTAGCACATCCATCCATTTGTTTTGTTCAAATTGCACCCATCTCGCATTTGGATTGGGATCGACATTGTTTTGGCTGACTGTAGCTGGGTAATAATAATTTGTAATGTTGGTCTCGGAGAAGACTATCCAAAGGCATCGTGTCGCATCGATTTCGACAGGATGCTCCAATTCATAGCTACAGAAGTCCGACCAATTTGCAGTGGCTACCAACTGTTCGTTCATCAATACATTAGGTTCGTGTTCGGTCCCATAATACACACCCAACAACAGGTTTCCATAGTTGCATTCGTTTTCATACATTGACACTCGGGTCAAGGTAAAGCCTTCGTATTGTTGAAGCACGGAAGAAGGGAACATCACCGCCCATGAGAACGGAATGCCATCTGGGACATAGTACATATTGGTATAATAAACACCATCATCATAATGCAGCCAGGCATCTTCAACAGAGAGCATAGTCGGCATTTGCAACGGGATGGCTTCTGTAACTTTACGGCTTCCAAAAAGGCTCTTCTGTTTCTCTTCCTGCGCTTGCATCGTCACCCCTCCCGCCATCAGCAGGAGCGCAAGCAGGGCATAAATCTTCAAGTATTTCATCTAATCGTGATTTTGTTCGTGTAAACTTTACCTTCACCAATTGGCCGAGGGCGTTGTAGAACTGCACCTCATCAACCAAAGCATCTTCGGGCAACACAATCCGTACAGTATTGTTAGTTGGGTTAGGATAAACCTGCGAGGTCCTTTCTTGCGGCTGCTGCCATTCCGGCACTTGATAAGTCGTGTAATCCACTGTGTCCGTGACATGAAGAACCCAATAATTCATAGTGTGACCATCAAAAAGTGTGTCGTTGGTGCAATAATAGTCGCCATTGTGCTCGCCAAGCATGGTTTCGGAGGTTGCTGCAATGACGTATTCCCTGTCACTCTCTTTTAAAACATCGCCAATTCCTATCCTCGAGCACATGGTGTGTCCTATGGCTCTTTCCCAAAGCAAGTTGCCGTTGGCATCTGTGCGGAACATCCAAATTTTTCTGCCCAAGTCACCAGTGGGATAGATTAGGTTTTGGGCACTTTGTACATCGCCGTCTTTCGATTCGGTAAGTCCAAACACGGTAAATCCGCCGTCTACATTTTGGAAAACCCGCCAGGGGGTATCAAACCCGCTACCGCCATAGCAACGGCTCCAGAGGATGTTGCCATCCATGTCGGTACGCAAAAGCCACACATCGGTGGTGCGGACACCGGTATGCCAATAGCCTAAATGGTAGTTGGCGTCTTGGAGATCTCCATCCTCGGAATCACTGTTTCCTGCTAGGATTAAGCCATTGCCAAGTTCCATTAAACAATAACTGTTCTCACTATTGCTCCCGCCATAGCATCGGGTCCATTCCACCTCACCTTGGTGGCTGAGCTTGACGAGGATGTTGTCATTGGTATAGAGCCCCACATGTATGTCGCAGGCCTCGATGGAGCCATCCCCTATGGTATAGCCCGACAAGAAGGCATAGTAACCTCCATCGGCTGCGTTGGAGAGATGGTGTATGAATTCAGTTCCCGTCGTACCAATCGAAATCTCCCACTCCACCTGCCCAAGACTATCAAGCTTGGTAATCCATCCATCGCTTTGACCATAGTAGAGTCCTATGTCTCCTCCCTCCGAAAAGGTCAGCTGCGCCCCTCCTATCACACCTCCATCGGTGGTGGCACAGCCATATTTCTCGTAAGGGAAGCTGTAGTTCTCGTTCCCCAAGTTCCGTGACCACAGCAATTCTCCTTCCGAATCGTACTTGGCCATGCAGAGTGAAGCTTTTCCCGTTGTAGGATATCTTCCTTCACCAATAGAATAATAGACATTCTTATTGGCTATTGATCTATCTAAATCAAGAGGATAGATTGCTGGATAGCAAGTCTGCCAAAGCAGCTCACCATGGTAACCGATTTTTAGGAGCCAGTTCCCTGTAGCTTGTTGACCGAAATCGCAAGTGACCATCCCAGAAATAGGCGAACGCCCAACTCCTGCGACAAGATACCCATCATCAGTGGGGGCTATTCCCCAAGCTTCGTCATCGCAGTTCGGCAAT
Source organism: uncultured Bacteroidales bacterium (assembly GCA_900317155.1). Classification (GTDB taxonomy): domain Bacteria; phylum Bacteroidota; class Bacteroidia; order Bacteroidales; family F082; genus Limimorpha. The sequence goes on from ONFO01000041.1 coordinate 13,485, forward strand.
TGACCACCGTAGGTCTGCTGCCAATCGATGCGAAGTTGGGCTTGAAGATGAATCCCTCCCGCCATCAGCAAGAGTGCAAGCAGGGTGTAAATTCTTGTCGCTTTCATTTCAAAGTGTTTTTCTGTGTTATGCAGGCAAAATTATTCAAAAAAACACCAAAATACCCATCTGTCAAGCCCTAAATCAGTTTTGTCCCTATTATTTTCGGTTTTGAAATTTTCAATATATTGAAATTCAAATGTTTATGGAAAATCGGATATTGGGTTTGTCCCTATTTTTTTCTTGGTTTTAAGAGAAAAGACGAAACAATATACCGTCTGCAGCGGCCATAGATCCCAAGCCATCGCACTGCCAGCGCAGGGATGACATGTCCACTGCAGCCTTGATGCTGAAGGTCAATAACGCAAAAGACCCACCCCTTTCGAGGCAGGTCTTTTGCTCGTTTTCTATCTAGGAACACGGATCCCACGGATTTAACGGAAATCCATCCGTGTCATCCGTGCTATCCGTGTTCAATGATTATCCGCGTTTCAGGATTACATCATCCCGTCCATTCCTCCGCCCATCGGCATCGGAGGTGTGGGAGGCGTAGGCTCCTTGTGGTTGCTGATGACGCACTCGGTGGTCAGCAGCATGCCAGCGATGGAAGCAGCGTTCTCCAAGGCGACTCTCGACACCTTCACGGGGTCAATGACACCCGTCTGGAGCAGGTTCTCATACACCTCGGTGCGTGCGTTGAAGCCGAAGTCGTTCTTGCCTTCCTTCACCTTGTTGACGACGACCGAGCCTTCCAAGCCGGCGTTCTCAACAATCTGGCGCAGCGGCTCTTCCAAAGCGCGCTTGATGATGGCGATACCCGTGGTCTCGTCCTCGTTGTCGCCCTTCATCTTCTCGATGGCCTTGATGGCACGGATGAAACCGACACCACCGCCAGGGATGATACCCTCTTCGATGGCAGCACGAGTGGCGTTCAAAGCGTCCTCGACGCGGTCTTTCTTCTCCTTCATCTCAACCTCGGAAGCGGCACCCACGTAGATGACTGCCACGCCACCAGCCAACTTGGCCAAACGCTCTTGCAGTTTCTCGCGGTCGTAGTCGCTCGTGGTGGTCTTGATTTGGGCCTTGATCTGGGCGGTACGGCCTTCGATGTCCTTCTTGGCGCCGTGGCCGTTCACGATGGTGGTGTTGTCCTTGTTGATGCTGACCTTGTCGGCCTGACCGAGCATTTGCAGGTCGGCATCCTCAAGCTTGTAACCCTTCTCTTCGCTGATGACGGTGCCACCAGTCAGGATGGCGATGTCTTCCAACATCTCTTTACGACGGTCACCGAAGCCAGGAGCCTTGACGGCAGCGACTTTCAGCGAGCCACGCAGACGGTTGACAACCAAGGTAGCCAAGGCTTCGCCGTCGATGTCCTCAGCGATGATGATGAGGGCACGACCGGTTTGCAAGGTCTTTTCGAGCACGGGCAGCAAGTCCTTCATCACGGAGATCTTCTTGTCGTAGATCAGGATGTAAGGATTCTCATAGACGGCTTCCATCTTCTCGGTGTTGGTGACGAAGTAAGGCGAGATGTAGCCACGGTCGAACTGCATACCTTCGACGACGTCGACGTAGGTGTTGATGCCCTTGGCATCCTCAACGGTGATGACGCCTTCTTGCTTCACCTTGCCCATAGCCTCGGCGATGAGGCCACCGATTTCGCTGTCGTTGTTGGCAGAGATAGTAGCCACTTGCTTGATCTTCTCATTGTCGCCGTCGACCTTCACCGACATCTTCTTCAGCGAAGCGACCACAGCGGCAACAGCCTTGTCGATACCGCGTTTCAGGTCAAGCGGGTTGGCACCGGCGGTGACGTTTTTCAGACCCGTGGCCACGATAGCTTGGGCCAACACGGTGGCGGTGGTGGTACCATCACCAGCGAGGTCGTTGGTCTTGGAAGCGACTTCCTTCACCAACTGGGCACCCATGTTCTCAACGGGGTCGATGAGTTCGATTTCCTTGGCGACCGTCACACCGTCCTTGGTGATTTGGGGAGCGCCATATGACTTTTCGATGACCACGTTACGACCTTTGGGGCCGAGGGTCACCTTCACTGCGTTTGACAATGCGTCGACGCCTTTCTTCAGGCCGTCACGCGATTCGATATTGAAAAGAATGTCTTTTGCCATAGTAATTTCAGATTTAAAGATTTAAAATTCAAAGATTCAAAACCCATTAAATGATTGCGATGACGTCGTTTTCATGCATGATCATATAGTCTTTGCCGTCGAGGTGGAACTCGGTGCCAGCATATTTGCCATAGATGACCTTATCGCCCTCTTTCAGGGTCATTTGGTTGTCTTTCGTGCCAGGACCCACGGCTACGACGGTTCCTTGTTGAGGTTTCTCTTTGGCGGTGTCGGGGATGATGATACCGCTAGCGGTTTTCTGTTCGGCTTCTGCGGGCTCGATGACCACGCGGTCGGCCAGAGGTTTGATTGATAATTTTGCCATAATTATTCTGATTTAAAATTTAATGATTCAAAATTCAAAGATTGAACGGCGGGGGTTAGTCACATTTCGTGCCAAAGTGGAAAATGGCAGGGTTTTGTCAGTTGGGGTGACAAAGTGACACAAAAAGGGCTATCTTTGCACTCGAATTCGACGACCATGTCAAACATCAACGACGAGCGGAAACTCAACGAGCGGTATAAGATGATGACGGAGCAGCCCGTCAGGCGGCTGATCCTCAAGATGGCTGTGCCGACAATCATCAGCATGCTCGTGACCACCATTTATAATATGGTGGACTCGTTTTATGTAGGACATCTGAGTACCGAGGCCGTGGCAGGCGTAGGCGTTTCGTTTGCCTACATGGCCTTTATTAATGCCTGCGGATTCTTTTTCGGGCATGGCTCGGGCAACTACATCTCACGGGCCTTGGGCGCAAAACAGGGACAGAATGCAGGCAAAATGGCGGCCACAGGCTTCTTCACACCATTAATTGTAGGTGCCCTTGTGGGTTGGAGTTGTCTGCTGTTCATCTCGCCTCTGTCAAGAGCCATGGGCGCCACCAACACTATCCTCCCCTACGCCAACAACTACCTGCGATTCATCCTACTTGCCACGCCTTTCATGATGTCGTCGCTGACACTCAACAACCAACTGCGACTACAGGGCAATGCCCGTTTCGGCATGATTGGCATCGCCTCGGGTGCCATCCTCAACATCATCCTCGACCCGATTTTTATCTTTGTTCTCGACTTGGGTGTCAGTGGGGCTTCTTTGGCGACTGCCGTCAGCCAATGCTTCGGCTGGTGCATTTTGCTTTGGGGCACCTCGCGACCGGGCAACGTACACATCAAATTCAGGAACTTCACCCCTACCCTATACTATTATAAGGAAATCACGCGGGGCGGCTTGCCTTCGTTGGCACGACAGGCTTTGTCAGTGGTAGCTACTATCAGCCTCAATCGTATGGCGGTGCATTATGCCTTGCCCGGCAACGAAGCCTCCACCGTGGCGGCTTTCACCATCGTGTCGCGCATCACCATGTTCTGTTTTGCCGTCGTCATTGGGTTCGGACAAGGATTTCAGCCTGTTTGCGGCTATAACTATGGCGCCAAACTCTATGCGCGTGTCAAGGAGAGTTATATGTTTTGCATCACGATTTCCACGGCATTTCTGATTGTCTTAGCAACCGTAGTCTATATCTTCGCTCCTGACATCATCTCATGGTTCCGTGGCGAGGATCCAGAGCTCATCCGCGTAGGCAGTCAGGCGTTGCGCTGGCAATGTATCGCTTTCCCGCTGATGGGTATGTGCACTGCGACCAACATGCTGTTCCAAAATATCGGCTACACATGGCAAGCCACTTTGCTCTCAATGTGCCGTCAGGGCTTGTATTTTCTGCCTGCGGTCTTCATCATGTCGTGGCTTTGGGGCATCACAGGCCTCGAAGCCGCACAAGCCGTCGCCGACGTTTGCACCTTCTTGACTTCTTTGCCGTTTGCTATTTGGATTAGCAGGGAACTTAGCGCGAAGTCACAAAAGTGTCCATAACTCGAAATTTTGTTGAGATATGGACACTTTTGAGTGTTATTGTCGGAACAAATCATCCATAACAACCTCGTTTTGCACAATGCCGGAATGAATGCCGCGCAAAACGCCGTAGGTGGTCACCATAGTTGTAGCAAGGCTTTTTCGGGTCTTGGTCTTCGCCTTGAAGATGGCCAAACGATTGCGCAACTTTTCCTCATAATCCTTGGTGATGGTATATGGCGCCTCCGAGAATTTCATTTCGCATAGATTGATAACCCTATCTGAACGGTCAATCACCAAATCGATTTGTGTTCCCTTTTCAGTTTCATCACCCAGCATCCTCCACGTGCCTGTTGTGGTTGATATTCCACTGATACCCAACCTTTGCTTGATCTGTTCAAGATGTGTCAAGCAGATGGTCTCAAAACTGAATCCCTGCCACGACTCCACCGAATGGGAATGCATGTTGTTTGTCCACCAATGTTCGTCTTTGGTATTTTTCCCGTCCAAGAACTTGAAATAAAACAATGTGTATGGGTCACAAATGCGATAGACCGAGTTTCGGACGGATGACTTGTATTGCGAATATGTTTCGATGAAATCGCAGCGTTCCAGATTCTCAAGCACTTTGGTGAGCCTGCCTCCCGACTGTCCCGTCTTTTCGATAATCTCAGCCCTAAGCAACCCCTTCTTGCTTTCCGACAAAGCGTTCATTACCGCGATGTATTTGTCGGCATGGCTATACAAAGCGTTGAAAAGCTCATCGAACTCTTCGCGCATCGGGGCATTTTTGACGAAAAACAAACGGTCTATATTCTGTGCGAGGCTTTGTTCTGGGTTTAACAAACTCATATAATATGGAACGCCGCCCAATGCCATATAGCACTGAAGGATGGTGTATCTGTCCCATACACATCCGTTTGCGTGCAAGTATTCCTCACATTCACCCAATCGGAAAGGCCGCAGATAGATTTGTTCCGTAATGCGGTTGTGCAGCCCGCCCTTGTTTTTGACCAATTTATTCACCATCCACGAGGTGGCCGACCCACAAGCGATGAAAAGGATGTCGTTGCGTTGCGCCGCCCAAGCATTCCAAAAATATTCAAGTGCTTCCACGAAAGAACTCCGTGGGGTATCAATCCAAGGCATCTCATCGAAGAAGACAACCTTTCTGGTTCCTTTCGGCTTGCTTTCTATCAACGTCCGAAGGGCTTGGAAAGCCTCATCCCAATTGGCCAGAACCGGAGCAAATGGAGAGCCGCTATAGGCTTTCAGTTGTTCGGCAAATCGCTGAAGTTGTTTTTTCGGTTTCTGTTTTCTCGCCCCAACGTAAGCAAAGGTGAGCCTGTCGGCGAAGACATTGTTCACCAAAAATGTCTTTCCTATACGGCGACGGCCATAGACAATGACAAACTCCGACTTCCCAGAGTTGAACTTCCGTTCCAGCGTGTCAATTTCGCTTGTTCTTGCAATAATCCTGTTCATATTGTCCGATTAAATACGCGGACAAAAATACAAAAAAACACAGATACGGACACTTATAAATCACAAAAAGTGTCCATAACTCGAAATTTTGTTGAGATATGGACACTTTTGAATGTTATTGTCGGAACAAATGGGGCATGACAACCATAAACAAAGCGGCTGCCTCGGTGCTTCGACAGGCTCAGCAAACTTGTGGCAGCCCTACACCACCCCAACCAGGCTGTAGGGCTGTCATACCACGGCAGCCGCATTATTCATTCGCGCATTGCAAATGCTGGTATTCAGGATTTTTGAATTGAAAATTCGGAAGGACGGGTAAACAAAACTCTTTTGAATCATTCAAACAAACCCTCAAATTCATCAGGCGAATTCTCAAATGACAATGACCAATTACCACTACTCTTTATCATCACATCCTTTGGCCTTCCTTCGTACGAAAAACTTAATGTGGGCTTGTCTACCACTAAATACTCTAAACAATTATACCCTGTATCCTTTTTCAGCCTTCGTTCAATAAACCCCAACTTTGTTAACCCATACTCATTTGCAATTTTTTCCTTTTCATCCATTTCCATTGGCTCCCAAAACAAACCCGTCTGCCTTTCTTTAAGTTCTTCAAATCTATAACAAATCGGTTCTGATATTTCAAATAAAGACGCTAAAAAACCACAATGAGCATTCTTGAAACTGCTGTCAACAACAGGAATCGCAATATTCTCCAAGTAATCTTCTTGATAAAGGAAATCTTTTGCCTGATGCGTAGAAGTATATGCTACACCCCAAGGCAAATCATAAAGACCACGTTCTTTTTTGTTTTTCTCTCTATTTGAAGAAATAATCAATTCTAATATCAATTGGGGTATTATATACTCGGGTTTAAATGTGTGTGTTTTATGAAGGACTTTAAATTGACACGCGATGATATATACCAGCCGTATTAGAGTTTTTGGTAGATTTCCTTTTTCAAAAGCAACTTCATCCGGTTTTCGTAAATCATACACCATAAAATCATCCTTGACCCGAAAACCCGAAAAAGATAATTCCTCAAAAGAAGGACGTCCCATCTCTTCCCAACAATCATAAACCGTATTACCCAAATAAAGACAAGGATAGCCTGGCGCACTAAACCGTTCTGTTTTCACTATACCTCTCTTATTATTTGGAATATGAAACATATCCTCAAAAGAACGAATACTCTCATCATTATTTCTTGCTCGATAATAGTATTCGCCTTTTTCTTTAGTTATTACATCAATATCCAAAAAACCATCAGTTTTTACAATTTGTTCTTTCAGCAATTGATAGGCCTCACTATGACATCCTTCATAGTATCTTTTCAACACCATCACAACATTTCTTATTCGAACTTTGACATCTTGAATTGTAGCATTTCTCAACTCTTCATCTCCAAAAGCATCTACTTCAAGACTTGAAATATCATCAAAATACCTTTTGTAGGTCTTCTTTACATCATAAATAAAGTCGTCTGAATCATGCTCTATTGGCAAATCATTCCTAACTTTTTGAAATAATTCTACAGCATTCATAGGATACTCATTTTTAGACCACAAAAGTATAGTATTTCTGCATAATAAACCCCGAAAGTTGAACAATACTTCCGGGGTTCAGTTTAATAATACCTATCTTTGATATTTTGACCTTTAATAATCTTGAACAAGACGGACGGAGTAGCCCCGATCACGGTGATCAGAATAAGTCGCGTATATGCCATTACTATGGAAGCCAAAATACCGAGCATGATTTGCTGGGTATCCATTGTAATTTGATGAAGACCAATAATAGCCTGAAACATCCTCATTACTAATATCAAATTCAACTCTATATCCTGCGGTTGGTAGAAAAACTGCTCCTGCGGTTTCCATTCGATTCCATTGTTCTAAGGTGTATTCATTACCCCAATCACTATTGCCAGAAATGAAATTCAAACCTTCAGGAAGTATCCAATTATCAGGGAGGATAATAATTCCATTAACTTCATTTACTCGACCGTGTCCATATTTTTGTCCAGCAGAATTTCTGCTGTTGAATAAATAAATCCATTCTTCAGAAGTCAAGGTACGCCATGTGTGAATTATGTTGCCACCATTCAAGATGGTATTGTAACCCCAATCTGCCTGACCAGTTTGATCATAAAGATGGTATTGCCTATTTCCATAGGCAAAATAGTCAGAAGAGTTTATACTTGTCGACCAGGGCTGATAGGCGATAGCACCATGATTATAGCCACTCGTACCCCAGCCAAAGAGGTCTCGGTTAACCGTTTCGCTGTCGCTGTTTTGTCCTGTAGTCGTGCCAAAATAATCCCATTGATTATCAGCAAATTTCCAAAAAGGCGTTGTGGCACTACCAATAAATTGTAAATTACCTTTAGAAAAATACACTTGTTTCGCAACACTCACAGAAAACAAACCGTTTATTGTACCTACAGGGTATCCTCCAACATTAATTGTCATAGTAATTCCTTCTCCTAAATACCCATTCTCTATAATTGTTGGTATTTCTGGACGTGTTCCCGAATAATTCATATCCTCCGAGTAAGCCGACCCTTCTTCTCCTTGTTCTAAAGCCTCTTGCGGCAGCAATATCGCCCATTTCTCAACATTCTCGCCACTTCCAGCAGGCAGCTTAATCACGCCTTCACCGTCCATATTGGGTGTCATCGTGTTTTGTGTGAAATCCACCGTCACCTTGTTTTTCATTCCAGTAATGCAAATAGGCGAGTTTGAAGGTGTTGTCACATTGAACTTCACCAAAGCGCACTTGTTCAGCAAGTGGGCGGAATAGGCCGTTACACCCGAAACAAAGTTCTCATTGGATGCAGCGCACGAAATCACAGGCAAGTGCTCCGTTTGGTCGCTGATGATGACCGAACATTCCTCTGTTGTGCCTGCGGAAAGGGTTTCTTGTGGGGTCACATTACCGAGGAAATAGAATTGCAAAGGTTGGTTTTCAGTTGGGTTGGTGATGTTGCCGATGAAGTTGTTGCCGTTGTGAATCAAGAAGCCAACATATTTGCCACCACTGCCCACATAAATCTTGTCGCCAGTTTCAAAATCAACTGTGCCGGTAATTGTGTTTACTACCACTTTTGAGCCATTGTTTTGTTTCACATCAAGGGTGATGGTCACAACCTCATCGTTGGAGGTGGGTTGCCCTTCGTTCTTCTTGCATTGCGACATGGTTATGGCCAATGCAAGAGCTGCTAGAATAATGCTGATCTTCTTCATTTTATATTCTCCTTTTTGTTTTTGTTGTTTCTTTTGTTTGATTTCATTGCTGCATAACCAGCCCCTGCCAAAAGCAAGGTAAATAATCCGCTTCCAAGTGGTGCACCAAAGGTTTGGTTAGTGACATTTACACCATCAGTCGGATTACCGAAAGCCTGGTTGGTTAAGGAAATTGACTCTTCGCCATTACGAAGAAATCCAGCATTCTGACCTGATTCTTCGCCCCTTTGGAACAATCCACCTTGGGCTGTTGCTACCATCGGCATGGACAATGCCACCGTAATTGCCAAAACTCTAAGCATCTTACTTGTCTTGTTGTTTCGCATGATTTGAAACCGTTTTTGCCCATTGGCTCAAATGGGCAACATTACAAAGGTCTACAGAGCGGAGCCCCCATCTTATCCTTATTTTCGATGATTGGGTCTGGACTCCCAGAAGTGAAAAATAACGGATACGGTAATGCTCCGCTGTTTATGCTGTGTAAAACATACACTCACATAACAGCGAAAACATTCATCAACCCATTATTCCTTTCACTTCAAATGAATTGTCCAGATTCATCATCAAGGAATAAAGCGAAGAATGCGCTTTCTCTGGCCATTCCGATTTCTCCCGGAATGGCAGGGGCAAAAATAGACAAAATTTCTTTTGGGTAGAGGGAAAAGAAGCAAATCTTTCACAAATCTGCCAGAAATACCCTTTCCGTTTGGAGAATATTGGTAATTTTGCGGCAAATTTAGAAGGATAGATAATGACGACATTGGCACAAAAAATCACAGAAACACCTATGGCTCCATATATCGCTTTATTGCAGGCCATGAGTCATGAGGAAAAGCGGATAGTGGTCATGTTCCTGATAGAGACGATGAATGAGCAGGAAAGCGACATTGACGAGATACGCAGAAAACTAAATGTCCCCGAATCGCCAAAGACAAAATGGTTTCGCGAACACTCGACCACTGGGCTCAAATGGAACAAGTTGGAGGCTTGGAGCCGCCTGACCGAGAAGCAACGCGAAGAAGCCACGCGCTTGAATCTGTCGGCTGAAGACATGGACGAGCGGACATTTTACATCATAGAAAAACACATGAGATGAAGCGCGTTTTCCTCGACACGAACATTCTGATGGATGCCATAGAGTTTCGTCAACATGGGGCAGAAGCCAATCTGCTGTTGGACATGAGTCGTGCCAACATAATCCAAACTTGTGTTGCGGTGATGTCATTTTCAACGCTTTCTTATCTTCTGCGCCGCCGCACAAAAGAAGACATTCACCAGATTTTTGAGAATCTTGCTGATGCCATTGAGATTCTGCCAATGGACAACGAGCAATTCATTGAAAGTATGGCATTTGGTCCAGTGCAAGATTTCGAAGACATGATGCAATACCAATGCGCCAAAGCCAACGGCTGCGATGTCATCATAACGAATAATGGCAAGGACTACGCCGAGTTTTGCGACCTGCCTTTTATGACTGCCACAGAGTTTTTAAAGGAATTAGGCAATTAAAATACGATAAGCATGATACATCAACTAAACACTTTAGTCTCGTAATGTTTAACTGAGTGGCGCAAATAGACATGGCGACCACTCACAACATTCGAGACATTATGAGTAGAAGCAAAAAAAAGACACCTGCCAGCACCTGTTGCTGCTGCAAGTCACAAAAACGCGGAAAACAATTCTGCAGCCGCAAGTTTCGCCGCCGCGAACGAATGATGATGGTCAAAGGCCAATATGACCGACTGCCGAACAAACCCATTGAGGTAACAGACCCATGGGACTTAGGCGGCGACGGCAAAACCTTCTGGGGTTTCAGCCCCGATGAAGATTGGTTCATCCGCCTGATGCGCAAATGAAGATTTGTTTTCTCTAAACACCTTACCGCGAAGTCACTTTATAATGCGTGACCTTGCCGTCTTTCCAAGTACATTCCACCAATTTATTGCCACGGGCACAGAGTCCTTTGAAATGTCCGTCTTTCCATACTGAAGGCAGGGCGGGCAGCAATTCTATTTCGCCATCATGGCTCTGAAGTAGCATCTCGGCGATGCCAGCCGTGCCGCCGAAGTTGCCATCGATTTGGAAAGGCGGATGCGCGCAGAAGAGATTGGTGTAGGTGCCTGCTGAATGGCTTCCATCAAGATGAACCGCTGGCTCAAGAAGGTTCCTCAATAGAAGATAGGCATGGTCACCGTCGTGAAGTCGTGCCCAAAAACAGATCTTCCATGCCCGCGACCAGCCTGTGCCTTCGTCACCACGGCGACGCAAGGTCTCGCGGCAGGCGTCCATTAATTCTGGCGTCTTCGATTGGGTCAGCATCGTACCAGGATACAAACCAAAGAGATGTGACACATGGCGGTGTTGCGGCTCCACCTCCTTATAATCTTTCAGCCATTCCTGCAAATAACCTTGCTCGCTGACTTGCATCGGCGGAAAATGGGATTTTGCAATATGTATGATTTCGACGATAGAATCGTCGACTCCTAAAATGCCCGCCGATTGGCAAACTGCATCATACAGCTCACTGACAATCTGCACATCCATTGTGCTACCCATACATACACTGACAGCGGTGCTATCGTTGAGCCAGAAAGCGTTTTCGGGTGATGTAGTCGGGGCGGTGACAAGCCAGCCGTGCTCGGGCTCCACTATCATCGCATCGAGGAAAAACAAGGCCGCCTCTTTCAATAATGGATAGGCTTCTCGCAAAAATGCCGTGTCTTGCGTAAACTCAAAATGCTGCCATGCGTGCAGGGCCAGCCAAGCTCCACCGGTGTTGGTGGCGCCCCACGAGGGATGCTCACCTGGTGCCGTGAAACCCCACGGATTGCACACCACATGAGCGGTCCAGCCTCGGGCACCATAGAAGTCGCGAGCCGTCTTACTTCCTGAAGGCATTAATCCCTCAGCAAAGTGAATTAATGGCAGATGCAGCTCCGAGAGATTGCAGACCTCGCATGGCCAGTGGTTCATCTCCACATTGATATTCAGGTGGTAGTCGCCGTTCCAGGGCGTTTGGATGGTGTTGGCCCACAAACCTTGCAGATTGGGTGGCAACAGGTCCTTGCGAGTGGAGCTGATGAGCAGATAACGTCCATAATGGAAATAACAGGTCGGCAACCATGGGTCGTCATTGACAAGGAAGTCTTTCCAATGGTCTTCCAAAGTCAGGTCTTGTTTCTCTTTTGGGTCGCCAATTTCCAACTCAACGCGGTCAAATAGTTCATGGTGGGCTTTCAGGTGGTCGTTTTTCACGGCCTCAAAGCCTTTATTGATGGCATTTTGCAGGTGTTCGTTGACGTATGTTTCTGGATCATCACACATGAAATCTGTTGCAGCGCAGAAATAGATGACGGTTTCATTGTTTTCGACAACTGTTTGTGCCTTAGCATAATATCGCATTCCTTCTACGCTCTCTAAATTGCTGTCCAGCTGACCGCGCATAATGACGCTGTCAGCATAGGTGAAAACCTTTGCTTTTTCAGGACGGGAGAGGTTTAGAGTGAGGGTCGGCCCTTCGACAGGCTCAGGAACCTTAACTCTAATTACTGCCACATCATCATCACGGGAAACAAAGGTTTCGCGCTCGTAGTGTTGACTACCTTTATCAAAAGAAACCTTGTGGATGGCATCATTGAGGCAAAGCGTTCGCTTATAATTGATTACGGAATCCGAATTTAGATATTGGTATTCGATGGTCATATTGCCCAAGGTCTGGTAACAACCAAAAGGTACCTTTGCGCCTTGACCGTGACCCGAGCCTTGACCACCGCAGACAAAAGTCTCATACATCAGGTTTTGGGCTTCGTCGTTCTTGCCTTCCTTCAACAGACGTTGGATTTCGGGCAGCGATTCCAAAGCCAAAGGATTGCTGTCGTCACTCGGTGCACCGCTCCATAAAGTTATGTCATTCAGCACAATGGTCTCCTTGTCAATGCCGCCATCAGGCATCATACCGAAGTGACCGTTGCCCAAAGGATAACACTCCTCCCAGATTTGGGCGGGGGAATTGGCAATAAGGTTCCATGATTGGGATTGATCCTTCTTCTGACAACCCATCAATCCGGCCAATAGTAATATGCCTAGGATCCTCAGTTTCATATTGTTGAATTAGAATCCCGCCAACTCCATGGTCACGGTAGGAATCAGCAGCAAAGCGCCGATGACGACCAGCACAAGGATAAACTTCCAGATGAAACGCACCCATTTCTCCCACGGGATGCGAGCCACGCCAAGGGCGGCCATCAAGACACCGCTGGTGGGGGTAATCATATTGGTGAAACCGTCGCCAAACTGGAATGCCACCACCGTGGCTTGGCGCGAGATGCCAATCAGGTCGCTGAAGGGTGCCATGATAGGCATGGTGATGGCGGCTTTGGCCGAACCGCTCGGAATGACAATATTAATCAAGGTCTGGATGCCATACATGATTTCCGCCGAGGCGATCTTGCCCATGTTGCTCATCGACTTGGAGAGGCCATAAAGGATGGTGTCGATGATGCCACCGTCCTGAAGGATGATGACGATGCCGCCCGCCAAACCCACGATGACTGCCGCCGAGAGGATGTCACCCATGCCCTCGAGGAAGAGCTTCGCAATGTCGCTCGCGCTCTTGTCGACGGACAAGCCACTGGCGATGCCGAGCACTAAAAACAGCGAAGCAATCTCCATGATGTACCAATCATAGCCCAACACACCAATCACCAAGAAATAAACCGTGGCAAAGAGCAAAGTCAAGACGAAATAATGCACCGTTTTGCGCAAGGTGACGATGCTCAGCAGGATAAACAACGCCGTTCCGATGGGTAATAAAGGCAAAGTGGTTTCACTATTGCCGATTTTCAAGGTAGTCATCGGGTAAAGCACCGAGAACACGATTAATACTGCCGTCAGGAAGGCGAAGACCCACCAGGCTTTGCGCGGCGTGTAGCGTTCCAGTTCCTCTTCCTTCACCTCCGCCGACTTTCGCCAATAGGCATCGTCTTCGTACATGATGGACGACTGCGGGTTTTTCTTCACCTTGTTGGCATACCACAACACGAAAATGATGCCCACCACGGTCAAAATTGCCCAACAGACGGCACGGTAGCCGATGCCCGTAAACAACGGAATCTCAGCGATACCTTGTGCAATACCAATGGTGAAAGGGTTAAGCATTGCACCCGAAAAACCAATATGTGCCGCCACATACACCATACACAAACCCACGATGCTGTCGTAGCCCATCGAGACTGCCAAAGGAATGATAATCAACGCGAAAGCGATGGTTTCCTCACTCATTCCGAAAACGCTTCCAAAGAGGCTGAACAGCAGCATAATCAAGATGATGACAATGTTGTTCACCCCGATTTTCTGCATTAATGGGCTGCGTTCCAAGCGTTTGGTGAACTTCAAAAAAGAATGAATGCCCATATCGATGGCCTTGCTTTTGTTCATAATCCAAAAGGCGCCACCTATTATTAATATGAACACGATAATGTTGCTCTGCTTGACAAAGCCCTTGTAAAACGCTGAGAAAATCTGCCAAGTTTGGGGCTCGGCATGAAATTCACTGTCGCCAATTGCTGGAGGCAATTGGTCAGCATAATAAAAAGTCATCACCGTCTCGCCATCCACCTGCTCCGAGACATATTTCCCTGGCGGGATAATCCAAGTGAGCACCGCCGCAATGACGATGATAAAGAAAACGATGACGAAGGTATGCGGGACTTTGCGCTTTTTCATTGTGTTCCAAATTTAACTACGTTGAATCTTCGATTTGTGGGGCAAAGGTATTGAAATAATCCCTATTTTTGCGCAAAATCTCAAATTTGAACAAAAATGAAGAAAATTCTGACCCTCTTATCGCTGGCCGTCTTGGCGACTTTCGCCATGCCAGCCTTGGCACAGGAAAAGCAACTGTTCACTCCTGCCGACGCTTCCTACAACAACCGTAGCCTCTACGCCCAACGTCCCAACCAACTGAAATGGGTGGGTAACACCGACATCCTCATGAAGGTGAAAGACAAAGAAATCGTCACGATGAACCCGACCTCAAAAAAGGAAACCTCTTTTCTTTCCCTTGAAGAGCTAAACACTTATACCAAAGGCGAAGGTGTCAACGATTTGATGCGCATACCCCAACTTACGTGGATCAACGATTTCCAAGCCTATTTCTATGCCTTGGGCGACAACGGCATCACCCTCAATAAGATGGATATCAAGAAAAAGACCATCGATGCCATGACTTCAATTCCACAAGATGTTGAGAACCAGACCATCTGCAAACCTACATTGAATGTGGCCTATACCATTGGCAACAATCTTTATGTGGCTAAAGGCGACAAGCAAATCCAAATCACCAATAACCCCGAAGGTGTGATTGCCGGTCAAAGCGTGCACCGCAACGAGTTTGCCATCAACGGCGGCATTTTCTGGTCGCCCGACGGCAAGCTCCTCGC
Source organism: uncultured Bacteroidales bacterium (assembly GCA_900317155.1). GTDB lineage: Bacteria > Bacteroidota > Bacteroidia > Bacteroidales > F082 > Limimorpha. Next base: position 28,684 of record ONFO01000041.1, read on the forward strand.
CTACTACAGCATGGATGAACGCATGGTGACTGACTATCCTTTGGTCGACATCACGGAGCGCATCGCCACCACCAAGCCCATCAAATACCCCATGGCCGGCATGACGAGCCACCAGGTGACACTGCACATTTACAACATCGCCACGGGTAAAGAGGTCGTCGTCAAGACAGGCGAACCTGCCGAGCAGTACCTCACTGCCATCACTTGGAACCCTGACAACAAGCGCATTTACATCGGTGTGTTGAACCGTGAACAGAATCACCTGAAATTCAACGAGTACGATGCCATCACGGGCGACTTCATCCAGACCATCTTCGAAGACCGCGACGAGCAATATGTGGAGCCGCAAGGTCCCGCCTACTTCCTGCCCAACAACCCCGACCAGTTCATCTGGAAGGCCCAGCGCGATGGCTATTATCACCTCTATCTTTACACCATCAGCAAAGGCACTTGCAAGCAACTCACCAAAGGCAATTTCGTCATCACCGACTTCAACGGCTTCTCGAAAGACGGCAAAAACATTTACTACCGCTCTACCGAAGTGAGTCCGCTTGAACGCCACTGCTACGTGATGGAACTCAAGAGCGGCAAGGTGACCCAAATCACCAAGGAACACGGCACGCACGATGTGGTTCCCTCCGCCAACGGCAAGTATTTCCTCGACTTCTACAATAGCACCGATGTACCCTACAATGTTGATGTTCAAGACAAAAACGGCAAGTTTGTCAGACGCTTGCACGAAGCAGAAAATCCTCTGAAGGATTACTACATTGGCCAGACCACCATTGGCACCCTGAAAGCCGAAGACGGCCAGACGCTTTACACCCGCCTCATCAAGCCCTACAACTTCGATGCTTCGAAGAAATATCCCGTCATCGTTTACGTTTACGGTGGCCCTCATGCCCAACTCATCACCGATGAATGGACGGCGGGCGCTGGCATTTACCTGAACTACCTCGCCCAAGAAGGCTTCCTCGTCTTCACCCTCGACAACCGTGGTTCTGCCGACCGTGGCGAGGCCTTCGAGCAATGCATCCACCGCCAGTGCGGCCAACTCGAGATGCGCGACCAGTTGGTGGGCATCGAATGGCTGAAGTCTTTGCCCTACGTTGATGCAAACCGCATCGGTTCTGATGGTTGGAGCTATGGTGGCTTCATGTCGACCTCGCTGAAGATCAACCATCCTGAGGTGTTTAAGGTGAGCGTGGCAGGCGGTCCTGTGCTGGATTGGAAGTACTATGAAATCATGTACGGCGAACGTTACATGGACACACCTCAAGAGAACCCTGAAGGCTATGAGCTGTGCAGCCTCGAAAACAAGACTGACAAACTGGAAGGCAAGCTCCTGATGATCCACTGCACCACCGACCCAGTGGTGGTATGGCAGCACAGCCTCGTCTTCGTCGAGAACTGCATCCACAACGGCAAACAGTTAGACTATTTCGTCTATCCCGGCCACGACCACAATGTCTACGGCATGGATAGGGCGCATCTGATTACCAAGATCACGCAGTATTTTAAGGATAATTTATGATGGGGATTGCGTTGCAAGAAATCTTTCAAAAATCAATTCAAAATCAATCAAAAAAGCTTTTCTAAAGATTTTGAAATAGATTTTCTAAGATTTCTGCCGTAAGGCATCCAAAAAAAGCCCTCCGCCATTAAACGGAGGGCTTTTTCACTATCTAATAATCATTTTTGGAATCTTTCAACTTTGAATGACTTCCTTTTTTCTTTTTGCCGTCATAGCGGACTTGATCCGCTATCTCCTATGCGCGGAGACGAATCCCTATCGCGAAGGAGATTGCGGGTCTGCGCCCGCAATGACGGGTATGGTTTGGAGTTAGTCATTCTAGCCTTAGAAATAAAGGTCTCTCTCACCCTTCTTGATGCGCTCGATGCGGCTCTTCAACTCGTCTAAGAACTTCGGGTCGACGTTCTTGAAGTTGTTCTCGATGCACTTCCAGCCCTTGGCGGCGACTTCGGGCGTGGCATAGTCGACCAAGTATTCGCTCAAAGTAAGGATGGCATTCGGGGTGCAGTAGCGCTTGATGAAGCCCGGCACACTGAATTCCATGAAGTGCTCGCCCGTGCGACCCAAACGGTAGCAGGCCGTGCAGAAGCTCGGGATGAAATCGTGGTCAAGGAGCTTGTCGATGATGTCGCCCAACGAGCGGTCGTCACCGATCTTGAACTGCTCGCGGTGCAGGTTTTGGTCCTCCTGCTTGTCGCTGTTCTTCTCCTCTTCTTCGTGGTGATATTTGTAGTCGCCAATCTGCAGGTTGGTGCCGCCGTCGATTTGCGAGATGCCGTATTCGATGGCCTTGGCGCGGAAGGCGGCGTCCTCACGGGCGGTCAGGATCATGCCGGTGTAAGGCACGGCCAGACGGAAGATGGCGATGATCTTCTCGAAGGTGTCGTCGTCGACGAAATACTTCTTGTCGATGTTCAGGCCCGAAGCGTCTTTTATACGCGGGAACGAGATGGTGTGCGGACCCACGTTGAAGCAAGCCTCCAAGTGGTTGGTGTGGCGAATCATGGCCAGCACCTCATAACGCCAGTCGTACAGGCCGAAGAGGATACCGAGACCGTTGTCGTCGATGCCAGCCTGCTGGGCGCGGTCCATCGAGGTGAGGCGGTAATTGTAGTCGCCCTTTTTGGTGTTGGCGGGATGGTATTCGTTGTAGATTTCGGGGCAATAGGTCTCCTGGAAGATCTGGTAGGTGCCGATGCCCGCCTCTTTCACGATACGGAAGCCTTCCACATCCAAAGGAGCGGCGTTGATGTTAACGCGGCGGATGCTGCCCTTGCCTTTCTTGGTGGCGTAGGTCACTTTCACGGTGTGGGCAATGTACTCCGGTGAGTATTTCGGTGACTCGCCATAGACGAGGATAAGACGCTTCTGGCCGTCGTCCTCAAGAGCCTCCACGTTACGGATGAGTTCTTCATCGGTCAGCGTGGTGCGGATCTGCTCCTTGTTCGAAGAACGGAAGCCGCAATAAACGCAGTTGTTGACACAGTAGTTGCCCACATACAAGGGGGCAAACAGCACGATGCGGTTGCCGTAGATGCGGCGTTTCAATTCGCGGGCGCCTTCCTTGATCTCTTCCACCAGTGCGGGGTCGATGGTGTTGACGAGGACGGCGGTCTCCTCCATCGTCAGGCGGTTCTTGTCCAACGACTTCTGGATGATTTCGTGCACACGCTCAGGGGTGCTCTTCGTGTTGTTGATGTAGTCCCAAATCTCTTCCGAGGAGATAAACGGGCGGTTGGGCTCGTCGGGGATACGACATTTTTCGGGATGGAATTGCATATCTTTATGATTTTTAGAATTTAATGAGCAGTTTTAAGCAAGGCAGACTTCACCTCGATGCCTTCAATGCGCCCCAACTGGCCTGTGAGGGAACCTATCTCATCAGTGGTGCCTTCGAAAATGACGGAAATGATGCTGTAATTACCACGGGGAAAGCCTTGGCGGCAGATGATGATGCCTGCGTGACGGGATAGCACTGCGTTGACTTGTGGCGCAGCTTCACGGTTTCCCACATAAATAAGGACTGAGCCTATTCTCCTTTCCATTTGAATGTCCTCCGGATCAGATGATTATGATTCCCGCAACGGCCTTGATGTAAACGCATTGTCTTCATCTCAGCGATGGTGCGGCTTGATTTGAGGCTGCAAAATTAGTGTTTTTTTTGTTGTGGGAAACAAATCTGCCACAAATCTTATAACAAATTCAATACTCCACCTTGTCCTGCTTCGCTTCCCAAGCGCGGAAAGTTTCAAGGGCCTCGTCGTGCAGCAAGGGAATGAAAGGTACGGAACGCTCGGTTATATGCTGCTCCAACTCCTTGTAGATGAAGTCGTCGGCGAAGTCGATGGCGGCAGCATCCTTTTTCGTGTTGCCGTAATAGATGCGTTTGATATGTGCCCAATAGATGGCGCCGAGGCACATGGGGCAAGGCTCGCAGGAGGTGTAGATGACACAGTCCGACAGGTCAAAGGTGCCCAGTTTGCGGCAGGCCTGACGGATGGTGTTCACTTCGGCATGAGCCGTGGGGTCATTGTCGCGGGTGACGCTGTTTGCGCTGCCGGCGACGATTTCTCCGTCTTTCACGATGACAGCCCCGAAGGGACCGCCACCGTTTTTCACGCTCTCGTTGGCGAGGCGGATGGCCTCACGCATGTATTCTTTATCTTGTTCTGTAATGTTCATTGCTTATTTCATCTTTCTAACTGCAAAAATAACACATTTCTGCAAACTGATTTGGATATGATAAAAAAGTTATATCATTTGCAATGAATTAACCCAATATTAACTAAAAGTTGCGCCCGACACGAATTTAGGGATAAAATGATGAAAAAAACACTAAAAGTAATGGCAATGCTGCTCTTCGTAGTTTCAATGACAGCTTTAACTTCATGTAAGAAAGAGAATACAAAACTTATCGTCGGCAGATGGGAATGTGTCACTGCCTCCTATACCGATGACGGTATAACAGAATCAATTCCACCCCTTAAAGGAAGGCGTATAGGTCAAAATGCAGGCTGAAAAAAACGAGTTGTAGTTCAATGGGTCATTTTGCAGGCTGAAAATTTAATGCCAGATGTCAGTCGTTTGTTC
>ONFO01000056.1 GCA_900317155.1 uncultured Bacteroidales bacterium
AAGAACAGTCAACCAATATCAGTATTAATAACCAACAAGGTCAACTCCAACCAGCGATTAACGACATAAAACAGTCAACCTAAATCAGGAAATGACATAATAGACTTAGCTACTTTAGTGTTGCATTGAAGGGGAAAAAAAGGAAGGCATCCGTCAGGATGCCTTGACCATTTTGATGATAACCACCATTACAAATACGAGGATGGCTACAAAGACTATTACCATGCCCAACAGAATCCAAAGGATATTGGGCGGTTTCTTATTGGGTGGCGGTTCCTCAATGACAACCTGCGAATAATTCAGAGTATCGGCGTAATGGATGGGGGCTTGCTCAGCCTCATAAGTAATTGTAAGGCTGTCGTCGGTGGCCGTCGCCGTGAAGGTTCCCTGCTCCGTCTGGAGCTTGACGGCTTGGCCATCAAGCAGCGGAGCAAGGGGCATCACGGCACTATCGACCACAGGAGGAAGAGGGATAAAAGTGTCGATGGGGTGTGCCTGGACGGTCACCAGCTCGGGACAGCGTTCCGTTATTCGACGGATGCGCCGCTGCGCTCGGCGTTTTGCGTCACAGGCGCACAGAGCCATCGTCACCGACAACATCAGCAAAAGAATTAGACAGCGCGTTCTCATGACTCAAAGGTTTTCGATCATTTGCTTCAATTCAGCGTTTTCGAGATTGAGCTGTGCAACCTGAGCCGATAGCCCGACGATTTCGCGTCGGGCTTCAGTCAGTTCGGCATAGACGCGCTTGTTTTCTTCCACGAGGTTCAGGATGGTCTGCTGCATCTCACGGATGGTGCGGTTCTGGCGCAGCCGCGTTGCGGCCAGCCATGAAGCGACACCCGTAATCGGTGCCAACAGCAAAGAAGCCCATTCAAAGATGTTCATAGTTGTACGGTTTTACCGATTTTGCGACCGACTTTCTCGGCTCTGGTTTTGATGATGAACGAGCCGAAGCCACGGAGATACACATTTTCACCCTTGGCAGCATAGGTGAGGTAGAAGCGGACTGAGTCTCCACGTTCACCCCAGTTACCGATGGGAATGTTGACACCATAACTCGGGTCGGTGGCATTGGAGTTGAAGACACCGATTTTGCGCTTGGTGATGTTGTAGGCTACTGCGATGAAGTTGGCCTCAGCAGGCTTGCCGATCAGCTCCGCTACGGCAGCTTCAGCGTTGAGGGTCAACTGACCATTGAGTTCGGAAATGATGCACTCCAGCATTGGCGACTCGATGCGCTCACCGTTGCCGATGCCTTCCAATTGTGTCAAGTCGACGGCCTTCACGTCATCGGTGATGGCGGCAGCCGCCGCCAACTGGTGGGTGAGCATATTACGGCGGGTCATGCCGCGATTGACTGATGGAAATAGTGATTGTAACTGCTCGTCCGAGAGTTGTGAGGCGAGCTGTTGCAAGTCTTTGAAGAAGTTGCGTTGCGTTTGCTGTGCAGCGGTATTGGCGTTCCTTACAGATTGCGCGATGCCACGCATATAAGCAATGCCATTCCAGCTGGCTCCAATTACGGTTCCGACTTTTCCTTTGAAACCGCCCAAAATACCTTGATTTATTTTTCCCATTGCTTTACTTGTTTTTTAGAGGTTAGACGTTTTGTTATTTACCCGTGCGAGGATTGCGCCTTTGGCGGGCGGGGCGTTCGCTCACACCCATTGTGCCGAAGCCTACGAGGACAATTTTGGAGCCTGTGCTCAGCATGAAGCCGCTGTATTCGTCCGAGCCTATGCCGAATGCATCGTGGTTGAGGCTGAAAGATTGGGGACCAGATGCACCGACCGTTACCGTGGAATGCACGAGGAAGATTTTCTTCTGAGTGACATTGAACACACAGATGGTAGGGTACTCGTTTGCGTGCTGAGCGCGCCAATCATTTTCGGTTTCCCAAGAAATAATGACGTTGGAGCGTGAGGCAGTGATGGATACATCAGGTAGGTCTGCGGTAGGAGCGTTGCCCAATGAAGTGATGTCAGCCAAGTCTGCATGTTTGGCACCGTCGGCAATGATTGGATCAGTGGATAGTTGCTTGACTAGTAAGTTACGGCGGGACATGCCCTTTGCTGAGTTGGGGAATAGGAAGACCAGTTGCTCGTAAGTCAGTTGACTGACGAGTTCCTGGACTTCTCTGAAGAAGTTACGCTGCGCTAACTGTGCAGCGGTCTTGGGGTCTTTTTGTGATTGTGGAAGGCCGCGCATATAGGCAATGCCATTCCATGTGGAGCCAATAACGGTTCCTACTTTGCCTTGGAATCCGCCTAAGATTCCTTGTCTTATTCTTCCCATAATGTTGAAAGTTTAATGATAATAATTTGGTTAGTTTGCTTGCGAGGTTGGTACGGAGTTGGTACGGACTTGGTATAGACTTGAATTGGGTCTAAAAAGCGCCGATTTTGCTGTTCAAATTCCATTACTTTTTAGGGGGTCTTGGGGGACGTTTGGTGACTATCATGGTGCCGAAGCCGACCCATGGACGGTTTTGGCCGGTGGCGAACATGAAGCCTGAGAAGTCATCGCGCTCGCTCCCATAGGGTTTGATGTTGATTTCAAAGGATTGTTTGCCAGAGCCTTTAAGAACTACGGTTGAAGGGACGAGAAACAACTTCTGCTGAGTGATATTGGCCAGCATGATAACTGGATACTCGTCGGGGTGCTGGTCGCGGTAGTAGGTGGTTTCGTCCCAAGAGATTTGAAGGCCAGACCTTTTGACATCGACCTTGACCTTTGGCAAATCGGTTGTTGGGGCGTTGCCGAGGGTGCAGAGGTTGGCGAGGTCAACGGTTTTGGTGTCGTCAGAGACGACAGCGAAAGCGGCAAGTTGCTTGACTAACAGATTTCTGCGGGTCATGCCTTTGGGTCGCTTTGGGTAGATGGCTTTCAGATCATCGTCCGAGAGTTGGCCAGAAAGGGCAATCAGCTCTCTGAAGTAGCCTTGCTGCATTTTTTGTTTTGATGACCTGCTTTTTTTGTAGGACTGCGGCAATCCTCTCATATAGTAAATACCATTCCATGAGGCGCCGACAACCGTGCCGACTTTGCCGCTGAAACCTCCTAAGATACCTTGTCTTATTTTTCCCATAACGCGTGAGTGTTGAAGTGTTGATTGTTGAATTGTTTGAGATTGACTCGCTTTGCGTCGTCGAATCGGGGATTTGCGGATCTAGCCCGCAATGAGGGTAGGGGAGAGCCTTAAAAAAGCCGCCCGATTGGACGGCTTTTTGCAGGTTCCCGAGTCATGCTTAGTTGTGCTTTTTGAAACGGGCGGGACGCTTTGTTACACCCAAGGTGCCGAAGCCAACAAGGGCAATCTTAGAACCTGTGGCGAGCATGAAGCCGCTGAAGGTGTCGGTGGCTTCGCCGTAGGCGGCCAGACCGACATTGAACGATGCTTCACCGGATGCGCCGAAGGCCGTTGAGGAGTTGACCATGAAGACTTTCTTTTTAGTGACATTGATTACGAATACTGTCGGGTATTCGTTGGCATGTTCGGCGCGGAAGCCGTCGGCACCGTCCCACGAAATGGTCAGATTCTCATCGGCTGCTACGATGGTGACATCGGGCAGGTCGGCAGTGGCAGCATTGCCGAGAGAGTTGATGTTGCCGAGGTCGACACTTTTTGTGTCGCCATCGATGACTTTGAAAGTGGCGAGCTGCTTGACCAATGCATTGCGGCGGGTCATGCCGCTGGGCGCATTCGGGAACAGGAAGTTCAACTGCTCGTTAGAGAGCTGACCGACGATGTCCAGGACTTCTCTGAAGAAGCCACGTTGGATTTGTTGTCCAGCGGTTTTTGGGTTCTTGACGGATTGTGCGATGCCACGCATGTAGGCAATGCCATTCCAGCTGGCTCCAATTACGGTTCCAACTTTTCCTTGGAATCCGCCTAAAATACCTTGCTTAATTTTTCCCATGTGATAATGTTTTTAGGGGTTAGTAAATGAGTGAACTAAAGGCCGTCGCCGTCATGGGCAAGCGCAGCAAATCATAATCTTTATATTGTTTTTGTGTGCGGCGTTTTATGCCTTGTTGGGCGACGGTTGAGCAAAAATAATAGGAATATGGCAGAGTGGTGTTTTCTTGATTGTTTTTGATTGATTTTGACCGATTTTGATAGTGTTTTATGGGGATTTTTTGTAATATTTTTGCGGCGTGATGTTGGTTGGTAAAGATAGGACTGATAGGACAAATAGGACTAATAAAACAATAAGGATTATGGAATTGTCAAAGACATCGATGGAGAGACTGGAGGGCGTGGATGAACGCCTGAAGGCGATTGTGATTGAATGCGCTGTGCGGTGCAAATTCCCTTTCAATGTGTCTGAAGGGTTGCGCACAGTGGAGAAGCAGCGCGAGTATGTGAGGCAAGGGAAGTCGAGGACGATGAAATCAAAACACCTTATCGGGAAGGCAGTGGACTTGTACCCGCTGACGATGAACCGCAAGCAGGTGGATTGGTCAAGGTTTGACGATTTGGCTGAATTGATGTTTCAGGTGGCCAGTGAGCAGGGCGTTGCTATAGTTTGGGGCGGAAATTGGAAGAGTTTTGTTGACAAGTCGCATTTTGAGATGGGATGAGGGGAGAGGGGCAAATGGGACTAATAGGACTGATAGGATTTAGAAATTGTTAGACTTCATCAAAGGAATAGTTCATTTTTTTCATTTTTTTGTTTGGAGGCCCAGCCGCGAGGTTCGGGCTTCTTTTTTGCGTTTACCATTCCTTGTCGCAAAACTCTTGCAGGGTGTCATCTAATTTCAGTAATTGTTCGGTCAAACTCTTTGTACACATTATCGACAGCTTTTGGGCTACTATTGTGCGGCTATCTTTCTTTCTCTCCTTACTTTTGGTTTCTGTTCCGAAAGCTTGGCACAGGTTCTTGAAAGCTTCGAAAAACTCGTCTCTTTCTTCGCCAGTTGTAATGAACTTCAATGCGATGGGCATTGCTTTTTCCAACATGAGTTGAGGCGTGGATGTGTATTGCCTGAGTTTGGCTTCAATAAGGCTCTCGTATGTTACATTGTCCTTATTAGTGGTGGTCTTGAGGTAATCGATTGTTTCTTGAGAAAACCTGAAACATATATGTTTCCGCTCATGGCGGCTCCATCCAGTTAATTTGTAATTGTTCTTGCCTTTTAGTGCCAGAACTTCTTCGAGAAACAGAGAAACATTCTTTCCAGATTGCTTGGCACAGCTTTTAATCTTGTTAAGCAAGTCAACGTCCAAACTGATAACAATTCTGATTTTGTTTTCTTTTTTTCTTCCTCTTGTTTCCATGCAATTATACTTTAGGCTGCAAATATACAAAGAATATTAAAAATAACAATACAAAAAAGTAAATAATTCATATTTCTTGGGT
>ONFO01000044.1 GCA_900317155.1 uncultured Bacteroidales bacterium
CCACCAGCTTCTGGTTGATGTATTCGACAATCTCGTCCTTCAGGTCAGTGGCCGATAGGGTCTTGTCCTTCTGTAGTTGGAGCTGATACTCCAGCTGTGAGCTGTCGAATATCTTTTGTGCCTCACGAAGCTTATCCACCGCAGTCTTCAGGTCGACCAAGCCTTCCAGGTGGGAGGCTGTGTCGGCTTCGGACAGGCGACGGAGCATCGCGGTGATCAGAGCGGTCTTGCTCTGGTAATTGCCTTCCTGTATCGAAGGAAGGAAGTCCTCGAACACAGGACGTAACACAGTCCAATGGGACTGGACGGTTTCGTCGGACAGCTTGTCGTAACCCTTCTTGAGGTTGACCAAGGCGCTGACGCAGCGGTTGCGATGCGTGTCTTGTACCTCAAGCGAGTTGATGAGACGGTTGTTCCGTAACGAATCCAGGATACGATCCGACAGACCTTTCAGGTCTGCCATCACGTTGCGCAGATAGTCATCTGCTTTCAGTTCAGCTGCGCAGCTCTCGTATGAGCCGCACAGGTTGTGGGCCAGGCCAGCCACTTCGGCGACCTTAAGCCCTCTAAAAAGATGGGACATATTATACATGATAGTATGTGTTATGACCGCCACCTTTGATATATTTCCATCTCTCTTGCCAAGCGGAACGCAGATTGGCTTTTTTCCGTGGTCAAAACGGCAAGCGGAGAGATTTTCCACGTTTTTCGCGTGCAAACGCCCCAACCGTTGTCGGGGCTGCACTTTTCCCGCGCAAAACACTCGCGCGGTGGTCTGGTTGGCCTTTTTCTGTCGTGAAAAGGCCAAGCCGACAAAAGGTCTTCCCATACACCCTCCGAACGGGCACGATGAGACGTTCCCTTCGGTAGGCGAAATGGGGCTTCGGGCAGAGGCAAATAAAATTGCCGTGGTAGTGATGTCATAATTCAGAATCATCGTCTATAGCTTGTTGCTTGGGTTCTTCTTCTGTTGTGTCTGCCTTGTCCTTGTAGTAGGACTTCAAGTGACTCTTGCGCCAAAGGTCACGACATCGTCGTTCGCATAATTCCTCAAGTTCACTGAGGCTCATGACTGCCACGCCCTTTCGCATGGCATAACGGCTTAGGAAGCCTTTTTCAGCCAGCAGGATGTAGCCATCGCTCTTGGCGCATTCCACCGCGACGAAGTCCTGAAGAGTGAGGCGGCGATGTTGTTCGCAATGGTCATACTTTTCGAAATAGCGGGGCTTCTCCTGTTCAGGGAAGCGTAGCTCTTCGAGGTTCCCTTTGCGCAAGTGGGTTTGAAGTCGTTCAAGGGTTTTGGCACTCAGTCGGGACGCTTGGTAGAGGTCGAGGCTGAAGAGGGTGATGCCGGCATGCTTGCTTTTCTTGGGCAAGTCATCGGCAAATAGATTTGCTAACAAAGTAATAGATACGATGATTTTCATTTCTTATACAAATATTTTTTTTGGGTCAATGGAATCCATCTCAACGCCGAGCAGCGAGGCTGCCTTGGCGGGGGTGATGAGTTCGTTGCTAAGGGCTTGCAGCACGAGACGGCGCAAGTAGGTGGTGCTTTCGGGTTGCCAGAGGGGTTTGCGCACCCGTGCGCGGAGTTCTACATTGGTTTTCTTTTTTACTGTGATGTTAAAGCGTTTGAAATAGGCATCGTCGATGATTTCGTGTTGATGGGCTTTGTACATGAGGGCCTCTATGGAGATGCCAAAGTCGCGTTGCAGGCCGACCAACTCCTCAAAAGTGAGGTTTTTGCGTTTCTCGCCGAGGCGTTCGACAAGGACTGAAGTGGGGATGAGCATCTCGCTGGCGAAGGCGTTGCAGAGGCGCTCGACGTCGGCACCCTCCTCGAAACGGAGCAGCAGGTGAGCCATCTCGTGGAAGAGGGTGAAGCGTTTGCGCTCGGGTTCATAGGTGGCGTTGAGGACAACCAATGGGGTGCGGTCGGCCATGGCGCTGGTGCCGTCAAACTTTGAGTCGGCCTCCACCTCCACGATGCGGAAGCCGAGCGACTCAAGCAGGGCGATAGGGGTGAAGATAGGGGCTTTGCCGAGGCCGAGTTCGTTGCGGATGCGTTGTGCCATGGCTTCGGCTTGGATAAAGGTGGCGACAGGGGTGTCGCTGTAGTCAAGTTGAAAGGGTTGGTTGATGTTGCACACCTGTTCGATGTCGGCGATGCGTTCCATCTGGTCGGTGGCCATTTGTTGGATGGCGGCAATTTGTTTGGCGCCTAGCGAAGCCCGCTTCCGAAACTTCCAGGCGCTTTCAGGAATGGTGACGGTGAAGGGGTGGTGGAAATAATCGATGTCCACCCCGAGCGCGACGGCGAGGGCCGCCTGCACCTCGCTTGTCGGCATCATCTTGCCCGTCTCGTACTTGGCAATGGCGTTGGCCGATAGCCGTATGTCGAGCCTCTCGCTGAGCTCGCGTTGCGAGAGGCACCGCATCTTACGGGCATTGGCCAGCCGTTCTCCAAATACCGTGTTTGTTCCACTTTTCATAGTTCTTTCATTTTGTTTGACTTTCTTTTTGTCTTAGTTTTATTGATCTTGATTGGGATTATTTCCATTGTGATTTCAGTTTGCAAAAATACAGAATTTTTGAAATATTGAAAACATCTTGCAAAAAATATGATTTATTTTCGTAATTTTTTTCTATTCCAAGTTGAAAATGTCATAAACTGAAACTATAAAATAGTTGTGTGAGCATTTAGCCAGCAACAGTCAGCCATGGCGCTACCGAGCTGATAGCTTACAGCTTAGAATTCTGTATATTAGTTTTGAACCTTTACTTAATAAATAACCACCAAATTCAACTACAGCTATGAACACAGACTACCCCAAGAAAGTAAACTACCAAGACTACGAAAACGCCTTCAACAACTATTGGCTGAAAAAATTCGTGGAAGGTCAACTGCGTGATTTCAACACGGAAACCATGCGCGGCTTGGTGTATGGCTACACCTTTACGGAGGATTATGCGAAGGGCATTATTCCAGACGAACTCAGTGTGGATTATTGGAAGCAGAAAAACAAAGGCAGGCTTTCAGGCTCCCAGCGATTAACTTGCGCTCAACTTTCCCTTTCAGAATATCTGGGACAAGAACTACTGATTTGCGAGGCGATAGAGAGTACAGGGAAGGGCACGCTCGACGATCCGTATTGCGTCATCTGCGTGGGACATGAATACGAGTTCCTGAGAACCTACCGCCCAACCATGAGGGTGGTTAGCCAGCGTCTGCTTCCAGGACATATAGATTGCCTTGAGCTTGAAGAGATAGTAGGCGGCTATTCCGAAACCATCTATTTCGACATCAGCCGTTGGTTCGAGAGAGGCAAGATAAAATGACAACACTATAGACATGAACAGACTTCCATTAATAAAATCAATCATCATGGGCATCATCAAAACACACGACGACTTCAAGCATCCCGAAGGGAAAATCCAACTATTGAACGGCAACGTACTCGACTGCTATCCTTTGGAGCAAGCTGGTGAGCAGGTGGACAACGAAGTGAAACTGGACACCACCGGCACTTATTTTGCCATTGGTGGGAAAAAGCTAGCTCCAACTCCTAAAACTGACGAAGAAAAAGCAGAAGAGAGATCGCTCTTCTGCAACAATGCTTTCAGGTTTCTTAAGTACAGAAACATAATTATGTCGGACAGCCGCATGTTCCTCTGCCCTGTGCCCATCCAAAACGGAATGACCTACACGGGGACGAGCGGATTTCACAACCCTACCTTGGGCGTTTACCTTGAATGGTGGCTGAACTGCGAAACCGCCTTGATTTGCGATGGTAACGGAATGAAAAAACTGGTTTACCAAATCGCTGGCAGCCCCTTATCAGGCAGCAACCGCTGTGGAGTTGTCGACGAAAACGGCAAAACCGAAACGGAATCCATCTATCCGTTCTCGTCGTTGTGGCCCAACTTCATGAGGATTAACAGTCGCTATGATGAGGCAAAGAGCCTGTATCAAGCTTACTCGTTGAAACAGGTCGTTGATATTTTGGAAAAAGAAAGCCTTTCCTTGATTGACGACATGGAGCTGGAGAATATATATCTGAGGAGTGAGCTTTACTGGAAGACTAAGGATATGCCAATTAAGATACAAAACCTGGAAGACACGATTGAACGTCTCAAATTCAGGTTGTTTTATGCGTATCGTGTCGATCTGAAGGCCATCATGGCAATCTATGAAGAGAAGAAGGAAAAGAAGGAAAAGAGAGAGAAGGAAATCGACGAAGCGTGCAAGGAACTGTATGGACAACTGAAGTCGGGCGAGATTGACAACAAGCAATACCAGAAGCAACTCACTCCGCTGAAAAAGGAAAAAGAGAACAACATCTTTTTGCTGCGAGAATACCGCCGATCCGCGCTTGAACCGTTGTTCCCCGATTTGGGTTACACCGTATGTGACGTGGAGGAATTTTTCAAGGATCCACGCTCAGCAGGTCCTTTGAAATCCACTAGTGGACGATTTTTCTGAAAAAAACGGCAAATAATACAAAAACAACATAATGACAATGAAACCAGAAAACAGCATCGCATCATTTGAAAATCAAACCCCTAAGGAGTTGGTAAACGGTAGTTTTTATTCCATGGCGAAAGAATCGCTTTCCATTCAATGTTGGAACAAGGAAGGCAACCGCATGGTAATGTATATCGCTCTTGCAAAAGAAAGCCCCAGCATCCACATTCCCCAATTGGAGCACAAGGAAAAAGGAGGCCGGGTGTTGATGTTCTATGCCCATCCCGATTTGCTACCGACCAGTGAAAACGACTACACAGACAGGCTGTTGCCTCTGCTTAACGATGTCATGTCGCGCATCACGAATGGGTGCGACGAAAAGGGAGAACGCCTCTTCGATTATTTTTGGTTTGACGTGAATGACTTCAGTTCCGTCGAAATCATCCGAAGAGTAGGATTTACGAAGGCTTGTGACAAGATTGTTTACAAAACAATTAGATAATCGCTTTTCATTTGATATTTCCTGTTTTAGGAGATTATTTGTTCAATATTTGTATCTTTGCAATTCCTATTTCATTATTCGTATCCCATGCCATCCAGAGTTTGTCTGCGATGAGTTGAGTATGGACAAGGAAGGCCACATCCTGCCCGTCGGTGAGGTTTGGGCTCCCGATATCACTGATGATGTCACAGATAATGTTACTGATAAAGTGATTGATAATAATGGTATTACAAACGATGTTACTGATGGTGTTCCTGAAAATGTTACTGAAAATGTCACTGATAGAAATACGGCAGAAAAAAGACGATTGGAAATACTCCATCTGATGAGAATTACTCCAAAGATCACTATGGATAGTCTTGTCAATATCCTGCATGTATCACGAATGACCATATCAAGAGACATCAATCTGCTTCGCGAAACGGTAAGCTCAGAAGGGAAGGCGATGCCAGAAGCGGCATTTGGATTGTGATTGAGTAAGAAAAAAACAAGCGGTACTATGACCCTAAATGATTTTACAAAAAAAGATTCATCAAATTCGTACACAAGCAAAGAACGTTTTTGGTTTGAAAATGATAAAGTGAAATTTTGGTATAGATTCTATTTGAAGGTAGTATTTCACTCAGTGCGTCCGAAGTCTGTAGACTTCAAGAATGTGATGCATAGTTAGACGACAAATACGAGGATATTGCGGAACAGCCTCTTTTCGTTGATACGCATAATCATTAGAGTTTTCATGGCGCTGGATATTTTTTTCATCAGCCATAAAATTTATTCTATTTTTTATCCATTTGTTTTTCAATTGATTAGTTTTTTTTGTCTCGAAAAAAGTGCAAAAAAACCGTGTTAACACAAATCAAGATTGATTTTGATTTCGTATAATGGGAGCATCAAAATTGAAACCCATCAATTATTCACCTATAAATCATAGTCTTATGGCAAAAAACATCTTCACCGCTGAAAACCTGAAACTCGTGAGCAAACTTGCAAATGAAAGAGCCGGCTACCGCAAAGACTTGCGTGACGACTTGTTCCAAGAGGGTTGTCTGGCACTGATTAATGCCGTCGAATCCTACAATCCCCAATTGGGCGTGCCTTTTTTGGGTTATGCCAAAATCGTCCTTAGCCATGCCATGTCAAAGGCAGCGAGGAATATCAATCAGGTGCTGTCAGTCTCGTTGGAAGAGGAGTTCGACACCTGTCCCATCATCCCGATTGACGGTAACGACGATTACCCGCAAAGAGACATTTGCGATTGCGAACACCCGACGCCCTACGAAAGATATGAGTTGGCGAATACCCGTACAGCGGTAAGAAAGCTTGTCAAGCAGTTGCCCGTCAAAGAGTATAAAGCCGTGAGTTTACTCTTTGGTTTCGACGGACTCTATGAGCGTTCGCTTGAATGTATTGGTGAAGAATTGGATTGCTCTATTGAAGGAGCCCGAAAAGCTTGCAATAGAGGAATCAAAAGACTGCATGCCTGGCTGAGCCGCCCCGAATATAGCCTTTGCGCTTAAAAGTCGGCACATTCGACTATTTCCAGCCCACGGCATCGGGCAAAACGAGTTTTACCGTCACGGAAGAAATCATCCAACACTTCAGGGAAATGGAGCAACCAGAACAATGGAACTAACTGAATATACCTTGTAAGCAAGCACAAAAAAACCGAGACCCAAGCCTCGGTTTCCTTGTTTGGATACGTTTAACATCACGCCAACTCAAACTGCTCCAAGAACTTCAAGTCGTTCTCGAAGAACAAGCGCAGGTCGTTGATGCCGTATTTCAGCATGGCGATACGTTCCACACCCATGCCGAAGGCGAAACCGGTGTATTTTTCCGGGTCGATGCCGCTGGCAGTGAGGATGTTGGGGTCGCACATGCCACAACCCAAGATTTCAACCCAACCCGTGTGCTTGCAGATGTTGCAGCCCTTGCCGCCACAGATGTTGCACGAGATGTCCATCTCCGCCGAGGTCTCGGTGAAGGGGAAATAGGACGGGCGGAAACGCACCTTAGTGCCCTCGCCGAAGAACTCCTGCACGAAGTGGTACAAGGTCTGCTTCAGGTCGGCGAAAGAGACGCCCTCGTCGATGTAAAGGCCCTCAATTTGGTGGAAGATGCAGTGGGCACGGGCCGAGATGGCTTCGTTGCGGAACACGCGGCCAGGGGCGATGATGCGGATGGGCGGCTGGTGGGTCTCCATCACGCGGACCTGCACACTCGAGGTGTGGGTACGCAATAGCACATCCGATGCCTTGTTGACATTGGGTTCCTTGCTGATGAAGAAGGTGTCCTGCATGTCTCGGGCAGGATGGTCGAGGGGGAAGTTCAAGGCTGAGAAGACATGGTAGTCATCCTCAATCTCGGGACCTTCGGCGATGGTGAAGCCGAGATGCGAGAAGATCTCGTTGATGTCGCGGCGCACGATGGATAGCGGGTGACGGGCACCCTTCATGTCGGCGGCGGGCATGCTCATGTCGAAGCCGGCGTCGTTGCTATGCTGGTTTTCGAACTTCTGCAGCTGCTCCTCCACCTTGTCTTGCACGATGTTCTTCAGCTCGTTGAGTTTCATGCCCATCTCCTTGCGGAGCTCAGGGGCCACGGTCTTGAAATCAGCAAACAAGGCAGGGATAACGCCTTTCTTGCTCAGATAAGTGATGCGGAAGTTCTCCAAAGCCTCTTTGCTGTCGGCCTGGAAGTCACGCACTTGGGATAGTATCTCTTCTACTTTTTCTTTCATAGGAATATTTTTTGGCTTTTAGCTATTAGCAGTTAGCTATTAGCTTGGGCCTACTGCCTGCAAGCTAATTGCTAATTGCTAACGGCTAATAGCTTATTTTTCAATCGTAACAGAAATGATAGTCACAGGCTCGACGGGGACGTCCATGCGTCCAGTCTTCACAGCGGCAATCTTGTCGACAATGTCCAAACCCTCGGTCACTTCGCCGAACACGGTGTAGTCGCCATCAAGATGGGGCGTGCCACCCACGGTCTTGTAAGTCTGGCGTTGACGGGCGTTGAGCACTTTGCCAGAATGGCTTTCGTACATGTCTAACCATCTGTCGTCGTAGGTTTTGCCTTGCACGATGTAGAACTGTGAGCCGCTGGAGGCCTTCTTGGGGTTCACTTGGTCGCCTTGGCGAGCGGCACAAAGGGCACCTTTCTTGTGGAAGTGGTTGTCCTTGAATTCGGCAGGGACGGTGTAGCCCGGGTCGAGGCGACCGTCGGCATTCTGTCCACCTTGAATCATAAAGTCCTTGATGACACGGTGGAACGGCGAGCCGTTGTACCAGCCCTCGTTCACCAACTTGATGAAGTTGTCGCGGTGCAAGGGTGTGTCGTTATACAATTTGGCTTTAATGGTTCCCATAGTGGTCTTTATGACGACGACGGTTTCCTTTTCTTGTTTCTGTTGTGCCGAGCAGGTCAACCCTGCAATAATCAAAGCGGCTAAAAGCAATTTCTTCATATTTTCTTAGATTTAAAGATTCAAGGATTCAAAATTCAAAGATTCAAAGATTCAAAATTCTTCATTCTTCATTCAGCATTCAACACTCCTCATACCTCATACCTCATTCATTTACGATGGAATAAGTGACCTCAAGCTTCATTTTCTCTCCCACCGGGGCATCCGGGCCGTTAATCACAAGGCGTTGTGCGTTATATGAAGCGCCGTTGATGCCGAGGCTGAGCCCCATGTTTTCTTTTTCTTTCATGATGATGCTCTGCAGGTATTCAGAGATTCTGAAAGTGACAGATTTATCGCTTGAGCTATATGTCCCATCAAAATAGCTGTTGCCTTCATAATAGTCGGGTAGGAGATAGGTAGTGCTGTCGGCATTGAAACCAATCAAGGAGAAAACGGTCGGTGCTTTGTAGATGGAATCTGTAGCCAACTGAGAGGCGGGCAATATCAGTCTTGCCTCGTTGATGACAAGATGGCCTTCGGTCAGAGAATCGGTCCAACGCGTAAGGTTGGGGAATTTAATCCAAACCTTCACGCCGCCCATGGTTTGCAGATACACTTCTTCTTGTCCCAGAGCTGGTTGTTGGTCAAGCACTTGGCTGACAAATGGGGGGCAACCTTGGGTGTAGTCATGGTCAATATGGTTGAAGTAGGTATCCGAAGAGGTCACATAGAAATTGTAGCGCATGTGTTTTTCGGGTGTGGCTGCATCGTGGTAGTAGAGTTGCAGCAGGGTGTGCGTGTTGTTGGTCAGGTTGAGGTAGGTGATGGCGCCATCTGTGGTCACAGGGTCACAGGTCAGGTACAGACCCTTGAAATATTGCTTGAAGAGGTCGGGACGTGAGAAAGCCGTTGTGTCGAGAGACATAAGGTATTGGCCCAACTGCTGACTCAAAGGTATGCGGATGATGGGTTGCTGAACGGTGTCGGTGCCGATGATGTGTGTTTTGGTTCTGGGATGCGGAAAGAACTGATGACTGTTGGCTTGGTCAACAACGTTTGTGGCCACCGTTGAATGATTGTAATAGGTGGTTTGTGCTGACAAGGTGTCCGTCAACTCATAGGCGTGAACGGTCTGCAATGCGGTCGTGTCGCCATAATATCCTGCGATACAGAGCTGCAATACCAAGGAGTCCAACACAGGGTTGCTGCCGAAGCTCTGACCAGCCACCGAAGGACGGAATTGGGTGTAGAAACCAGCTTCGGAAATGCCAAAGACGGGGTCTTTCATGGCGCCCAGCAGGGCGTTAGTGACGTTTCCCGTGGCGACGGAATCGAGATAAGAATGGCAAAGCACCTCTACCGTATCGGTATGAAAGATGCCAATGTAGTTGTCGCCCGAGATTAAATTGTTGCCGACGGTTTCAGGGGATTTCTTGCACGAGGCGAAAGCTATAAGCAAAGTGGCGGTTAATAATGCTATAAAGGTTCGAGCAGTTGAATGCTGTGTTTTCATCAGATTGAAAATTGTTGAGATTATTCGTTGAGGGATAACTCAAAAAAGCGGTTCTTATTGTTTTTGAAGAATGGTGTCGTAGAAATCATTGCAGGCTTGAGCATAATGCACCTGCTCTTGATAGGAAAGTACGGGCTTCTTGACGGTCTGCAAGTGGGTAGCAATCTCGGGGTGCAGATGCTCGGTGCTCACCACGATGCCGTCTGAATAGTCGATGGCCGCCTTGGTCAGGTTGACGTAGTTGGCTTCCTTGAAATACTTGAGATCTTTTGCGTTCATGCCCTGAAGCTTCATCTTCTTGTCGAAACCCGCTCTGAAAGTCTCATCGAATCCATCGTCATAGATAGAATAAATGATTTTCGACTCGTTGAATAATGGATTGTCTCTCACGTTCATGGCCCGTTTGATGTAGACAGGCATCAGCGCCGAGATCCAGCCATGACAATGGATGACATCAGGCGACCAGTTGAGTTTCTTCACCGTCTCGATTACGCCACGGGTGAAGAATACGCAACGGCTGTCGTTGTCTTCGCAAAAAGTACCATTTTCATCATACATCAGGTATTTCTTTTTCGTGAAAAAGTCATCGTTGTCGATGAAATAAATCTGCATCCTTGCCTTCTGGATAGAGGCCACTTTGATGATAAGGGGGTGGTCTGTGTCGTTGATGATGAGGTTCATACCCGATAGACGAATCACCTCGTGAAGTTGGTTGCGGCGCTCGTTGATGACACCGTAACGTGGCATGAAAATTCTGATTTCCTTTCCGCTTTCTTGTGTGGCTTGAGGCAGGTATCGTCCCACAAGGCTCATCGGAGTTTCCGGAAGATAAGGGGCGATTTCCTGGTGGACAAATAGTACTCTTGTTTTGTTAGTCATTGGCTATAATCTTCTTAGAAACTACAAAATTACGCATTTTTTTTGGAATAACGCAAGAAAAAATTCAAATTTGTTGATTTACAATTTCTTGACTATGACTTGTGACAATAACAATGACCGCTCTATCTCAATAGGAATGCGGTCATTGTCATAGTCATTAGTCATAGTCCCAACAATTCAACAATTGACAACATCGAATTATCATTTCAACACCCAACAATCAACAATAATCCATATCTTTGCAAAATCAAACACAGCCCGCTATGGAATACGAACACTTTGAAAATCAAGAGCATGATTGGGAATCCAACCTCAAGGTCACTGAAGGAGTGGACGGTCCTATCCAAGTCAACCCGAACGCTTTGGAACGTATGAAGCGCAACCAGCAGCAACTTATGCCGCTGGAATGGTATGTCGACGGCATCCTCAAAGGCGACCGCGTGACGCTCAGCAAAGCCATCACCTTGGTGGAAAGCGCCCTGCCCAAACATCAGGAGTTGGCGCAACAGATCATAGCGGCATGTCTGCCCCATGCAGGTAAGGCCTTGCGTTTAGGCATTACCGGTGTTCCTGGTGCGGGCAAGAGCACTTTTATTGAGGCTTTGGGTGTGCATCTGTGCGACAAAGGACAGAAGTTGGCAGTCTTGGCCATCGACCCCTCAAGCCAACGCTCCAAGGGCAGCATATTGGGCGACAAGACGCGTATGGAAAGCCTCTCTGTGCATCCCAATGCTTACATCCGTCCCTCGGCCTCGGCAGGCACTTTGGGCGGTGTGGCTCGCAAGACAAGGGAAACCATTATCCTTTGTGAAGCAGCGGGATACGATACCATTTTCGTGGAGACCGTGGGCGTAGGCCAATCTGAGACGGCGGTGCATTCCATGGTCGATTTCTTCCTGCTCATCTTAATCAGTGGCGCTGGCGACGAGCTGCAAGGCATCAAGCGCGGTATCATGGAGATGGCCGATGGCATCGCGGTGAACAAGGCCGATGGCGACAATGTGATGCGCGCCAACCGCGCCGCCGCCGAATGCCGTAACGCACTGCACCTCTTCCCCTTGCCCGAATCGGGACAAGAGACCAAGGTGCTGACCTGCTCTGCCCTGACGGGCTTCCAAATCGACGAGGTGTGGCAGATGGTCGCCGACCACGTGCAGGCCATCCGCGACAACGGCTACCTCTATAAGAAACGCGCCCAACAAGACGTGCAGATGATGTACGACTCGATGGACAGCGCCTTGAAAAACGATTTCTATCAGAACCAATTAGTAGCCGACCTGTTACCTTTGGTGGAAGCCGACGTGCGCGGCCAGCGCATGAGCGCTTATATCGGTGCGCAGAAACTTTTGGATGCTTATTTTAATATGCTGAAACGATAACTATTTGTCGGAAACTCGGTTTTTATACCCACTTTCCGACAAATTTTGATGCATATTTTTGTCGGAAACTCGGTTTTTAGGGGAGAAATGGACAAAGGAAATTAAAAACTTGTCCAAATCATATAAAATTTCAGAGATTTGGCTGCATAATATCGAATAGTTTGTCCAAATCGTGTAAAATTTTGGAGATTTGGCTGTGATATTCCGTCACCATTTTCGGTTTAGCTAAGACGCGTGCGTCTTGTGCCTGCCCCGCCATTGCAATGAGGGCAATTAGGATGGATTATTCGTTCATCGTTTTTGCTTATGATTTAATCCTGTTCTCTATCCATTCTCTTGTCTCTTTCCCCAACTTCTCTTCTGCATAATCTAAAAGAAGGGCAGTTGAGGTTATTTCACGTTCAGCCACTCCTTGCATAAACTCGAAGAAGCGCGTTTCACCGACTTCCTGCTCTAAGTCATACAGAAGCAAGGCACCTTTATTATACAGGGCATCGTAAGCTTCAGGAGCATCACGGTCAACCTCGTAGATGGGACAGACATGGCGGGCATTTTCGCGGCAGGCTTCCAGATAACAGTCGAAAACGTGCTTGTCAAAATGACACTTGATGTACCACAACATACTGAATTCTGCAAAGCCTTCGTTGAGCCAGTCTTCCCAACTGAATGTCGGTGCCTTGTTCCACCAGAAATGACCCATTTCGTGGCCAATAGCAGTTTTGAAATCCTCGTTGAAGTGTCTCGTTTGGTAAGCAATAAAGTTCTTTCGGCTGATACCCCCACCACGACGTGGTACAACAAGGAATTTCATATAGTCGTTGCTGGGATTGGTTTTGAACAAGCGGGTATAGAATTGCAGCACCTCGCTACATGTAACCAACGCAGAGTCGGCATCTGCATCGGCGAAGTCAGTATAGACTATTTCGAATGTACGCCCATCACTTGTCATCTTCTTCGATTTGAGTGTTGGCGAAGCCACAATCTGAAGGTCAAAACCTCCCCACGGCTGCGACATTTCCCACTTTTCACCCTTGCGCTGTACGATACCCGAACCGCTAACCGTATAGCCGTCGTTGATGGAAACGGAGACTTTTGCCGTGAAGTCGCGGCTGTCGCTGTTGATGGGAAACCATGCCATGTAATAGCCCAGCTGCACCCAATCCCTTTCCATCGAGCTCATCCAAGTGTCAAGACTGTCGAGTTTGCAGGAATAGTCGAAGGTGATGCTGCAAAGGCCCTTCTTCTTTGGGGCGGTTAGGCATAGCAGTGCTCCTTGCGGAATGTAGGTGTTAGGCGATTTGGCCTTAGTGTCGAATGAGTATGTTAGTTCCTTCTTCTTGCAATGGATGTAGTTGATGGTCGAGTATTTCCAGAGCGTGAAATCAATGTTTTCCATACCCTTGAAATCAATCTGCGCCGTTGCTGTCACTGTGAGTGTTTTTTTATCCACGTCAATGTTCAACTGTATATCGTATCGCTTGACGATTGGGGCGCTGGCGTCCTCCACAACCGTTTTCCTTGGATAAGCAATTTCCTCTTTATCCTCGGCTTCATGCTTGTAAGTACGCATAGAGTCCATAAAAGCCGTCCACCGTGCATCATTGTGAAGTGTTCTGTAGTCTTCTTCTGTTAAGAACGTCGTATAAGCAAATGCATATTGTCTGCCGAACTTTTCCCTGAACAGATTGAGATAGTAAAATGTACTGTCAATGTTTCCCACTGCCAGTGCTTTGTCGGCCGCTAACCAATAATCATTTGCCGTTTGTGCCGATGCGAATGTCGCTGTCAATAGCATCGCCAGTAGGAGTAGGAATCGTCTATAGTGTTTCATCTTCTTTGTCTTTTCAATTCGTTTGGCGAAGGTAAAAAAAAACAAGAAACAATCCCCGGCAAATCCCCAAAATTGGGAGTCAAGAGTGTAAGTCTGAAAATAGTTTCAGAGTTTTGTTATTGTTTGGTCTCGAAAGTGATTCCTTTGCGTATTTTGGAGAGCATCTGTGGGGTGATGCAAAGGAACGAGGCGATGTCCTGCAAGTCGAGCAAATGAACGATGCCAGGACAGCGTTGCAGCAGCATTTCGTATCGCTGGCGTGGCGTTGCGCGAAAGAAATCGAGGTAGCGGCCTTTTATTTGCCAAAGGAAGTGTTCGCCTATGAGACTGCGTAGTTCCATTCTTTCGCTGCTCTCACCGAACCACTTCAGCAGTTGCTCACAACTCACGCGGAACACGCGGCTGGTCACCATTGCCTCAATAGTGTTCTGCGACGGACGCCCATCAAGACCTGCTGGATAGTCGCCCACAAACTCGCCATCAAACGAAATCCAAGTGATATGTTCCCGCTCGTTGTCAATGCCCCGCACTGTGTACTTGAAGCATCCATCGGCCACAAAGCCGAACCATTTCGACGGCTCGCCCTCACTTTCCATCCGTTCACCTTTGCGATAAACGACCGCCTCGCCCTCCTGCTCGCAGAACTCCCGCAGCACTTGGAGGTCAATACTATTGTTGCTGAATTTATGTTCCATCTCCTTCTCGTGGTATTACGACAAAAGAGAAATGCGTATTACAATTCTATGATATTTCACTGTCATTCAGCCAAATTCTGATATTCCTCCTCCTTCGCCTCATCTCCATTGAGGGCATACAATTCGTATAGATTCCGACAAACTTCCTTGCGGACGTTTTCCTCGGCCTCGGTGAAAGGCCCTTCGCCTAATTTGGACAACACGCGCTCGTATTCCGCTATCAGTTCAGGACCTTCCTCGCCGTTCGACTCCATCGTCTTGGCGTTGTTGAAGGCAATCATCCAGTCTCTTAGTGCCATAATTCTTGCTTTTGTTAGCGCAAAAGTAGGAAAAAACAGCGTAATCAAAGGAAAAAACAGTATTTATTCTTCTTTTGAACAAAGATGACGGAATAATTACTATCTTTGCGCAAAATCTTTGAATTTTGAATCTTTAAATCTTTAAATAAACAAATCGTAATGGACCAAAGAATTGCCATGAACCCCAATCGTCTGGTGCAGTACCTTCAGAAGCCTGCAGCAGAGTTCACTCGCGCTGACATCATCCGTTATTGCGAGGAAAACCAAATCGAATTCGTCAACTTCCACTATTGTGGCTGGGACGGCAAGCTGAAGACCTTAAACTTCGTGATCCACAGCCTCGAACACCTCGAGAATATCCTCACCGCTGGTGAGCGCGTCGATGGTTCGAGCCTCTTCCCCTTCATCGAAGCCGGCAAGAGCGACCTCTACGTGGTGCCGAAGTACAAGACCGCCTTCCTCAACCCCTTCTCAGAGATCCCGACCTTGGACATTCTCTGTTCGTTCTACAATCGTGACGGCGAGCCTTTCGAGAGCTCACCCGAGCATATCCTCCACAAAGCCCACGAAGTATTCAAGAAGACCACTGGCTTGCAGATGGAGACCATGGGCGAGCTGGAATACTACATCATCGCCGATGACGAAGAAATCTACGAAGTGCCCGACCAACGTGGCTACCACGAGAGCGCCCCGTTCAACAAGTTCACAGAGTACCGCGTCGAAGCCATGCGCCTCATCGCACAGGCTGGCGGCTTGATTAAGTATGGTCACTCCGAAGTGGGTAACTTCACCCTCGACGGCAAGATCTACGAGCAGAATGAAATCGAGTTCCTGCCCACCAACATCGAAGACGCTGCCGACCAACTCGTGGTCGCTAAGTGGATCATGCGCCAACTGGCCTACGAATACGGCGTCACCTTGACCTTCGCCCCGAAGATTACCGTGGGTAAGGCTGGTTCGGGCATGCACGTACACTGCAAGTTCACCAAGGACGGCAAGAGCGTGATGGTCACCAAGGGCGAACTCAGCGACTATGGCAAG